>NZ_JAQFUY010000001.1:0-592209 GCF_027716745.1 Bacillus cereus group sp. Bc010
AAAGCTGCATAATTTTTAAAATGAAACTCGTTAGAGTTTATTTGGTGTGTGTACTTTTCAATACCAAAAGTACATTACGTGTTTTTTAGTTTGTTTGAACGAAAGTTCATTTTGTTTTCGTTCTTAAGTTGATGGGCATGTATGGTGACCCCTAATAGAGATTTTTAAAGATTTGGCTATGACATTAAGTGAACTACATAAAAAAATAATAACTCATCGTGATATTAAGCCAGAAAATATACTATATTATCAAGGTGAATTTTGTTTTGGAGACTTTGGTTTAATGGATTTTCCTGAAAAAGAAGATTTAACTAAAGCAAAAGAAGCACTAGGAAATCGAAAAACAATGGCTCCTGAAATGCGAACGCCTTCACAAGTAGATGATTCTAAGCCAGCAGATGTTTATTCATTTGCAAAAACACTTTGGATTATACTTACTGGTGAAGAATATGCATTTGATGGTCAATTTAATTATTTTGAAAATAATAAATTACAAAATAAATATCCTGACCAACATTTTGTTGAATTGTATAAGCTGTTAGCAGATTCGACAGTTGAAAATCCTGAAAAAAGACCAACAATTGATGAGTTTTTAATTAGACTGCAAGAGTGGGAAAGTATAGCTCAAAATGAGCGTGAAGCACATAAAAGCTTATGGAGATTTATAGAACAAACCGTTGTACAACAGAAAAATCCAAGTACAGTTATTTGGAGAGACAAAATCCAAGTAGTAGAAATTCTTAAGCAATTAACGATTTTAAACTTTAATCATACATTTATTCATTCAGGCGGAGGAATGGATTTAATAGATATAAAATTGTTAGAGGAAATAGAAAAAGATATGGTTATGATTGACTTTGGTTATGGAAGGGGACACGTATTTAAAGTAAAAAAATTAATATGGGAGCTGCCAAACGAGGATCCTGCCTTTAGCTATTTTCGTTTAGAATTCGATAAAATAGATCCCATTTATCCTAAAGTAGTTGAAGAATTAGAAAATTTTGGGGGGAATCAGGAATTTGGAGATTATGACAAGATAGTTTCAGAAAATTTGATTGTTAATAATAATGGAGAATATGAGAATTATTACGAAGATGATGAGATAGCACATTTCAGTGTTACTAGATGGTTCGATGGTTCATTTTTGATAGTGCCAAAAGGGTCTATATATAATTTTATTCACAGTACATATGATGGACAACATTCAAAGTTCAATGCAGATGAGTTTAGAGAATATATGGAGATATTACAGTATTTTTATAACCATGAGCTCTTAAGTGATTATTTCTCTTATATTGCTAATAGAGATCCTTTAGAAGAAGGTATATTTGAAGAAATGAAACGAATTAGGCTTATGACAGATGAAGAGTTGAAAACGCTATTAAACATCAATATAGAAAATTAAAGAATTTTATCAATACAAGATAATTTTTATAAAACTTTGTTGAAAGTTTCTTGGCAAGAACATATTTTGCGAAACAGGGCTAAAACAATAAAGTATATACCTTGCTGTTTTTTTATTCTTATATTTTTAAGTATAGTGAAGTAACTTATATAGAAAATTATAAAACTATCTTAACCCTGTCTTAAATTTAGAACGTGGTTAAGATAGTTTTAGGTTTTAAAAATTAAATAACTTTATTTTAAATCAACATCTGTTTCAATTAATTCAATTTCGTCAGATGTTGAATCCCCCGCAAGCTTTAATGCTTCTTGATAAAATTTCTCCGAGTTTGCATTTTTTTCTCTTTTGTCGTAAACAGAATCCCAAGGAATACCAGTTGCTTGGGCGTGTTTTACAGGGTCATATTTTTGCCCCGTTTTAAGCATCATATAAAGGATCTTGGCAATCTTGCCACACATATGCCCAATTGCTGTTTTTCCATTCATTTTACGCTCTACTAGACGATGATAATAGGAGCTGAATACGGATGGCTGGGATTTTGTCGCAATGATAATCATTGCCATTTGAAACAGCACTCGACGTGCATCTCGAACTCCACTAAAGGTCATTCTCGTACCCTTTACTGATGTCCCGGATTGTTTATTTTCAGCCGAAACACCAAGATATTTTTTGAACTCTTTATATGTATTAAATCGTTCAACATCACCAATGGCTCCGATAAGGGTACAAGCCCAATTATCACTCATAAAAGGGAAAGAGTATAATAACTCTGTATAAGGGTGAGGTTTAATACCTTTTCCTGAATTTCCGTGAAGTAGTTCTTGGATGTGATTGTCAATTCCTTTAATACTTTCTTCAATACGTAATGCTTCTTCAATTATCCAATTTTGTCTTCCAACTAAATGAGGGACATCAATTGTTATAGATTTTGCTGTAACTTTTGCTAGTGCCTCAGACGCCTTTGTAGCTACTCTCTTTGCCCCAGATTCAATCATTGCTTGTCGTAGTTCTTCCTGTGTGGCTAGTTTTAAATCTTTACCAGTAGGATACTTCAATACGAATTTCATGACAGAAGTGGTACCAAGCTTCTTAAATGCTACTTTGAGGTCTGGGTGCGTAACAGTTAAAAGTTGCTGTACCTGATTTTTACGCCGTGTTAACTGAGTATTTAATAACCATCGGTCACGGGTTAACGAACGAAAAATAGATTGAGTTACAGAAGCTGGTTTAAGTAAGCTAACTCCTTTCATATGAGGGTGTAAGATTTTATGCCATCCCATATAGGACATTACCCATGCGTCAACTGCATCTGATTTTTCAGTAATTCCTAAATGTTTTTCGCGGAAGTCTTTTACTGCGGAATTTTCTAATAGGTATACATCAAAATTTTCGTTCAAAAGGACTTGTTGAAGTAGGTAAGAGTAGTGACCACCTGTTGGTTCTAGTAAAACTAGGAAGTCCGATTTATGAATTCCTAGCTGTTTTTCCATTTGTTCTAAGGCTTGTAAGAACTGTGATATTCCCAGACTGTCCGCATTAAACTTCATTGTCTTTGTCCGTTTCCATTCACGTCCCTTTGGGTCCAAAAAAGCTTGAAAGGGGATACAACTAGCAACGTGAAAAGAGGAACCAATGTCAATTCCCACAAATAACTGGTACATCTTCCTCTTAGTTTCTTTCTCTTTTTCTTTGGATTCCTCTATAAAACTAAAGGGTACTACTGTGTTTTCATTCATACATAAATCCTCCTAGCGATATATACATCTGACTGTCCAATTTTCCGTTAGAGCTTAATGCCCAATGTAGTATGTCAGGACTATAACGCCAGATGGTAAATCTCACATTAAGTAAAGATGTCTAGTCAAGAGCCAGCCCCAAATAACCAAAGAGTTTCAATCGCTAATTTTGTTAAATACTATATACGTATTTGAATTTTACTTGCATATAGTCTTTTTAAATTTCTAAAAGAAAAATTCTTTATCTGGTATCCTATTTCCTGCCTGGTTCACAGAATTTTTTATCTTTTTTTGATTAATTTGTTATAATGAGTGTGTGCAGTGACCTTTTAAGGTGTTTCCGACCATAACTGGATTGGGGCTAGCATTATATATCCTAGACCTCTTATATGCAATTGGGGCACTCCACTACTTGTGGGTACAAGGCTCTGCACACCCTAGATAAATCCCTTATCTTCTAAACTAATTTACCGGGATAGTGGGTTTACTGCCAATAAAAAACTTGTCTATGTTCATAGTAAACAAATCTATTTTCTTATGATAAGCAAGAAACATAAAAAAAGACCCCTTTTTGTAGGAGTCTTTTTTCTATGTATGCCAATGCTCCCAATAAGTTGAAAGAGTTACTGCTCAAAAGCATACTCACATTAACAAAAAAGATACATTGGCATTATTATTATAACTCACTTTTTATTCTATTTACCAGTTTTAGTTGTTAGCACGTTCATTGGAATAAAAGGCATAAAAAAGACCCTCTTGCTGCGGAGTCTTTTTTATGTGGAAACCAATGCTCCAAAATTATCGCAAGAGTTACTGCTCGAAAGTGTACCCACATTAACTTAAGAGATGCACTGGCATTATAATTATATTTCATATTGTATTGTATTGTATCGTCTAATAGTTTCCTAGACAGCAGATTATTTTATTCAATTTTATAAACCTTTGTTTAGTTGATTATTCTTATTTTTAAGTTCCTCGATACCTCACATCTGCGGATACGCCTCCCCGCCATGAGCTATGTCCTCCACCAAAACCAATTAACCCCTTATATAATTCCTTTGTTTTATACTCTTTCGCGTATAGTATGTAGTCTTTTATTTTTAACTAATTTATTCTAAAAAGACTACGGAAAAGACTACGGAAATTATTGTAGCTTTTTTCATGATTAATACTGCAACGAAACAGTATTTTCAATTGGAAAGTAGAATATATATTGATTGTATGTCCGTTTCCATTAAATAGGAAGGTGATTATAGATTTGTGCCGAATGTAGAGGATACTACAAGAGTTTTCCATTACCTATCTTATAGTTAGTCATGATTACGGACAGGGGACTTTGGCGTGTTTGATTCTATCAGAAAGTAAAGTATGGGGAGGATCACAATGTCGATGAAAAAACGTAAATGGCTAAGAATGATGGCTACTGGTTGTGTTTTAGGTTCATTATTAATAACCGCAGCTTGTTCAGGAAAGAAAACAAGTACAGAGGGTGACAAGACGATTAAGGTAGGTGTTCTTGCTTCATTAACAGGTCCATTAGAATCATATGGAAAACAAACCATGAACGGATTTGAATTAGGATTAGACTATGCAACCGGTGGAACTGGGAAAGTGGAAGGGAAGAAGATTAAGTTTGTTGTAGAAGATACGGAAACAAAAGCGGATGTAGCGGTTAAAAAAGCTACGAAGTTATTAGAAGAAGAGAAAGTCGATTTTTTAGTCGGATCGTCTAGTTCAAGTGATACATTAGCAGTTTTACCATTAGCTGAAGAATATGAAAAAATAATGGTTGTAGAACCAGCAGTAGCTGATAGTATTACCGGGAAGAACTGGAATAAATATATTTTTAGAACAGGTAGAAATTCCTCTCAAGATGCAGTCGCTGGTGCGGCGGCAATCGCTAAAAAAGATGTGAAAATAGCAACATTAGCACAAGATAATGCTTACGGCCGTGAGGGAATTGCAGCATTTAAAGCTGGAGCGAAGAAATTAGGGGCGAATATTGTAAACGAGCAATACGCAGATACAAATTCGACTGACTTCACTGCAAATATTCAAAATATCATTAGCTCAAAACCAGATTATTTATTTATTGTTTGGGCAGGGGCAAATTCACCTTGGAAACAGTTGAAAGATATGAATGTGGAAGCGCAAGGTATTAAAATTTCTACTGGTGCACCAGATATTCCGGCATTAAAAACGATGGATGCGTTAGTAGGAATGCAAGGGTTTTCGGTATATTATCATACACTCCCGAAAAATAAGGTGAATGATTGGTTAGTAGAAGAACATAAAAAACGATTTAATGGTGCGGTGCCAGATTTATTTACAGCAGGGGGAATGTCAGCGGCAATTTCTATTGTAGAAGCGTTAAAGAAAACAAAAGGTGATACAGATGTAGATACATTAATTAAGAAAATGGAAGGAATGGAATTTGATACACCGAAAGGAAAGATGAAGTTTAGAGAAAAGGATCACCAAGCGATGCAGACGCTTTATTCTATCACGTTGAAAAAGCAAGATGGTGTTGACTATCCAGTGCCAGTATTAGAGCGAGAATTAACGATGAAAGAGACAGAGCCACCAGTTCAAAATAAATAGACTGAATTTTCTGTTGTTTTTTGCATAAAGAGGGGATCCCCTCTTTGTACGTATTTTTTTCATACTTAAAGCTTTAAAGGGGGGATTTCATGACACATTTGCTAGAAACAAAAAATCTTAGTGTATCTTTTGGCGAGCATCATGTTATTAAAGATGTAAATTTAACTGTACAAAAAGGAAAACTCATTTCTATTATCGGGCCAAATGGTGCGGGTAAGACAACATTATTTAATTTACTAAGTGGACAGATTTCACCCACAACAGGTGAAGTGTATTTTAAAGGGCAAGATATTACAAAACTATCGATTTCAGATCGAACACGCTTAGGAATCGGTCGCTCTTTTCAGCTTACAAACATATTCCCAGAATTAACGGTACTTGAAAATGTCCGTTTAAGTGTTCAATCATTCGTACAAGATTACTATAGTTTTTTCCCGAGTCCAGCAAAATTAAAGCAACAAGTTGGAGAGGCGAGACGTTTCTTAAAAACAGTATTACTTCAGGAGAAAGAGAATGTATTAGCAAAAGATTTGGCACATGGAGAGAAAAGAAAGCTAGAACTTGCGATGTTATTAGCTTTAAAAACGGATGTGTTATTACTTGATGAGCCGACGGCAGGTATTTCGGTTGAGGAAGTCCCAGCTATATTACAAGTGATTGAAAATATTAAGAAACATCCAGAGAGTACAATTGTACTTATTGAACACAAAATGGATATGGTATTAGGTTTGTCAGATCATCTAATCGTTTTATTTCATGGAGAGTTATTGGCTGAAGGCTTACCCGAAGAAATTATGAAAGATGAGCGTGTACAAAGTGCTTATTTAGGGGGATTATATAGTGGCACTATTACAAGTGAATAATATAGAGACGTATTTAGATCAGTTTCATATTTTACAAGGGGTATCTCTTACTGTTGAGAAAGGAACGATTACTGTACTGTTTGGAAGAAATGGGGCAGGGAAGACTACGACGTTACGTTCGGTTATGGGGTTTCACCATATCGCACATGGTGAAATTTATTATGATCGTACACAAGTAAAGGGATTATCTACACATTTAATTTCAAGGAAAGGGATAGGGTATGTACCAGAAAATCAAGGTATTTTTCACGATCTGACAGTAGAAGAAACATTCGCTCTTGCTAGAGGTAAGGGCGAAGAAGCGGAAGAAAAGATAGAATGGATGCTTGAACTATTTCCAGATTTAAAGCAATTTTGGCACAAAAAAAGTGGACTCTTAAGCGGGGGACAAAAGCAAATGTTAGCAATTTCAAGAGCATTTATTAATAGTGATGGTTTACTACTTATTGATGAGCCGAGTAAAGGCTTGTCTCCTATTATGATAGAAAAATTAATGATAGCTATTTTGAAAATGAAGGAGAAAACAACAGTTTTACTCGTTGAACAAAATTTTATGATGGCTAGTCAAATTGGTGATTATTTTTATATTATGGATAACGGAAAAATTGTTCATAACGGTTTTATGCATGAATTAAAAGAGGATAAGGAAATGTGTCACAAATATTTAGGAATCTCTTAACATGAATCCGGGGTGAGAAGGATGGATGTGTTAATCAATTTATTTGTAAATGGGATTTCAACAGGGATGCTCATTTTTTTATTAGCATCAGGTCTTTCACTTATTTTCGGTTTAATGAGTGTTCTAAACTTCGCACATGGTGGTTTATTTGCGTGGGGAGCATTTACAGGTGTTTGGCTATTTAATATGACAGGGAGTTATGTGTTAGCTTTAATTGGAGCAATAGCTATGGGAATGTTCCTTGGATTTATTTTAGAAAGATTCCTTATTAGACCGGTATACGGAAATCATGTTCGACAGCTTCTTGTTACACTTGGAGGAATGCTTGTACTTAGTGAATGTATTAAAGTATTTTGGGGACCAAATCCAATTGGGGCAAAGTTACCGTTATGGCTACAAGGAAGTTTTACGTTCGGAGGCGTTATATTAATTAAATATCGTCTATTCGTTATCATAATTGGGGTTATCATATACATTGCCTTATTATTATTGCTCAAAAAAACAAAGATAGGTCTTATGATACGCGCAGGTGTAATGGATAAAGAGATGGTTCAAGCGCTCGGTATTAACGTAAAAGCTATATTTTCTTTCGTCTTTTTATTAGGAGCAGGGATGGCTGCCTTAGGTGGCTTCTTATTAGCACCATACTCAGGCGTTATTTTCGCTGAGATGGGTATGCAGTATGCGATTTTAGCTTTCATAGTAGTAATCATTGGAGGGCTAGGAAGCGTACAAGGTTCAGCCATCGCTTCTTTAATTGTCGGATTAGCTGGTGCTTTTACAGCGTATTTTATACCGGATTTATCACTTGCAATCAATATGTTAATGTTACTATTTTTCTTAATAGTGAAGCCAAATGGACTTGTTGGTGAAAAGGGGTGAAATGGTGAACAGCACATCAAATCGAATTAAAGTATACTTCGGAGTATGTATGCTCATTTGTTTAAGTGTATTTCCATTCGTAAATGATTCACGGAGCTTGTTAATTTTGTTCACTCAAATCTTCATCTTTGCTATTTTTGCAATGAGTTTTGATGTATTGCTTGGATATACAGGAATTGTATCATTCGGCCATTGTATGTTCTTTGGGATAGGAGCATATGGCATAGCGCTTTTATTTGATCGACAAGGAGTATCCATAACGAACTTTTTAATAGGAATAGTAGCTGCAATTATCATTTCAGCAATCGTTAGTTATATAATCGGTTTGCTTTCTTTACGGCTGAAAAGTCATTTTTATGCGATGTTAACACTTGCTATTTCACAGTTGTTTTTCGTACTTGCTGAAAAATGGCGTGGGCTCACTCACGGAGGAGATGGTTTTACATTTGGTGTACCAGAAGTATTCCGTGATCGTTTTACGTTTTATTATGTAACACTTATATGTTTACTTATCATTTTTGTTCTGTTACGTCTTTTCACCAAATCTTCTATTGGAAAAGTATTAAAGGCAATTTCACAAAATGAGCAACGTGTTGAAGCACTAGGATATAAAGTTCTTCATTATAAAATTATTGCTAGCATTGTTGCAGGAGTAGTAGCTGCAATTAGCGGTGGTTTATTTGTTATAACTTTACGCTTTGTTAATACAACTGTATTTTCAATTGAAATGACATTAAATGCATTATTGATGACTATGATTGGAGGCGTTGGAACGTTAATAGGAGCCATTGCAGGAGCTGGAATTATTGAATCCCTAAAATATTATTTATCAGAACTAGCTACAGAGTATCCGATCTTTGAACGATGGACGATTATTCTTGGTGTATTGTACATTATCGTATTGCTAGTTTTCCCGAAAGGATTAGTTGGCACGGTTAAGAGACTGAAGAATATGAAACGGAATAAGAAGGAGAAAAGTGCAGAAGTGGAGCAAAATGTGTGAAAAATCAATTGTATAGAATATGAAAATCCCTCTTTTAGATTCGGAAAGGAGGGATTTTTATTGCTATATGTAAATTTAGTTCGTTTATAGCTATTATATTAATCAAATAGTTCATCAGGGATTTGTTTGAAAGAATTTTGATTCGTAAAGAAATGAACAGCTAATTTCTCAATTGGAACATCTTCAATTGGTACTAATTTATCATTTTTAATCGGTAAAAAGGCTATTCCTTTTCCGTCCTGAATAAACTCTTCTATAAGCGAATAAGAATCTAATTGTTGAAGTTGGCGCTGAGATAAATTATTTTCTTTTAGAAATTGTATCGTCTTATTCCTAAAAGGGCACTTTTTGTCATTACTAACGAAGAAGAGTTCCTTTGAAAATTCAATGGTACACTTTTCTTTCGGTTTTAATAAGCCGATAGAAATTGAAGTGGAAAATACTTTTTTAAACGATATGTCTGGGTAATCCTCATAAGTAATGACCATATCAACTTTTTGTTGCTGCAGTAATTTTTGCAAATGACTACTATTTTCTACATATATTTGATAACTCCTAAAATTTTCTTTAATGCGCTTGCTTACATAATTAGTCAAAATAGATTGTGACGTTGCGATTATATAAGAAGACCCACTCGTTTTAATTTTATCTTTTGCTTCTTCTACTAGCGTTAATATTTGATTTGTGTAGTCTAATAAAATGTCACCAGAAGGTAATAAAGAAACGCCTTTGTTATCTCTATGTAGTAAAGGTGTTTCTAACTCTTGTTCTAATTTTTTAATTCGCTCAGTTACGTTCGGTTGAACATACCCTAACTCTTTCGCAGCTTTACTAATAGAGCCTTCGCTAGCCACAGTTTTGAATATAATAAGATCATTTATTTCCATTTATCACAGCCCCTTATACGATATCATTATAAATGATACCAAACATAATTTATACCTATTTTACGTTAGTCAATCATCGGTTTATCATTGTGTATATAAGATGGAAAGTGAGTGATAAACATGATTAGAATGCAATATAAGGTCATTTTGCCGAAAGATTATGATATGGAGATTATTAAGAAAAGGGTAAAGGATAATGGGTATAAAACGGATGGTTTTCAAGACCTGAATTTTAAAGCTTATTTAATTACTGAGGCAGATAAGGACGGAAATTTCTATAACTGTTATGCACCTTTATATATTTGGAATGGTCATGAAGGAATGAACAAATTTATCTTTGAAGGGTATTACGATAATATTTTACAATCTTTTGGATGGCAACAAATAAATATAGGTGTTCCATTAGTTGTTAATGTAAAGGGTGATTTTAAGAAATGTAGATATGTTGTGGAATATGAAGGAAGTATTTCTCCAAGTGAATCATTGAGTGGGATTCAATCTATCATTGTGGATCAAAAGGTAGAAAATTGTTTAGGAAATGTAATAGTATATAATCCAGATAAATGGGGATATAGCCAGTTTAATTTTTATGAAGAGAAGCCTGATATTACAGCGAATAAAGGTGTTACATTATATGAGATTTTGCACATTTCACGATGAAAACTTGTTGAAGTTAAATTAAGAAAAAGGAATGACAATGTATGCCTTTTGTGAACGTCTATTATCATGAAAATAAATTAAATAAAGAAGAAATCAAAAAGATAGGTGAATGTATTCATCTTTCATTAATTGAACATTTTAACATTCCTGAAAATGATTTCTTTCAAATGTTTTTACCCTATCAACAAAATCACTTTTTATATAATCCATATTATTTATTAGAAAGAGGAGAAAAGAGAACAGAGAATATGATGTATGTTTCTATCACATGTGGACCGGGAAGAACGATAAAACAGAAAAGTGATCTATATCATTCGATATCCTCGAAGGTTTCTGAATGTTCTAGTATAAAAAGTGCAAATATTTTTATTACGGTAAATGAGACATCTGCAGAAAATTGGTCATTTGGTCAAGGAATGGCACAATTGGTAAAAGTGAAGGGGGAGTGAAATGATGAATGAATCCATTGGATATTGTATTCAAGAGAAAATGAGAGAAATGGCACCTGTATTTGCACATTATAGTGAAGAGATACTGTTCGGGGAAGTGTGGCGAGATGACACTTTAACATTACGAGAAAGAAGTTTATGTACTGTGTCAGCACTAATCAGTCTTGGTAATACAGAACAATTACCATTTCATCTGAAGCTAGCTAAACAAAATGGGATTATGGAGAATGAGTTGGTTGCATTAATAACACATATGGCTTTTTATGTTGGTTGGCCCAAAGCAGCGGGAACTTTACATATAGTAATGAATGAAATGGAAAGTTAAGAATAACGATAAGAAAGAATTCGTTTAAACATGAATTCTTTCTTATCGTTATGTATGCAATACTTTAATGAGATATTTTTCACGGTTTCTCTTGCTTTTTTATCACTTGCGTAGTAAAGTGATAGTAAGATTCACGATAGGAAGTGATCAAACATGCGTGATAATACGATAGGATCATTAATATGGTTACGTTTAATACGATTTACGAACCAAAGTAATCAGATGTCAAATGAGTTTTTAAAACGCTTTGATTTAACGACTGCTCAATTTGATGTGCTTTTGCAAATACGTACGTATCAACCACTAACACAAATGGAGTTAGCTGAAAAGGTAACTGTTACACAAGGCGGTATTTCTCGAATGTTAACACGTCTTGAAAAAGAAGGATATATTGTACGAAAACAAGATTGGAAAACGAAAACAATTAGTCTGACAGAGCAAGGGGAAGCGGCCTTAGAGAGAGCACTGCCAGAGCAGCTTGCATTTCAATCATCGTTTTTTGATGATGTATTAAATGAAGAAGAGCAGAAAATGTTATACGAGCTAATGACGAAAGTTCATAAGCATAGTGAAAAAAAAGAATTACCGCAAGAGTAATTTTTTTTACACTATCAATTGACTAATCAAGTGATGTTGTAAGCAATAGGGAAAAACATTTGACTTACAAATGTTTTTAAAAGAGAAAATAATAACACCTCATCAAAGGAGAGAGCAATGATGGAAAAATACCGTATGAATACAAGTAAAGGAATGGAGTTTGGATTATATTCAATTGGGGATCATGTTTTAAATCCACATAACGGAGAGAAAATTAGTGCTGAACAAAGAATTCATGAATTAATTAAAACAGCAAAGTTAGCGGATGAAGCTGGACTTGATGTATTTGCTGTCGGTGAAAGTCATCAAACGCACTTTACAACGCAAGCTCATACAGTTATTTTAGGAGCGATTGCGCAAGCTACGAAAAATATAAAAATTGCAAGTTCAGCAACGATAATAAGTACATCTGATCCGGTACGAGTATACGAGGACTTTGCTACACTTGATTTGATTTCTAATGGACGTGCAGAAATTGTGGCTGGTCGTGGATCTCGTATTGGGGGATATAGTTTACTTGGTTATGATGTGAATGATTATGAAGAGTTATTTGAAGAGAAGATGGATCTTTTATTAAAAATTAATAAAGAGGAACATGTAACATGGAATGGACAGTTCAGAGCACCGCTTGCGCATGCATCGGTTATTCCAAGAGCTAAAAATAATAACTTACCAATTTGGCGTGCAGTTGGTGGCCCACCAGCTAGTGCGATTAAAGCAGGACGTGCAGGTGTACCAATGATGATAACAACACTAGGTGGCCCAGCTATTAACTTTAAAGGATCAGTAGATGCTTACCGTGAGGCGGCTGCGCAAAGTGGATTTAATCCAGCGAGTTTGCCAGTTGCAACAACGAGTTTATTTTACACAGCAAAAAATTCACAAGACGCACTTAGTGAATACTATCCTCACATTAATGCTGGTATGCTTACGCTACGCGGTGGTGGGTATCCGAAACAACAATTTACAAATGCAATAGATTACCGTGACGCGTTAATGGTTGGTAGCCCACAACAAATTATCGAAAAAATGCTTTACCAATATGAATTGTTTGGGCAACAACGTTTTATGGCAGAAATTGATTTTGGTGGTGTACCATTTGATAAAATTGAGAAAAACATCGAATTAATTGCTACTGAAATTTTACCGGCTATTAGAAAACATACAGAAAAGTAATTTGAAAAATACCGAGAGTCTAATCGATTCTCGGTATTTTTTTATGTATGAATTTAGTTTGAAAAAATGACAATAAAATGAATTTTTAGTCTAGAAAGAGGGAGTATATTTTCTATTTTTGAATAACATTATTTCGTGTTTGAATTTTAGAAATACATTTTTCTCTTGACAAAAAAATAACGAATTTATCCATTGATTAATAGGACATTTTTTCGTAGAAAAGTCAAGTGTATAAAGAGAGAAACGATTATTTTATTGATGCAAAGATAAGTCTCATATTAAAAAAACACATTTTATCGATGAGAAAAATATAATTCAAAAAAATACCAAAAGACATATTTCAGACAAAATGATGTCAATAATACGTCAAAAATCAGCTGAATTTACTATGCAGGTATATTATACAATTCGATTAACGAATAAAACACTACAGAAATAGTGAAAAGGTAAAAAATAGCATTACAATAGTTTGAAAAACTGAAACTTCATATTTTTCGACAATACATACAAAATGTTTTTGTCTTTTCGTATTTCTTAATAATTGAGTTTGATAAGATTGCTCAATTAACTTTTATTATAAAAACTATGAAGGAAGTGATTGTAGTATGGAAACGCTCGAATTGGCACGAATACAATTCGCATCAACAACGATTTTCCATTACTTTTTTGTTCCGCTGTCTATTGGTTTAGCTTTTATCATTGCGTTAATGCAAACGTTATATGTGGTAAAGGGACAAGAAATTTATAAGAAGATGACAAAGTTTTGGACGCAAATATTCCTTGTTAACTTTGCAGTAGGTGTAGTAACTGGTATTCTACAAGAATTCCAGTTTGGCATGAACTGGTCAACCTATTCACGTTTCGTAGGCGATGTGTTTGGTCCATCACTTGCGATTGAAGGTTTATTAGCATTTTTCATTGAGTCTACATTTTTAGGTTTATGGGTATTCGGTGAGGATAAATTACCGAAGCGCATTCATCTTTTATGTATTTGGCTCCTTTCAATTGGAACAATGTTATCAGCATTTTGGATTTTAACTGCAAGTGCATTTATGCAATCGCCAGTAGGATATGAAATGGCAGCAGATGGACGTGCACAAATGAATGATTTCTTAGCAATTATTCAAAATCCACAATTATGGGTACAATTCCCGCATACCATTACAGCGGCAATTGCAACTGGTGCATTCTTTATTGCCGGTGTGAGTGCATGGAAAATAACGAAAGCACAAGAAACTGAAGTGTTTAAAAAATCATTCCGCATTTCTATCATTGTTGGAACACTTACAACGGCGCTAGTATTATTCTTCGGTCATGCGCAAGCACAACAATTAATTAAGACACACCCAATGAAAATGGCAGCAGCTGAAGCGTTATGGAATACGAGCGAAGATCCAGCGCCATTTACAGTATTTGCGAAAATTGATGCGGAGAAGAAAGAAAATTCGTTTGAAATTCAAATCCCGTATATGCTAAGTCTATTATCATATGATAAATTTAGCGGCCAAGTAGAAGGGATGAATCAAATTCAAAAGCAATATGAAGAAAAATATGGGCCTGGAGATTATATTCCACCAGTACACACGATGTTCTGGAGCTTTAGAGCGATGGTAATGAGTGGAACATTTATGCTTCTTCTAGGAGCGTACGGTTGGTTCTTATCAAGAAAAGATCGTTTAGCTGAAAAAACTTGGTATTTAAAATTAATGGTGTATGCAATTTCACTACCGTTTATCGGTAATACAGTAGGATGGATTATGACTGAAATGGGACGTCAACCTTGGGTAGTTTTCGGTGTTATGAAAACGGAAGATGCTGTATCTCCAAATGTTACGTTCGGAGAAGTGCTATTCTCTTTAGTTTCGTTCACATCATTATATTTAATTATAGGTGGAATTACAGTTTACTTATTCGTTCGTATTATTAAAGGACATGAGAATAAGAAAGCGAAACAGAATTCTCAAAGCCATGATCCATTTGATAAGGAGGATGAGTATGTTATCTCTTAATGAGTTGTGGTTTATTATTATTGCAGTTTTATTCGTTGGCTTCTTTGTACTTGAAGGTTTCGATTTCGGTGTAGGTATAGTTTCAAGGTTTTTAGGAGAAAACGATTTAGAGAAAAGAATATATTTAAATACAATTGGTCCATTTTGGCACGCGAATGAAGTATGGCTTGTTTGTGCAGGTGGCGCTATGTTTGCGGCATTCCCGCATTGGTATGCAACTTTATTTAGTGGGTTTTACATTCCGTTTGTATTTATGCTTCTTGCTTTAATTATTAGAGGTGTTTCCTTTAAATTCCGTGCGAAAATAGATAATCATAAATGGCAAGGCTTTTGGGATTGGGGTATGTTTTTAGGAAGTTTACTACCGCCTATCCTTTGGGGAGTTGCCATTGCTAACTTTATGGTAGGTATTCCAATTGATGAGACGAAAAATGCTGTAGGTGGATTCTTACAATTACTTCATCCATTTGCATTACTTGGAGGAGTTATGTTCCTTCTGTTATGTATTGTTCACGGATTGCAATTCCTTACTATACGTACAACAGGTAAGTTAAGAGAACGTGCACGTATTGCCGCGTTGAAAATTGCACCACTCGCAATTATAGCACTTCTTATTTTTGCCGGTGTAGGGTTATGGAAAACAGATATTTTCACTGGTCATGGTACAGAGTGGATTATGGTTCCAATCGGAGCTTTTGTAGCGTTATGTGCGTCAACATTATTAAATAAAAGAAGAAGAGATGGTTGGGCTTTCTTTATGACAAGTTTAACAATCATTTTACTAAGTGCGAGTGTGTTTGCTGGCATGTTCCCACGTGTCTTAATTAGCTCGTTAGGGTCAATATACGATTTGACAATTTATAATGCAGCATCAGGAGATTATGCACTAAAACTGATGACATATTTTTCAATTGCTATATTGCCATTTGTTTTGGGAAGTCAAATATGGAGTTTCTATGTGTTTAGACAACCTGTTAAGTCAGATAAAGATTTGGAGTACTAATGAAAAGAAAAAGAGGACTTCCGTCGTATCCTGGTAGCCGAGTTTTATATGTAGTGTTAACAATCATTAGCATGTTAGAAGCTTTTAGTATTATTGCACAAACAGTGTTTTTAGCGCGAGCTATCACGTTTTTATTTCAGGGAGAAGCAGTGCAATCTGTGTTAAATGAAACAGTTTATTTCGGAATCACGTTTGCAGTACGTCACTTGCTAGTTCGAATGTCACAAGTATTAGTGGAACGTTTCGCTGAAAAAACAGGATCGCTACTGAGAAAACAATTAATAGAGGCGTATTTCACATTAGGTCCACGGTATGTTCAAACTGTTGGAACAGGTCATCTGGTTACCTTATCGATAGAGGGTATTGAGAAATTTAAAACATATATTGAATTAACAATTCCTAAAATGATTAGAAGTAGTATCGTACCAGGACTAATTGTACTATATGTTTTTACACTAGATATTGAGTCTGGAATCATTTTAGTTGTAACGATTCCTATCGTAATTATTTTTATGATCCTACTAGGATTAGCAGCGCAGAAAATGGCGGATAGCCAATATGAAACATATCGTGTTCTTTCTAATCATTTTGTAGATACGTTAAAAGGATTAGAAACATTAAAGTATTTAGGTCAAAGTAAACAACACGAAGGAAAGATTGAGAACGTAAGTAAAAGATATAGAAAAGCAACGATGCGTACTTTGCGAGTTGCTTTTCTTTCTTCATTTGCATTAGATTTCTTTACGAGTTTATCAATTGCATTTGTAGCGGTCGGATTAGGGATACGTTTAATAGATGGAACAATTGTACTATTGCCAGCCCTTACGATTTTAATTTTAGCTCCGGAATACTTCTTGCCGATTAAACAAGTTGGAGCAAATTATCATGCTACGTTAGATGGACAACTTGCAATGGAGCAAATAGAAGAGATTTTACAGCGACAAAAAGAAATAGGGAAGAAAGAATCTAATGTAGACTTAATATGGAATTCAACTAGTAACTTGAAATTACAAGATGTAAAAGTAAAGAATGATGAATCTGAAAAAGCTATATTAGAGGGAATTGATTTTACTTGGAATGGAAACGGCGCTATAGGTGTAATTGGTGAAAGTGGAGCAGGGAAATCGACGTTAATCGATGTATTAGCTGGATTTTTAACTCCTTCGGGTGGAAAGATGATCGTAAATGGTGTGGAAATTGACGGGTCTACTCGTGAAGAGTGGCAAAAGAATATTGCTTATATTCCGCAGCAACCTTATATTTTTCCGCTTTCATTAAAAGATAACATTTGTTTCTATGAAACAAATACAACTGATGAAGAAGTGGAAAGAGTTATGAATGAAGTCGGTCTTCGTTCACTTGTTACATCGCTTCCAAATGGAATGTATGAAAGAATTGGAGAAGGTGGGCGTATGCTGAGTGGCGGACAAGAACAACGTGTCGCAATGGCGCGAGCCCTTTTAAGCAAAAAGCCAATTATTTTATTAGACGAGCCTACGGCACATCTTGATATTGAAACTGAATTTGAAATAAAGCAAGCGATGTTACGTCTGTTTGAAGGTAAGTTAGTATTTCTTGCAACACATCGTCTTCACTGGATGAAACAAATGGATCATATTCTTATTTTAAATAAAGGGAAAATGATAGAAAGTGGAACGTATGAAGAACTTGTAAAGAATGAGGCATTACATGTTCACAGGAAAGAGAGGGGATAGAGATGAGTAACTGGATTAAACCGTATATACAGCAAAATAAAGGTAGAATGACTGTAACTATTTTCCTTGGTCTTCTTGGAGTTAGTTCAGGTGCGATGCTACTTTTCATTTCAGGTTATTTAATCTCTAAATCTGCTCTTAGACCAGAAAATGTAATGGCTGTATATGTTCCTATCGTTGCAACACGTGCGTTTAGTATAGGACAAGCGGTATTTCATTATGTAGAGCGTTTAGTTGGACACGATGTTGTATTACGCATATTAGAAAAGATGAGAACGAAACTATATGGGATAGTAGAACCACAGGCGTTATTTTTCCGTTCACGATTTCAAACGGGCGATATGTTAGGCGTATTATCCGAAGATATAGAGCATTTACAAAACCTATATTTACGTACAATATTTCCTAGCATATTAGCATTAGTTGTATATAGCATATTCGTACTTGTTATCGGTACATTTGACGTAGTGTTTGCACTTATTGCAGGGGGTATGCTAGCTATTATCGTTTTTCTGCTTCCATTTGTATCGTTACTTTTAATGAAGCGACATCATGTTACTTTAAAACAAGGAAGAAATCGTTTGTATCAACAACTAACAGATGCTGTTTTTGGATTATCTGATTGGCAAGCAAGTGGTAGAAAAGATGAATTCATTGATAAGTATGTAGAGCAAAATGCTCAGTTGTTAAAAACGGAAAAAAGAATGAAGCGTTGGAATCATATTCGGGACAGTATTATTCAATTAGTAGTGGGTATTGTAGTTATTGCAATGATTATATGGACTGGAAATGAGGCTGCGAGTGAACAAATTGCTCCTACCGTTATTGCGGCTTTCGTCTTAATGACGTTATCTGTCACAAACGCGTTAATCCCTCTGTCAGATGCTATCGATCGAATTCCATCATATGTAGAATCCGCTCATCGTCTCAATCAAGTAGAAGGTAATGGTGTTTTACAGGATGAAAAGGAATTACCTAGAGATAAAGATTATGTTGCACCAAAACATATAGACATTGAATTAAATCATGTATCGTATAGTTACCCACATAGTAATGAAGTTGTATTGAAAGACGTATCATTACAAATAAAAGCAGGAAAGAAAATTGCCATTTTAGGAAGAAGCGGAACCGGAAAATCTACTTTGTTAAAATTGTTAACAGGTGCGCTAAGCCCGTTACATGGTGAAGTTTTATTGAATAGTGAACATGCTCACACGAATCTTTTATCAAAATATATTTCTGTATTGAATCAAAAGCCGCATTTATTCGATACGACAATTGGAAATAATGTGCGAATCGGCAAACCAGAGGCAACAGATGAAGAGATATGGAAAGCTTTAGAGAAAGCACAATTAGCTTCTCATATTGCTTCTCTTCCAGATGGATTACAAACAAAAATGCATGAGATGGGAAAAAGATTTTCTGGTGGGGAAAGACAACGGGTTGCTTTTGCAAGAACGCTAATGCAAGAAGCACCAATCATTGTACTAGATGAACCTACAATCGGTTTAGATCCAAAGACAGAATTATCTTTAATTGAAACGATGTTTTCTGCAACGGAAGAAAAGACAGTAATTTGGATTACGCACCATCTTGTAGGAATGGAGCATGTTGATGAAGTAATATTCCTTGATCGTGGTCAAATTGTGATGCAAGGTAGTCATGAACAACTTCTGAAAGAAAACGAAAAGTATCGTATGCTTTATGAGTTAGACAAAGGAATATAATTTTATCCGACTTTAATGGGCAGTAAGACCCCCACCTTAAAATGCAGTGAAAGCAAAGAAGTTAGGTGGGGGATCAACTGCCCATAAAAGTCCGATTGGTTCAACTAATAATCAGTGGGGGATGAAGAAAACCCCCACTGATTAAAGTTTCACTTTATTAAGTATGTAATGGAAAAATAGCTACGCCTAATGGTGGAGCTATTTTTTGTTTTGAAATAAATATTCTATTCTTTTTTTGATGGATGGCAAATGTATATGATCGTTACGAATGAAAAATGAATTTCATATTATACATATAATGGAGGGGATATACGTGAAGGAGCAGTATAAAATTATTGTTTTAAGTGATGAATTATCAAAGGAGAAGATTCAAAATACATTAGACAAAAATAAATGTAAAACAATCGTTCATCTTGTAGACGTGTCAGCTATTGTTCAAATAGAAAATTCTTTTCAATATATAGTCATTTGGAGAATGGACGCAGAAAAACTTACAAATGAATTGATAAATAGGGGCGTGCAAAGTTCAAAAATTATTAATTTAACAAAATACATGTATGAATGGAGGAATAAATTAATTTCTATCTATCAAATAAATCCGGATCTTATATCTTTATACATTTCTATGAAAAAAGCAAAGGGTGATCCGACGTATGAATTGTTTGCGACGGGCTTATCTTATCCGCATTGTGGTATAAGTACGGAGTTCCTCTCAAAAAAGTCAATAAAATTTACACTTCCATCACAAGACCTGTACTATGATTATTTAATAGCGTCACAACTTCTATCAAACGATCATTCCTTTCAATATTGTTTGATAGGAATAGCCTATTTCTCTTTTTACTTTGACATGTCGTTATCATCGGAATCATATAGAATTCACAAAGTATATTATCCATTGTTTCAAGACGGTCATCATACTGTAGTGCATTCTCCTTTACCCACTGATGGATTCTCACATCTAGATACCCCGAAACCACTTTCTTCTATTTTTAATTTGCATTTTGAATATATTTTATTAGACGAACTAAAAGATGAATCATTGATGTTGCCTTGGTTAAATGCTGAATGGAATAACACGCCTCTTCACATTCCTTTTGAAGAACACGGAAAAATAAGAGCAGCTTCACATGCTAAATTGTCATATCCTCATACTTTAGTTGAAAATAAAACGATTTTCAAAAAATATTTAGAACTATTGTTAAAACATGATATAAAACCACTAATTGTTGTATTTCCTGTTACTTCACATTATTTCAATTGTAGTAGTAAGAAATTAAAAGAAGATTTTTATAACGTTATAAAAGATTTTCAATCTCAATATTCTTTTCAAATTATAGATTTATTTGATTCGCCATTATTTTGCGATGATGATTTTTATGATAGTGATCATATGAATAAAAAAGGTGCAAATAAAATGTCCATATTACTAAATATGTTTATTCAGGAACGAAAAGTATGATATTTCGTTTCATGTCTGCATAAAAGTATATAGGCTCCATTCGGTTACAGTAATGTGATTTTTGTGTCGCGTATATAAATAATATGCGAAGAGGTGAGAGAGTAAAATGAGAACTCGTATTGAAAGAAATGAAGAGGTGGTAGATCAACTTCCGTTGGTAAGTGTATTAATTCCTACATATAATCGTCCATGCTACTTTGAAGAGGCGTTATGTAGTGTGTTAGAACAAACGTACCCTAATATAGAGATTATAGTTGGAGATGATAGCACGAATGACGAAACAGAAAAGGTGTTACAAAAATACTTATGTGATCATTCAAATATTACTTATATAAAAAACAGGTCAACTCTCGGACAGTTTGAAAATGCTCTAATGTTATTTAATGAAGCGAGCGGTGAGTATATAAATTTTTTAATGGACGATGATATCTTTCATGTGGATAAAATTGAAAAAATGATGAAGTATTTTTTCAATGATTTAGATAATGAAATTAAGCTTGTAACATCCCATCGTCAAGTAATTGATGAAAAAGGGAAAGAACTACGACATATTTATTCAACTGTCCGTTTATTTAAAGAGGATACGATTATAGAGGGAACAGAATTAGCAAATAGGGTAATTGTCGATCAAAAAAATTATATTGGAGAACCGACAACAGTTTTATTTCGTAAAAATGATTTACAAGAACCGTATGGGATTTTTGATAAGAGGAGGTATCTTTGTAACGTAGATATAGCTTCATGGTTATCTTTATTAAGTAAAGGAAAAGCAGTATATATAGCAGAGACACTGAGTTACTTTCGATTGCATCCAGATCAACAGTTAAATGAATCTAATAAAATGATGGATGGATTAGAAGATTTTTCACATAGTATTTTAGTAGGAGAAAAATATGGTTTCTTATCTAACGAAAAAGAGTTAGATAAAGCGATAACTAATTTTCTAGATTATGCAAGAAGGATAGTTCCACCATCAATATTATATACATTAGACTATTATCAAAAAATTAAAGAAAAGAAAATAAACATAGAAAAGAAAAAACAACATATAAATAATAATTCGCCTTTACCGAAAGTAAGTATACTTATTCCTGCGTACAATAGGCCGTATTACTTGGAATTGGCGCTTAACAGCGCTCTGAATCAAACATATGAAAATATTGAAATTATTATTTCTGACGACAGTACAAATAATGAAGTCAATGCTATGATTCAACCGTATTTACGTGAATATGAGTGTATTACATATGTTAAAAATGAAACGCCGTTAGTTGCTGAAAACTTTAATAAGTGTATAGAACTTGCGAACGGGGATTATATAAACTTTTTATTAGATGATGACTTATTTCATCATGAAAAGATCGAGAGAATGATGAAATACTTTTTGACGTTAGAAAATATTTCATTTGTGACGTCTTATCGTGAACTGATTGATGAGAACGGAGAGATATTACCACCTTCAACTTTGAATATGAAAATTGCGAAAGAAACTACACTTTTTGAAGGAAAAGAATTAGGGAATTACATATTGAAAAATTTAAAAAATATAGTGGGTGAGCCGACAACTGTTCTGTTTAATCGGAACTTGTTTGAAGGGAAGTTTGGGTATTTTAAAGGGAAGGCTTATTCTGCTATTAATGACATTGCAACTTGGTTAGATATGATGAGGAAAGGGAAAGTAGTTTATATAAAAGAGCCTCTTAGTTATTTTAGACAACATAGTGGACAAAATCAAAAACAAATGCATTTTATTTTAATGACAATTGAAGAGTGGATTGAATTAATTATAGATGCATATAATAGTGGGTTTTTAAGTTCTGAGAGGGATTATAAGGAGAGCCTATCTTATTGTTTAGAAAATGCGGGATTTATAGTTAAGGATGCAGTAAAAAATGGAGAACTAGATCAAATTTATAATGAAAAGATTAAAAAAGGATTAAACAAGCTAGTTGCTCATATGTTTGAGAAAGAACCTTGTTATTGTCAATATTGCAATCAACAATTTGAAAAATTTTTACCTTGGCCAGCAGATTATGACTTTCCGAAATATAAATTTGAGATGTGGAATAAAGATACAGGGATATGTCCAGTTTGTAGTTCAATGGATCGTGAAAGATTGTATCGTGCGTACATTGAAACGGAAACGGACTTGTTAAGTAGAAAATATACTATGCTTCATATTGCACCTGAAGGGAATTTAAGGGATTGGTTTAACGAGTATAAAAATATTACGTATGTATGTGGGGATATAGAACCAAAGGATCCATTAATGAAGGAAATTGATGTTACAAGTATTACATATGATAGTAATACGTTTGATGTAATTTTGTGTAGCCATGTATTAGAACACGTTCTTGACGATGATAAAGCAATGCGAGAGTTATATAGGGTTTTAAAACCAAATGGATGGGGAATTATTCAAGTACCAATCGTAATGAATGTAGATTCTATTATAGAGAATAAATTAATTGTAACACCACAATTGAGAAAATTAGCTTTTGGTCAAGAAGATCATGTGAGAATTTATAATCAATCGGGATTCATTCAACGATTAACGAATGCAGGATTTAAGGTGGAATTATATAACATAGCTGAAAGACAAGGAATGAAAAGTGCGAGGAAATTTGGATTATCTGAAACAGATATGCTCTATATTGTCCGAAAATGATAGGAAGGAATAAATAGATATGGAGAATATTCCTTTTTTACGTGCTTCAACTGTACCAGTAATTGAGTATTTAGATGAATTGAAGGAAATTGATGCATCGCACATATATACGAATTATGGACCTATAAATCAACGTTTTGAACAAACAATTATGTCGGGATTTTTTCAGAACAGGGGAGCTGTTACAACAGTAGCAAACGCAACGTTAGGGTTAATGGCGGCCATTCAACTTAAGAAAAGAAAAAAAGGAAAGTATGCCCTCATGCCTAGTTTTACATTCCCTGCAACTCCATTAGCGGCTATTTGGTGTGGGTTGGAACCTTATTTTATTGATATTTCAATAGATGATTGGTATATGGATAAAACAGTACTCTGGGATAAGATTGAAGAATTAAAAGAAGAGGTTGCGATTGTTGTCCCGTACGCAACTTTTGGCTCATGGATGAACTTAGAAGAATATGAAGAATTAGAGAAAAAAGGTGTTCCGGTTGTCGTAGATGCGGCACCGGGATTTGGATTAATGAATGGAGGGATGCATTACGGTCAAGATTTTAGTGGAATGATCATATATAGCTTTCATGCAACAAAGCCTTTCGGAATTGGTGAAGGAGGGCTCATATATAGTAAAAATGAAGAAGATATACAACGTATTAAAAGAATGGGGAATTTCGGATTTGATACAAATCGTGAATGTACGATGATGGGGTTTAATTGTAAAATGTCTGAATACGCAGCCGCGATTGGGATTGCAACTATGAAAAAATGGGATGACAAATTAAAAGAACGCACCCGTATTTCTGAATGGTATAAACAATTGTTACAAAGTAATGGGTTAATGAAAAAAGGGTGGCAACTCCAAAAGACAGAAGCAGTTATTCAGCAATTTATGCCTATTCTTTGTCCGGAAGAAGTTCGCAACAAACAAGTAATAGAAGAACTGAAAAAACAGAAAATAGAAGCTAGATTATACTTTTCGCCCTCTTGCCACCAACAAGTTCTTTTTAGAAACTATAAGTCTACAGATTTAACAAGAACGAATAAAATAGCAAAACGAATAGTAAGTTTGCCTTTATGGGAAGGAATGACGAAAGAAATAGTAGAACAAATTGTAATCTGTTTAGGACAGAAGGTGGTGTCGGCAGATGAATAGTTTTTATAGTCAAGAAGAGCTAAAGAAAATTGGATTTTTATCTGTTGGGAAAAATGTATTGATTAGTAAAAAAGCAAGTATATATAATCCAGGTGTTATATCAGTTGGTAATCATGTAAGAATTGATGATTTTTGCATTTTAAGTGGCAAAATCACAATTGGAAGTTATTCGCATATATCAGCGTATACAGCGTTATATGGAGGGGAAGTTGGAATTGAAATGCATGACTTTGCAAATATCTCAGCTAAAACCTTAGTATATGCAGTACTAGATGATTTCAGTGGGAATACATTAATGGGGCCAACCGTCCCGAATCAATATAGGAATGTGAAAACAGAAAAAGTTATTTTAAAAAAACATGCGATTATTGGTGCTAATTCTATTCTTTTTCCAAATGTAACTATAGGAGAAGGCACGGCAGTAGGTGCGATGAGTATGGTGAAAAAGAGTTTAGAAGATTGGTATATTTATGCTGGAGTTCCCGTAAGAAAAATAAAACCTCGTCAAAGAAAGATGCTAGAGTTAGAAATTGATTTTTTAAAAAACATTCCTTCTTAACAAAAAGAAGGAATGTTTTTTATTTTTATGGTGCAGCAGAGTGTGTATATAAACGTATTATGTTTTAAATTTTGCTGACCAAGGCAATACTGAGCCATAGTGAATGTAAAGTTGGAGGGCGAGCGTATATGTTTGATGAGGATGGGATTGTTTTAATTATGGAACCGGCTGATGAAAGAAATTTGAGGAGATTTATTTTTTCAGTACCAAAGTCAGTGTATGAAAAGAAGGGGCTTACATTACACTATGGAACAGCTATAGGACAAGGATATACGGATATAATTGAAGATATTATTAGCGTACATATAGAAGTAGATGTTGTAACGGTAATCGGGCATGTAAGAGGGTAAATAGCTATTTGAAAAAAGGTTATAAGTAATGTAGCTAGAAGTTAGGATAGAGAAACTTACAGACAATTATAAAGACGAAGGGAGCCTAAAATGAAAATAAAATCAATTTTATTAGTATTTATAGTTACAATTGGTTTGATGGGATGTTCACTCGTTGAACAAGGAAAGAACTCCATAGATTATGCTCAAAAAGCGACAGATTATGTAAATGAAATAAGTGCATTTGCAAATGATGCACCAGCATTAGCTGAAAAGGCTGTTAATGATAGTGAAGCTCGAAAAGAATTAGAAGCGAAGCTTAGTGAAATTAAACAAGATATACCCGTTTTTAATGAATTAACACCGCCTGATGTAGCAAAGGATCTTCATCAGCAAATCGTCGGATATAACGAAAAGTTAAATACGTTAATTGATACGGCGATGACAAAGATAGAAGAAGGGAAAGTGAATGTAGAAGAGTTTAAAAACTCTGAGCTTATGCAGACGGTAGATCAAGTTCGAGATTTGAAAGATAAGGTGCAAAATTTAGGTCAATAGTAAAAGGCTCCGTTTATCACAAACGGAGCCTTTTACTATTGGATACAATAAACGATTACACCAACGATAATAATCATGTTGCCGATGAGTTTACGTTTCGTTATTTTTTCCCCTAGGAAATACCAACCGAAAATTAATATGATGATATAACTTAAGGATTCTAATGCTGATGCTTGTTTTAATGCCATTCCCTTCATGGCGATAACATTTAATCCAGCGTTAATTACAAATAAAGAGTAGCCAATCATAACATAAGGATTCATATATTCTTTTATTCTAGAATCGTATTGTTGCAAAGTAGCTTTTTTTAATAATATTTGTGAGTAATTAGCTAAAATTATCCCGAAAATAAATAATAACATATAACTATTCATCTTTTGTCACCACCACAATTCCGACGATAATAATAGCTGCACCAAGTAAATGATTCCACTGAATCGTATCTCCAAATAGAAATACTGACCAAAGCATTGACCATAGTATAATAATCCCGCGATGTGAATATGCTTTTGATATTTCGAAATGTTTAATTACTTGTTGCCATAAAATTGCATATCCAAATAAAAGTATAACTAGTCCGAAATAAGCAATAAAAAATGAGATGGAAGCAATGGGAAATTTAGCCGCCCATTTCATGTAAACCATAATGATAGAATATATCAAAAAAGCTACATGTAAAAATAAGTAATTTTTAATAGTTGGTTTCATTTATTCACTCTCTTTTGCATATAAATATATATTTATACCTAATTTTTCTAATGATAGATATTGGAACGTATTTAGTTTAAGCTTTCACATTCCAAATTATATAGTATCATGGCTTTTATTGTAAAACAATAAAAGCCATGTATTCATTTTTTCTAAGATTCTATAATATGTATCGTTTTATTTGTTGCATCTGAATACCCAATCATTATTTTAGGGTTATTTAGAAAAGCATCATAATCAATATAAGGTAATAAGGAATTTGAATTCATGCCACCAATTGTTGACATGATACAAGAAACATTAGGATTTCTTATTAAAGCATTTAGTTCCTCAGCACGCTCTTGTATACTACCCGAACGATAATAATCATATCGACCTGTTAGTGAACCTTCTAATATATGAAATCCTTTCTGTTGTAAGTAAGATTTCGCTCGTTCAAATCTTTTAGGAGAAGTGTAGGTTACTGGAGAAGAAGGTGAGTAAATCCCAATTGTGTTTCCGTATTTTAATGATTTTGGAAGTGGCATTTGTATGAATCCTTTCTATTAATAGTTTTATTCATAAGGATTTATCATTGAATATTCTTATATTTCGGTATTGTTATTGTAACATACATGCATTGAAATAATAATTACTGTAGATGAATAAATATGCTTTTTACCTTGACGATATAAAGGGAAAGTTGTTATGGTTAAATGTGAGTGTATAAAAGGTTTGTTAAAGGAGTTTTGAAATGAAGCGGTTAAAATGGGGAAGGCTGACAGTCCTATTAGTCATTGTTTTAGGGATATGTTGGTTCTTATTCCAAGGAACTCAAAAGAGTGCAACAAGTATAGAGGGACAACCTTTACAAGTGGCAGAACTACCTAAAACAGGATTAGTTGAAAAAGTAGTCCCACCAAAGTACATACCACCGGAAATTGATGCAAAAGCAGCTATGATTATTGATGCGAGTAATGGAGATATTATTTATCAACATAATGAAAATGAGGCTTTTGCGCCAGCAAGTATGTCTAAGATGATGACAGCATATCTTCTATTAGAAAATGTACATAATGGGAAAGTTCGCTGGGAAGATCCGGTGAAAATGAGTGCGAAAGCGGCACAAACAGAGGGAGCGAGAATCCCAGTACAAGTTAATGACACATTAACTGTTAAAGATTTATATCATGCATTAATGATTGAGTCAGCTAATAATTCAGCTGTGGCTTTAGCAGAACATATGGCAAAATCGGAGAAAGATTTCGTTCAGCTTATGAATGCAAAAGCGAAACAGTTAAAAATGTCGGAACATGCTAAATTTGCAAATGCTTCTGGATTACAAGAGCCCGATGGAAGTGAAACAAAAATGACGGCTGGTGATGTAGCAAACTTGGCGTATCATCTTATAAAAGATTACCCAGAAATATTAGAAGTGACTCACTTACGTCAAAGTCAGTTAGCATTTAATAATATTAATGTTATAAGTACAAATGATATGTTAAACAAAAATAATAAAGCTTTATATATAGAAGGAATAGACGGATTAAAAACAGGATTTACAGATAGCGCAGGGTATTGTTTTACGGGTACAGCAAAACAAGGTGATACTCGTATTATTACAGTTGTTATGGGAACAAAAGGTAAAACAAAGCGTTTTACAGAGACGAATAAGCTAATGTCTTATGCATTTGGCTTAGTTAATTAAGTGAAATACTGAGTTGGATCATCATATAAGAAAGGCAATTTGTTGTTACGTATTATCGGTAACAACAAATTGCCTTTTATTTTTTAGCACTAATAAAGTAAAAAGGTAAAAAATGTGAGTGTTATTATTTGAGTTTATTATTGTTTGTTTATATTATAAAGTTAGAAACTTATTAATGATAAGTTTTGAGGGGCATATGATGTGTACATAGGAAAAAGCCTCAAATGAAAATTGGAGGGAATTATGATGGCAAAAGATTTTTACTCAGCAATTGAAGACAGAAGATCTATTTACGCAATTAGTAAAGAACAAGTAGTTTCTGATGAAAAAATTCAAGAAGTAATTTATCATGCTGTAAAACATACACCTTCAGCTTTTAACTCTCAGAGTGCTCGCGTTGTCGTCTTGCTTGGAGAACAACACGATAAGTTATGGGATATTACGAAAGAAACGTTACGAAAAATTGTACCTGAAAATAACTTCGCTTCTACGGAAGAAAAAATGAATGCATTTAAAAGTGGTTATGGAACAGTTCTATACTTCGAAGATAGTGAAGTGGTGGAAGAACTGCAAGAAAAATTTGCATTATACAAAGAGAACTTTCCAATTTGGTCTCAGCAATCCTCAGGAATGTTACAATTTGCAATTTGGACAGCTTTGGAAATTGAAGGGTTTGGTGCTACATTGCAACATTACAATCCATTAATTGATGAAGAAGTGAGAAAAGAATGGGGAGTTCCAGAAAATTGGAAGCTTATTGCGCAAATGCCTTTTGGTAAACCAGTTGTACCTGCAGGTGAAAAAGAATACCAGCCTTTAGAAAAACGTGTGAAAATTTATAAATAATGTAGGAACGAGCGGGGGAATTGTTTATCCCCCACTAATTATTATTTGAACCAATCGGGGTTTTGCTACTTATAAAAAGGTGAACAGGGATACAACCTGTTCACCTTTTTATAAGTAGTAAGGATTTTTTTGATAGGAATTTTTCATCTGATCTTTTAATTCGTTTTTACGTGTTTCAACAGTTGATATTTTTTGTAAGGTAATAATTGAAACGAATTGAAAAAAAGCATAGTACAGTTCTATATTTTTATTGATAGGATTATCTATTATATTTTTCATAAATATACCTCCTTTTTGATTTCACTATTTGCAGGCAATAAGGCTTCCATCTCAAAATTCAATGTTAAGTGGAGAATACCGACCTGTAAAAGTTCGATTGGTTTCCGGGTAGGGTGGATAATATTTGTATGGATTAAGGTACCACTGTATATATAATAATATAAATATCCTGAAAATTCCATATGTAGTGAAAAATAGTTAGTGGAATGTACATTTTCGTCAAATTAGAACAGAATTTTTGAAGTTAAATCTTACAAATCGTCAAATCTTTTAAAAGCGATAGATAGTATCAAAAATAGTTTTCTAAAAATATTATACTATTGATAAAAAAAGTGTTTTTTGTCATGATAAGAGTATCCTTCATAGGAAGAACTATACTAGGAAATACATTCTTTGCATTGTGTTAGATGAATAGAATTTTTTTAAGTGGATAGAAAATATATACTAAGATAATGAATGGTATGTCGAATTTCCAATAAAATACATAAGAAATATAAAAAAAGCATTGCAAAAAGAGTAAGTTTAATGGTAAAGTTCACATGAAGTTCACACGGATTTCACTTCGCTCGTTTAAAATGAACTCTGTGTGAAAAATAAAACTCTTGTTAAAAAATGGAACTTAATGAATATTTTACTTTGATAATATTGTAAAGTATTAAGTTTATAAGTTTTTTTTAAGAGGATAGTAGGGAAAGGAAGTAAAGACAACTTATGAAAAAAGTAATTGCAGGTTTAGCAGCAGCTTCAGTAGCAGGTGTTGCAGTTCCAGGTATGGATTCTGCTCATGCACAAGTTTCAAACGAAGCGCTAAAAGAAATTAATGGACAAACTCAAACACAAACGACTGTAACTGAAACAAAAACTGTAGAAACAAAATCTGACTTAAAATACACAGTAACTGCTGATGTATTAAATGTTCGTTCAGGTGCTGGTACAGGACATAGCGTTATTTCTAAAGTAAAACAAGGTCAAGTACTACAAGTAATTGGACAAGAAAACGGTTGGTTCAAAGTAACTGTAAACGGTCAAACTGGTTATGTAAGTGGTGACTTCGTAACGACTGGTGGTAAAACAGGAACTACTGTTCAACAAGGAACTGGTACTTACACAGTAAACGTTTCTTCACTTAACGTACGTACAGGCCCAAGTACATCTCATACAGTATTAGGCTCTGTAAATAAAGGTAAAACAGTACAAGTTGTTGGTGAAGTACAAGATTGGTTTAAAATCAATTTCAATGGTGGAACTGGATACGTAAGCAAAGACTTCGTCACAAAAGGTGGTTCTGCTGTATCTAACCAAACACAACAACCAACTACAAACAACAATACTACTACAGTTCAAACTGGTGGTTCTTATGTTGTTAACACTGGTGCTTTAAAAGTACGTACAGGCCCAGCTACATACAACGCTGTAATCGGTGGTGTAACAAACGGTACAGTATTAAACGTTACTGGCGCTGAAAATGGTTGGTACAAAATTAACCATAACGGCCGCACAGGTTACGTAAGTGCAGACTTCGTTAAGTTTGTAAAAGGCGGAGTAAACAACGTTACAAATAACAATAACGTTACAAATAACGTTCAACAACCAGGTAAAGACGTACAAAAGCCAACAACTGGTGGAGATACATCTTCAATCGCTGGATTCGCTAGATCATTAAATGGTTCACCATACAGAACAGCTGGTACAACACCTGCTGGTTTTGATTGCAGTGGATTCATTCACTACGTATTAAATCAAACTGGTCATAAAGGCGCTCGTCAAACAGTTGCTGGATACTGGAGCTCTAAAACAAAAACTAGCAATCCACAACCAGGTGATTTAGTATACTTCCAAAACACTTATAAATCAGGTCCTTCTCACATGGGTGTTTACTTAGGAAACGGTCAGTTCATTAGTGCAGAAACTGATGCAACTGGTGTACGTATTAGTTCTGTAAGTAACTCTTACTGGAGCAAGCACCTATTAGGTTACACAAAAGCATACTAAGAAAAAGTAGATTATATACTTTTCGTATAGAGAAAAGGCTTTCCAGGGAAACTTGGGAAGCCTTTTTATAGTTTAATAAATTGGAAGGTAATAGTTTTTACTGTAACTTCCCGTTTAAAAATCGAGCGTATAGATCATGAAAGTAGTTGGGGCGGAATAAGTTTGCTGCATGTCCTGCTAACGGTATTTCTTTATATAAAACGTTAGGAAGAATGGACTTTAAATCAAAAAGACAAGATTTATAGAGATGATCATGTTCGCCCATTACCCATAGAATAGGGTGGGGAAGTGATTTTAATTTAGATTTTAAATCGAATTCTAACCGGTGACGTAATGATTGAGCAATAATTGATGAATGTAATTGCAATCCGAACCGATAATAAATATTTCTTGAAATGACTGCGAACGGATTTGCCTTTAGTATGCCACTTGGAAAAATGGTATTTGCGTATTGAGAGAGCCATTTAGAGTAATCGTCTCCTCGCTTCTCCCAAAACTTTTGAAATACGTTATATAAAAGGGAAGGGTTATTATAATGTCCACCAATATGACAAATGCTCAAAACTTTTTCTGGATGCATTTGTGCAAAAATGGTAGAGATATAACAGCCGTAGCTTAAAGCGCAAATATGAGCTTTTTGAATGCCTTCTTTTTCGTATAAATTCAATAATTGATCAACGAGACGCTGTAATGAAAATTCGATAGCTTCTCCTTTATCATCGCCGTGACCTAATAAGTCATAAGTAATAATGTTGTAAGAGGCGGAAAATCGTTTATGCTCTTTTTTGAAAGCACGACGATTGCCGACTAAACCATGAATAAAAATAATTGTTTCCTTTTTAGAATGTATATTTGTTTGCAAAAAGGATACTCCTTTCAATAACTGGAGATTTATATAGTATTGTAAATTAGTTATCTATCATTCACATAGAACAATATTAAGTACCAGGTAATAATATCAGATGTTTATATCTGTTGTAAAGATAAGTTTTTATGTATATTTTGTAAAAACAGAAAAAGTGTGTTTACATTCAGTTTACATTTGTATTGTATTCTATTTTTAGAAAGAACAGTTTTGTTTAACACGAGGAGATGACAGAAATGGAAGTTAGAAATGAAATAAAGAAAAAAGGGAGTTGGAGGCAGTTTTTACGCCTTATTCAAGATACAAATCCTTCGAAAGGGATTCTTGTTTTTGCGTTATTCATGAGTTTGCTTTCTACGGGAGCGAGTTTATTTATTCCGATGTTAACAAAAGGATTAGTAGATAATTTTTCACTTTCGTCAATTAGTACAGGACAAATTGTTGGGCTAGTTGCATTCTTTATTATGCAAACTATAGCTGCAGGATTATCTATATATTTACTAAATTATATCGGGCAGAAGATTGTAGCCGGACTGAGAGAACGTTTGTGGAAAAAGGTACTTATATTGCCAGTATCTTATTATGATCAAAATAGAACAGGCGATACAATTAGCCGAATGACAAATGATACAGGTGTTGTGAAGACATTAATTTCTGAGCATTTGTCAAATTTATTAACAGGCGGTATTTCAATTGTCGGATCATTAATCGTATTATTTGTTTTAGATTGGAAAATGACACTTTTACTTTTAACGGTTATTCCATTATCAGTACTGATCTTAGTTCCACTAGGACGAAAAATGTATAAGATTTCAAAAGCGCTTCAAGATGAAACAGCTTCTTTTACAAGTGTGCTAACGCAAGTATTATCAGAAATTCGTTTAGTGAAATCTTCGAACACAGAAAAAAGAGAATATGAAACTGGAAATAAAGGTATCGAGAAGTTATTGCAATTTGGTTTGAAAGAGGGAAAAGTGCAAGCGTTAATTTCACCAGTTATGTCGTTTGTTTTAATGGCATTACTTGTTATTATCGTAGGATATGGCGGGATGCGAGTTTCTAGCGGTGCATTAACAACTGGGGAACTAGTAGCGTTTATTTTATATTTAGTTCAAATTATAATGCCGATGAGTCAATTATCTATGTTCTTTACACAATTCCAAAAGGCAATTGGTGCAACGGAAAGAATTAATACTATTTTAGAATATGAAATAGAAGACCATGAAACTGGTGTGAAAGTCACAAATGCTAAGCAACCAATTGTTCTTGAAAATGTATATTTCGAGTATAACGAAGAAGAGCAAGTGTTAAAGAATATTGATTTCACAATTAAATCAGGAAAAGTAACAGCGATCGTAGGGCCAAGTGGTAGCGGGAAAACGACATTATTTTCACTATTAGAACGTTTTTATGAGCCAACTAGCGGTGCTATTAAATTAGGGAAAGATGCAATTACGAACTATTCATTACAATCATGGCGACGTCAAATTGGTTACGTTTCACAAGATAGTCCGTTAATTGATGGAACGATTCGGGATAACATTTGTTACGGCGTTGAGGGAGAAGTGACAGATGAAGAAATTGAAAAAGTAGCGGCGATGGCATACGTTGATGCATTTATTCATGATTTGCCAAATGGATATGCAACAGAAGTTGGAGAACGTGGTGTGAAACTTTCTGGAGGACAAAGACAGCGAATTGCCATTGCCCGAGCGTTACTTCGAAATCCACAAATTCTTATGTTAGATGAAGCAACTTCTAGTTTAGATAGTAAATCAGAGTCTGTCGTTCAAAAGGCATTAAATAACTTAATGAAAGGCAGAACAACGTTAGTTATTGCACATAGACTTTCTACTGTAGTAGATGCAGATAAAATTATTTTTATAGAAAAAGGGAATCTTACAGGAAGCGGTACACATGATGAATTGTTACGCACACATGACATGTATCGTGAATTTGCAACGCAACAATTGAAAATTAAAGAGGGCGTATTATAAAATGAATCATCAGTGGGGCTTATACTCCGCTGATGATTCATTTTTACAAGTTATATAAAAGATGCTACGTAGAAAGGAGAGGTTTTCTTTGCTACCAAAAATTTTAATAGTAGATGACGATCCACATATTAGAGAACTTGTTTCTGTATTTTTAGAGCGGGAAGGATTTCAAACATATGAAGCAATTGATGGTCTAGATGCACTTCAAAAAATAGATGAAGTGAAAGTTGATATGGTTATTCTTGATATCATGATGCCGAATATGGATGGATTTGATGTATGTTTTGAATTAAGAAAATACTATGATATCCCTATTTTGATGCTAACTGCTAAAGGAGAAACATCTCAAAAAGTAAAAGGGTTTCATCTTGGTACGGATGATTATCTTGTAAAACCATTTGATCCGATAGAACTAGTAGTGAGGGTAAAGGCGTTATTGAAACGTTATCAAATTACTGTGTCGCAATCAATTCAAGTTGGAAATGTACTGTTAAACCGTAAAACATTTGAAGTTATAACCGGAGAACAAACGGTTACGTTACCACTAAAAGAATTCGAATTGCTCTTTACTTTAGGTTCTAAAGCGGGAAGGACTTGTTCGAGAGAGCAATTAATTGAAGATGTATGGGGATATGATTTTGAAGGGAATGAGCGTACACTAGACGTTCATATAAATCGGTTACGTGAGAAGTTCCAAGAAGAGAAGTCGAAATTTAGTATTAAAACGATAAGAGGCTTAGGATATCGCTTAGAGGTAAGTAAATGAGAAGAAGAGAGCGAATGAATAAGGTGAAGATATTGAAAATAATTGGAGCGGTACTAGCTCTCTTTTCTTTTCTCACAATAATTTGGTCTATAGCCTTTTATGTATCATCAAGTGTAATAAATGCTCTTGAAATACAAGTATCACCTTTTGTTACTTTTTTAATTAGTGATATGGTCGGCTTTGTATTTATTGTTCTTATTTGGGTGTTGATTGGGGTATTAATGAGACCGAAGCGAGAGGCGATGATTTGGACTATTATTGAACCGATACAAAAAATTGCAAAAGGGGACTTCTCCGTAAAAATACGAAATGAAGAGAAATATGATGGAGAAATTGGTGTGCTCGTAAAAAGTATAAATGATATGACAGATGAACTAAATGCGATGGAGAAAATGCGCCAGGAATTTGTATCGAATGTTTCTCATGAAATACAGTCACCATTAACTTCTATAAAAGGATTTGCTAGAGCGCTACAAGATAACAATCTTTCCGAGGAAAAGAGAGAGCATTACCTTACCATTATTGAAACGGAAACGACGAGATTATCTAAACTAAGTCAAAATTTACTGAAGCTTACCCTTTTAGAGTCGGAAGAATATACACCAGAAAGAGCGACTTATCGATTAGATCAACAGTTAAAGCAAATTGTGTTAAATAGTGAACCGCTCTGGGCTGAAAAAGAAATTGAATTGGAACTTAATTTAGAGAAAGTGCACATTACTGCTGACCAAGAAAGTATGAGTCAAGTTTGGATAAATTTAATTCATAATAGTATTAAATTTACGCCAAATGGTGGCACGATTACAATTCAGTTAAAAGAATATGAGAAAGTAGTGGAAGTACGTATTCGCGATTCAGGAATTGGTATATCAAAAGAACAGAAGCAACATATTTTTGAGCGCTTTTATAAAGCGGATTCTTCACGAAATCGTGCTTATGGAGGAAGTGGCTTAGGTTTGGCTATCGTAAAAAAAGTACTTGACCTTCATCAAGGAGAAATAAAAGTCGAGAGTGAGGAAGGGAAGGGTACGGAATTTATTGTGTGTATTCCTAAGTATAAAGAGAAATAGTGTTAGGGGCATATCTTCTAACACTATTTTTCTTTATACGTACATTTACCATTGCTGCAGCTATACTGATAAGCTTTTCCTTCACTATTCATACGGTATGAGTAATCAGATTCTTTATCTTTTTTAAAGTCAACGTATGCTTCTGCACCGTTTTTATCATCATCAATATCAACGAATTGAACATGGCGTATAGAATAATCTTTCTTTTTACTTAAACCTCTTTCTTGCAAGTTTTTATGAATACCGTCTACTAACTCGTCAAACAATGACCAGTTTAAATTAAGATTTTCAAATGACTCAGTATGTCTTCCTAAAATGCCGTTGTCTTGTATTATTTTATTATTATCGTATGTATAAGAGTATGTAAAATAAGGTTCGTCTTTATATACGACTTCCGCATAATAGCCGATATTATAAAGAGGAGTATATTTTCCGGTTATGCTTTGTATTTCTTTTTGCTTATATCCTTTTATAGTATGGAGATATTCGTTAGTATCTTTTTTTATTACTTTATAATGTAGTGGATTACCAAATATAAAGTACATAGCCAAAAATATGATGCATAGTCCGACTGCAGTTAGTGGCAAGAACCATTTTTTTCTTGTCATACACATATACTCTCCTATGTAGAATTTATTTTTATTTTACATGAATTATGGCAAATCCATAAGAATTATAAATAAAAAATTTCTATAGTTACCTACAAGTAACCTACGCACATGAAAGTGCATCATTGCCTTTTTCCATAAACATAGATACAATTTTCATATAGTACATAACTGAGATGATTAAGGAGTGTTATACTTGGCAGAATTATTACAAGGCAAAAATGCTTTAATTACAGGAGCAGGTAGAGGGATTGGTCGCGCTGTAGCGATCGCATTAGCGAAAGAAGGCGTAAATGTCGGTCTTTTAGCTCGTTCAGAAGAAAACTTAAAAGCTGTAGCGAAAGAAGTAGAAGCAGAAGGCGTAAAAGCTGTTATTGCGACTGCTGATGTTTCTTCATATGAAGAGGTAACTACTGCAATTGAAACGTTAAAAAACGGTTTAGGATCTATCGATATTTTAATTAATAACGCTGGTATTTCTAAATTCGGTAAGTTTTTAGAATTAGACGTTGCTGATTGGGAAAAAATCATTCAAGTAAACTTAATGGGTGTATACTATGCAACTCGCGCAGCTTTACCAAGCATGATTGAACAACAATCTGGTGATATTATTAATATTTCATCTACAGCAGGACAAAAAGGTGCACCTGTAACAAGTGCATATAGTGCTTCTAAATTTGGTGTTCTTGGCTTAACAGAATCGTTAGCGATGGAAGTTCGCAAACATAACATTCGTGTAACAGCTTTAACTCCAAGTACAGTAGCAACAGACATGGCTGTTGATTTAGGATTAACTGACGGAAATCCGGATAAAGTAATGCAAGCAGAAGATATTGCAGAGTTTATCGTAGCGCAGCTGAAATTAAATAAACGTACATTTATTAAATCAGCAGGACTTTGGTCTACTAATCCGTAAGGGATACATGTATAAACAAAAGAAGGGATATCTATTTTGTAATGAAGTAGATGTCCCTTCTTTATTTTTTGCATATGAGACAGAATTTTCGGTATAATCAAAAGTGGATAGTAGAAAAGCATGCTGACATTGCGCGTAGCAATATTGAACGCGCTAATTTGAATGATAGAGTTGAAGTGCGAACAGGATTAGCTTTAGATTCTTTACAACAAATAGAAAATGAGAAGTATGAACCATTTGATTTTATCTTTATAGACGCTGATAAAAAAATAACCCTGCTTATTTTGAATGGGCACTGAAACTATCACGCCCTGGTACTGTAATTATTGGGGATAACGTAGTACGTGAAGGAGAAGTTATTGACAATACGAGTAATGACCCTCGCGTACAAGGGATACGTCGCTTCTATGAGCTAATAGCTACTGAGCCACGTGTAAGTGCTACAGCGCTTCAAACAGTCGGAAGTAAAGGGTACGATGGATTTATAATGGCAGTCGTAAAAGAATAACGAAAGGAGATAAATAGAATGAAAAAGATGTTTGAAAAGTTATAACATGTATCGTATACAACGCAGTTAGCTCGTGGACCTCCAACGTACTTCAAAATATAAGTTTATATTAAAAATTGGAGGTTAGGAATAGATGAGAACTGAAAAAGAAATGCTGGACTTAATTATAAATACAGCAAAAGAGGATGAAAGAATTCGAGCTGTCATCATGAATGGATCGCGTGTAAATCCAAATGTGAAAAGAGATTGTTTTCAAGACTACGATATTATATATGTTGTAAAAGATATACGCTCTTTTACGTCTAATCATAATTGGATTCATAGGTTTGGAGAAATAATGATTGTACAAGTGCCAGAAGAAATGTCATTAGTTCCACCAGATGGAGACGGGAAGTTTCCGTATTTAATGCAGTTCATGGATGGAAATCGGATTGATTTAACATTAGTTCCGGTTGATTTAATAAAAAAGTTCGTTGGACAAGATAGCTTAAGTAAATTACTTCTCGATAAAGATAATTGTATGGAAGAATTCCCGCCAGCAAGCGATAAAGATTACTTAATAAAAAAGCCTACAGAAAAAGAGTTTTTAGGTTGCTGTAATGAATTTTGGTGGTGTAGTACGAATGTGGCAAAAGGATTATGGAGAGAAGAGCTTTCTTATGCGAAAGGAATGCTTGAAGGACCAGTACGAGATATGTTCATCGTAATGCTAGAATGGCATATTGGTATGAAAACAGACTTTACAGTTAATGCAGGGAAGTTTGGAAAGCATTTTGAGCAATATTTCGAAGGAGATATGTGGGAGCAATTTAAAAAGACATTTTCTAATGCAGAATATGAAAACATATGGGAATCATTCTTTGTCATGGGTGATTTATTTAGGGAAGTGGCGAATGAAATTGCTAGCGCTTATGGATATCAGTACCCGCAAGGTGATGATGACAGAGTGACGAGTTATTTAAAACATGTGAAAGCTTTGCCAAAAGATAGCACATCAATTTATTAACAATAGTAAGCAGTAAGACTGTCCAAATTACGGACAGTCTTATTTTTGTTTATGAATAAGAATTTCTCTAACAAAGTGTAGAGGAATCACATATGAAATTTTAGGGAGGTTTTTATTATGTATTGTTTTTATTCGCCACAAATGTTTGCTCCATATCAATGGGGACTAGAACGAGATGTTCCGTATACCTATATGCCATATAACTTATTTTATTACGGAAATTATATAAGCACATTGCCATACACATATACCCCTCAAAGCTATGAAGTACAAATGAAAGCAGATGAACGTGGATCGTGGACACCATTTTCATGGGTCGAAAAATATGCGTACGCATTTTCAGGACCGTACAATAAAGCGGAAGTCGCACTTACATTTGATGATGGACCGGATTTAGAATTTACGCCGAAAATATTAGATAAGTTAAAACAACATAATGTAAAAGCGACTTTTTTCTTACTTGGTGAAAACGCAGAAAAGTTTCCGAATGTCGTAAAGCGTATTGCGAATGAAGGGCATGTAATTGGCAATCATACGTATAGTCATCCAAATTTAGCGAAAGTAAATGAGGTCGAGTACCGTAATCAAATTATAAAAACGGAAGAAATATTAAAACGTTTAGTCGGCTATGCTCCTAAATTTATACGCCCGCCGTATGGTGAAATACTTGAAAATCAATTGCATTGGGCAACTGAGCAAAACTTTATGATTGTACAGTGGAGTGTGGATACAGTTGATTGGAAAGGTGTAAGTGCTGATACGATTACAAATAATGTGTTAGGGAACTCATTTCCTGGTAGTATCATACTTCAGCATTCAACTCCAGGTGGGCATTTGCAAGGATCTGTAGAGGCACTGGACCAAATCATTCCACAGTTAAAAATGAAAGGGGCACGTTTTGTAACGCTGCCAAGCATGTTCCAAACATCGAAAGAGCGAAAGTGAATGTGTTGTAAAATTGGAAAAAACAGGATTTTTTCGTATAATGAAGCTGTAGGTTAGGAGGGGATATAATTGATGTATGCACTAATAAACATAGGAATGAGTATTTTAATAGGTATTATATTTATACTTGCGGCAATTGTCCTTCAAAAAAATCCACCGACCGATATTAATGCGGCATATGGTTATCGTACGAAACAATCTATGAAAAATAAAGAATTATGGGATGCAGGTAATAGGTATAGTGCAGAAGTGATGAAGCAAAACGGATTCATTATGATGTTAATTGGAAGTGTGATTAGTATACTGTTTAGATATCCACATACAATGATAGCGATTATGGTGATTATGCTGTTATTAATCATTCGTTTATTTATACAAGTAGAGAGTAGATTGAAAATACTTGAACAATAATGAAAAACTAGGACTCCTTGCAGTACGATGCTAGGAGCCCTAGTTTATTTATAGACTATTATTTTCTAGTAAGTCTTTTCCTTGTTCAATAACAAATTCATAGTATGCAAAATCATATGGATAAATATCATCAAAAGTTATCGTTAGCGGTTTATTGCTCAAAACAGAAGTAGCGGTAAAAGATGAAATCTCTCTTTTTAATAGCTGTAGAAAAGAAGTTGCATGTATTTTCATCACATCGTCTACTTCTTGACCCGGTGCGAATGGAAGTGGGTTAATGACATTGTGGAAATACATATGACAAAACTCGCGATCTGTAAGATTTGAAATTTCATAATCTATTGTAAAGATGCCCTTATATGCTAAATCAGTCGTTTGAAAAGAAAGCCCTAATTCTTCTTCAATTTCACGAAGACCACCACTTTGTACATCTTCATCATGCATAATATGTCCAGCGGAAGTAATATCCCAAATGTTCGGAGCTTCTTTTTTATTTCTAGAGCGTAATTGGAAATATAAAAACATATCTTCATCATCTTTTTCTACAAACCAACAATGAAATGTTTCGTGCCAATCACCGTCACGATGCACTTCATCACGTAATTTCTTCCCAAGTATATTTTTTTCAGTATCAAATATTGTTAACCACTCTGTCATTTAAATTCCCCTTTCTGCAAATTTTATTATACAATATTTGTAATGAATTTTGGGAAAATAAAGAAAAAGGGGTCGTTATTAGTGGGAATAGAGAGTAAGAAAATAAAATCGATTATTTCAACAGAGGAAGAATTACGGGGAATATTGGGGCAACCAAGTGAACGAGCTTTAAAAAAAGTTATTTCATCATTAGACCACCATTGCGTAGACTTTCTGTCTAAATCTCCTTTTCTAGTATTATCTACGGCAAATAAATTAGGAGAGTGTGACGCTTCGCCGAGAGGAGATGCACCTGGATTTGTATACGTATTAAATCATAATAAAATTATCATTCCAGAAAGACCGGGCAATCGTCGTATAGACTCCATTTTGAATATTATTTCCAATCCACGTGTAGGATTAATCTTTTTCATCCCAGGTCTTGGGGAGACACTCAGAATAAATGGCCGAGCGTATATAACAAACGACGAAGAAATTTTGCAAGAAATGCAGGTAAATGGACGCAATCCGCTACTTGGAATTGTTGTTGAAATAGAAGAGTGTTATATTCATTGTGCAAAAGCTTTTATTCGTTCTAATATGTGGGATCCGGAATCTTGGTTACATAAAAAAGAGTTACCTTCAGCAGCAAAAATGTTGCTGGAGCATGCCAAAGTGAATGCTTCAGAAGAAGATGTTGCACGTTCTTTAGAAGAAAGTTATAGGGAAAGATTATATTAAAAAAATTACTTTTTAAATATAGTGTTGAGGTGTGAAACTCTAAACGTTTTAGAATGAGACTTTAATATCAATCTTGTTAGTTTGTAAGTGATGAATACATGTGCAAGAGTAGAAATCTATATGAGATGATTTGTTATTTTAAAATAAAATGATTTGTATTTTTAAAAATAATGAACAAAAATAGGCTTGCTTTTTAAAAAATTGATAACTATAATAAGTTAACAAATAGACATGAACGAAAAAGTAATGATAAGGACACGAAATCATTTTTACGGTTTACAGAGAGGGAAGTCAAGGGTGTGAGCTTCCTAACACGAGAAATGATTTTACCACCTTTGAACTTCAATAGTGAACGAGTAATCTAGTAATTATTGACGGTATTAGCCGTTATCTGAACTTGAGCAATCTAGGAGGAAATATGTCTGGATTGGAACAAGGGTGGAACCACGAAAACACATTCGTCCCTTTCCTAGGGATGAGTGTGTTTTTTTATGGATTACAGATTGAAAATTTAAAATAATCAAAAAATAGTATTGATTTTGTTTTTTATGCGAGTATAATGAGTTAACAAATAAACATGAACGAAAAAGTAACGATAAGGACACGAAATCATTTTTACGGTTTACAGAGAGGGAAGTCAAGGGTGTGAGCTTCCTAACACGAGAAATGATTTTACCACCTTTGAACTTCAATAGTGAACGAGTAATCTAGTAATTATTGACGGAATCAGCCGTTATCTGAGTTTGAGCAATCTAGGGAGAAATACGTCTAGGTTGGAACAAGGGTGGAACCACGAAAACACATTCGTCCCTTTCCTAGGGATGAGTGTGTTTTTTTATTACTTTGAAAGGAGGTGCTGTAACATGAAACGATTTGTACGTACGGAAATAACCACCAGCTGCATGATTGAAAAGCAGAGCAAGGTGATTGATAAAGATAAAAAATAAAATTGTAGGAGGAGATTAGAAGATGAATAACGTTGTTAATGTAGGGGTGTTAGGATTAGGTACGGTCGGAAGTGGTGTTGTCCATATTTTGAAAGAACATTGCAAAAAAATTGCACTTGATACAGGATATGAAGTGAAAGTGAAGACAGTCGTTGTACGTGATTTAGAAAAAGAACGTGATGTTTGTATTGATGGAATCGTAGTAACAAGTCATGTCGATGAAGTTCTAAATGATTCAAATATTGATATTGTAGTAGAGGTAATGGGCGGAATTGAAGAAGCGAAGCAGCATATTGTTAGGGCTTTACGAAATAAGAAACATGTCGTAACAGCAAATAAAGATTTAATGGCTGTATATGGTGCAGAGCTTCTCCAGCTGGCGAACGATAATGATTGTGATTTATGTTATGAGGCAAGTGTAGCGGGCGGTATTCCGGTGTTAAGAGGGTTAACAGACGGATTAGCATCAGATCAAATTGAAAAAATAATGGGAATTGTAAATGGTACAACAAATTACATGTTAACAAAGATGAGTCAAAATGGATGGTCGTATGAAGAAGCTTTACAGGAAGCACAAAAATTAGGTTTTGCAGAATCAGATCCGACAGCGGATGTAGATGGGCTAGATGCGGCGAGAAAGGTAGCGATTCTTGCAAACTTAGGTTTTTCGATGAATGTTTCTTTAGATGATGTACAAGTAAGAGGGATTCGAAAGGTCGAAAAAGAAGATTTACAAATGGCTGAAAAGTTAGGGTTTACAATGAAATTAATTGGTAAAGCAGAGAAACAAGGATCAGCCATTCATTTAAGTGTAGAACCGACTCTTTTACCTAGTCATCATCCATTATCGAATGTAAATAATGAATTTAATGCAGTATATGTTCACGGTCAAGCAGTAGGGGAAGTAATGTTTTACGGACCTGGAGCTGGGAAGTTACCGACTGGTTCTGCTGTAGTAAGTGATATTATTTCAATCGTTAAAAATATGAATCAAGTTCAGAAAAATAAAAGTGCGTTAAAAGAACCAGAGCCGTACGAATTACAGGGAGATGAAGAAGTCGTTTCGAAATATTTCTTGCGTATTTCATTACGAGACGAACCAGGGATGTTGCAAAAAATAACAGAATGTTTCGTTAATTATTCCGTAAGTTTAAAAGAAGTGATTCAATTACCTTTAAATCGTGAACTTGCAGAAGTCGTTGTTGTAACACATCAAACTTCAAAATATCAATTCGAACGAGTTTTAGGAGCGATAGAAGATGTCGCAAGTGAAATAAACAGTTACTACATTATTGAGGAGGAAAAACAATATGTATAAAGGATTATTAAAACAGTATGCTTCTTATTTACCAGTAAATGAAAATACACCTGATGTGAGCTTAATGGAAGGGAATACACCGCTTATCCCGTTATTAAATATATCAAAACAATTAGGAATTCAGTTATACGGTAAGTATGAAGGAGCGAATCCGACAGGTTCTTTTAAAGATCGTGGTATGGTAATGGCAGTTGCGAAGGCGAAAGAAGAAGGTTCAGAGGCCATTATTTGTGCATCGACAGGTAATACATCAGCATCGGCTGCCGCATATGCGGCACGCCTTGGAATGAAATGTATTATCGTAATACCGGAAGGAAAGATTGCACATGGAAAATTAGCGCAAGCAGTTGCCTATGGTGCTGAAATCATTTCAATAGAAGGAAATTTTGATGATGCATTAAAGGCTGTAAGAAATATTGCAGCAGAAGAGCCAATTACATTAGTAAACTCAGTGAATCCTTATCGAATTGAAGGGCAAAAAACAGCAGCGTTTGAAATTTGTGATCAGTTACAAAATGCGCCAGATGTTTTAGCGATTCCTGTTGGAAATGCCGGGAATATTACAGCGTACTGGAAAGGTTTCTGTGAATATGAGAAAGAAAAAGGCTATAAGAAGCCACGAATTCACGGATTTGAAGCGGAAGGAGCAGCTGCTATTGTAAAAGGGCATGTAATTGACGAGCCAGAAACAATTGCAACAGCGATACGCATCGGTAACCCAGCAAGTTGGTCATATGCAGTAGAGGCTGCTGAGCAGTCTCACGGTGAAATAGATATGGTATCAGATGAAGAAATTTTACATGCGTATAGATTATTAGCAAAATCGGAAGGGGTTTTCGCTGAGCCAGGATCGAATGCTTCATTAGCTGGCGTAATGAAACATGTTCAATCTGGAAAAATCAAAAAAGGAGAAACAGTTGTTGCAGTTTTAACTGGAAACGGCTTGAAAGATCCTGATATCGCAATTTCTTCTAATACATTAGATATTGCAAGTGTTTCAAATAATATAGAACAAATTAAAGAGCATATTAAAGGGGTGATTATGTCGTGATACCATTCAGTATTCGTGTTCCTGCTAGTACAGCGAATGTTGGACCTGGATTCGATTCAGTAGGAATAGCATTGTCATTGTATTTACATGTAGTAGTAAAAGAGAAATCTAATAAATGGCAAGTGATCCATTCTTTTGATGAGTCGATTCCGACAGACGATAAAAATTTAATCGTTAGCACGGCATGTAAAGTGAGTCCTTCTTTATCACCTCATATAATCGAAGTTACTAGTAATATCCCATTAACAAGAGGGCTAGGAAGTAGTGCGTCAGCAATTGTAGCTGGGATAGAGCTTGCGAATCAAATAGGCAACTTGAACTTAACGACTGATCAAAAAGTTCAAATTGCTACAAATTTTGAAGGTCATCCTGATAATGTTGCTGCTTCTATATTAGGAGGAACGGTAATCGGAGCACTTGATGGAAAGAATGTTTCGGTTGTAAGAATTGAAAGTAAGGAATTAGGCGTCATTTCTCTTATTCCAAATGAAGAGCTAAATACAGATGAAAGTCGATCTGTATTACCAGATGTATTCCCGTTTCATGAAGCTGTTAAGGCTAGTGCAATAAGTAATGTATTAGTAGCTGCTTTATGTCAAAAGAGATGGGAAGTTGTAGGCGAAATGATGGAGAGGGATCATTTTCACGAGCCGTATCGTTTAGAGCTTGTACCGTTATTACCATCTATTCGTAAATGTGCAAAAGAATTCGGTGCATACGGTACAGCGCTTAGCGGTGCAGGGCCGTCTATTTTTATATTAACGCCGTATGAGAAACGTCAAGAAATTGCTGAGCAATTAGCAAGAGTATTTACGTCTATGAAAGTGTGTGAGCTAGAAATTGATCATAGAGGGATTACTGTAAATAAGGAAGAACATATTGGATTATAAAAAAAGCTAGCATCGCTAGCTTTTTTTATGTTGTAAATATGTTTGCGTATAAAAGAAAAATATTAATGTATAATTTAGTAAAGAGTGTATTCATTTGGAGGTGATCGTATGAAGAAAGAGTCACCGGAAGAAAAAAGAGAACGTATAAGGCAAAATGAATTGAAAAACAATCCTACCGGTTCTTTACATGATGGACTCAACAGAGCTGAAACGGGAAGTCCAGTTGATATGACGGGTGGTATGAATTGGAAAGGTACAGCGCTAGTAATTTTATTGCTAGTTTTAGCGTATATTATATACACTTATTTTTTTAGTTAAGAAATGCATGTTAAAGCTTTGAATGATTTGCTTTTATAATTAGTGAGGATGAAAAAAACACGGTTATTGTACTACATATATTAAGCAGATTATAGTTGTCCGTATATATTTATTTTTAATACCCAAAATAGAGCTAGCATTATGCTGGTTCTATTTTTTTGCCACATTCCTGTAACAAAGCCTCTGTATATTCAGTGGTGGAGGTGCAGAAGATGAAAAAAATGATAGCAATATGTCTTCTTACAACGATATCATTGTCGACTTTAGTCGGGTGTGATGTAAAAGGTAGCAATACTGTTCAAGAGTCTAAAATAAAGAAAGCGACGTATAAAGAGTTTACTTATGATGTAAATCCAGAGACTTTCACGTTAATTGTAGAACATGATGGCGTAAAGGAACTGGCATCACAGCCTTTGCCGAAAATGAAGGTGTCGAATGTAAAAAAAGATAAGGATCGTACATCTTGGGAATATCCAGATCAAAAAGTAAAAGTGAATCTAGAGAAGAAAAAAGATCACTTAAATATTGAAGTGGAATCGACTGGTGCAGAAAGCTTTACTTGGCCGAAAGTACAAGCTGAAAATTATACACTTCCGTTATGGGAAGGGAAACAAATTCCGAGTAATGATGAAAATTGGAAGAAGTTTTTAAAGGATGATGCCTATTCATTTGCTGAATCATTTTCTATGAAGTTTTTCGCGTTAAATGGTTCGAAATATTCGATTGTATATATTTCGAACAATATGTTTAATAATGAATTGAAATTTCATTCGGATCCGAAAATAGGATTTGATTTTATACATGAATTTCCGCGTATAAATAAAAATAAAACATATGGATTTCAAGTATATGTGACAAATAATGATGCAGTAAGTATTGCTAAACTGTATAAAGACAATATCGCTCGAAAAGGCGAATTTAAAACATTAAAAGAAAAGGCTAGAAAAAATAAAGAGATAGAAAAGCTTTACGGTGCAGCTCATTTTTATTTTTGGAATCAAAATGGCTTATCAGAAAGTAATGTAAATTGGCTAAAGCTAAGAGAGAAAATAAATAGCCCTGTGTTTAGCCATATAAAAGAGCTTATTCAAAAATATAGTTCAGAGCCTGGAGAATTAAATGTATTCGATCAAGTAAGTAAACAAGATTTCATTGATAAGTATCAAAAAAATGTTATTTTGCGTTATATAAATGAAGTATTATCAATGAAGGAATTATATAAAGAGGATATTTTCCAAAGAGTGGATCAGAAGGCTAGTGAGTTATTAAACAAAGGTGTGGATCATTTATCAAAGATGGAGTTATATAACTTAAATAAGCATGTATTAAAGTCAGCGCTCGATGATGCAGTTGAAGAAGTAAGTAAATGGGGTAAGGCAGATGGAACGGATATTATAAAGGAAATGAAAGCTGCAGGAATAGATAATGCATGGATTGGGTTACCGAACTGGGAACAAGGGTATATGCAGCCTGATTTCGTGACAGAAGCTAAGAAAATGGGGTATTTAGTTGGTCCGTATGATTCTTACCATTCTATTCACGAAAAAGCTGATAAAAATTGGAATACAGCTTCTTTTACTGATCCATCGTTATATGAAGAGGCAACTGTGACGAAGAAAAATGGAGAAAAGGTACAAGGATTTTTAGGTAGAGGGCGAAAATTAAATCCAACTTTATCTCTTCCTAGTGTAAAAGAGAGAATGAACGATATATTACAAAATGGACCTAAATATAATTCATGGTTTATTGATTGTGATGCGACAGGTGAAATTTATGATGACTATTCGGCCAAACATATAACAACACAAGAACAAGATTTAAAAGCAAGGTTGCAACGAATGGATTATATTGCGCAAGAAAAAGGTATGGTAGTTGGTTCAGAAGGCGGAAATGACTTTGCAAGTAGCACGATTGCATTTGCTCACGGCATTGAAACGCCTGTTATTAAATGGGACGATGAAGATATGAGGAAAAATAAAAATAGTCCGTATTATGTGGGCGGATATTGGTCACCGAATCAAAATGTTCCAGAAAAATATGCAAAACAAGTACCATTAAAAGAAGAATATAAACAAGTATATTTAAATCCAGTATATTCGGTACCGTTATATAAATTAGTATACAATGATTCTGTAATTACAACGCATCACTGGGAATGGGGAAGTTTGAAAGTAAAAGATGAGGTAGGAAGCCGTATGTTATATGAGTTATTGTATAATGTTCCTCCGTTGTATCATTTAGATGAAGTAGAGTGGAATAAGCATAAACAAGAAATTACGCAGCACCTGAAGGTTTGGAATGAAGTTCATGAAAAGGCAGTAAAAGAAGAAATGACGAACTTTGTATATTTGTCAGAAGATAAATTAGTTCAATCTGCATCATATGGAAAAGATATTAAAGTTATTGTGAATTTCTCAAATGAAGAGATAGAAATAGATAAGGCGAAACTAAAAGCAAAATCCGCTTTCATTTATAATCATGGAAAAAAAACAATGTATACACCGCTCGAGAAAAAATAATGTGAAATGTATTGTTGCATTACTAATTTTTCACATGAAAATTGAAGGATTTGAAACGGATAAATTTATAAATCTGTAATTTAGGATGTTGGGAAATGTTAAATTTTTGAAGTTAAAAAATAGTGACTTGCCAAAAATAAGCACGAGAGTATAATGTGAAATGTAATACATATTGGATTCATTATGTAACCTTACAAAAATGTAAGGTATTTGAAAGGAAATTCAATATGAAGATTGCTAGACATACATTATACTAGGGAAAGAGAAAGAGAGGCGAATGAAGATGAGCTCTGAATTAGAACAAAATACGAGAAGCAATAAAAAACGTTCTAAAAGAAGGTCAATAAAATGGTTCATTTTAATTCCATTTTTCCTACTTATTTTTGGAGGAGTAGGATATGGATCGTTTATATATAACAAAGCAAAAGCGGTTGTAAGTGATGCGTATGCACAAATTGATAAGTCATCGAAGCGTGATAAAGAAGTTGAACCTTTAAAGGATAACATCTCCATTTTAATTATGGGTGTAGATGGTAGTGAAATGCGGAAAAGTCAATACGGTGAAGCTGTTCGAACAGATGCACTTTTATTAGCAACAATTAATAAAAATGATAAGTCCGTTAAGTTAGTAAGTATTCCGCGTGATTCACGTGTTTATATTCCATCTAGAAAGAAATTAGATAAAATTACACACGCACACGTATTTGGTGGTGTTGAAAGTACACGAGATACAGTGGAAAGATTTTTAAATGTTCCTGTGGATTATTATGTGAAGTTTAACTTTGAATCATTCGTACAAATTGTCGACTCAATTGGTGGTATTGACATTGATGTACCAGTTACTTTCACTGAACAAGATAGTAAAGACCAAGCGGGTATGATTCATTTAGAGAAAGGTTACCAACATTTAAATGGGGAACAAGCACTTGCACTTGCAAGAACGCGTAAAATTGACAGTGATGCAATGCGTGGTCAAAGACAACAACTTGTAATAGAAGCAATTGCTAAAAAAGCGATGTCTGTTCAATCAATTAGCAAAATGGGCTCTTTACTTGATGCGGTTGATAAAAATATGAAAACGAACTTAACTTTTGATGATATGCTTGCTATTACGAAAAATATGGCAGGATCTAATTTGGAAATGGAAAAAATGCAAGTGGAAGGTACGGATAAACGTATCGGAGGTATTTATTATTACATTCCAAATGAAAAAAATGTAAAAGATATTTCGAAAAAATTAAATGAACATTTAGGTGTAACACCAAAGCCAGTTCGAAATGAATAATAAAAAAAGATTGGCCTTTGCCAATCTTTTTTTATCGAGATGGATTTGCAACTTTTCTGTAACGATTTTTTATACTTAAATCATTTCAATTTATATAAACAAAAGGGGCAAATATACGATATACTAGAGGAGACGATTTGGCAATTAACTCCTAATGCTGAAGAGAAGCAAATGCAATTCATCAAAACTATAGAACGAATTGAATTGATAGGAAATCGAAATAGGCTAAAGCAAATTTTCTTGAATATTATTCAAAATGCCATTAAATATTCACATAAAAATGGTAAAGTATATATTGAAGCGACTAAAAATGAAGGACAAGCAGTGATAAAGGTGAAAGACGAAGGGATTGGAATTGCTAAAGAGCATTTACCATATATAGAATAGTCATTTTACCAGATTAATAATCATACTACAGATGCGGGTCTTGGTTTAGCTATCGTTAAAAAATGGTGGAGCTTCATGGAGGTACAATAAATATTATAAGTAAAGAAGGAATAGGAACGACCATTTTGATAAAACTCCCATTATAATACATATAAAGTTTGTTTTATATAGTGTAATAAAATAAATAGATGTATAATTATATTGGGTGATTTATATATAAGATTAATAGGGAGAGGAATTCGATAGAATGGAAAAAGCTTTTAAAATTAAACGAGTAGTATTCGTTTTAATAGCGATTGCAGCAGTAGCTATTGGGTATTTCATGTTTCAATCCATTACTTCACCAGCAAAGGCTGTTGCAAAACAAGAAAATGTAGTACAACTCGCAAGTGAACAACCAAAAGTAGAAATGAATAAAACGGCACCAAGTCGTTTTAATGGCAAGGAAAGAAAAGTTGCTTATCTTACATTTGATGATGGCCCAGGGAAATATACGGCTGAATTATTAAATACGTTAAAACAACATGATGCGAAGGCGACATTCTTTTTAATTGGAGCGAATGTAAAAGAGTTTCCAGATTTAGTGAAACGTGAAAATGCAGAGGGTCATTATGTAGGAATGCATAGTATGACGCATAATTTTGCAAAGTTATATAAAAATGGCGAGTATGTAAATGAGATGAAAGAAGATCAAAGTTTAATCGCTAATATTATTGGGAAATCACCTAAATTAACACGTCCACCATACGGTTCAATGCCTGGATTAAATGAAAGTCTTCGAAATAAAGTGGTAGAAGGCGGCTTTAAAGTGTGGGATTGGACAATTGATTCATTAGACTGGAAATATAACAAAATGCAAGTTGATGCAGCTGCAGCACAAATTGCTCAAAATGTATTAACAAATGCAACAAAACCACAAGAAGTCATTTTAATGCATGACATTCATCCACAATCAGTTGCTGCTGTGCCAGCAATTTTAAAAGGGTTAAAAGAAAAGGGTTATGAGTTTGAAGCTTATCATGAAGAGAGTCACTTCCCAGTGAATTTCTGGCATGATAACCGTATGTAATGGAGGAATGAACGTTGAAGTATGGAAAAGTAGCAGTAGTTGGAGCACTATCAGTCGGACTATTAACAGGTTGTTTCGGTGAAAAACCAGAAGAAAACTTATATACAGCTTTTGAAACAGCGGCGACACAAGAAAAATCATTGGTTGATGAAGCGAAAAAATTAGAGAAGTTAGAGAAGGAAGGCCAAGAACTATATTCTCAAATTTTACAAGAAGGTAAAGATCATAATGACGCTGTTATGAAGAAAATAGAGCAAGCTACTGCAAATGTAGATGATCGTGAAAAAGCATTGAAAAATGAGAAAGAAATGCTAGAAAAAGCTCAGAAAGAAACAAAATCTGTTCAAGGAAATATAGAGAAGCTTGAAGATAAAAAGTTACAAAAACAAGCGAAAGCAGTAGAAGAGTCGTATAAAAATCGTTATGATGCATTCCAAAAGATGAATGAAAATTATACGAAGGCGTTGGCGACTGAAAAAGAACTGTATGAAAAATTAAAAGTAAAAGAAACGAAATTAAAAGAGATTGGTGAAAAAGTTAAAGCTGTTAATGAATTAACTGTGGAAGCACAAAAATCAAAAGAGCAATTTAACAATTTTACAAAAGAGTATAATGACAGTAAAGTAGCATTCTACAAAGATGCAGAGATTAAGATTAAAAATCAGAAATAAAGAAGAATCTTAAACGTAATAAAAAGCCGGGGAAACATCGTCACAAATGTTTTTTCGGTTTTTTACGTTAAATGAATAGAAAAGACTGGAATTGATATCATAAAAGAGTTATAGTGAATTATTCTAAGGGAAACATTGTTAAGTAAGGAGACTAGAAATATGTCATATGAATTTTTACTCAAATTAGGTTTAGCACTCTTTTTAGGATTATTCATCGGGATAGATAGGCAGCTAAAGAATAAACCGCTTGGCGTGAAAACAAGTATGGTTATTTCTGTAGCAAGTTGTTTAATTACGATGGTTTCAATTGAATCTGTACATGTATATTCTGTTCCAGGGCATACCAATATGGATCCAATGCGTCTAGCTGCTCAAATTGTGAGCGGGATTGGTTTTCTTGGGGCAGGTGTTATTTTAAGAAGAAGTAATGATGTTATTTCTGGATTAACGACCGCCTCTATGGTGTGGGCTGCTTCAGCTTTAGGTATTGCGATTGGAGCAGGATTTTATTTGCAAGCGACGGTTGCTATGATTTTAATCATTTTAGCAATTAATGTACTTCCGCAACTTGTGAAAATTGCAGGACCGTATTCATTAAGACAAAAGGACTTGTCTATTAAAATTACTGTAAAAGAGCATCATGAGTTAGATGGTATATTTAAGCAGATTAAAAATTTAGGAATGCATGTAAAACGCGTGAAGATTAAAGATATAGATAGTGGGGCATTTCAGCAATTAGAGATGGTTATTTTAGCTCCAGAAGACTTGTATACGACGGAGTTATATAGTTCCCTAAAAGAGATTGATCGAGTAGTTTCAGTTGAAGTGGAAAGTAGATAATGGTGCTAAAAAAGAGTGAAGTGAATTTACTCTTTTTTAATTTGGATTTTTTAGGAAATAAATTGATATAATGGTGAATAACAAGGGGGGAGAAATGATGGAAATACATATTAGAAGAGCGATAAAAGATGATATACCAGGTATAGCAAAGGTCCACGCTGATAGTTGGAAAACGACATATAAAGGCATATTCCCTAACGAGATTTTAGAAAATATAACATATGAGCAACGGGAAAAACAATGGGAAAGTATTTTTCAAAAAGAATGTAATCATCAATTTAGATTTGTAGCAGAGACGTTAAATGGAGAAATAGTTGGATTCATCGATGGAGGAGCAGAAAGAACTGGTACATATAATTGTGATGGAGAATTATATGCGATCTACCTTTTACAAGAGTATCAAGGAATGAAAATAGGACAAAAGTTATTTCAAGTTTTACTATCTGAATGTACAAACAATAATATGCGATCACTTTTAGTATGGGTTGTTACGAATAACCCTTCTAAAACGTTTTATGAAAAATTTAATCCAGAAAAAATTGATACAAAATTTTTAGAGAGATTACAGGTGGAAGAGACAGCGTATTGTTGGAAAGATATTAATAATATTATTATGTAAAGTGTATGTTTGAAAGAGGTATACCAATTAAAGTATACCTTTTTTGTTTCACTCGAATGGTTTGAACATAATGCGAAAGATATATGAAAAGAAGAAATGAAAGTACTAACAAATAGAAATTTAGGAGTAGTAACTTCTTAGTATAAAATGATGTAAGAGTCTCTCATTGTAGAGACTCTTTAAAAAAAAAAAAAATAACCAAAAATTACCATGTATTTAAATTAAAATTTAACACAATTTATATATAAATAAGGAGGTGATTGGTAATGGCTAGAAATCGTAATTCTAATCAATTAGCATCACATGGAGCACAAGCGGCTTTAGATCAAATGAAATATGAAATTGCACAAGAGTTTGGTGTACAACTTGGCGCTGATACTTCTTCACGTGCAAACGGTTCTGTAGGCGGTGAAATTACAAAACGCCTTGTAGCGATGGCAGAACAACAACTTGGTGGCGGATATACTCGCTAATTGTAGAAGGTTATAGGAGAAAGGAAGGATTCTTCCTTTCTTTTTTTTTCAATTAATTGGTATGGATATATTGTGAACTGGATTCAAAGAATAGGAATAATACTATATTTTCCCCAATTTCTTTTGTTGTGAATGGGAAGTAGTAAAAATGTAATAGCCCTGGTGGAATGAAAAGTTACGTTCCAGCAGGGCTATTATATGGTAAGAAATATATGATGAAAGGTTTCGAAGCCAACATGTTAAAAAAAGAAAACTGTTGTTTAATTGCGCTTGCATCAGTTCCACTTGTTATGACATTAGGGAATTCAATGCTCATCCCAATTCTGCCGACTATTGAAAAGAAATTACATATTTCATCATTTCAAGTATCCATGATTATTACAATTTACTCTATCGTAGCCATTCTACTTATACCGATTGCTGGTTATTTATCAGATAGATGGGGACGAAAGATGGTAATGGTTCCGAGTTTGCTGATTGCGGCTATAGGAGGAGCGATAACTGGTTGGGTATCTTGGAAAGTTGATAATCCCTACACTTGGATATTGATTGGTAGAGCGATTCAAGGTATTGGTGCTGCTGGTGCAATGCCAGTTGTTATACCGTGTGTTGGTGATTTATACAAAGATGAAAAACAAGTTAGTACAGGTTTAGGAATCATCGAAACATCCAATACATTTGGGAAAGTGTTGAGCCCTATTTTAGGATCTGCTCTTGCTGCCATTGTATGGTTCCTACCGTTTTGGGCGATTCCAGTTTTATGCGTAGTATCAATTGTTTTATTACTTGTTCTAGTAAAGGCAAAGAAACAAGAAGGAGAAGTACCACCGCTTAAAGAGTTTATAAAATCAATTCTTGCTACGTTTCGAGAAAAAGGAAGATGGTTAATTGCCATTTTTGCATTAGGTGCAATTATTATGCTTATTTTATTCGGAATTCTCTTTTATTTGTCAACTATACTGGAATCAAAGTATGACATTCATGGTATTTGGAAAGGGTGTGTACTTGCAATCCCGTTACTTGTACTGTCACTTAGTTCATATATGGCTGGCAAAAAAATTGGAGACAACCAAAATGTGATGAAGAAGTGTATTTACATTGGTTTTTTAATGGCTGCTGCATCAGTCATCATTCCTTTATTTATAAAAGGAATTTATTTACTACTTCTTTGTCTCGTTATTATGGGGGTAGGAATTGGTATGGCACTCCCATGTTTAGATGCTCTCATTACACAAGGAATTGAAAAGGAGCAAAGGGGGACGGTTACGTCATTTTATAGTTCTATGCGATTTATCGGTGTAGCAGCTGGACCACCTCTATACTCTTTTTTCATGAAAGGTGCTGACCATGAAGTGTTTTATTTAACAAGTATTTTCGCCGGGATCGGTGCTGCTATAGCAATCATTTGGATTAAACCAGCAAAAGATGCAAAGAACGTAAAAAAGAAACCAGAACCTACTTCATAATTTGTAAGAGAATTGCATGATGTTTTCAGTAACATGCAATTCTCTTTCGTTCATTAGGAATAAATAACTTGTTTTAACATATAAAGTGCGACACTCCATATGATGAGACCAGAAAATTTATTTAATAATACGATTGTCTTTCCGGTTGAGTCTAGCCTTTTTAGAAATTTCCCCGCTAAAGCTAAGCTTATAAACCAAATCCAAGAAACGATAATAGTTGCAAGTGTGAAAGCCCATTTTTCATTTCCTATGTATTGAATAGAATTGGTTCCAATTACACCGATTGTATCTAAAATTGCATGTGGATTTAATAACGAAACCGATGCGGCGAAAAGGATTTGCTTTTTTAAGGGCATGCTTTTTTCTTGTTTTACATCGTTGGAAGGGTTACTTCTCCAAATAACAAAGCCCATGTATAGGAGAAAGAAAAATCCAATTATATATAACGAGTTAGTTAGCCAAGAAAAAGTAAGGAGTACAAGGGAAACACCTTGTACCGCTATCAATATGAGTAACGTATCACATATAGAGGCAGTTAATACGACAGGGGCTGCTCTCCAAATATTCGGTTGGCTCGCACCTTGGTTAAAGACGAAAACATTTTGAACACCTAATGGAATGATAAGGCCAAATGCAAGAATGATACCATGAATAATTGCTTCACTCATCATATTACCTCCTATTTTAATTCGTTATGATAGTGTATATTGTATAGAAGAAATGAAAATTTGTATCCATCCATATGGTTGGGGAGGTTACCAACCAAAAAGAATGTAAGGTGATATGATGGAAAGAATCGTTTGGAAACCGAATATGTCTCTAGCGACGCCTCTATATAAACAAATAGAAATGTATATAAAAGAAAGAATCGTTAATGGAGAATGGACTGTTGGAACGAAATTACCTTCACAAAGAGAATTGGCATATACATTTGGTGTGAATCGAAGCACAATTGTAATGGCTTTCGATGAACTAGTTGCCAAGGGGTACATTGAAGGAAACGGCAGGAAAGGAACAATTGTTGTAAATAATAATGTGAATGCTTCCACATACGCACCCCCGCCTAATTGGCAGTCTTATGTAGAAACAGGACTTCATTATCCGAATCTGCCTGCTATTCAAGAAATAAATCAAGCTGAATTTGATCCGCATGTCATTCGTTTAGGAACAGGTGAGCTCGCGCCAAGTCTTTTACCTGAAAAAAAGATGAAAGATATTATGAATAAGCTTTTAGGAGCCAAGATGATACTTGGCTATGAAGAGCCGAAAGGAAATCTTTCTTTAAGGAAGAAGATTGCAGATTATTTAAAAGGACAGGGTATATATGTATCTCCTGACTCTATATTGATTGTTTCAGGAGCAATTCAAGCGCTTCAACTTATTTCTATTGGGCTTCTTCCGAAAGGAGCGTCAATTTTATTAGAAAAACCATCATATTTATACTCTCTCAATGTTTTTCAATCAGCAGGAATACGTTTAATTGGAATGCCATTGGATGAGAGAGGGCTAGATGTGTCATATATTGCGAAATATAAGAAGCAATTTAATGCTTCTATTTTATATACAATCCCTTCTTTTCATAATCCAACTAATTTTAGCATGGATACGAAGAAGCGGACAGAAGTGATGGAGATATGCAATGAGATTGGATTGCCTATTATAGAGGACGCAGTGTATCAAGACTTATGGTTTGATGCTCCTATTTCGAAACCTTTAAAAGCATATGATAAAAATGGAATCGTACTACATATTGGAAGTATGTCTAAAGTTATTAGTCCGGGATTAAGAATTGGATGGATTGTTGGGTCTGAGCCTGTTATTCAAAGATTGGCAGACATAAAAATGCAAACAGATTATGGATCGAGTTCTATATCCCAGCAATTTGCAGCGGAATGGTTTACAAATGGATTGTATGATGAACATTTACAGTTTGTAAGAACTAAGTTGAAAAAACGCAGAGATTTTATGTTACAAATGTTAGAGAAATATTGCCATGATATAGCAACTTGGTATGAACCAGCAGGTGGTTTTTATATTTGGTTACATATGAATATCCCCGTTTCAAATCGTAGCTTATTTGACAAAGCTTTGAAAGAAAAGGTTTTATTAAATCCAGGTACTTTGTATGATAGAAGTGCAAATCAATTTTTGCGTTTATCATATTCATACGCAACGTTAGAAGAAATTGAAATAGGTATAAAAAAACTTGCACAACTAATGAAAAAGTAAGAGGAGAAAGTAATGAAACAATATGTAATTTGCCAAATTATCAATGGAGAAAAATATTTAGCTGCTTATGCGGAGACGAAGCAGGAAGCAATTGAAAAAGCAGAATTGTTAGGATTACGAACGGGAAATCGATACACCGTTATTACTGCAGAGGAAGCAGAAGGGTTAACTTATCCTTAAACAACGTATAATAATGATGCAGAAAGTAAATAAGCTTAGTAATATATTATTACTAGGCTTATTTTTTTGAAAGCGTTATGTGTTCTCGTATAAAAGATAATAATATTATGAGTCAAGTTGACGGAAATAACGATTTGATTTTCGATCCTGATTTCCGTTTCTATAGTTATCAATATATTGTCTGAAGTTCCACGATTGTAAAAACTTATTTGCGGCGTTATAACCAGAATTGTATAGCCACTCTTTTTCTTCCATTGTTAACTCAAAGTTTGTACTAGTAATGGACCCTGTTGGGATTGTAATTGTTCTTGCTTTTGATTCCTTGTCTAAATGACGTAAATCATGGGCTTGCATCATTGTTTTAAAAAGTCCTTTGAACATGGAGATCGGCTCGTTGTAGTGGGCTGGCTCAGCTTGAATCTCATCTTTTACGAAATGAAACCCAAAAGTCGGCCAGCGGGGAGAGGTAGGGGAGTCGAAAATCCAAATTGGATAATTGCTTAAAATTCCTCCATCAACCATATAACAAGGCTGCTTCCATTTTGGGGTTCTCCATTTCACCGGTTCAAAAAAGAAGGGGATTGTACTACTCATTCGTACAGCTTTAGCAATAGAGAAGCGATAATTTAAAAATCCGTAGTTTGGTAAATCATCGGGAAAGATAACCATTTTACCATTACTTATATCAGAAGCGATAATTTTAAGCTTATTTAAATCAGGTAAATCTGTAAATAAATGAACTCCTTTTTTTCGAAGTAATTCTTCAATCCATTCTTCTATAAAAATATTAGAGTAAATACCAAGAGTAGTCCATGCGCTTAATCCTTTTCCGATAAATGGGATTCTGTCAATAAAGGTTTTCTTCGTAAATTTATTATAATCAATATTTGTTATAATCGTTTTTAGCTCTGAGCAAGAGTATCCTGCTGCTAGGAGCGCAGCGATAATCGAACCAGCTGATGTTCCAGCTACACGTTCCCATTCATAGCCTTTTTCAGCTAACGCGCAAATTGCCCCTACATGCGCAATTCCGCGTACACCGCCTCCTTCAAAAACACCATCAATCTTCATAAAGCATACTTCCTTTCACATAAAAAATTTGAAAATGGCAAAAAAGCACGTATTGTACGTGCTTTTTTACAATAGTTTTTAAATTTACTAGCAGCCTACAAAGCCGCCCCAACAGCTAGCTCCGATGATGATTAGAAGGATGAATAAAACGATTAATAAAGCGAAACCTCCATAACCACATCCACCACAACTACCGCCGTAACCGCCGTAACCGTAGCCGCCGCAACTATATCCGTAACCCATGTGGAATTCCTCCTTATATTAAAAATAAAAATGAACGAGGGGAAAATGTACTGGAAGAAATAATGAACTATCGTGTTTGTAGGAACAATGTATACTATGCTTTTTTAAACTTGTTCGCGTATGAAGGAAGAGCCCGTTTTTTCGGAGGCTTGTTGTTTTTATAAAGAATGGAGTATAATTTTTGTGCGATGATACAAATAAGTATGTAAATATAAGGAGAATGTATGAATAAACAAATTGAAGTATTAATTGATAAATATGGGCTGACGCATTTAAAAGAGGAACTTATGAATACTGTATTTCCTTGTATAAAAGTTGTGCCAAAGCAGGAGGAAACAGTAGCGATAGGTAGTTCGAAAATGGGAGGGGTTCCTGACTTGCCATTTACATTTGAATATCCAACGCATAAAGGAAATCCGTTACAGTTTATTGCACAATTTAATTTAAAGGATTTACAAAATGTTGGTATAGATCATAATCTTCCTAAGACAGGGATGTTATATTTCTTTAGCGTTGAAAATTACTTTGAAGAAGATGTGAATCCAACCGAAGCGGGACGTGTACTTTATTATGATGTTCCTGTTGAGCAATTACGGAGAGCGGATGAATTGCAAACGGATTATAACCAGTGTGCAACTACTTTTGAACTGACATATAAATTGCCAGAGCTTTTCATTGAAGATGAGAATGATTCAGATCGTTTCTTACAATTACTTGAAGAGCTAATCCCAGATAACTACGATAACCATCAAATATTTGGTGAGCCATTTTCTGTACAAGATGAGGTATTGTACGAAACTGGACAGTATATGGAAATAGACCCGCAGCAAATGACGCTTTTATTCCAAATTGACTCAGATACTAAAAATTGTAATATGATGTGGGGAGATTTAGGGATGCTTTATTTCTGTATTGGAAATGAAGACTTGAAAAATCGACGTTTTGAAAATGCATGTTGTGTATTACAAACTTGTTAAGGAAGAAGGTTGTTCTTATAAAAAGAACAGCCTTTTTACAATGTTAAATATGCATAATCTCATATGACCTATACGAAAAAGTATTGTATACTCTGAAACTATACGATACTTTTTCGTATAGTTATAGAATGTAAGGAGTGACATGATGGGAAAGACAAGTAAGTATGTGACAGCTGCCGCACTTTGTTCAACGATAGTAATGGGAGGCTTACAGGCTTCATCTGTATCTTATGCAGCTACGAATTCAACTGTAGCGACATCACAATCAGATGCAAAGTTGTTAAATGATTTTAGAAAAGAATTAAAAAAACAGGTTGATAATCGAGAAGAAAATATTACAATCACATATAAAACGAAAGATAGAAATGCTAGAAATGTGATGGACCAATTGCACGGCGAGTTTAATAAAGTTGTAGATGCAGATGAGTATGTAAAATATAATGTAGCGTCTACTAAATATTCTATTAAAGGGTTACCAGGAAACTATACGTTTACACTGCAAGTTAAGTACCGTGAATCAAAAGAGCAAACACAATATGTAAAATCCCAGGCGAAAGCGATTATAGGCTCGATTGTAAAACCAGGAATGGATGAGCATGAGAAAGTAAAAGCTATTCATGATTACGTTGTAAAACATGTATCGTATGATACGTCTTATGGAGCATATACAGCATATGAAGCGTTAGCGAATCGTTCTGCCGTTTGCCAAGGATATACGTTATTAACATATGAATTACTAAAAGAAGCGGGTATCCAAAACCATATTGTAACAGGTACAGGAAATGGACAAGCTCACGCATGGAATTTAGTGAACATTGAAAACAAATGGTACCACCTTGATACTACATTCGATGATCCGGTACCGGATAAAGCTGGGCTCGTAACATATTCATATTTTAATATATCTGATGAGCAATTAAGTAAAGATCACGACTGGGATCGTAGTAAATATCCTGCAGCATCTACAAGTTATTTTAATGAATTAACAAACAAAATAAAAGCGGGGAGTTCAAAGACTGCGGCGTATGAACAAATGTTAAAAGAAACAAATTTAAAATATATGTCTACACAATACGGAGCAGAGAATTATAGTGAGTTTAAGAAGAAATTACAGCAACAATTTGCTTCTAAGCCAGAAAAGGTAGAAGTACGATATAAGCAGTCTATGGATGGAACAATGCAAGATATAAAGAAAGTGTTAAATGAAATAAATTGGCCAAAAGGTGCAAAGCGTGTATCTTATCAAGTAGCACCTTATAGTGCGATGGCAGATTATTCATTAGCGACAATTACATTTACGTATTAAGTAATGAAAAAGAGCATCTGTAAAAAGGTGCTCTTTTTACATTTGTTTATCACTTTAAAATATTGGGAATTATGTGATAAAATAACGAGGAGAGGATGTGAATGCTGAATGAACTTCTTCGAAAGTAATATATTTACATTGATATATACTTGTTTAGTAATCGGACTTATCGTTTTGTTTTTCATATCATTTACTTTGTTTATTAGAAGAGTATTACAAAGCAGTGCTGCAAAGAAACACCACGCGATTAATATGAACCAGAAGCTAGATCGAATTATTGAATTGCTTGAAAAAGATAAGAAATAGTGATAAAAGAAGTATGAAAAGGGGAAAGAGAATGGCCAATTATATAAAAGAATTACGTGAAAAAGTAGGACATGATTATGTTTTCTTAAACTTTGCCGGTGGTTGTGTATTTAATAAAGAAGGAGAAGTATTACTGCAAAAAAGAGGAGACTTTAATGCCTGGGGCTTTCCTGGCGGGGCAATGGAAATTGGAGAATCGGCTGCAGAAACTGCAATTCGAGAAATAAAAGAAGAAACCGGGTATGATGTAGAAATAAATGAGCTTATTGGAGTGTATACAAAATATTTTCAATCATATCCAAATGGAGACAAGGCACAGTCAATTGTGATAGTCTTTTCATGCTCAATTGTTGGAGGAGAGAAAAGAACAGACGGTGATGAAACATTGGATTTGCAGTTTTTCCCGTTAGATAAAATGCCGCCTTTATTTTGTAAACAACATGAAGATTGCTTGCAGGATGTATTGGAGAAAAGAGTAGGGGTATATCGTTAACATATAAAAAAGAAGCTAAATGAGATTAGCTTCTTTTTTATGTTTTACTTACTTCCACCAATCATCAAACATAGATGCTGGAACTTGTCTCTTATGTTCGCTCACTGTGTAACGTTTTTCAATTTTTTCTGCAACGTCAGTTGGAACTGCTTTACCTTCTAAATAGTCATCAAGTTGATCGTATGTAATACCTAACTCTGTTTCATCAGCTTGACCAGGTTTTTCATCCAATAAATCAGCTGTTGGCATTTTTAAATAAAGTCGCTCGTCTGCACCTAATTCTTGTAGTAAAGCACGTCCTTGGCGCTTCGTTAATCCTGTTAATGGTAATAAATCTGCACCACCATCTCCGAATTTTGTAAAGAATCCCGTTACAGCTTCTGCAGCGTGATCTGTTCCGATAACAAGAAGGCTGTTTTGTCCACCGATTGCATATTGTGTAACCATGCGGATACGTGCTTTCACGTTACCTTTATTGAAATCTGTTAATGATTCACCTAATAAGTTTTCGTATTGATTTGAGAAAGCATCAACTGTTGAAGCGATATCAAATGCAACAGATTGATCAGCTTGAATAAATTGTAATGCTAATTGCGCATCATCTTCGTCTTTTTGCACTTTATAGGGAAGGCGCACGGCGATAAACGTTGCGTTACCACCTTCATTACGAATTTCTTCAACTGCAAGCTGGGCTAAACGTCCCGCTAATGTAGAGTCTTGTCCGCCACTAATTCCAAGTACAAATCCTTTCGCACCTGTTTTTTTTACATAATCTTTTAAGAAATCAACACGTTTACGGATTTCTGCTTTCGGATCAATTACAGGTTGAACGTGTAATGCTTTCATAATCTGTTCTTGCAATGTCATTATGTTTTCCTCCTATTCATATTAAAGCGATAAATAAGTTTATATGTATATTGGTACATACTTCTATCCTTTATTATTTCGCAAAATTAACGAATATACAATAGGATGTGTGTATGAATATGAATGTAGTCATTATAATGAAACTGCATCGTTTAAGCAATTTTTTTGAAACCTTTCAACAATGTAAGGTTTTTGTCATTTGAATCGATGGAAGCTATTTCCGTATTTTACTAATATAAGAACATAGCTAGTAGAAGGGCGGAGAAGGAATATGAACATTAGAGAACTCGCATACCGAAATGTAACGCGAAATAGACGAACATACTCAGCATATTTTTTAAGTAGTGCATTTGCTATTATGGCTTTTTTTGTTTATTCATTTTTTGCGTTTCATCCGGCGTTAAGTGCTGGAGAATTGGGACAATACGTGTTCATAAGTATGTCGTTTGCACAGTCCATTATTTACTTATTTACATTTTTCTTTATTTTATATTCGATGGGAATGTTTTTAAAAACGAGAAAGCGTGAATTAGGAATTTTAATGATGTTAGGTATGACGAAATATCAATTAAAGCGTCTTATCTTTTTTGAAAATATTATGATTGGGATAGGGGCAATTATTTTTGGAATTCTAGCAGGAATGTTATTTTCTGGAGTATTAATGTTTGTAGCTCCCATGATATTAAAGTTAGATATTTCCTTACCTTATTACATTCCAATGAAAGCCATTGTTGTAACGAGTATTATGTTTTTCGTATTATTTATGATTATTTCATTGTTTAGTGCAGGAATGATCCGGAAGAATAAAATTATGAAATTGTTTAGAGGATCAGCAGAAGCGAAGCCGGAACCGAGAGCATCCATTATTTCTTCTATATTAGCAGTCATATTGCTTAGTGCGGGATATGCAGGAGCGCTTATGTCACACGGTGCAATGGTATTTATCATGATGATTCCTGTTACAACGGTAGTCATTATTGGTACGTATTTGCTGTATAAGCAGTTGAGTGTCTTTATTATTAGACTATGTAAAAAAAGTAAACGTTTCTATTGGACACAGACAAATATTATTACGTTGTCAGATTTAGCTTACCGTATGAGAGATAACGCAAGAATGTTCTTTATTGTAACCATAATTTCAACTGTAGCATTTTCAGCAATAGGTACATTAGTTGGCTTTACATCAATGACAAAGGCGATTATGGAGAGACCAATTGCGTTTCACTATCATTCTAAGCAAGGAAATAGTAATGAATCACAGCATTTGAAAATGATTGACGAAGGATTAAAGAAACATAGTATAGCAGCTTCAAAAACTAATATTTCAACGAAGAAAACGGAAGAGCAGTCGTTAAAAAGCGCCACCTTTATAAAGGAATCAGACTATAAGGAATATGCGAAGTTAACAGGAGAACCCTTTCATGCGGTATCCCAAAAAGAAGTTTTATTTTTGTCAGTCGATATACCAGGACCACCGATAAAGGAAAGAAAAGAAATTACTTTACCACATTTGAGTGAACCTTTACATGTGAAAAAAGTTAATACTTCTTCATTAAGTAAAATATTAAGAGGTAACGTTTATGTAATCTCTAAAAATCAATATGATGCATTACAAGATGGATTTAAAGAGGAAAAAGATTATGTGTACAAAACAGAAGGAACGAAAGATGAAGTTGAGGTTGGTAAAGAACTAACGCATCAGATGAAGCCTTATGAAGAACATACAACGTTTAGTGCAGAAGAGTACGAACAAAACCAAAGTTTACAAATTGCAGGACCAATTCTATTTGTAGGTTTCTTTATTGGTATTGTATTTTTCGTATGTGCAGGAAGCTTCCTTTATTTCCGTTTGTTTTCTGACTTGGAGGATGATACTCGTTTGTTTGAAATGATTCGAAAAGTAGGCTTAACAAGTGGAGAATTATCGAAAGTAGTTACAATTCGATTGGGACTTTTATTCTTCGTTCCAATAGGTGTTGCAACATTACATGGGGCAGTAGCGTTAACTGCACTCGGACAGATGTTTGAGTACTCACTATTTAAAGAAAATGCGATTGTATTAAGTATTTTCATAGGAATTCAAGTTGTATATTTTTTACTGATTCGCTCTCGTTATTTAAAACAATTGAAAGAGAGATTACGTATTCGTTAAATGTGTTTTTTTAACTTGAGTACAAAATTTTCTAAAAAGAGGCAGGTATTACCAAAAAGTGATAAAATGGAAAAAGCGAGGTGAAAAAATTAATAAAAAGTAAGGGAGGAAGTAATATGAAAGCAACAGGAGTTATTCGAAAAGTAGACGAATTAGGACGAATTGTAATTCCTAAAGAATTACGTGATGTATTGGGAATACAAATTAAATCACCGCTTGAAATTTTCGTAGAAGAAGACAAAGTCATTTTACAAAAATATCAACCTTACAATGCTTGTCAAATAACAGGTGATGTTTCAAATCAAAACATATCATTAGCAAATGGAAACATTACTGTTAGTATAGATGGAGCGAAATATTTAATAAAAGAAATAGAAAAGTTTTTAAACAAGAGTGAGGTTTAGTCTTAATTCAAATTATTTTTAAAATTCCATATCATTCTTTAAAAACTATAAAAGGACCATTCAATTGGTCCTTTTATTTATCTCGTAATTTTTCGTTTCTAAAAATTACGAGATAAATAAAGTGAAACTTTAATCAGCCCTCACCAATCGGGCTGCCCATTAAAGCGGGATAAAAGAGTAGTATAAAATTCGTAAGCCTTATTGAGAAACATTTTTAAGGAAGGAAAACGAAACACATAAAACGAATGTTACATGTAAGTGTTTTCAAAAGTGGTCTGAAATGAAAATAATATATTTTCAGGAGGGATTACGATGAATAGTAGTACAGCGAATAAACAAAAAGGTATACAATTGATTCCTTTTACAGTAGATAAGGTGGTTGAACAAGTAAATGAAATTCCGCCAGGTGTACAACTCATTCATGCTCCGCAAGTATGGGAGAAGAGTGCGAAAGGAAAAGATATTGTCGTTGCCGTATTAGATACAGGGTGTGATACGAATCATATAGATTTAAAGGATCGTATTATCGGCGGAAGAAATTTCACGAAAGATTACGAAGGAGATCCAAATATTTATCTTGATAATAACGGACACGGTACTCATGTAGCGGGGACAATTGCAGCGACTGAAAATGGAATCGGTGTTTTAGGAGTGGCACCACTTGCTAAAATGCTAGTGTTAAAGGTTTTAGCAGGGGATGGTTCTGGAAGTTATGAGCAAATTATTGAGGCGATTCATTATGCTGTAAATTGGAGAGGGCCTAATAAAGAAAGAGTTAGAGTCATTTCCATGTCACTTGGTGGCCCGCAAGACGTTCCGGAATTACATGAAGCAATTCAAAATGCGGTAAAGCAAGATGTTCTCGTCGTATGTGCTGCTGGGAATAATGGAGATTGTAATGATAACACGGAGGAACTAGATTTCCCAGGTGCATACTCAGAAGTAATTGAAGTCGGCGCTGTCAATTTAGATCGGAAAATCGCATGTTTTAGTAATTCAAATCAAGAAATTGATTTAGTGGCGCCAGGCGATGAAATATTATCTACGTATCCTGAAGGGAAATATGCGGTATTAAGTGGTACTTCTATGGCGACACCGCATGTCGCTGGAGCACTGGCATTGCTCATAAAGCAGTGTGAAAGGGAATATGGTAGAAAGTTATCAGAACCAGAAATATATGCACAACTTATTAAAAGAACTGTACCTTTAGGATATGAACGTACATCTGAAGGGAATGGTTTATTAGATTTATTAAAAGAATAGAAAATACTAAAAAACATTTCATATTCATATGAGATGTTTTTTAGTATGGTTCTGTCGCATATATAGTGGAATCTAGTCTTGAATTCTTTTTCAAGAAATGTTTGTCGTAGCTACATCTATTTTTTTCGAAGTAGAAGTTATGCATACAATAAAATGGAAAGATTGAGTTACTTACGGGACAATTCTATCGGGATTTTTTTAGACATTCGTCAATTATTACGTATTCTTTGCTCGGTAGTGATATCAAAAAAGTGTGCTTTCGCTAAACTAAAAGCTAATGGAAGTGTATCGTTAGTTTTAATCTCGGAACGAGCGTTAATTCGTGCAATAAAGTTTTGGTTTGAAAGTTTTCCATGAATCATCGTTTCAGCACCTAATAATTCAGCAACTTCTACTGTAATTTCGACTGTGGATTCAGGAGAAGATTGAAGAACGATAGGTTCATCATGAATGTCTTCAGGACGAATACCGAGTATGATTTTTTTTCCATTATACCCTTTTTGCTTTAATGTCTTTAGTTGACCATCTGGTACTTTGAAGCGGATATTTTCCATGTGAAAATAGCTATCTTGTAATGTACCGGTAAAGAAATTCATAGCTGGAGAACCAATGAATCCGCCAACAAATATGTTCTCAGGAGTATCATATACCTCTTTTGGAGTTCCAACTTGCTGGATGAGCCCATCTTTCATAACAACAAGGCGTGATGCCATTGTCATTGCTTCTGTTTGATCATGTGTCACATATATAGTGGTCGTATTTAAACGGCGGTGAAGTTTAGAAATTTCTGAACGCATGCTTACGCGTAACTTTGCGTCTAAATTTGATAGAGGTTCGTCCATTAAAAATACTTTTGCATCACGGACTATAGCTCTTCCTAGTGCAACCCGTTGGCGTTGTCCACCTGATAATGCCTTTGGTTTGCGTTGTAAGTAATCTTCTAGTCCTAAGATTTTCGCCGCTTCCGTTACTCGACGATTAATTTCATCTTTTGGAAGTTTACGTAGTTTCAAGCCAAACGCCATATTATCATAAACAGTCATATGCGGGTAGAGTGCGTAATTTTGAAATACCATTGCAATGTTGCGATCTTTTGGAGCGACATCATTCATACGATCTCCATCAATATAAAACGAACCATCAGAAATGTCTTCTAGACCTGCAATCATACGTAGAGTTGTTGATTTCCCGCACCCAGAAGGACCGACAAATACAATAAACTCTTTATCTTCAATATGTAAATTAAAGTCAGAAACGGCAGTGATTTTATTATCATAAACTTTAAAAATATGATCTAATACAAGTTCGGCCATAAATATTCACTCCTTTTTTATAATTAATAGAATTGTAAGATTATTAAAAGTGTAAGTAAATTGGCGTTGTGCACAAAAAAATAAGAGGCTTTTATGCAAGTTTACAGATTTAAGATACGAGAAAGCTCTTTTAGATATAAGTTCAACTATAGATAAGAGAAATAATGGGAAAGAGTTTCCAAATCATGCAAGAGTGTATATAACGATGTGGCATAAGAAAAATGAATATTGTTTTTCATGAGATATCTAAAGAAAGAAACGCCATATAAACTGCTACTGCACCTTCAAAGGTTTTTATATTAATCCCTGTTTTTTCAATGAATTTATCAATTCGATACTGCAAAGTATTACGATGTAAATATAATTGTTTAGCTGCAAGAGAGACATTTAAGTTACATTGGAAGAATACTTTAACGCTATCTATTAGTTCTTTGTCATTTGAAATATGTGCCAATAATTGATGCGTATATTTTTCTCTTTTTTCTTTCGGTAATGAAATCATTAATTGATAAGGGAGCAGTTGTTCAATGTATGTAATTTTTTTTGATAAATAGGGAGAAAGAACAGAAAATAATGTTCGTTCCCATTGATACAGGTAAGTAAATTCAGTTGTTTGCGTATAACGTCGTCCAACAAAGAAGGATAGGGATATAAAAAAATCTGTTTCTAGTGTATCTAAGGCTGTTTGCAATACAGATTCCGTTATGTTTTCTTCCAAGATGAGAACACCAGCTTGCGAGGTTTCCCATATCATTGTAGTAGTAAAAGAAAACATAGACTGTAAAGCATCTTGAAATTCTTCTCTTTCTACAATAGATTGTGTTGTGAAAAAGTGTAAAAAACGAACGGACCGTATAGGGATGTTGTTATTTCTGTATAATGCTTCATACCACGATTTTTCTTTTTCTGTTTTATAAAATGTATCAGTATGAATGGGTGTTAAGATGGATGAAAGCAATTGATGTTCCCTTTGATGTAATCGAATTTTTCGGATTCCGACTTTGTTTCCTTCAACTAAAAACCAGCTATAATCTTCTGACAACACAGCTTCATTAATTTTTATATCCTCACCATAATATGTTTTTAATTGTTGAATCATAGGAACACTCTCTTTCCAAAATAATAGTAACAATACATTAAAGAAGTATAGGTTAATTGAATGTATCTTTAAATTTTTGCACTAGAATCTAGTTTGTTTTTGCTAGAATTTATAGCGTTTCTGTATTGTGAAGGAGATAGATTTGTTTCTCGTTTAAATGATTGTGCAAAGAATGATTGGGAAGAAAAACCGGTAATGGTTGAAATATTAGAAATCGAATAATTAGTAGTTTCTAGCAAAATTTTACTTTCTCTAATACGAGTTTGAATTAAATATTCAATAGGCGACACACCGACGAATTTCCTAAAGGAATGGGATAGATAATATTTATTAATATGACTAATGCTTGCTAATGTATCTAGGCTAATATTTTCGTGAAAATGCTGCTTAATATAGTTTTTAATAAATTCAATATCTTTATTGATTTTTTGAGTAGATGTTTTCTCTACATTAAAAGATTTTTTTCGCATCATCTTAAGTAATAATATTTCCAGAATATTTTGTATAATCAAATCGTAATCTTCTTGATGGTTTTCCACTTCTTCAACCAATTGCTGAAGGTAGAAGAGGAAGTTTTTTTGATCCTGTTTATAGTTATGAATAGTGACGGGACTGGGATTTTCTATGGATGAAAAGGACAGACCTTGAATGCCAAGTGCAATGTATTCGAGTGGATAATTCGTATCAGACTTTTCCGTGTGCTCGATATTTGGATTGATGATAATTAAATTGTGTTCTTGGACAGGGATTTCTTCTTTATAAAAGATAAAAGTTCCTTTGCCCTTAGTAATATACAATAGCTCTGTAAAGTGATGAGCGTGAATGGTGCTATGCCAATCTTTATCGTATTTTGATTTTGTTATATAAAGAAGTTTAACTGGAAGGTGATTTCGTTGAAACTGCGGAATCTCATATACTTCATTGGACAAATGAATCCCTCCTTCGTAGACTTTTTATCTATTTTATAAAGATTTTAGTGGGATATTCAGTAAAAAGCAAGATATCTAAAAAACAGAACAAGATGTTTATTGTGAAAGCGTTATCTATTTTGTATTCTTTAATTATGAAAGGAAGATTAGGAGATGGGGGTAAATAGAGATGAAAAAAAAGTTATTGTTGTCTGGGATGACAGCTTTGTTATCTTTTAGTTTAATAGCTTGCCAAAGTAATACTACAAAAGTTGATAACGCTAAGGATGGTAAAGGCTCCAGTGAGAAACAAACCCTTTATGTGGCAACACTTGAATCGGCTTATGGTAAAGAGATGTGGAACAAAGTGATTGACGCATATGAGGCTGCTAATCCTAAAGTTGATGTTAAATTGACAGTGGACAAAAATCTTGAGGATGTCATAGGCTCAAATATGAAAGCAGGAAAGTATCCGGATGTTGTGTTGTTGGCAACCGGGAGAAAACAGGCGCTAACAGAAACTTTGATTAAAGATAAAGCATTAGAAGACATTACTGATGTTTTTGATAAAAATGTTTATGGTGAAGATGTTAAAGTCAAAGATAAGTTAGTACCAGGGCTTACTGGTACACCTGCAACTAATCCTTATAATGACGGTAAAATTTATATGGCACCGATGTTCTATAGTCCAACTGGATTATTTTATAATGCTAGTTTATTAAAAGAAAAAGGTTGGGAAGTGCCGAAGACTTGGGACGAAATGTGGGCGTTAGGAGATAAAGCGAAAGCAGAAGGGATTGCATTATTTACTTATCCTACTACAGGCTACTTTGATACATTCTTCTACTCTTTACTACTAGGGGTGGGCGGGCCTGAGTTATTTAATAAAGCTATGAAATATACAGATGGTGTTTGGGAAACTTCTGAAGCAACAAAATCCTTCGAAATTATCGGAAAATTAGCAAAATATACAGAGCCAACTACTGTTGCGAATGCAAATGATAAAGACTACAAGAAAAATCAACAGTTGATTCTCGATAACAAAGCTTTGTTTATGCCAAATGGTACGTGGGTAGTTGGTGAAATGAAAGAAGCTCCTCGATCTAAAGGGTTTGAATGGGGCATGATGGCTTTACCGACAATTGATGCTAATAGCGACCGTTATGCATTTACTTTCTTTGAACAAATGTGGATTCCATCGGCAGCTAAAAATAAACAACTTGCTAAAGATTTCATGACGTTTGTTTATTCGGATAAGGCAGCTGAAATTTTTGCTGAGTCGAGTGCGATCCAGCCTATCAAAGGCCTTTCTAATAAACTGACAGGTGAAAATAAATCATTCTATAGTATCTATGATAATGGAGTGAAAGTGGGAATAGGTGGATTTGCTGCAACGAAAGCTGTTGAAGGTGTAAGTATGCCAGATACATTATTTAGAACGATTGACAGTGTTGTTTCTGGTGATAAAAAGGTGAAAGATTGGCAAAGCTCTGTTGAAAAAGTGAGTGACCAATTACGGTCTGCATTAAAATAAATTCGTTTTCACTATATACAATGGTGAGTCGTCTAGTCTCACCGTTGTACTTATTAACTGAGGTGATAGCATGAATAAGACGACAGAAAAAAGAATTTTTATTTTTGTTTGTACTGCACCAGCACTAATCCTGTTAGCCATTTTTATGATTGTTCCTACGATTGAGGTATTCAGGATGTCTTTATATAAGTGGGGAGGATTTTCTAATAATAAGGTATTTGTTGGGCTCGAAAACTTCAAGATTTTATGGAATGATATGAACTTCTTTCGGTCTCTCCAAAACAGTATAGTCTTGATTGTTATCGTCACACTCATCACGATGGTGATGGCGATCTTGTTTGCCACTTTGTTAACGAGAGAAAAAATAAAAGGAAAAAGCTTCTTTCGAATTATTTTTTATATCCCTAATATTTTATCGGTTGTAGTTATCGCGGGAATATTTTCTGCAGTTTATGACCCAACTACAGGGTTGTTAAATAATTTACTTGCTTTATTTAATCTGGAACACCTACAAAAGATGTGGCTCGGAAATCAAAAAATTGCCATTTACAGCATTGGCGGGGCACTCATTTGGCAAGCGATTGGTTACTATATGGTCATGTATATGGCGGCAATGGCAAGTATCCCGGAAAGTTTTTATGAAGCATCTGCTTTGGAAGGTGCTGGACGGTTCAGACAATTTTTTAGTATTACTTTACCGTTAATTTGGAACAACATTCGGACGACGTTAACTTTCTTCGTTATTAGTACGATTAATTTAAGTTTTCTTCTCGTTCAAGCAATGACTGGCGGCGGACCTGATGGATCGACGGAAGTGTTTTTAAGCTACATGTATAAGCAGGCTTACACAAATTCTTCTTACGGTTACGGTATGGCTATTGGGGTGGTCATTTTCTTATTCTCATTCGCATTATCTGCAATTATCAGTGGTGTTACTAAAAGGGAAGTGTTGGAGTATTAAGGAGGTCCAAAAACGATGGAAACACAAAAAAGAATGACTACAGAAACAGCTTATCGAGATCCAAAAAAGATAGAAACACAAAAAGAAATGACTGTAGAATCAGCTTATCCAGCCCCAAAAACAATGAAAACACAAAAAGGAATGACTACAGAAGCAATGTATCGCTGTTTTATCTACGTAGCACTTATTACGTTAGCGATTTCAATTGTTATTCCTGTTGCATGGGTTTTCTTAGCCTCAGTGAAGCAAAATTCGGAGTTTTATGGAAGTCCTTGGGCCATGCCGAAAAGTTTCTATTTTCAAAACTTTATCGATGCTTTCCAAAAGGCAAACATGGGTACCTATATGTTGAATTCAGTCATGGTAACTGCGTTGCCCCTTCTTATTTTATTGATTGTGGCTTTACCAGCAGCTTATGTGTTGGCAAGATATACCTTTAGAGGAAGCAAATTAATAAATACTTTTTTTAAAGCTGGATTATTCATCAATGTGAACTACATTGTTGTGCCAATTTTCTTGATGTTATTGGACGGAGATAACTTTTTACGAGGCCAACTAGGTGATGGATTGCTACTAGACAATTTATTTATTTTAGCTGTGGTATATGCGGCGACGGCGTTACCATTCACGATTTACTTGCTGTCTAGTTTTTTTCAATCGCTGCCATCCACGTATGAGGAAGCGGCGTTGGTTGATGGTGCTGGATATTTCAAAACAATGATTTCAGTTATGATTCCGATAGCTCGTCCAAGTATTATTGCCGTCATTTTATTTAATTTTCTTGCCTTTTGGAACGAATACATTATTGCATTAACATTAATTCCAGGGCCGAATAAGACGTTACCTGTTGGGTTAATGAACTTGATGGCAGCTCAAAAATCCGCTGCAAACTATGGTCAAATGTATGCAGGAATGGTTCTTGTCATGCTACCAACTTTGATTTTATATATCATTGTTCAAAAAAAATTAACACAAGGAATGACCCTTGGTGGTTTAAAGGATTAGAGGAGGATTTACATGAAAAGGAAAAAAGGTCGAGTTACTTTACCGAGTGAAGAAAATTTTCTTAAGGAAACGAAAGAATTAATGGAACGATGGGGTGCAGATGCGATTCGCGATAGTGATGGAACGAAACTAGATGATGATATTAAACAATTGGATGCGAAAATTTATACGACTTATTTTGTTGCTCGAGCTCACAATGAGTTCGCAGAGAAGCATATGGATGAATGCCAGCAACTTTATTTAATGAGCTTGTTCAATACGGCGCTTACTGACACCCTCGAAATTGATTTTATGAAAGGCTACTTTGAGGAACAATTAAAACCGGATTATGTTCACAGTCCAAAAAAATACTGGGAGGTTATTGATCGGACAACAGGAGAAGTTGTTGACGTTAATGATTGGGAAGTAAACGAAGATCAAAATCGTGTTTTGATTACGAAGGCGATTCCTTGGCATGAATATACGGTTTCATTCCTAGTCTATGCGATTTGGGATCCAACCCAAATGTACAATCATATTACTAATAATTGGGGAGATAAGCCACATGATATTCCTTTTGATGTCAGGCAGCCACATTCTAATGAATTTATGAAAAACTATTTAAAACAATGGCTGACAGAAAATCCGGATACAGATGTAGTCAGGTTTACAACGTTTTTCTATCATTTTACCCTTGTGTTCAATAATCTTGGCAAAGAGAAATTTGTCGATTGGTTCGGATATGGTGCAAGTGTTTCAGTTGCTGCTTTGGATGCTTTTCAAAAAGAAAAAGGCTATCGCTTAAGACCAGAGGACATTGTTGATCAAGGTTATTATAATACTTCGTTTCGAATTCCAACTCCAGCTTTTTTAGATTATATAGATTTTGTTCATAAGTTCGTTGCTGAAGAAGCAAAGAAACTTGTGGATATTGTCCATGAAAGTGGAAAAGAAGCAATGATGTTTCTTGGTGATAACTGGATTGGTACAGAACCATATGGGAAATACTTTGAAAATATCGGATTGGATGCAGTTGTAGGCAGTGTGGGCGGTGGGGCTACATTGCGTATGATTGCAGATATACCACATGTTCGATATACAGAAGGGCGTTTCTTACCTTATTTCTTTCCAGATACTTTTTACGAAGGTAACAACCCGACGATTGAAGCGAATGAAAATTGGCTAACGGCGCGTAGAGCCTTATTGCGTAATCCTGTTGATCGTATCGGCTATGGGGGGTATTTAAGTCTAGCGTATCAATTCCCAGAATTTATCTCCTATATTGAAAAAGTCACTGAGGAATTTCGTGAAATTCATGACACAATCAAAGGTGTGAAGCCATACTGCGGTCTTAAAGTTGCGATTTTGAATTCTTGGGGCAAGTTGAGAACTTGGCAAACACATATGGTTGCTCATGCACTTTGGTATAAACAAATTTATTCTTATTTAGGTGTTTTAGAGTCCTTGAGTGGGGCTGCAGTGGAAGTTACGTTCATTAGTTTTGATGATGTCATGAATGATGGGATATCTGAGGATATTGACGTCATTATTAATGCCGGTGATGTGGGAACAGCTTTTTCAGGAGGTGCTAACTGGATTAATGAAAAGTTAGTCACTACAATCAGAGCTTGGATGTATAATGGCGGAGGATTCATAGGTATTGGGGAACCTACAGCTTATCAGCATGAAGGGCATTATTTTCAATTGGCAAATGTCTTAGGCGTTGACAAGGAACTTGGATTTAGCTTATCAACAGATAAATATTTTATTAATCCTGTCGAAAATCATTTTATTTCTGCTGACAGCATCCAATTTGATTTTGGTGAAGGAATGAAAAATATTTATGCGTTATCAGAAGAAACCGAAATAATTGAATATTCAAATGGTGAAGTTCATCTTTCTGCTCATCCGTTTGGAGAAGGCAGAGCTGTCTATATAGCAGGGCTTCCATACAGTGAAGAAAATACACGTCTGCTGATGCGTGCTTTATACTATGCTGCCCATAAGGAAGAGGAATTTCAAAAGTATCATGCGAGCAATATTTATTGTGAAGTTCATGCATATCCATCTATCCGAAAAATGGCAATTGTTAACAATTCGATGGTCGAACAAATGACGTTTGTCTACGATGGACAAGGAAACAGGATAGAAGTGACGTTGGCACCTAGTGAAATCAGGTGGGAGGATTTTTCAAATGAAGGCTAATATCGTATTCGTTATTAAAATTGTTGTGTTTCTCGTATGCCTATCTTTCATTATCGTCTACCAAAAAACAGCTGGTAAATTTGAACTGGGTATGATGTTGATTGGATTAGCTGGTCTTTTAGGGCTGCTTTATAATTACAATCGGAAATACGTATAAATCAATTAGGGAAAGTGGATTGATCAATGAATCGCAAATATATGTTCAACGATAACAATTGTAGAAAATTGCTCAATACTTTAAATACAAACCTAGGGGTGCAGACAAATGAAAAAGGCAGTCGGCATTGATGTTGGGGGAACGAAGATTGCAGCGGGAGTTATTTCAGATACAGGCGAACTGCTTGAACGTACCGAAGTAAAAAGTGATCCTTTAGACCGGGAAAAAATGTTTGGTAGAGTTGTAGAAGCTGTGGAACAAGTTCTCAGAAAATCATCAATTTCCATCGCTGATATCGAGGGTATTGGTGTTGGAGTACCGGGAAAAGTGGATTGTGAGAATGGAATTGCCGTTTTTCAAAACAATTTACCGTGGAGCCAGTTTCCTATTTCAGTCCGTTTGCAGGAGCAATTTGGAATCCAGCGGATCACGATTGACAATGATGTCTATATGGCGGCTTTTGCTGAATGGAGAGCAGCACATGTAAAAGGAAATGAAACCTTTGTCTACGTGACTATAAGTACGGGAATATCTTGTTCTATCATCCATAAAGGCTCATTTTTTAGGGGAGCAGGGTTTGCTGGAGAACTAGGTTTGATCCCTGTTCTATCGAAGGAGGGGAACAATGAACGATTAGAAAAAATCGCTGCTGGGCCAGGGATCCAGAGAATAGCCGAAAGAGACTTACAGGTAGATACTATTTCAACAAAAGATGTTTTTGCTAGTTATATAAATGGGGTACCAGAATATCAGTCCATTATCAATGAGGTAACTGATTATTTAGCTCAAGGTCTTTATAAGATTTCCTGTTTATTAGATCCGCATAGAATGGTTTTGGGTGGCAGTGTCATTGTGAAAAATCCATTTCTACTAGAGTTGATTAAAGTGAAGCTAAAGAGTTTTCAGCTGCCTGAGCAACAACATCTTTTGGAGCAGATGAGCATCAGTACATTGGCACAAAATAATGGAGTTGTTGGTGCAGGATTACGAGTATTTGAAGGTATGTAATGAGACGGCGCTGGTCTTCTTTTCTTTTATTCCGATTGGTGAGGGCTGATTAAAGTTTCACTTTATGGAGAGAATGATGGCAAATAGGTAGAGGAGTGAACGAATATGTTTACATTAAGTCAAGAAAAATTAGTTTCGTTAGGCGCATCGATAACAACGGCGGAAATAAGACGGCAGCCTGATTTATGGATTGAAACCTTTGCTTTGTATATGGAGAAGAGCGAGAGAATTGATGAGTTTTTGCAAAAAATAGTAACGAAACATAATCGGGTTCGAGTTATTTTTACAGGCGCTGGAACGTCTGCTTATGTCGGTGATACAGTCACCCCTTATGTAATAGAAAAAGTAGATGAACAACAGTGGGAAGTACTAAGTATCCCGACAACTACGTTAGTTTCAAATCCTTACCAATTTTTCAAAAAGGATTTTCCAACCTTACTCGTTTCATTTGCTAGAAGCGGGAACAGCCCAGAAAGTGTCGCTGCCGTACAATTAGCTGAGCAAATAGTAAGCGATTTGTATCAAATCACGATTACTTGTGCGAAAGATGGAAAATTAGCTAAACAGGCCGTGAATAATGACAAAAACTTATTGCTATTGATGCCTGAAAAATCAAATGATCATGGTTTTGCAATGACAGGAAGTTATACTTGCATGGCGTTAACGGCATTACTTGTTTGTGATTCTATATCGACTGAAGAAAAATCAAAGATAGTGAAAGAAATTCATCAAATGGGTGAAAGTGTCATTCAAAGGGAAGACGCTATCCAAAAGATAGTAGATTTGGATTTTGACCGAATTATTTACTTAGGTTCTGGTAGTTTAGAAGGTTTAGCAAAAGAATCACAATTAAAAGTGTTAGAACTGACAGCTGGAAAAATTGTCACCGCTTTTGATTCACCGCTAGGATTCCGGCACGGTCCAAAATCATTTGTAAACGAAAAATCATTAGTTTTTGTGTTTGTTTCTAACAATCCGTATACACGTCAATATGATTTAGATATGTTAAACGAAATGCAACAAGACAACATTGCCAGCTATATATGTGCCATCGAGGTTGATGGAGAAACGAATTACGCTGGGAATAGGTTTGTATTTGGCAGCGAGGCACAGTCTGTACCAGATGCATACTTAGCATTACCTTTTGTAATGATTGGGCAAACAATATCACTGTTAGCCTCCGTGAAAGTAGGTAATACACCGGATACACCTTCACCGACAGGAACGGTGAACCGTGTCGTTAAAGGTGTTACTATCTACGAATATGAGTAACTAGGGTAGGGGAAACATACATGTCTATTTTTATCTTTGCAGATAAGTTTTTTCTTGAGGGGAAGGTCGTAGGTCCTGGTTTTTTGGGAATAAAAGATGGAAAATTCGGTGTTTTTTCGGCAAACAGGCCAGAAGAAGCAGAAGAAATCATCGATTATGCAGGATATTGGATTGCTCCTGGTCTAGTGGATACACATATTCATGGTTTTAGAAATCACGACGTTATGGACAATAATTTTGAAGGACTAAATCAAATATCGGTAGGACTCCTTTCTTGCGGCGTTACATCCTTTTTACCGACAACTTTAACATCCTCAATAGAATCGTTGAATAATGTCGTTGAAATGATTGGTGCCAATTACAAAAAAGTACAGGGCGCAAAAATTAAAGGGATCTTTTTAGAAGGGCCGTTTTTTACTGAAAAGCATAAAGGAGCACAAAACACGAAATATTTTTGTGACCCATCAGTTGATATGTTGAAAGGTTGGCAGAAATTATCAAATGATTCTATTAAAAAAATTGCGATTGCACCTGAAATAAAAGGAGCAGCGGAATTCATTGAATATGCTGTAGGAGAAGAGATTATAGTGGCATTGGCCCACAGTGATGCAACTTATGAAGAAACGAAGCAAGCTAGTGAAAAAGGTGCATCCATTTTTGTTCATACTTTTAATGGTATGAGTCGGCTGCACCATCGTGAACCAGGAATGGTTGGAGCAGCCATGAATTTAAAAGATGTTTTTGCCGAAATCATATGTGATGGACATCATGTTCATCCTGTTGCTTTAAATATTTTAATGAATGTCCGCGGCAGAGAAAAGGTTGTAATGGTATCCGATTGTATGATGGCCGGGGGTATGCCTGAAGGAACGTATCAATTGGGAGAATTTCCTGTGAAAGTAAAAGATGGGATGGCCCGTTTGGAAAGTGGAAGTTTAGCAGGTAGCATTTTGCAATTAAAAGATGCTGTAAAAAATGTCGTCGATTGGGGAATTGCCGCGCCCGAGCAAGCAATTTATATGGCGAGTACGGCACCAGCTAAAAGTATTCAACTAGATGGCGAATGTGGGAAAATCGCTGAGGGATATGTTGCTGACTTTATAGTACTGACGCCAGCGATGGATTTAGCAGCTACCTATCTTGATGGTGTGTGCCGTTTTCAAGCTTAAATATTTTTCTGAAAGAGGGATTTCAAATGATTTTATCTGTCACCATGAATCCATCTGTCGATATTTCCTATTCGACTCATGAATTAAAGTTAGATGTTGTTAACCGTGTGGAAACAGTTCATAAAACTGCTGGTGGAAAGGGCTTGAATGTGGCGCGAGTGATCGCTCAAATGGAAGAAGCTGTTCTAGCGACAGGTGTGATTGGTGGTACGATTGGCGAATACATTGTTCAAGAATTAAATAAAAGCAATATTCCAAATGACTTTTTAAAAATTAAAAAAGAATCAAGAAATTGTATTGCCATTCTTCATGAAGGGATGCAAACAGAGATTTTAGAATCAGGACCGACATTATCCAACGAAGAAGGGGCAACTTTTTTAGAAAAATTTAAATGTCTGCTTACAACAGCTTCACTTGTGACAATTTCGGGCAGTTTGCCGAAAGGGTTACCGAATAACTTTTATTATCAAATGTTAAAAATCTGTAATAACAATGGAATTCCAGTGATTATAGATTCGTCAGGAGAATCTTTGAAAAACGCCTTGGTGCATAAAGAAAAACCATTTGCCATCAAACCAAATAAAGCGGAATTATCTCAGTTGTTGGGCATTAACATGGAAATGGGAATCATAGATTTGAAGCAAGCATTAAACCATGAACTATTTACTGGAATTGAGTGGATTATCATGTCGATGGGTGGTGAAGGTGCTTTAGTTAGGCATGTCGAGGACTATTACAGAGTTACGATTCCGAAAATAGAAGTGATCAATCCTGTTGGGTCTGGTGATGCGACAGTTGCAGGATTAGCTGTGGCATTATATCAAAATCAAACGGTTGAGACTGTTCTTAAAACGGCGATGACTACAGGAATATTAAATACGATGGAAGTTGGTACTGGTTATATTAATATAAATAAGTTTAAACAATACTTTGATCTCATTAAAATTGAAAAAATAGATTGGTAGAGGAGAATGTTGATGTTAGAACTAACCAAGAATAAATTGGAAGCTCTAAAACGTTTATCTGCTGAAAATGGCATAATTGGAGCATTGGCTATTGATCAACGCGGTTCGTTGAAAAAAATGATTGCGTCTGGCGGTGCAAGTCATGTTGGAGATGAGGGCATTATCCGTTTCAAAGAATTGGTTTCTGAGGAATTAACACCATTTGCAACAGCAATTCTTTTGGACCCGGAATACGGACTGCCAGCGGCAAAGATCCGACATAAAGAATCAGGCTTAATAGTAGCGTATGAAAAAACCGGATACGATGCGTCAGAAGTAGGACGGTTACCAGATTTATTATCGGAATGGTCAGTGAAACGATTAAAGGCAGCAGGTGCCGATGCTATTAAATTCTTACTCTACTATGATTTCGATGAAGATGAAAAAATTAATAACTATAAACATGTCTATATGGAACGTATCGGATCTGAGTGTGCTGCTGAAGATATTCCATTTTTCTTGGAGATTGTTACTTATGATGCTGAAAATGATGATGCGAAAAATAAAGAGTACGCAAAAATAAAACCACATAAAGTGATTGAGGCTATGAAGGAGTTCTCGAAACCTCAATACCAAGTAGATGTTTTAAAAGTAGAGGTTCCAGTGGATATGAATTTTGTGGAAGGGTATACGACAGGTGAATTCGTTTACAGAAAAGAAGAGGCTGCTTCTTTTTTTAAAGAACAAAGTGAAGTAACTGAGCTGCCTTTTATCTTCCTAAGTGCAGGTGTAAGTGCTAAATTATTCCAAGAAACATTGAAATTTGCTAAAGAATCCGGTTCTACCTTTAACGGAGTGTTATGTGGTCGGGCAACCTGGAAGGACGGTGTGGCACCTTTTGCTATAAGCGGCGAACAAGCAGGTCGTGATTGGTTAAAAGATACTGGTAAAAGGAATGCTGAAGAACTAAATCTCGTGTTGAAAGAGACAGCCAACTCATGGTTTGCTAAAGTAAAACAAACAGCGGAGCTTCAAAGTTAGTAAGATATCTTTCCTTCTATATGTTCTTTATTTCTTTCTATCTTTAAGTGATAATTGCATCAGAATCAATTTTTAAACGGAATGAAAAATTAAGAGCAGACATTCGTCTGCTCTTTTTTTTAGTGTGTCCAACATGGTGAAAAACCTAGAATGAAAATCGAGAACAGCAAGGACGGTAGTAACTATAGCTTCAGGTAAAGGCATATGGGGACCCTTTATATATAAAGAAAATGGTAAGTACTAATTGCCATGTACAATCAAACTAATTGAATTTTAGCGGGGTTTCGCTAAAAAATACACTTGAAAAAGCTAACAATATCTTTGTATTGTAAGCGTTTTTAAAAAGACAATATACCTAAAAAAAGAAACAATATCTTTATTGTGGAGGCACTTTAAAAAAACTATTCTAAACATAAGTGAAAGCGGTGCCTTTCAGGTTTTTGTTTATTTAAAAATTAATGTGCAGGTATCGTCTTTAACCAAAATTTTAAATTCAAAGGAGGAGAAGAATTGGAAAATAAGCATTTCAAGAGAGTTTTTAATACCCTTCTTGCATGTATGTTGATTGTGCCAACACTTTTAGTAAGCATGATTGTGCCGCTACATGTAGGGGCAAATACGTCTAATCCATGGATTACAATTTCATCTGTTGGAAACGAAATTAATGCATTAATAGAACAAAATGGTAAGTCATATGCAAGGCTTGGAGCAGGTGCTGGCAACGATAATGGGGCTAAAGCTGCAGTTTTTCAAGAGCAGAATAAAGTCGCTAAAGAATCAGGAACGATGGAATATAGTTTTATTCCAGAAACAAAGGGAGAAGATACTAGATTCGGTTTCTATCCTCATTATATTGACAATAATAATTTCGTTTTTGTAGGCTACGACTCACTTGGATGGTTCTACGAATACAAATATCAAGGGAAAGGTGACTGGTTAAAAACTAGACCTAATGTTCCACTTCCAGAGGCTGGAACTTCGCATTCTATTAAAATTGATTATAATAAAACCACTTTGAATATTACATTAGATGGAAAAGATTTATTTGGACCGGTTACCTTATCTAATGATGTAAATAACCTTCTTACAGGTAAGGAAGCGATTAAACTTGGTGCTTATGGAGATAAAAATAGTCAAGTACTCATTGAATTAGGAAAGGCGCCTGGGGATGGAGGCACAGATCCAGGAAATGAAAAACTTGTGGACATTACGGATAATAAATTGGAAGAAGGCGACTTGAAAATTATCTCAGGTGACGGAAAAGTTACCTATAATGAAGATGGTTCAGCCACTTTCGGTGTTACATCTACCCAAAAGAATCGAATTGTCTACAACCAAATGAAGGCGATTAAAAATGGTGTTTTTGAAGCAGATGTTACTACTAATACTGATAAGATGAATCGTTTTGGATTCATCTATCGTGTTCAAAATTCATCTACATACACATATGTGGGAACAGGAGATACGAACGATCAGTATTTTGGAGAAACTTTTGGTCCTATAAACAATTGGACGTCGATGACTTCAAACGTGCCGTTAAAAGTAAAACAAACATACCATTTACGTTTAGTATTCATGGACGATGTTGCGACATTATACATTGATGGTAAAAAGGTAGATTCTTGGACTTTAACAGGTGGTGTAGATCAAGCTGGCTTACTAGGATTTGAAAAAAGCCGAGGTGCTGCCGATATTACGATTTCAAATGTCAAAATAAAGGAATATAGTGCACCAAAGCCTCCAGATACTCAACCAGTAGAAAATATAATAAAGTCAAAGTATATGGACGTCACAATTGACCAAGTATTCCCGCGGATTGTGAAATACAAAGTGGGCGATAAAGTAATGAGCGGACAGGAAGCTCCTGTTTACGGATTGAAAGTAAATGGTGGACTATACTATCCTAAAGTAAACTTTGAAAAGTTAAACGATAGTGAAGCACTATATACATTAAAAGTTGTAGATGAAATGAAAAACCTTGATGCGGTATTTAAGGTATCTGTAAAGGTGAATGATAATAAGGTTATTTATAGCTTCGATGAAATTAAGAATAATGGTAGTGCCAAAATCGAGACGGTTGAGTTTGCTGATATGAACTTTATATCGGTAAATTCGGAACAAAAAGGTGCAAAAGCTAAATTAACGAATATTAGTACAGATGTTAGGAAAACAGGTGATGTAGATGTAAGCGTAGATTCTTCTATGGGAGAAATAGGTACATCTACTAAAAATTATATAGCATTCTTGTCAACTGACGAATTGAGCGCAGGTGTATGGTCTAGTTCAGAAGTGGACGGCTATAAAAATTTAGTTGCAAATCGATATGTAAATAAAAATGGTGCTAAAGCAATGGGAATCGGTTCTAGTGCACTTTATTATCAAAGAGATTTTATGCCAGAACCACAAAAAGATAAACCAACTATTAAAATAGCTATTGCTAAAGATTTGAATAATGATAATAAGGCAGACTGGCAAGATGCGGCGATTGCATACCGTGATATTATGCAAGACATTAAAGGATACCAAGATGTAAACAATAATGTTGGAATGCGTATTGCAATGAATTTCGGCTCACAAGCGCAACAACCATTCTTAAAAACATCCGATAATGTGAAAAAGGTTGCTCTTGCTACAGATGAATTGGGGCAAGCGGTCATATTAAAAGGATATGCAAACGAAGGGCATGATAGTGGTCATCCAGATTATGGTGATGTGGGCGAACGTATGGGAGGCGTTAAAGATTTAAATACGCTTATTAAAGAGGGGCATAAGTATAATACCCAATTTGGTGTCCATATAAATGCTCAAGAAACTTATCCAGAAGCGAAAGCTTTCAATAATGATTTTATTGATCGTCCAAGTTCATTAGGATGGGGATGGTTAGATCAATCTTATACAATTAATAAATTAAAAGATTTGTATTCTGGATCGCGTGCGAAAAGACTAGATGAATTGAAAACGGCTGTTCCTGATCTTGACTTTATTTATTTAGATGTATGGTATCAAAATCAATGGGAATCAAATAGAATAGCAGATCAATTTAAAGATAGAGGTTGGAGATTAACAACGGAATTTGGTGGTTCTATGGCCAATTACTCAACGTGGCAACATTGGGCTACTGATAAAAACTACGGTGGACCGGAAAGTAAAGGGATTAACTCAGAAGTACTGCGTTTTATTAGTAATCACCAAAGAGATTCTCGGGTGTTGAATTGGCCTGAAGTAGGTGGAACTGCTGACCATCCATTACTTGGTGGATTTGAATTAGCTGGTTTCGAAGGATGGCAATCTGATAAGAATTTCGATAACTTTATTCGTATGACATTTGATACGAATTTACCTACTAAATTCCTACAAAAATATTATGTAACGAACTGGACAAATGTAGAAGGGGATAAAAGCAAGACGAACTTAGAAAAGGAAATAAAATTGAAGGACCCAAGCAATGGGGATGTTGTCGATGTAACTAGAAAAGACAATGCTAGAGAACGTGTTATTAAGCTAAATGGAAATGTTATACTTGATGGCCATGCGTATTTAATTCCTTGGGTGAAACAAGACTTTAAAAATCCAACTGCTGATTCAGAAAAATTATATCACTGGAATTTAGAAGGTGGTACAACGACTTGGACACTTCCAGATGAATATAAAAATGCCACTACTGTTTATGTATACAAATTGACAGATCAAGGTAGAACAGATGTGAAAGAAGTAAAGGTCGTAAATAATAAGATAACTTTGACAGCTAGTGCTGCAACTCCTTATGTTGTCGTACCAAAAAGAGATAAGGGTTTGGAAATCCTTGACTACAATTGGGGCAAGGATGCTCATATATATGATGGGGGATTCAATACAGGAAAAGTAAGCGCATATACAACTATTGAGGGTGATAATAAAGCAGTAAGCGTCATCAGAACGAATCAAACTGGAAACAACCGTAATGTAAGTAGTGGAGATTACTACTTAAACATTGATAGTCCATCAAAAGATACAACTGTTTCCCGTGTCCTTACTGGTTTGGAACCGGGTAAAGATTATGTAGCAGAGGTATATGTTGAAAACAATAGTGATGTAAAGGCTGGAATTACAGTAACAGGTGGGAAAGAAGATGCTAGCAATTACACACTTCGCAGCCTGCAAAAGAACTATGTTAAGGCAGATTCACATGCCACAAATGATGGATACAATAGCAAAATGCAAATCATGCAAGTGAGCTTTACAGCTGTATCTAATAGGGCTAAATTAACTCTAAGCCGTAATTCTGGGAAAGGAAACACAAAATTTGATGACATTCGAATCGTTCAAAAGTCTTTAAAAAATAATGTCTCACCGACGGAATTTAAACAAGATTTTGAATCGGTAGTACAAGGTATTTACCCATTTGTTATTGGTAATACAGAAGGTGTAGAAGACAACAGAATTCATTTGTCTGAATTGCATGCTCCATATACGCAAAAAGGGTGGGCAGGTAAAAAATTAGTCGATGATGTATTAGGTGGGAGTTGGTCCGTTAAAGTGAACACTGGAAATAAAGGTTTGCTGTACCGTACTATTCCTCAAAATTATCGTTTCGAACCAGGCGTAACTTATAAAGTATCATTTGACTACCAAACAACAGCAAATGCATTCCGCTTTATTTCAGGGGATCAAGAAATTGATGTTCGAGACATTGCGAGTGCAAAGGGATTGAGTGTGAATAACACTCTTACTGCATCTACTGACACAAAAACAGCAGAGTTTACTGTGACAGGTTCTGAGAATGGTCAAACTTATGTTGGAATTTTCAGTGATGGAACGAATTTAAACGGAGATACCGGAGCGGGTACGTTTATTTTAGATAATTTACGTATTGAAAGGGTGACTTCTGGTGGAGCGTCACAGAGATAAATAATCTAAATTTAAGAAAAAGGTAGTTTTATAGCTAGTGTAATATCGTAAATTAGAGGCCTATCTCGAAGGAGATAGGTCTCATTGTATTCATAAAATCATCGGAAACTGCTTTTGAAAAATGTTCTTTTGTATGTTTTTAGTGAGATAGTAAAAGTGAAAAGCAAGATGTCTAAAAAATACGACAAGATGTTGATTGTAGAAGTGTTTTTACGTACGTATAATGTAACAAAATAGCTTGCTAAACGGGCGATTCTAGTATGCTAATAGCTTCTTCGGAGAAAGCAAAACGTATATTCGAATGGTGGTTATCCCATACGTCCGTTCATAAAATGATAAAAGGTACATAGAACTTGCATCGTAACAACATAAACCGCTATAAGGTTAGAGGAGGTATATACTGATGATATATCAAGCTATCCAGCAGTTAATTGATCGTGCTATTGAAGTTCAATTGATTGAAAAAGAAGATGAAATATATACAAGGAACCAAATCCTTTCCTTACTTCGTTTAGATGACTTTGTAGTGGAAGCGTCAACGCCCACGCCCGCAAAGAAAGTAATTTCGGAGTTATTGGAAGAGTTAATTGAATATGCTTGTATGCATAAAGTCATTGAGGAAGTACTGGAAGAGAAGGAGATTTTAGCAAGTGCAATTATGGATGTATTTATGTCCAAACCGTCCGTTATCAATTCTCTATTTTATGAAAAATACGAACAAAATCCGAAGGCTGCGACAAATTACTTCTATGAATTAAGTAAAAACAGCAATTATATCCAAATGAAGCAAATTGCCAAAAATATAAATTATAAAGTAAATACGGAATATGGTGCCATTGATATAACGATTAATTTATCAAAACCAGAAAAAGACCCTAAACAAATTGCTAAAGAAAGAGTATTGGAAAATACAAATTATCCAAAATGTTTACTCTGTATAGAGAATGAAGGATATAGGGGCAGAATTGGACATCCTGCACGCTCGAATCATCGTATGATTCGAATGAATATTACAGATGAAAGCTGGTTTCTACAGTATTCTCCGTATATATACTTCAATGAACACTGTATTGTATTGTCCTCAGACCACCGGGAAATGAAAATTGATCGTCAAACATTTTTACGTTTATTAAAATTTGTAGAAAAATTCCCGCATTATTTCCTCGGTTCCAATGCAGATTTGCCAATTGTAGGAGGATCTATTCTAACACATGATCACTATCAAGGTGGAAACTATGAATTTGCTATGGCAAATGCAGCGAACGACCTAAATTTTGAACTAACTAAATTTCCAGAAATGCAATGTTCGATTATTAAATGGCCTATGTCAGTTATTCGCTTAAGAAGTAACGACATAGAACAAATAGTAAATGCAGGGGATTACATACTAGAGAGGTGGAAGGAATATAGTGATCCTTCTGTTAATTTATTTGCATTTACGAATGATGTTCCACATAATACGATTACTCCTATTGCTCGTTACCGGAATAATATGTACGAATTGGATCTAGTTTTACGGAACAATCATACAAGTGAGGAGCATCCATTGGGTATTTTCCACCCTCATGCGGAAATACAACATATTAAAAAGGAAAATATCGGTCTGATTGAAGTAATGGGGCTAGCTGTACTTCCTGCTCGTTTAAAAACAGAACTTCAGGAAGTGGAGAAATTCTTACTTAATATTCCAAGTAATATTTCAACACCTCATATACAATGGGCAGAACAATTAAAAATCAAATATGAAAATAGGATGAATGAACAAAATATACAGGAGATTATGAGAGAAGAATTGGGACGGAAATTTATTCAGGCGCTTGAAGATGCTGCTGTTTTTAAACGAGATGAAGAAGGGGTATTAGCGTTCAAACGTTTTATTCAGACTTTAATTTAGGAAGGGACTTGGTAGTTATAGTGAAGAACAAAATCCTCAATGAATAAAGCTTCACAGTATTAAAAGAATAGAAAAACTAAACAACATCTCATATTCATATGAGATGTTGTTTAGTATGGCTCTGTCGCATGTATTATGACATCTAATAAACCGGGGAATCTAGCATTTAAGTCATCTTCACGAATTGAAATGAAACGTTGAGTTCCTTCAAGGCGTGTATACATAACACCGGATTCACGTAAAACTTTGAAATGGTGTGATAAAGTTGATTTCGCGATTGGAATGTTTAACGCGCCACAAGATTGTTCGTTTTTTTCTAGTAGCATAGTTACAATTTGTAAACGAATTTGATCGCTAAGTGCATATAGAACAGAAGAGAATTGAATTTCTTCTCGATTTGGATGATAGAGAGTACGCATTTTTTCACCTGCTTGTATAAGTTAATATATTTGCACTATAACATATAAAGTGGTATATTTCTATTGTTCGAATATATTCGAACAATAGAAATGTAGGGGGAGAAAAAATGAAGTATACAAAATTGCAAAAGGCAGGACTACATATTTCAAAATTGGGGTTAGGAACAAACGCTGTAGGGGGACATAATTTATATGCTGATGTGAATGAGGAAGAAGGAAAACGATTAATAGAAGAAGCTATCGGGCAAGGGATTACATTTTTTGATTCGGCAGATTCATACGGTTTCGGTAGATCAGAGGAATTGGTGGGAGAAGTATTGAAAGGAAAACGCCATGAAGTTGTACTTGCTACCAAAGGTGGAATACAACCGTTATTAAATGGAGAGGTTTATATGAATAATGAACCGAGCTATTTAAGAAATGCTGTAGAAAATAGCTTAAGAAGATTACAAACTGATTATATTGATTTATATTATTTACATTTTACAAACCCAGAAACAAGTTACATAGATTCAATTGGAGAACTTACTCGCCTAAAAGAAGAAGGGAAAATTCGTTCAATTGGAATATCTAACGTAAACGTAGAGCAATTAAAAGAAGCGAATCAGCACGGACACATAGATGTTGTACAATCACCGTATAATATGTTAGATCGTACTGCTAGGGAAGAACTTTTGCCATATTGTATAGAATCAAGTATTTCATTTATTCCTTACGGGCCTCTTGCTTTTGGGATACTAGGTGGTAAATATACAGAAGATTTCAAATTGAATAAAGGAGATTGGCGTCAAAGTGTAAATCTATTTGAAGAGAATACATATAAGAGTAACTTTAAGAAAGTTGAAAAATTAAAAGACTTAGCTAAAGAAAAGGATCTCGAATTATCGCATTTAGCTTTAGCGTGGTTATTAAACCAAAAAGGAATTGATACTGTTATTCCTGGTGGGAAACGAGCGGAGCAAATAAGAGAAAGTGTAAGAGCGGTGGAAGTTTCATTGAATGAAAAAGTCATGAAAGAGATTGAATCTATTTTAGAAGATTAATTGAAAGGGGGATAGTTTCCTCTTTTTATCCCGCTTTAATGGGCAGTAAGACCCCCATCTCAAAATTCAGCGAAAGTAAAGAAGGTAGGTGGGGGGATCAACTGCCCATAAAAGCCCGATTGGTGAGGGCTGATTAAAGTTTCACTTTATATAAAAGGAGAAGATTTAAATGAAAAGAGTACTAGCTGTATTCTTTACAATCATGTTTATGATCGGTACAGATACTTTCTTAATTTCACCACTTTTACCAACTTTACAACAGGTGTATCATATTTCAACTGAGTTGTCAGGGTGGATGGTAAGTTCATATGCTTTAGGATACGCTGTATTTGCACTTATCGCTGGTCCTATATCAGATGGCTTAAATAGAAAAAAAGTGATGGTAATAGGAATGAGTTTTTTTGCGTTAAGTACGTTTTTATGTGGGATGGCACCGAGTTTTCTATGGATGTTAACATTTAGATTTTTAGCAGGTGTGAGTGCAGCTTTTGTATCTCCACAAGTGTGGGCATCTATTCCGCTTCTTATAGAGAAGGAACAAATTGTAAAGGCGTTTGGAATTGCAACAGCAGGGTTATCAATCTCTCAAATTTTAGGGTTGCCAGTTGGATCGTATTTGGCAATGATACACTATACAACACCATTCTTCGTCATCGGTATATTATCAGGATTACTTGTCATTCTTATTTATGTAGCATTACCAGAAATACAACCGGTTCATATAGGTGAAAGTAAAACAAACATCTTAGAGCGCTATAAACAATTACTTACAGATTCAAAAATTTCACTTTCTTATTTTGCATATTTTGTTTTTCAAACTGGTAATTTTGCTGCATTTTCATTTTTCGGTGTGTGGCTGTCTATTCAATTTGGCTTGCGAATTCATGAAATAGGAACAGCTATGCTCGTATTAGGATTAGGAAATTTAACTGGTAATATTTTTGGTCCTAGAATCGTAAATAAAATTGGTTATAACCTTTCTTTCTATGGTGGAATTATATTTACAGCAGTGCTATATGTATTACTTCCTCATGTAAATAACATTATATTTGTGGAGTTATTATTTTTTGTTTTATTTTTTATGACAGGAATTTTGTTTGTATTAATGATGAGGCATTTACAAAACATGTCTAGTATAGCAAGAGGAACAGGAGCCGCTCTAGCGAATGCTTCTATGTATATTGGTCAAATGATTGGAGCGGCAATGGCAGGAATGTTATTTGCAGCATCTCACAATTTTATATTTGTAGGTAGTTTTACTGCGCTATTATATATTATAGCTTTATTTCTGTTTAGAAAAAGTGAAAAGCTTACTGAAAATAGTGAAACAGGAATTGCGTCATAAAGTCTTTACAAATAAAAAAAGAGCCCAAAAATAAAAATCCCTATAGAGATAGGGATTAATATATCGGCATATAGTTCCTTGGAAAAGGATATACTGAGTATAACATATAGGACTACTTATAATTGTGAAATAGATGTGAAAGTAATGTGAAAAATAACATAAGAAAAGCACTGTTTTAGCTAATGAACTAAAACAGTGCTTTTCTTTTTGATTGAACAGTTGCTGCATTTTCATCATGTATGCCTGCATCTTTAATAATTCGTTGTTTTGCTTTATTTAATAGATGGTTTACCGCTTCTCCAAAATAGTTAGCTTCGCTTTTTGTGCGGGCTTCTCGTAAACATTTATAGTTTTCTAGCAGTTCCTCTTTTTCAGTGTTTGTTAAGAAATCTTCTATTTTCTTTTTTGTCATACGAAACACCCTTTCTTCTGACAAACGACGCAATAGAAAATATTTATTGTTTATTATAGCAATAATTTTTAAAGAAAGTACAGACTAACGTCGTAATAATTTGTCAATTTCTTGAATCTTCTCATCAGCTTTCCCAATTTGTTTATTTTTAGCCTGCTCACCACCGAGCGCTTGGTGTAGTAAGAAAGTCTGACCGGAAATAGCAGTCACAATGGATACTTTAATAATTTCTTTTATTAAGGTGACATCGAATAAAACGAGTCCAAGAAGTGCAGCTAGACTACCAGTGAAAATATCAGTCAAAAACCCAAAGTGAAAAAAAGTTTTCAAACGGCGTGGAAGCAATAACTTACCTTGGTTATTGATTAGATGGGAAACGAAACCGGTAATGCCACCAACGAGAACAGCAGTTAGCCATTGATACATTTCCATCGAATCCACTCCTTTTAGTGAATAAGATTCGATTATTTTATATTGATTCCTTTTAATATTTCATAGAAGCATATTGAGAAAGTTTGTTTGGTTTTTTTCTATATTCAATTTAATTGTATCAGAAAAATCTGATATATATGAGTCTATTATATGAAGCAGTTATTCCTTAATATGAATGTAAAAAGGGGTGCGTGATATGAATATAGATTACCGAATAAGAAGTGTGGATGGTTATACAAAAAATATAGGGGAATTAGTCAGCATGCTGGAGCATACAAGGGCTGTAACATTCCTGGAAATAAAAAATCTATCGGTTGAGCAATTAGATTTAATGATACCGAGTGGAGGGAATTCCATTGGAGCGTTACTAAAGCATATAGCAGCTATTGAAAAAGCACATCAGCTTATTTCATTTCAAGAGCGTGACTTTACAAAGGAAGAATTAGAAATATGGAAAGACGCACTCTATTTAGGAGAATCGGGGAAAACGATTCGTGGTCATGAAATAAAATATTATGTCCAACTTCTACAAAGTGTTCGAGAAGAATCACTGAAGTATTTGGGTGAACAAGGTGATGAATGGCTCATGTCAGAAAGAAAGTGGCTTAACGGTGTAGCACATAACCAGTACTATTTGTGGTTTCACGTGCTAGAAGATGAGATGAGTCACCGTGGGCAAATTAGAATGATAAAAAATAAATTATTCGAAAATTAAGTTAAATAAGGTAGCTTTTTGTATGGATATTCCATATAATGAGAGTAATTAAAATGAGAACGGGGTGATGTATTATGGCGAACATAACTTATATGAATAATAAACCAAATACAAAGGTGGATGGAAAGGGCGAGACTGTATAAGTTAGCGCGCGATCCTTCCGCTTAGCTTACACTAGGGAGGATATTAATTTGAACCAAAATATTTTAGAATCGTTCGGCTGGGATTCTTTTTTTGAGGAACAAGCTGTAGAGAACTTTGAAGTAGGGCGTATTTTACTCGAGCATAAGCATATATATCGAATTATTTGTAATGATGGTGAATATATGGCAGAGCTGTCTGGTAAGTTTCGGCATGAAGCAGTAACGAAGGGTGATTATCCAGCGGTTGGTGATTGGGTATATATAAAGAAAATAGAGAATGAAAAGAAAGCAATTATTCATCGTATTTTTCCGAGAAGAAGCTCTTTTTCTAGACAAGAGGCCGGTACTCGAACGGAAGAGCAGGTAATAGCAGCAAATGTAGATTATCTATTTTTAGTGAATGCACTTAACCATGATTTTAACGTAAGAAGAATAGAGCGCTATTTACTATTAGCGTATGAAAGTGGTGCAATGCCTGTTATTGTTTTAACAAAGAGTAGCTTATGTGAGGACGTGGAACAGAAAATCGTTGAAACAGAAGCTGTGGCAATTGGTGTTCCGATCTTCGTTGTTGATAGTTTAGAACATACTGGTATTGAATCGTTGCAGCAATTTGTTTCTTCAGGAAAAACAATTGCTCTAGTCGGATCATCTGGGGTTGGAAAATCCACTTTGTTAAATGCACTTATAGGAATTGAAGTAGCAAAAACGGGTGATATTCGAGAGGAAGATAGTAAAGGGAGGCATACGACAACTCATCGTGAATTGTTCCGATTACCGAGTGGTAGTTTAGTTATTGATACTCCTGGTATGAGGGAGCTACAGCTTTGGGAAGGAAGCGATGCAATTCAAACAACATTTTCTGATATTGAAGAACTAGCAAAAACGTGCCGTTTTAGGGACTGTAAGCATGAAAATGAGCCAGGGTGCGCAGTGCATAGTGCAATTGATAACGGGATTATGACGATAAATCGTTTGCAAAGCTATAAAAAATTACAAAGAGAACTAGCGTATTTCATTAGAAAACAAGATGCTATTCTTGCAAGGGCAGAGCGTGATAAGTGGAAAAAGATTTCTAAACAGCATAAAAAAATGTGAAAAGTCAAAGGGTGGTTCCCTTTGGCTTTTTGTATTTGTAAATTTTATAATAATATTATTCATATATATGGACAAAGGGAAATTAATTGTTTAAACTTTACAAAGTATTCATCATAATAGGTTATGAAAATAATAATTAGGGAATGGGAAATATTTATAATTCGTTAGATTTAACTTTTAAAATTGAAAAGCAGGAGGTTTGTAATGGGTAGACTATTAAATTGGTTTCGTGATATGAAAGTAGCAAAAAAACTATTAATTTCATTTTTTGTTATTTTAATTGCGGCTGTCTCTATTATAGGAGGCATGTCTTATCAAACAGCTAAAAAGAATTTTGAATCACAAATTACGAGCAGTGCTCACGACAATATAAAAATATTAGATAATTTAATCAATCAAATGATTGAGGCGAAATTTAATGATGTAAATAATTTTGCACGGGTGATTCAAGGGAATATGTATCAAGGGGATAATCAAGAGGAATTAAGAAAAATATTATCACAATATATCAATTTGAATAAAGATGTTGAACAAGTATATGTTGCTGGAAACGATAAAAAATTTGTACAAGAACCAAATATACAAATGGCAGCAGACTACGATCCAACAGAACGTTCTTGGTATAAAGATGCAGTAGCAAAACAAGGTGGTATTGTAATTACTGAGCCGTATAAGGCAAAAGGAAATGGACATATTGTCGTAACGATTGCAAAACAAGCAGAAGATAAAAACGGTGTTGTAGCGGTAGATTTAAGTTTAGATAATTTATTAAAAACAACGAAGTTAATTAATATTGGTAAAAAGGGATATGCTTTCATCTTAGATGGGAAACAAAAAATAATTGCACACCCTCAAGAAAAATCAGGAGAAAAAGCAGCCGATTCTTGGGCAAAGAAAATTTATGAAGATAATCATGGGGCTTTTTCTTATACGTATGACGGTAGTGAAAAACAAATGGTATTTGCTACAAATGTAAAAACAGGTTGGAAAATTGGCGGGACTATGTACTCAAATGAAGTAATTGAAGCTGCGCAGCCTGTATTTTATAATATGTTAATTGTTATGTTCATTTCATTAGTTATAGGTGGGGCACTTATTTATTTTGTGACACTTTCTATAACAAAGCCCTTAAAAAGATTAGTTGTCACTTCTAAAGAAATAAGTGAGGGAGATTTAACGCAAACAATTGATATTCATTCTAATGATGAAATCGGTCAACTTGCAAAAGGATTTAATGAGATGACAGATGCATTGCGAACATTAATCGGAAGAATTAATACTTCGGCTGGACATGTTGCAGCAGCATCAGAAGAGCTAACAGCAAGTGTAAGACAGGCGAGTGAAGCGACCGAGCAAATTACGATGGCAATGGACGAAATATCAAGCGGGGCAACAACGCAAACGACAAGTGTAGAAAATGGGGCAATGTTACTATTTGATGTAACAGAAGGCATTCAGCATGTAGCAAATAGTTCATCATCAATTAGTACGGCTTCGGCTCATACTCGTGAAAAAGCAGAAAATGGTGGGAAACTAGTCGGAAAAACAGTAAATCAAATGCAGTCAATTGCAGAATCTGTTTCACAATCAGATGAGGTTATTCAGTTACTAAATAATAAATCAAAGCAAATTGGTGACATATTAGAAGTAATTCAAAATATTGCAGATCAAACAAATCTTCTAGCTTTGAATGCAGCAATTGAAGCTGCAAGAGCGGGAGAGCACGGAAGAGGATTTGCAATTGTTGCAGATGAAGTACGTAAATTGGCGGAGAAGTCTAGCGTATCTTCTAGTGAAATAAGTAAATTAATATGTGAAATACAAGATGACATGAGTAAGACAGTAAAGTCTATGGGTCATGTAAATGAAGAAGTTCAATCTGGACTTGTTATTGCAAATGAAACGAAGCAAAACTTTACTGAGATTTTACAATCTACAAATGAAATTGCCGATCAAATTAAAACGATGGTTGAAACGGCTAACGGGATGTCAAAAGGTGCAAATGAAGTGTCTATTTCGGTAGGACAAATTGCAATGACAGCGCAGAATAATGCGACGAGTACTCAAAACGTTGCAGCATCAGCAGAAGAACAATTAGCGTCCATTGAGGAAATTAGTTCTGCGGCGGGTACATTATCTCAAATGGCTGAAGAGTTACAAGGGTTAATTGAAAGATTTAAAGTTTAGCAGAGGACAGGCAACTCCAAAATAGTAATATGCTATTTGGGAGTTGCCTGTTTTTATTATATAAAAGTAAATGGGGATGGAGAGTATTTTTATAATATTTAAAGGTATATTTTATATAATATTTGTCGAAAAATAGAGGTGTTTGTTAACTTTGTGTATAATAAGAATCATATAGAATACAAATAAAGGAGATAAATATGGGAGTGTACTGGGGTACCAAAAGACATTCTTGGCTTAGTTATGTCTCATTTTGGTTAAGTATTTCGTTTTTCATGGTTTTTCTCATTGAAGTGTTTATTTTAAAAACACTTTCAAATAGTTCGGTGCAAATTGTTAAATACTTTTATTTTATATTTGTACCAGTAAACATCTTTCTTAGTTTAAAGTTACTCTTTAAGAAGAATGAAAAGAAAGCATTACCTATTTTTAGTTTCATTGTATCCTTATTATTTACAATTTTAATACTAGTATTAGCATTAGCAGCTACGGGGAAATTCTTTTAAGGAGAGTGTTATAAGTCACTCTTCTTTTTTGTTGTTGCAAGGAAATAATAAGTGGAGGATGGACAAAGAAAGCATTTCTTTAAGTTTGATATGATTTGAAAGCTTTAGAAGGGTATTAAGAAATGAATTAAGATACAATCCACAAAGTAATACAGAGAATCAGGTGTTTTATATGCAGTTATGAAGCAAATGAATACGGTAAAAACGGCGATATATGGTACAATACATATGGATAGTGATAGAGATAAAGGGTATATAAAATACTCATCGTTTTTTAGTAAGAGAGGGGTTATCTTATGCTATACGAGGATTTGATGACATTGTTTCAAGCAGCTCCGAAAGAAGAAGGTAGAGGCGGCTGGAAATATATAATCCAGGAACGAAATGATAAATATGAAATTGTTAATGAAATGTCGAAAAATCAAATGAGTGTTGAATTGTATTTTAATGAATATGATGAGGTGAAAATCACTTTATATAAAGATGGAATGCCTATTTCGACGATGCAAAGAATTGCGATTTCAAAAGTTGAATTAGACGAAGAAGAAGAAGGGATTCAATTCGTTTTAGAACGTATGCCTAGTCGGATGATTCGGTTGCAATTAAAGCCGTATTTAGCACTCGAAATGGGGCCGTACTGGGAAGTATGTGATGATTGTGAATGAACATATAAAAAAAGCATCCAATAACATGGATGCTTCTTTTATGTTTTTTGAAGTTGTTTAAAAGCAATAATCGGAAGTAAAATGATGCTGACCCACCCGATTATAGGATATAGAATGTGGAGTAATTCACTGTAACCAACGTAACTAAAGCAATAACTTATTAGTAAAATGAAGAAAATAATATTGTTATTTTTCCAGCCAGTGATGGATTGCATTTGTTTTGTCATTCCGAACACATTGCCAACTAAAGTTGTGAATACTTCACCGAAAATGATAAGAACAAAGAAAAAGTGAAAAGTGGCATTGAATTTTCTTATGACTTCAGCCATTGGAATGTTATATTGATAAAATTGGTCGACTGATAAGATAGCTAAATGGCTACATAATAATATTAAAGAAAGTCCTGCCCCACCTAAAATACCGCCCCATAAAATGGCCTTTCGATCTTTTACTTCACTGGCTAACGGGACGAGGACGCTTTGGGCGAGAGAAAGATTTAAGGCGACATATGTAATAGGACTAGTTATCCACTTCATATTCCAGCTTTCTGCAGGAATAGTATTGCTAATAGGAGTTGTACCGTGAAAAAACGTTGTAATAGCAAGTCCGATAATGAAAATCATCATAATAGGTACGACAAGTGTATTAACTTCAAAAACCCCTTGTAACCCGCGACTACCTATAATGAGACAGGCGATTACTGTAATGAAAATACCGAGTTGTCTTGGTAAACGAAGTTGCTCTTCAAATACCGCTCCAGCGCCTGATAACATAACGCTCGTTACACCAAATAATACGAGTAATAATAGTGTATTTACAACATTTCCAAATACATCCCCAAATAAGTATTTGTTAAATTCTTGCGCTGAAAATGCACCGATTTGTGAGGAGAGTAACATCATCTTTGTGCCAAGCCAAATAAAAAAAAATCCACTTACACATATACCAATAGTTCCATAAAATCCGTTCACTGTAAAAAATTCAACAATTTCTCGTCCAGTAGCAAATCCAGCTCCAACGACTGTTCCAATATAAGTAGCAGCCACTTTCTTTGCTACTTGCCATTGTTGATTGTCCATGTTATCCCTCTTTCTACTACGATGAGCTTGATTTACTATTATGCATATGTATGAGCTTGGACAATTAGACGTATGAACTGTTAGAAAACATACATGAATGAAAAGATATTAGGGAAGTATTAAAGGTGTTAAAACTTTGTTACATATGAGCCAATCGTTCGAAAGGATAGGAAAAGTATGGTAATATGTAACTAGGTTCTTAAAAGACAAACATTATGAAATGATAAGAGGAGTGGATTGTATGAGTACGAAAACAAATGTTGTTGAAGTATTAAACAAGCAGGTAGCAAACTGGAATGTGTTATATGTGAAACTACATAATTATCATTGGTATGTGACAGGACCACACTTCTTTACATTACATGAGAAATTTGAAGAGTTTTACAATGAAGCTGGAACGTATATTGATGAATTAGCAGAACGTATTTTAGCATTGGAAGGTAAGCCGTTAGCGACAATGAAAGAATATTTGGCAACATCTAGTGTGAATGAAGGGACAAGCAAGGAATCTGCAGAAGAAATGGTGCAAACATTAGTGAATGATTACTCTGCATTGATTCAAGAATTAAAAGAAGGCATGGAAGTTGCTGGTGAAGCTGGCGATGAAACATCAGCGGACATGTTGTTAGCAATTCATACAACATTAGAACAACATGTATGGATGCTAAGTGCGTTCTTAAAATAAAGTGAAACTTTAATCAGTGGGGGGCTTACTGCCCATTAAAGTGGGATAAATATAAGAATATAAAGAAAAAAGTCATTGAAAAATTCTTTCAATGACTTTTTTGTGATTTTTCAGTTTTCTTTTATGCTATAATATAGTAAAAAGGAGGCGATGCGATGTTTCGCTTTTTCAAAACTGGAAAAGAAGAGCGTGAAATTACGAAAGATGAATTGGAACAAGCGATGGCCAAGTTTTTAGAAAAGAATGCTAATATCGTTTATACAGTATTAGTAAATGATGATTATACAGTGAATTATGATTTGTTAAAGCCGTATTTACCTGCATTTCCAACAAACCATTTTCTTATTACGAAGGAAACGCTTGAGGTATTTGAACATACAGAAGAAAACTTAAACTTAGTGAAAGAAATTGATATCGTACAAAAGGCAGTAGATCAGTATGTAACAGAAAAAGAAATGTTTCCAATTGTAGAAGGTAGTGAAGATCGCCTCATATGCGGAATGAAACTAGGACCTTACTTAGATCGTATATTAAAAAGAGACTTATATATTTCAGAAAAACATTATTTAGTTTCAAGTAAACCAGATAGAAAAAAACAAAAGAGTGGGTAGATGTATTGAGAACAACAATAAATATATTGTTGTCTTTTTTTGTGTGATGAACTATTAAAAGAAGCTATTAAATATATAGAAGACAAAAGTAATAAGTAGTAAGAAAGGGAGATGCATCATAATGGATGTATCTCCCTTTTATCCTTATAAATGAAAAGCATTCGCTAGTAAGCGATAAGAATTTAATTTATCTTCAAATCGATGAGTAATTGTGACAATCATAAATTCATCAGTATTGTACGCTTTGCTTAAGTTTACGATTTGTTCTTTCACAGAAGAGGGATCACCGACGATCATACGTTGACGATTCTCTTTTATACGGAATAAATCATAGGCGCTGTATGAATAATTTTGTGCAGTTTCAATAGAAGGTGTACCAGTTGTACGCTTTCCTTGTTCTAGTAATAAGATTGATAAATCTAAACTAGAAGCAATTTTTTCCGCCTCTTCAGTTGTTTCACCGCAAATAACAAAAATAGCGACGATTGATTTTGGTTTATCTCCTAAATAGGAAGGTTGGAATTGTTTTTGATAGGCCTCCATTACCTCGGGTCCACCGTATCCGTTTATGAACTGTGCGAATGCAAAAGAAGCACCTTGTTGTGCGGCAATCTTTGCACTCTCTCCGCTAGAGCCAAGCAACCACATGTCAGGAGATGTGGGAATTACAGGAGTAGCCTTTAAATTTGCATAATGATGGTTTTCTGGTACTTGATCATGTAAGTACATTGCAACATCTGCAATTTGCTCTGGATATTGATCAAGTGAGACCATTTTTCCTTCTTGAAGTGCGCGAGTTGCAATGGGCATACCACCAGGTGCTCTGCCGACACCAAGGTCAATACGATTTGGATAAAGCGCTTCTAAAACACGGAAATTCTCAGCAACTTTATACGGACTATAGTGTGGCAACATGACACCACCCGAACCGACTCTCATCCGCTCTGTTTTCGCTGCAATATGAGAAATAAGTATTTCTGGACTTGAGCCAGCAAGGCTTACAGAATTATGATGTTCTGATACCCAAAAGCGTGTATAGCCGAGTTTTTCAACTTCTTGCGCAAGCGTAACTGTATGTGAAAAAGCTTGGGCTGCCGTACTACCATCTGAAATAGGGGATTGGTCTAATACACTTAATTTGATCATAGAATATACCTCTCAATCTTAATGTACATCCTATTATATATTTACTTACGAAAAATGCGTAATGAAATGCTCAAAATAAAAAGTGGATAAATTACATATCCACTTTTAACGTGAAAATCCTCGTTCATAATGATTCATTTCGACTACATTTAGAATATATTCGTAGTTATCAATCTCAAGTTTTAGTTGTTCACGTTCTTTTTTAGATAGATGCATATTACTAAGTTTGTTGCATAGCTGTTGTTTCTTTTCTTCTAAATACTTCTTTGTAGCATTGTAGTCGTAAGTTGGTTTCATATTCAACCACTCCTTATTTGCTGTTGCTATATTATACGAAGCGTAAAGAGATGTGAGAGCGATCTCTTATGTATTTTTAGTGAATATTTAACTTGCTCTGTTGTTATGTTTATAGAAATTTATGAATAAAATGCACTAAACGACTAATGCCCATTTGATGAAGTAAGGGGTGGAATTGTGCAGAAAGATATAATGTATAACACGGAGATGGATGAAACGTTAAAAATTATAGATAAAGGATTAAAGGAGACGACGAGCCCGAAACAAATTATTGTAGTAGGGGCTGGCATGGCTGGATTAGTTTCGGCATCTTTATTAAAAGCTGCGGGACATGAAGTGAAGATGTTTGAAGCAAACAACCGGGTAGGTGGCCGCATAGAGACAGTTAGAATGGAAGATACCGGTTTATATTTGGATGTAGGGGCAATGAGAATTCCGTATTCGCATACATTAACGATGGCATATATAAGAAAATTTGGGCTACAGGTAAGCCCTTTTATTAATAGGAATGAGACTGATATTATTTACGTAAACGGCCGAAAAACGACATTAAAACAATATGAAAAAGATCCAAATATATTAAAGTATCCTGTGGAAATGAATGAAGTTGGGAAAACGTCTGAGGAGCTATTATTGTTAGCGGTGCAGCCTATTATAAATTTTATTAAAAAGAACCCAGAGAAAAATTGGGATGTTGTAGTAAAGGATTTTGGGAGATACTCTACAGGGCAATTTTTAAAATATCACCCTTATCAATATAATACTTACTTTTCACCAGTAACAATTGAGATGATTGGCGTTTTGTTAGATTTAGAAGGTTTTTTAGAAAGGTCATTCGTTGAGACATTACGTTTTTTATACATTATGCAAGAGGAGAGCGGATTTTGTGAAATAATAGGCGGGAATGATAGATTGCCAAAATCTTTTTTACCACAATTAGAGGAAGATATTATATATAATCAAAAATTAATGAAGCTACATCAACATGATAATGGTGTGACAGCTTTCTATCGAAACGAAGAAACGTTTGAATATAGTAGTATTACAGGGGACTTAGTTATTGTGACCATTCCATTTTCAACAATGCGGTTTGTAGAAGTAGATCCATTTGATTCTATATCGCATGAGAAATGGAAAGCAATTCGTGAATTGCATTATATGCCTGCGACAAAAATAGGAATTCAATTTAAAAGTCGATTTTGGGAAGAACAAGGACAATTAGGTGGCAGAATTATAACGGATTTGCCAATTCGTTACGCCTATTATCCAAGCTATGGAATTGGAGGAAAGGGACCAGCAATGATGTTAGGAAGCTATACGTGGTCATATGATGCGTTGTTATGGGATGGATTATCAAAGGGAGATCGTATTTATTACACATTACAAAACTTAGCAACGATATTAGGTGGTCAAGTATATGATGAATTCTTATCTGGTATATCAAAAAGTTGGACGTTGGATCCATATGCACTTGGAGGGTTTGCTCTATTTCAGGCAGGTCAAGAATCAGAGTTGCAACCAGCGATTGTCAAACCAGAGGGAAGAATATTCTTTGCTGGAGACCATACAACGTTATATCACGGATGGATACAAGGGGCAATTGAATCTGGCGTTCGTGTTGCGGTAGATGTAAATGAATTAAATGTATAAAATTCAGAAATTTCTTTACTGTATAGTTTGAGATGGATATTATTATATATAAAAGAATTATAGGGAGTGTTGAAAGTGAATCCGTTATTATTCGATTTTCCTTCTGAATTTTATACTGAAAGGCTATTGATTCGAATGCCGAAACCGGGTGATGGTAAAGCTGTATACGATGCCATTCAAGCTTCTATGAAAGAATTAAAACCATGGATGGTTTTTGCACAAAAAGAGCAAACAGAGGAAGAAGTAGAAGTGAGCATTAGAAAGTCACATATTCAATTTTTACAGCGTGAGGATTTAAGGTTACTAGTATTTTCGAAAGAAACAGGCGAGTTTATCGCATCTAGCGGATTGCATCGCATTAATTGGGATATACCACAATTTGAAATCGGGTATTGGATTGATTCGAGGTTTAGTGGAAAGGGTTATATGGTCGAGGCTGCAAAGGGGATAAAAGATTATGCTTTTTCTGAACTGAAAGCAAACCGTGTAGAAATTCGTTGTGATGCTTTAAATAAGAAGAGTAGAGCGATCCCTGAAAAATTGGGCTTTAAATTAGAAGGTACGTTAGAAAGTGCGAGTGTTGCAGTAGATGGAAATGGATTAAGGGATATGTGTGTATTTGCGATGACTAGAAATACATATGAAAAAGAAGAGCTGTAGAGAAACGGCTCTTCTTTTTGTGCATTATGGTACAGGATGTCCGTTAGAGCTTTCGAAAATTGTAAACCATTGTTGACGGTCTAAGTTAACTTTTGTAGCAAGAGCGGCTGTTTTAACACGATCTAATTTACCTGAGCCGATGATTGGCAACATTTTAGCTGGATGTGCAAGTAACCAAGCATACATAACCGTATCGATACTAGAAACACCTAGCTCAGTAGCAACTTTTTGCACAGTTTCACGTACACGTACAGCACGTTCTGATTGACCAGTAAAGATTTCTCCGCCAGCAAGAGGTGACCAAATCATTGGATTGATTCGTTTTTCCTGACATAAATCAAGTGTTCCTTTTTCAAAATGCTCAAGTTGCAGAGCTGATACTTCAATTTGGTTCGTAATAAGCGGGAAATCTAAGTATGAACTTAACATATTGAATTGGGAAGGTAAAAAGTTAGATACACCAAAATGACGAACTTTTCCTTCTTGTCTTAAGCGAGAGAACGCTTCTGCCACCTCATTTGGATCCATGAAAGGATCAGGACGATGGATAAGTAATACGTCAATATAATCTGTATGTAAATTTTTAAGTGAAGCTTCTGCGCTTTGAATAATATGTTCTGCACTAGTGTTGTAGTGAGCAACATAACGCTCTGGAAATTTCGGTGATGGGGGAGCGATTCCACATTTTGTGATGATTTGCATGTTTTCGCGTAAGGAAGGCTTTAGTTGTAATGCCTCTCCGAACAGTCCTTCACACGTATAACCGCCATAAATATCAGCGTGATCAAAAGTAGTAATTCCCATATCCATACAATCTTCAATGAAAGAAAGTAACTCTTGTTTCGTCATATTCCATTCTGCTAAACGCCAAAACCCTTGAATAATACGAGAAAATTCTAGCGTTTCGGCCATTTGAACTCGTTCCATTATAAGTACCCCCTTGATGAATGATTATTATTTTGAAAAGGCTTTCTTACTACATATTATTATATAGTTTGAGGGGCGTACAAACAATAAATATGTTTTGCTATAAAAACGATTTTTTCTATATGCTATAATGTAGAAACATATAGCTATAAGGAGATGTAAGGCATGATTCCAGTAACAATATTAACTGGTTTTCTTGGATCAGGGAAAACGACATTATTAAATCGTATTTTATCAGAGAATCACGGTCAGAAATTAGCGGTGATCGTAAATGAAATCGGGCAAATTGGTATTGATAATCAGTTGATTATGAATGTTGAAGAAGAAATTATGGAAATGACAAACGGCTGTTTGTGCTGTACTGTACGTGAGGATTTACTCGTTGCGTTAAAACAATTACTGGACGTAAAAGCAGAAGGGAAAATGGACTTTGATGGATTAGTAATTGAAACGACTGGTCTTGCAAATCCAGGTCCTATTATTCAAACATTCTTTTTAGATCCTGTTATTCAATCTGCATACCAAATTAACGGTGTTGTAACAGTAGTAGATAGTTATCATATACATAAACATTTTGAAAAAGGGCTAGAAGCAAAAGAACAAATCGCATTTGCTGATGTTGTATTAGTGAATAAGTTAGATTTAATTGAAGAGAGTGAAAAAGAAAATCTCTTCCATGAACTTCAAGGAATAAACCCGACTGCAAAGTTAATTCAGTCGACTAATTGTGATGTGGATATTCCATCGTTACTACAAATTCAAACGTTTAAAACGAAAGATACGTTACAAATTTATCCTCATACAGAGCATAATCATTTAGAAGGTGTAAAATCGTTTGTACTACGCGAAGAGCGTCCGTTAGATTTACAAAAACTAAATGAGTGGATGTCAGCTGTCGTTCAAGAACTAGGAGAATACTTATATCGCTACAAAGGAATTTTATCGATTGATGGAGTGGATAAACGTATCGTTTTCCAAGGTGTACATACGTTATTTGCTGCTTCGTATGATAGAGAGTGGCAAGAGGGCGAAGATCGAGTAAGTGAAGTTGTTTTCATCGGAAAAGATATTAATAAAGAATGGTTCCAAGCACATTTCGAGGAGTGTGTGAAATAAGTCTGCGCATATTGCAGGCTTATTTTTTGGATTAACTAAGCACTTTGTAGAAAAATGCTAGATTGCAAAAAATGAAGGATAATAAAAAAGCCTGTTTTCACAGGCTTGTATGTTCATCTAAAAGTAACTCCATTACAACACCGACAACAGGGCCTTCATCATCAATATCGCCATTTAAACGGAATCCAAATGATTCATATAATCCCATTGCAAGTTTGTTATCTGGATGTAAACTTAAATAAATTGTTTTACATTCAAATTTATTTTGTAAGAATTGAATGAGCAAGCGAAGGAAACGTTTTGCGTATCCTTTTCCTTGATATTGTTGGTCAATCATAAAGCGATCTAACCATACGCTTTTACGTTTTTCACAATACCATCCATACATTGCATATCCTACAAGTGTTTCTCCATCATATAAACCTACTGACGTTCCGTTTCCCTCATATAATGATTCTGCTAAAGAAAACGCATTGCTTTCAATAAATTGCTGCTGGTCTTTTGCGACGTTTAAAGCAGCTACCGAACGCCAATTTTTTTCTGTTACTTCACAAATGTGAAGAGTCATAATTCCAACTCACCTTCTAAAATGATATAGCTTGAAAGCTAATATGGATAATTTTACTTGTTATTTTGGTCAAGTCAAGCAGAAACACATAAAAAAGAAGCTGAATGTCGTATTCAGCTTCTTATCAAAAGTTGGTTAGTTAGTAGCTTCTTTCAATGTGTTTACGTTTTCTTCCATTAAAGTGAAGTAATCTTTATTATTTTTCGCATCGTCTTCAGAAATAGTAGCTAAGTGATTTAAGCGTAAAATCTTTGTACCTGTTTCTTTTTGAATAACGGATGCTACTTTTGGAGTAGAAAATGTTTCAAATAAAATATATTTTAGATTATGTTCTTTTACTGTTTTTGTAATGTCAGCAAGTTGTTTTTGAGATGGTTCATCAGAAGCTGAAATACCGGCGATAGCAATTTGTTTCAGGCCATAGCGTTGTTCCCAGTATCCATAAGCCGCATGAGAAACTAAAATATCTTTCGTTTTTGCATTCGCAACTGCTGCTTTAAACTGATCATCTAAATCAGTAAATTTTGTTTGAAGTGCTGCGAAGTTTTTTTCGAACTCTTGTTTATGGTCAGGTTGTAATGCTACAAGTGCATTTTTAATTTTTTCTGCCTGTTTCATTGCTAGAGTAGGGTCTAACCAAATGTGTGGGTCTTTATCGTGATGATGTTCATCCTCTTTATGGCCGTCTCCGTGATCATGATGCTCTTCTTCAGTAGAAGTACGCAGTTCAATACCTTTTGATGCATTTACAATTTTAACGTTTTCTTTTTGTAATGTTTTTTCCATTTTTTCAGCAAATGGTTCTAATTCAGCGCCGTTATAAACGAATAAATCGGCTTTTGCAACTTGTACTGTTTGTTTCTGACTTGGTTCAAATGTATGAGAATCTGCACCAGGTGGGTAAATTGCTTCAACAGTTACATAGTCACCACCAATTTTTTTTGCAAAATCTGCAAGAGGAAAAATAGTTGTATAAACAGTTAGCTTTCCGTCTTTCTTGGCATTACCTTCTTTTGTATTTGAGCAGCCAGTAAAAATTAAAGTGAAAATAAGTAAGAATGAAAGTATAGTCAATCTTTTAGGCATGAAGTTCTCCTCTTTTCTTTTTTTACGGATATATTTTCCCCAATTATAGAAGAAAAATATCATTTTAATACAAAACGGAATAATTACGTTTTAGTTTGCAAACTTAGTATAATACATCTTTTATAAAGTTGCAATAAATAATAATCATTCCGATTTGATTTTGTTATAAAGTTGTCAAATATAGATGTGTTATTTTTGCAAATACATGCATATGTGACAACGCAGTGTTCATATATATGAAAGGAGGGTATAGAGGGGGATGAGTGTTTGGGTTACTTAATGGAAGCTATTTTATTGATATTAGCGGTAGTACTACCATTAGCCGTAGTCTTAATTTTTTTAAGAAGATTAATAAGTAATTTAGGAGATGCATCAACCGTAACAAAATTACGAGAGAAAGATGAGAAAAAAGAGTGAGTAAAGCACTATGCGTACGCATAGTGCTTTACTTGTGGTAAAATGAGAGAAGGAAACTCCTAAAAGTTGTATGTTACTAAAGGAGAGAAAAGTAAAATAAGAGGTATATGCATATATGAATAAGCGAACAGCGTTAGTACTTGGTGCAAGTGGTTTAGTTGGGCAAGAGATAACGCGTCTATTACTTGAATCAGATTACTACGATTCGGTTACTATTTTTGTAAGAGAACCAATGCAATGGCAACATGAAAAGTTACAGCAAAAGCAAGTAGATTATTTGGCATTAGAGGAATATAAAGAGTTCTTTGCTGTAGATGACGTATTTAGGTGTCTAGGAACAACAATCAAAAAAGCAAAAACGAAAGCTAATTTCAAAAAGGTAGATTATGAATATACGTTACGAGCGGCTTGTTTAGCTGAAAAACAAGGGGTGCAAAATTTCCTTGTTGTGTCCTCAATGGGAGCGAATCCTAAATCGTTTTTCTTTTATTCACAAGTGAAAGGAAGAATGGAAGAGGAATTGCAAAAGTTAGTAATCGGTGGTATTCACATTTTTAGGCCATCTTTATTAGTAGGAAATCGACAAGAATTTCGCTTTGGTGAACGAATGGCGGAAAAATTATCTCGTATGATTCCTTTTATATTTAAAGGAGCCTTCAAAAAGTATAAACCAATTTCAGCTAAAGATGTGGCAAAAGGGATGTATATAACTGCATTGCGAGAAGAATCAGGTATCCACATTTATAATTCGAATGAAATTACAACGATAGAATAAATAAAACCGAGAAGAAAAGCTTCTCGGTTTTATTTATTGGTACTGATTTTCCCAGGCGCTCGCTCGTATTGATACGGTTCTTCTAACTCAAAGCCAAGTTCATTGGCGGCTATTCGTGGGAAGTAAGGATTGCGAAGTAACTCACGTCCGATAAAAATTAAATCTGCTTCGTTATTATTTAAAATTTGCTCTGCTTGTGCCCCAGTCGTAATCAATCCAACTGCACCAGTTGCAATGTTAGCATGTTCTTTAATATGTTTAGCATATTGTACTTGATACCCAGGATAAACATCGATGCGTGCAGGTACAACAGCCCCAGAGCTACAATCGATTAAATCTACTCCTTGTTCTTTCATCCATTTCGTATACTGAACATAATCTTGAACTGTTAACCCGTCAGGATGATAATCATTTGCTGAAATACGGACAAATAACGGTCCGTTCCAAACTTCATTTATGGAGTCAATGATTTCGCGTAAGAAACGATAGCGGTTTTCAGGTGAACCACCATATTCATCAGTCCGCTTATTGGTAAGTGGAGAAAGAAATTCATTAATAAGATAACCGTGAGCACCGTGTATTTCAATAACGTCAAATCCAGCTTGTTTGGATCGTACTGCAGCTTGCTGAAAAGCTAATACAGTATCTTTAATTTGGTGTTTGCTCATCTCTATTGGCATTTTCATTGTTTCATTAAATGGAATGGCTGAAGGAGCTAACGCATCTGTTTCTAATTCTGCTTTTCTTCCAGCGTGAGCGAGTTGGATGGCAGCTTTTGCACCATTATCGTGTATAAAAGTTGTCGTTTTATGTAAGCCTTCAATTAAACTGTCATCCCAAATGCCTAAGTCTTTATTTGAAATTCGACCTTCAGGTAACACGGCTGTTGCTTCAATCATAACTAAACCAACTTGACCGGCAGCTCTTGTTCCATAATGAATGAGATGGAAATTCGTTACTTGGCCATCCCCGTTTTCCGATGAATACATGCACATAGGTGACATAACAATCTGGTTTTTTAATGTAACATCTTTAATTGTATAAGGTGAAAAAAGTTTGTAATTCATCCAATAGCCTCCTAGATTGAATTTTCTTACATTGTATCATTCTCATTTTTGTTTCTCGAATAAAACGCTTATACGAAAAATTTTGTCTATTCGTGTTACAATAATGAATATGAATTGAATTGGAGGATGACATATGTACCAAGCTTATTATGAAAGTGAATTAGGCTTGCTAGAAATTACAGCGAACGATAAAGGAATTACGTCTGTTATATTTGTTGATGAGAGACAAGAAGAACATATAAATGAAATGATAGATCAATGTATAAATGAGCTAGATGAATATTTTAAGGGGAATAGAAAAGAGTTCACAGTCCCGTTGTCTGCTGAGGGAACAGCATTTCAAAAAAAAGTATGGGATGCGCTCTATACGATTCCTTATGGCGTAAGTGCTTCATATTTAGATATTGCAGAGAAAGTAGGAAATACGAAAGCTGTACGAGCCATAGGAGGAGCAAATAGTCGCAATCCGATTTCAATAATCGTTCCGTGTCATCGTGTAATAGGAAAGAGCGGGAAACTTGTTGGGTATGCGGGCGGTTTATGGAGGAAAGAGTGGTTATTAAAACACGAAGGTATTTTGAAATGACGTATGGATGGGAAGAGGGATTGTTTTGAAATGTATAAATTGTGGGCAACTTTGCGAGGGAAATCAGTTAAATTGTGAAAGTTGCCAGCGGACTTTGCATACTGAACAGAGTGAAGGAAGTTCGCTAATAGACAAGGAATTAGAAGTATATGTAGGGAGACAATATCCGTATTACAAAAGGAAATGGGAGCTTGAGGAAAAGCGGATTGCTAGGTGGAGCTGGAATGGTTGGGCAGCTATTTTCAATGTAGGTTGGCTCGGATATCGTAAGTATTATTTACCTGCAGCTTTATTTGTATCGTTATTATTAGCGTGTGATGCGTTTTCTTATTATATGGGCTTCAACGTAGCATTGCCGATCATTAATATGGTGCCTCTTACGTTTCTATTACTCGTTTTTATTTTATTTGGAATGGCGATTTTTGCGAATGGATTATATTATCAATTTGCAGAAAGGCGTATATATCGAATAAAAGCACGAGAAATTCAAGATGAATTGGTTGAAAAGTACCTCATTCGTGATAGTGGTGGAACGAGTAAAATGGGAGCAACAATTGTTACGATTTTAGCGGTTGCTAGTATTTTTATCAGCCATTTCTTTTTTCCGACTGATCGAGATATTATTCAAAAAGTGCGTACAAGCTCGCTATATGAATATCCATTCTTTTCAATTGGTGAATCGTTTGAAAATTATTTTAGAAATCCGGGTTGGGCATATTATCGTGGCACTGAAGGATTAGAATTGGTAGAGTTCCAAGGGGATAGTCCGGATATGTCGAAGAAAAAGGTTACGATCCAATTTGTTGTTGATTATAAATTGGGTGAGATCGAGCCATACTCACTTATGATTAATGGCGAATCTAAAAATGAGGAAGAATTTTTAAAGATAATGGACGAAATATTTAAAGTTCAAAATCCATTTGACATAGAGGATGGATTACAAGTAAAAGAAATAGAAAAAGAAGTGGATAGTAGAGCTCTCTATCCGCTTCTTTTTTTGTATATACGAAAATAATATTTGAAATAATCTGAATCTTTTGTATAATAATATGTATTATACTGGCTTTCATTTATCCCGCTTTAATGGGCAGTAAGACCCCCACCTCAAAATTCAGTCAAAGCAAAGAAGTTAGGTGGGGGGCAACTGCCCATAAAAGCCCGATTGGTTCAACTAATAATCAGTGGGGATGAATACCCCCCACTGATTAAAGTTTCACTTTATACATATAGATTGGGGGAAGGAACAATGAAGAGAAAGGCAACAACGATTGCTGCAGTTGCATTATCGACTAGCGTATTAGTTGCAGGTTGCGGAAATGGGGAGAAGGCATCTACAACGAAGAAAGAAGCAGGTAAGGGGGTAGCAGATAAGCAAGTATTAAACTTACTAGAAACAGCAGAAATTCCTTCAATGGATACGTCAAAATCAACAGACTCTGTATCATTCCGTGCCTTTGTAAATGCAATGGAAGGATTATATCGCTTGGATAAGGATAATAAACCAACTCCAGGTATGGCAAAAGACGTGAAAATTAGTGAAGATAAAAAGACATATACATTTGAATTACGTGATGCGAAATGGTCAAATGGTGATCCAGTTCGAGCACAAGATTTTGTATATGCATGGCAACGTACATTAGATAAAGCAACGGCAGCTGAGTATGCATTTATTTTATTTGATGTGAAAAATGCACAGAAAGTAAATAAAGGAGAGTTACCGTTAGATCAATTAGGAGTGAAAGCGAAGGATGATAAAACGTTAGTAGTAGAATTAGAACAACCAGCACCATATTTCCTTGAGCTTACTTCATTCCCAACATTCTTCCCTTTAAATGAAAAATATGTGAAAGAACAAGGAGATAAATACGGATTAGAAGCAGATAAATTATTATATAATGGACCGTTTACGATGAGTGAATGGAAACATGAAAGAAGTTATCAGTTAAAGAAAAACCCTAATTATTGGGATAAAGATACTGTGAAGTTAGAAGAAATTAATGTGAATATTGTGAAGGAAACAAGCACAGGAGTAAATTTATATGATAGTGATCAAGCGGACCGTGTTATTTTAACTTCTGAATTTGTTGATAAATATAAAAAGAATAAGCCAGATGAATTTAAAACGAAGTTAGATCCACGTATGTATTTCTTACGATTTAACCAAAAAAATGCAACTTTTAAAAATCAAAAAGTTCGTGAAGCAATTGACCTAGCATATGATAAAAAAGGAATTGCAAATGTTATTTTAAATGACGGATCATTGCCAGCATATTTCTTAGTACCTGAAAAATTTACGACAGGACCAGATGGGAAAGATTTCCGTACTGTAAATAAAAATTTCCGTGACAGTAAAGATAATGCAGCAAAAGCGAAAAAGTTATGGGAAGAAGCAAAGAAAGAACTTGGCCAAGATACAATTACAGTCGAATTACTAAATGATGATAACGGTAGTCGTAAAAAAGTAGGAGACTTTATTAAAGAAGAGTTAGAGAAAAATTTACCTGGTATTAAAGTGAATTTAAAACAACAGCCATATAAACAGAAGTTAGATTTAGAAAAGAAATTTGAATATGAATTCTCTTTATCTGCATGGAGTCCAGACTATCCAGATCCAATGACTTATATTGATATGTTTGTTACTGGAAGCTCATTTAATGAAATGGATTATTCTAATCCGAAGTATGATGAGTTAGTAGCGAAGTCAAAAGGAGAACTATTAAAAGATGATAAAGCACGCTGGAATGCACTTGCAGAAGCGGAAAAAATCTTAATTGGTCAAGATGCTGCCATTTCTCCTACGTATCAACAAAGTACAGCATATTTAGAGAAACCGTACGTAAAAGGTATTGCGAATCATACGTTTGGTGGGGACTTCAGTTATAAGTGGGCATATATTACAAAAAAATAGTATAATAAAAGATGAGTGAATTTTCGCTCATCTTTTATTTGTATAGGAGGAATTATAGTTGTTAAACGGAATCAATCATCTTTGTTTTTCAGTATCTAATCTAGAAGATTCTATTGAATTTTACGAAAAAGTATTGGAAGGAGAATTATTAGTTAGAGGAAGAAAACTTGCATATTTTAATATATGTGGAGTATGGGTAGCACTTAATGAAGAAATACATATTCCGAGAAATGAGATTTATCAATCTTATACACATATTGCGTTTTCTGTTGAACAGAAAGACTTTGAAAGTCTACTGCAGCGATTAGAAGAAAATGATGTTCATATTTTAAAAGGAAGAGAACGTGATGTAAGGGATTGTGAATCTATCTATTTTGTTGACCCAGACGGGCATAAGTTTGAATTTCATTCAGGGACATTGCAAGACAGACTTAATTATTATAGGGAAGATAAACCTCATATGACATTTTACTAAGGAGGAAAAGAAGTTGCATGCGCTAGTAATTGGTGGAACAGGAATGCTAAAGAGGGTGTCTATGTGGCTTTGTGAGCAAGAGTTTCATGTTTCTATTATTGGAAGAGATGAAGTGAAATTAGAAAATGTTAAACGAGAGAGTGCTATACCAGAAAATATCACATGCCTTCCGTTAGATTATCATAATGATGACGATGTAAAGGTAGCTATTAAAAGCACAATTGAGCGGAATGGCCCAATAACATTAGTTGTCGCATGGATACACTCAAGTGCAAAAGATGCGTTATCACTTATTTGTAGAGAATTAGACTTGTCGTCTGAAACATACGAAGTTTTTCATATTTTAGGCAATAAAGCATCGAGAATAGCCTCACAAAAAATAGGCGGTACGCGATGTAGCTATCATAGAATAATTTTAGGTTTTATATTAGAAGATACATACGCAAGATGGCTTACTCATGAAGAAATATCGGATGGGGTAATAAAAGGAATTGAAAGTAAATGTAATGAATGGATTGTAGGACGAGTAGAACCGTGGGAATTGCGGCCAACATGGTAAGGGGGAATTGAAGTGAAGACAACGGTATATGTAACAAGGCATGGTGAAACGGAATGGAATGTAGCGAAGCGAATGCAAGGACGGAAAAATTCTGCTTTAACTGAAAATGGTATACTGCAAGCTAAGCAATTAGGAGAGCGAATGAAAGATTTATCTATTCATGCGATCTATAGTAGTCCGAGTGAAAGAACCCTTCATACTGCAGAGTTAATAAAGGGAGAACGTGATATACCAATAATCGCGGATGAGCATTTCTATGAAATTAGCATGGGTATATGGGAAGGACAGACCATTGATGATATAGAAAGGCAATACCCAGACGACATACAGTTATTTTGGTATGAACCACATCTTTTTCAGTCAACATCAGGAGAAAATTTTGAGGCTGTTCATAAAAGGGTAATTGAGGGGATGCAGATTCTTTTAGAAAAGCATAAAGGAGAAAGTATATTAATTGTTTCTCATGCGGCAGCGGCAAAGCTACTTGTAGGACATTTTGCAGGTATTGAAATAGAAAATGTGTGGGATGATCCATTTATGCATAGTGCTAGTTTGAGTATTATAGAATTTGAAGAAGATAAAGGTGAAGTGAAGCAATTTGCAGATATAAGTCATTTTCAGTAAGCATACAAAAAAGGCCGTGAAAACGGCCTTTTTTGTATGAAAAACTAGCAATTGCGTTTTTTGTACCAGAAGTGATCGAATTTCTTGTTTTTGCAAGATGGGAATTTATGTCCGCCACCTTTGCAATCGTTCCATTTCTTTCCATCGTCACACGAATCGTCGCAAGAGCCACCGTGTCCATTAGGGAAGAATTCGCATTTTTTACAGTAACATCGTTTTGTCCAGTAAAATTTCTTTTCAAAGCGTACACATTTTGTAACGAACGTACAATGCTTTCTGCGAGTGCGTTTTGTAACTAACACACATTCTTTTCTACGTGTTACTTTCGTAACGAACGTCCATTTTTGAACGCGAACACGCGTACATTTCGTAACAAATGTCCATTTTTTAACATGCGTACATTTTGTAACGAACGTACAATGTTTCACGCGAGTGCATTTTGTTGTAGGGCAGTTACAATCTTCGCTACAGTCTATTTTTGTAGTGCAATCATCATCACAATCAAACGTACTTGGATCTTGATGTAAGAAATCTTCCATCCCCGCACTTTTGATTTCCTCAACAGCTTTTCTAATATCACGTTTCATAGAAATCCTCCTTATCATGTATTCAGGTGAAAAGGTATTCTTTTTCATTAACAGGATATGTATATAGGTATCTTTCTGAACAGGACAAGAGTGTAATTTTATATAAATGGTTGATAGCGGATGTATGGACAAGGCAAAGTGCATACATTGAATGAAGAGAACTGAGAAGGGATGTGAAAATATGCTACCTTCATATGATTTTTTTATTCATCCAATGAACCTAGTGGAATTGAAAAAAGACATTTGGTCAGACAGTCCAGTGCCAGCAAAATTAACTTATGGAAAAAAGAAGTATGACATTGATATCGTATATCGGGGTGCTCATATTCGTGAATTTGAGAAGAAATCTTATCATGTTATGTTTTATAAACCGAAAAAATTTCAAGGTGCGAAAGAGTTTCATTTAAATTCTGAGTTTATGGATCCGTCTCTCATACGAAATAAATTATCTTTAGACTTTTTTCATGATATTGGTGTACTTTCACCGAAATCACAACATGTGTTTATAAAAATTAATGGGCAAATTCAAGGTGTATATTTACAGTTAGAATCAGTGGATGAAAATTTTTTGAAAAATAGAGGATTACCGAGTGGTTCTATTTATTATGCGATAGATGATGATGCGAATTTTTCTTTAATGAGTGAGAGAGATAAAGATGTTAAGACCGAGCTTTTTGCAGGTTATGAATTTAAATATTCGAATGAAAATAGTGAAGAACAGCTGAGTGAATTTGTATTTCAAGCGAACGCTTTGTCAAGGGAATCTTATGAAAAAGAAATTGGAAAGTTTTTGCATGTAGACAAATATTTAAGGTGGTTAGCTGGCGTCATTTTTACGCAAAACTTTGATGGTTTTGTTCATAACTATGCACTATATCATAACGATGAAACGAACTTATTTGAAGTGATACCGTGGGATTATGATGCGACTTGGGGGCGAGATGTACAAGGGAGACCACTTAATCATGAGTATATTCGTATTCAAGGTTATAACACATTAAGTGCAAGATTGTTAGATATACCTATATTTAGAAAACAATACCGAAGTATTTTAGAAGAAATATTAGCAGAACAATTTACCGTTTCATTTATGATGCCGAAAGTAGAAAGTTTGTGTGAATCGATCCGTCCTTATTTACTACAAGATCCATATATGAAAGAAAAATTAGAAACATTTGATCAAGAAGCTGATATGATTGAGGAATATATAAATAAAAGAAGAAAGTATATACAAGATCATTTACATGAATTGGATTAATTTTGAAAGAGATTGGAACATTATCAATCTCTTTTTTTGTATAATAAAGATGTATTGGTAGAATTGATGTAATATGTACTTAATACAGAATGGGGATGTGGAAACATGACAGTAAAATGGATTGAGTGGGCAAAACAAATACAATCTATAGCTCAAGCGGGTTTAACGTATTCTAAGGATGTGTATGATATAGAACGTTTCCAACAATTACGGGATATTTCCATTTCGATGATGTCACATTACACTAAGACAGATTGGGAAGTTGTAGAGAAGTTATTTGCAAGCGAGACAGGCTATCAAACACCTAAAGTTGATATAAGAGCAGTCGTTTTTCAAAATGAAAAGTTATTATTTGTGAAAGAAAAAAGTGATGGGAAATGGGCATTGCCAGGTGGATGGGCTGATATCGGTTATACGCCGACAGAAGTAGCAGCAAAAGAGGTTTTAGAGGAGACAGGGTATGAGGTAGATCATTTTAAGTTACTCGCTATATTTGATAAAGAAAAACATCAACCATCGCCTTCAGCAACGCATGTATATAAAATTTTTATTGGCTGTAAAATTATTGGTGGTGAAAAGAAAACTAGTATTGAAACAGATGATGTGGAGTTTTTTGGTGAGGATGAACTGCCTAATTTATCGATTGCTAGAAATACAGAAGAGCAAATTAAACAAATGTTTGCCTACATAAAAGAACCGCAGAAAGAAATAGTAATAGATTAATAATGCTTATGCCGATAATAATGTTGGAATGAAGATATTGGCAGAATGCAACCTTTATGTAATAATGGGATGGTATGTGAAGAAAAAAGGAGATAGAAAATAAAATGTTAGCAAGCATAATAGATCAGTTATTGCAGTTCTTTGCAAGCTTAGGTTATTTTGGGGTAGCGCTCGGTTTAATGATTGAAATTATCCCAAGTGAAATTGTACTTTCATATGCCGGTTTTTTAGTGGCAGAGGAGAAAATTAGTTTTGTTGGTGCAGTTATTGCTGGAACGATCGGTGGTACGCTAGCACAGATTTTTTTATACTGGCTTGGATACTACGGAGGACGTCCAGTTGTAGAGAAATATGGGAAATATCTGCTTATTAATAAACACCATTTAGACATAGCAGAAAATTGGTTTAAGCGTTACGGAGCAGGCGTAATCTTTTCGGCACGTTTTATCCCAGTCGTACGTCATGCAATTTCTATTCCAGCAGGATTAGCTAAGATGCCATTAAAACTATTCACACTGTATACAGTAGTTGCGATTATTCCGTGGTCAATACTATTTATATATTTAGGTGAAAAGCTTGGTGGAAATTGGCGACATATTAAAGAATATGCATCTGATTACACACATTACATAATTATAGGAGCGATTCTCTTTATTGCTCTATACTTCGGTTTAAAGTATTTCAAAAAGAAAAAAGCAGCGCGTTAAAGTCAATGATTTTTCATTGGCTTTTTTTACTTGTTTCGGTTCTAAAAAAAAAGAGTTGTCCATAATGTGTAATAATAAAGTGTAGCGGGGGAATGTGATGAAAGGGTCACCGTTTATACGTGGAACGATATTTTTAACAATGGCAACGATGATATCTAAAATGTTAGGGTTTATATATGTTATACCATTTACAGCTATGGTCGGTACGAGTGGGTATGTTTTATACACGTATGCTTATCGTCCATATACAATTATGCTCAGCATTGCGACGATGGGACTACCACTTGCAGTTTCAAAGATGGTATCAAAATATGATCAACTAAATGATTATCATACGGTTAAGAGAGTGCTGAAAAGTGGAATTGTTTTTATGTTTATAATGGGAATTATTTCGTGTTTTACGTTGTATATGCTAGCTCCGCATTTGGCTAAACTTGTAATCGATGGAAATGATCAAACCGGGAATAGTATAGCGGCGGTCACTACTAATATTCAAATTGTAAGTTTTGCGTTAATACTTGTACCAGTCATGAGTTTATTAAGGGGCTTTTTTCAAGGGTTCCAATCGATGGGGCCTTCTGCTCTAAGTGTAGTTGTAGAGCAATTTTTTCGGGTATTAACCATCTTGATAGGAAGCTTTGTCGTTATATATATTTTAAAAGCTTCTATCTCACTAGCTGTTGGTATTTCAACATTCGGTGCTTTTATGGGAGCGATAGGTGGACTAACTGTTTTAAGTGCGTATTACATAAGGAGGAGAAAGCACTTAAAGAAAAAAGAAATGGCAAGTATACCACAAACAACGAAATCTTTTTTCTCACTCTATAAGGAGCTCTTTACATATTCAATACCATTTGTTGTGGTTGGTTTAGCAATTCCGTTGTATCAGACGATTGACACATTTACAATTAATAAATTGCTTATACAAATGGGATATATGCAAGGAGAAGCAGAGAAGATTAATGCAATAATTGGACTTGTTCAGATGGTTGTACTTATCCCAGTTTCCGTTGCGACTGCTTTTAGTATGTCACTCGTACCTGAGATGACAAAAGCTTATACAGCAGGAAATGTGAAGTTGCTGTACAAACATTTTACGAGGACGAATCTATTAGTAGTAGGTATTACGGTACCAGCGGCGATTGGAATGATGATGTTAGCAAAACCGGTATATACTCTTTTATTCGGCGCCGGAAATGATCCAGAGATGGGAAGTATTATTTTACAGTATTACGCTCCTGCCTGTATACTATTTTCGCTTTTTACAGTAACAGCTGCGATGCTCCAAGGAATCAATCAGCAACAGAAAACGGTGCTAGGGTTAGTGATTGGCATTATTGTAAAGATAGTTTTAAATATTGTATTGCTTCCGTATTTCGATTATGTAAGTTTTATTATTTCAACATACGCTGGTTACACGATTTCAGTTGGCTTTAACTTGTGGATGCTTTCTAAATATGTTATAAAGGCAACATAAGCTTTTTAAGGCAGAGAGCGCTCTGTCTTTTTCTTTGTTTAAAATATTTTTCTTGTAAAAACGTTTTCAAAATAATTTTTCTATTGAAATTTAAACGTATGTTTCATATGCTGAGAATGGCGGTTCCAAAACTGTTATGTAAGAGAGGTAGATTCCTACATGTAAAAAGAATCGGGGTGATAGTATGTTAAATATTTATTTAACAGACCGAAACGGAAAACTACAAGAGATTGAGGAAATGCAAAAGGGTTGCTGGATTAATGTACTTCATCCAACGGAAGAAGAAATTCAATATCTAGTACAAACTTTAAATGTAGACTTAGATTTCATTAAAGACCCTTTAGATGACGAAGAACGTTCTCGTATTGAAAAGGAAGACAGTAATACTTTAATAATCGTGGATATTCCAACAGTTAGACATGATGAAGAAGGAAATTCGATTTATGACACGATTCCAATAGGTATGATTGTTATGCCAGATTGTTTTGTGACAATTTGTTTAGAGGAAAACCCAATATTTGAACGTTTTATTAATCAACGTATTAAAGAATTTTATACGTTTAAAAAGACACGATTTGCACTTCAGCTCTTATATACGATTTCTACTTATTATTTAAGATACTTAAAGCAAATTAACAGAAAAACAATTGATTTAGAGCATCAATTAAATCAGTCGATGAAAAATAAAGAGATTTTCACATTGCTAGGTCTTGAAAAAAGTTTAGTTTACTTTACCACATCATTAAAGGCGAATAAAATCGTAATTCAAAAGTTAATGCGTAACAGTACATTTTTAAAAATGTATGAAGACGATCAAGATTTATTAGAAGATGTATTAATTGAAAATAAACAGGCTATTGAAATGGCGGAAATATATAGTCACATTTTAAGTGGAATGATGAATACTTTTAGTTCCGTTATATCAAATAACTTAAATAGTGTTATGAAACTGTTAACGTCTATTACAATCATTTTATCGTTACCAACGATGGTTTCTAGTTTCTTTGGAATGAACGTAAAAGTTCCGTTTGAAGGGGAAGCGCACGGTTTTGTAATTGTACTTATAATATGTGTAACACTATCTTTCACATTAGCATTTGTTTTTTGGAAGAAACGTTACTTTTAACGATAAGAAAGCTGCTCTAGCATAGTTATATAACTGCGCTAGAGCAGCTTTTTTGCTATGAAATCGAAAGTTTTGAATAGAATATAGCTTATGAAATGTAATGTATATGATAGAGGGGAATTTCGTATAAGTCTTGTTCAATTAATGAAATAGGGTTAAAATTACATATTGTTAATGAAAAGTTGGAGGAAATACATCATGGAATTGTTTCAATTACCGAAAGCATTCCTGCAAATGAATACAATCTTTATCTCCATATTGATCGAAGCACTTCCTTTTGTGCTCATTGGTGTATTTATTTCAGGATTCATTCAAATGTTTGTTACAGAAGATATGGTAGCAAAATGGATGCCGAAAAACCGATTTCTGTCTGTTTTAATGGCTACTTTTTTAGGGATGATGTTTCCAGGCTGTGAATGTGGAATCGTTCCGATTGTAAGGCGATTAATCGGAAAAGGGGTTCCGCCATATGCCGGGATTGCATTTATGTTAACTGGACCAATCATTAATCCAGTCGTATTATTTGCAACATACGTTGCCTTTGGAAGTAGTATGCACATGGTATGGTATCGTTCTATTGTAGCGATTATCGTAGCAATTATCGTTGGAATTATATTATCATTTATGTTTAAAGAACATCAATTACGAGATGATCACTTCCCAGAAGTGAATCATAAGCGTCCATTACGTAAAAAAATGTGGGATGTATGTACGCATGCTGTTGAGGAATTTTTCTCGATGGGGAAATATTTAGTATTAGGTGCGTTAATTGCAGCAGCAGTTCAAACGTTCGTACAAACTTCAACACTTCTTGCTATAGGACAAGGGCCGTTTTCTTCACCAGCTGTTATGATGGGACTTGCTTACATTTTATCACTTTGTTCAGAAGCAGATGCATTTATTGCTTCGTCATTCCAAAGTACATTTTCAACAGCGTCACTTGTCGCGTTCCTCGTATATGGACCGATGGTGGATATTAAAAATATGTTTATGATGCTTGCGACATTTAAAACAAAATTTGTAATTGTCGTTACAGTTACAGTTACACTTGTTGTTTATGCAAGCTCACTACTCATTTATGCGATGGGGTGGTAGGTTATGTTTCGAGCATATATATTATTAGGTTTTACAATCTTAATCGCGCAGCTTCATATTTCAGGTAATATTACGAAGTATATTAATATGAAGTATGCCTACTTATCAAAAACAGCAGCTATTATATTAGGTTTTTTAACTGTTGTTCAAATTATAATCGTTTTCCAAAAAGAACATCAGAAAGAACAAGGAAAACAGGATTGTAGTTGTGATCATAGCCATTGCGGACATGACCATTCAAGAGATGAGAACACATGGTGGAAAAAAGCATTTTCATACACATTGTTTTGTTTTCCAATTGTCTCAGGATTGTTTTTCCCGATTGCAACGTTAGATTCAGATATTGTTAAGGCGAAAGGATTTCATTTTCCTGTTGCGCAAGCGGAAAGTACAGATCCATTTATGAGAAGGCAATTTTTAAGGCCTGACACGAGTATATATTACGGAAAAGAAGGATACCGTGGTGTAATGGAAAAAGGAAAGAAAGAGTTTGTAACGAAAGATAGTGTTACTTTAAATGATGAGAACTTCCTAAAAGGTATGGAAACAATTTATAATTACCCTGGCGAGTTTACTGGGAAGAAATTATCTTTTAAAGGGTTTGTTTTCAAAGATGATTCTTCTAAAAAAGAACAATATTTCTTATTCCGTTTCGGTATTATACATTGTGTAGCGGATTCTGGTGTATATGGTATGTTAGTGAAAAAGCCAGAAGGGGTAGAATGGACCAATGATGATTGGATTCAAGTTGAAGGAGAAATATCAACGGAATTTTATCAGCCATTCCATGCGAATATTCCTGTTTTAGAAGTAACGAAATGGAATAAAGTTGAACAACCGAAAGAGCAATATGTATTTAGAGGAGCCGATTGATAACATCGGTTCTTTTTTATGGACTAAGAGTTCTGAATGTTGTTAATATTAAACGTGTAGTTCATTTAGTATAGTGATTATTGAGATATTAGGGATACATCATTAAAGGGGTGATAACAATGACAGAAGTAAAGGGGAAAACAGCCAATGAATCAAGGGTGTTCAAAACGAGCCGAGTATTTCCAACAGATTTAAATGATCATAATACGTTATTTGGTGGAAAGATATTAGCCGAGATGGATATGGTTGCTTCTATTTCAGCGACGAGGCATGCAAGAAAAGAATGCGTCACAGCATCTATGGATTGGGTAGATTTTTTACATCCTGTTCGTTCTACCGATTGTGTGAGTTATGAATCCTTTGTAATTTGGACGGGTAGAACGTCTATGGAAGTATTTGTGAAGGTAGTAGCAGAAGATTTAATTTCAGGTGAGAAGCGCATCGCAGCAACGTCATTTGTTACTTTTGTTGCACTTAGTAAGGAGAACAATCCAGTTCCAGTTCCTCGAGTAATTCCTGAAACAGAAGAAGAGAAAGAATTACATCGCATTGCTGTATTGCGTGCAGAACAACGTCATATACGTAAGGCGGAGAGTAAGAAAGTAGCCACATTACTAACTTTTTAAGTTGAATATTAAGTCGTTAAAGGTATTATAACGGACTGAAATGTTTTTCATATGAAAAGCGGACACCTAACAATAGGTGTCCGCTTTTATAGTTTTTTCATCCACATATCATATGACTGTAACTACTTAGCAGAAGCAAGCAGCACCGACGATGATTAAGAGGATAAATAATACGACTAATAGCGCGAATCCATTACCATGTGCGAAGCCCATTGTTATTTCCTCCTTTTATTTTAAGATACAACATACAATATGCAAATGAGCTATCGTTTGATATGGACATATATCATGCAATGACATATTTTCTTGAATGATATTGTATTAAAAAAGGGAAGATATAGAAATAACAGTAAGTGGAGAAAGGAAAATATCCATGAAACACTTTTTCGTTGTAATCCTTTGTGTAATAGGTGTATTCATTTGGATGAACATCGATGTGGAAATGGGGAAAAAAATGGCTAGTGAATATGAAGTAGGACAAGTTCGATTAGGTGAATTTCAACTGTATACGAACGGTGAAGAGTTATATACGAATTTATTTGAGGATATACGTAATGCGGAGAAGTACATATATATCCATTTTTATATTGTAGGTAAAGATGAAATAAGCAAAGAGTTTTTACAGTTGCTCGAGAAAAAGGCATCTAGCGGAGTAGAAGTGAAATTGTCAGTCGATCGAATAGGTGGATATAAGCTGAAGAAAAAGACAATTCGTCAACTACAAAGCAACGGTGTCCAGTTTACGTTTAGTAAAAAACCTAAATTGAAACATTTATTCTATTCGTTGCATCAGCGAAACCATAGACGAATTGTTACGATAGACGGAAAAGCATCATATATCGGCGGCTTTAACATCGGAAAGGAATATCTTGGACAAGATCCGAAATTTGGCCCGTGGCGTGATTATCATGTGCGAGTCATTGGGAATGGTGCCACGGATATGGAAAGACAATTTGCTGCTGACTGGAAAGAAGATACAGGAGAAAAAATGCCTGTACATGAAAGTCTACCTGCAATTGGGAATGTAAAATATCAATATTTATTTTCAGATGGAAAAGGGTTATGGGAAAAATATGGAGCGCTTTTAAAGCAGGCTAAAAAGTCTTTAATTATTGCTACACCATATTTTGTACCAAGTAAAGAAATGATGAAAGAGTTAAAAGGTGCATTAAACCGCGGTGTCAATGTGAAAATTCTCGTACCATTTAAAAGTGATGCAGTATTGTTAAAACAAGCTGCCTACCCGTATTTGAGAGAGATGAACCATGCTGGAGCGGAGATTTATCAATATCGGAATGGTTTTTTTCACGGGAAAGTAACAATCATTGATGGAGAAATTGTTGATATAGGTACAGCGAATTTTGATAATAGAAGTTTTTATTTAAATTGTGAATCTAATTGTGTCGTATATGATAAAACAGTTGTTGCTGACGTATGGGATCGACTAAAAGAAGACTTCCATAAATCAAAAAGATTTTCGGAAGAAGATTTTGAGAAAATTAGTAAATGGGATTGGTTTTTAGCAAGAATAGCAAATGTTATAGCATCATATTTATAGCATATAGACAAAAAGTAGGGAGGCACTTTCATGGATTGTATGAAAGAATTGATGAGGTATAGTTATATGCTTATATATAAGGTTGGGGAGTATACAGGACAGGTAAGAGACGAAGAATTAAAGGAGCTATTACAGCATCATTTACCATATATGTTGCAAGCATATAATGAACAAGTGAATTTTCAAGAAGGAGAGAATGTACAGCATATAACTTGTGAACCAATTTCATTTCATTTTCATGAAATGGAAAAGGAAACTGATAGTAAATATACAGGTGATATTTATATTGCAACTTGTTATATTTCGCATTTGAAACGGTTAGCGTTAAAGTTTGCTCAAGTGGCAGTTGAAGTTGCAAATCCAGAATTTCGCTCGTTTTTAGAAAACTGCTTCCTGAAAATGAATCGTTATGCCTATAGTGTATGGCAATATGTCGTGAAGAAAGAGTATAAGATTAAACATGTATATGAAAAGGAGAAGTTTGCATAAGAAACTAAGGCGGAAAGATAGGCGCCTTAGTTTTTTACTTTTTGTGGAGAAAAAATGACTATATATATTATCAGAAAATTTACAAATATTTACCGTTTATTTACTATTTTTCAATCTTTCCTTTAAAAATAGAGAGTAATATGGGATTGTACATATTCTATCAAAAGGAGGAAACGCAAATGAAAAAATGGGTTAAATCATTAACTGCTATGGCACTTGCAAGTTCTTTATTAATGGTAGGTTGTAGTAAAGGTGAGGACAAGAAGAAAGAAGACGATACAACAACACAACAAGAGGATAAAAAGGATAAAGAAACAAGTGGAACTGAGAAGTCTACGGATTCTAAAGAAAAGAAATAATGTAATAATAGAGCTTCCTCTTTTATGTGAGGAAGCTTTTTTGTTGTAAATTGATTGAGATTATTGAAAAATAGAGAAAGAATGAAAGAGGGGGAAAACAAATGAAAGTGTGCATATTGGGAGCAACAGGGCGAGTAGGTTCAAACATAATGAAATTAGCATTAAAAGATTCAGCAGAAGTGACTGCATTAGCGCGTGATTCAAGTAGAGTAGAAATAAACCATGAAAGATTACGAGTTATAGAAGGTAATGTATTAAATGAAAATGATATAAAGAAAGCGATAGAAGGAAGCGATATAGTAATTAGTGCACTTGGAACGGATCAAAATGGGACGTTAGCGAAGAGTATGCCACAAATTATAAAGAAAATGGAAGAAGAAGGAGTTCGTAAAATCATTACAATAGGAACAGCCGGTATTTTACAAGCAAGAACAAATCTAAATTTATATCGTTTTCAATCAACGGAATCAAAGAGAAAGTCGACAACAGCAGCAGAAGATCATTTAGCTGCATATAAGATACTTAGTAGTAGTAATTTATGCTGGACGGTCGTTTGTCCGACGCATTTAATTGACGGTGATGTGACAGGTATATATCGAACTGAAAAAGATGTATTACCAGAAGGAGGAGCAAAAATAACAGTTGGTGATACAGCGCAATTTACGTGGAATCTATGTAGTAAAAACAAATATGAGAATAGCCGAGTAGGTATTTCCTATTAAAAAACCATCCCGCAATTGGGATGGTTAAAAGACGATATAACATACAAATATGATAATCATAATGATTTGGAGAATGGCTTTCGCTACTGTACTGCTTAAAAAACCAACTACAGTAGCAACTCCTACTAGAAAGGCGTCTTTTGGCGCTTTTTTATGCATGAGTTCTGTAATAAATACCGATAAGAACGGTATGATAATTAAACCGAATGGTGGGAAAAAGAAAGAGCCGACAATGATAGAAATCATACCGACACGTTCTCCCCATTTAGAACTTCCGTATTTTTTTAAGAAATATCCATTTGCAATAAAATCAGCAACGAAAATGAATAGTGTGAAAATGACTTGAATAATCCAAAAGGAAGTTGTTAGTTCTCCACCATTTATACTGAAATGGTAAATGAAATATCCAGCCCAGACAGCGAGTATGCCTGGAATGATAGGGTAAATAAAGGCAAGAAATGAAACAATAAAACAGGCAATGATACAGATTGTTAATAATACTGTCACTTTATAGCTCCTTCTTCGTGTCTAATTTATGTACCGCAATTTTTTTCACTTGATGTCCATCAAGTTCTAGTGCTTTAAACTGAAAACCGGCAAATTCAATGGAATAACCAGCCTCAATATTTAAGTCCACTGCTTGAGAGAGGAGCCAACCTCCAATTGTATCTAAATCACTATCATCAATATGTAGGCCAAACATATCATTCACTTCAGAAATGAGCACCTTACCGTCTAAAACAGTAAGCTTCGGCGTACGCTTTTCAATCATAGGTGATTCATCCACATCAAACTCATCTTGAATTTCTCCAATAATTTCTTCGAGAATATCTTCCATTGTTAAAAGTCCAGCCGTACCACCATATTCATCCATAACGATTGCCATCTGAACGCGATTCTTTTGTAGATGAACTAACGTTTTGCGAATTGGAACAGTTTCAAAGACAGTTAGTACTGGATGTATGTAAGATTCAAGTGGCTTATGAATGCCTTTCGTTTGATCATGAAATACTTCTTTCGTATTGATCATACCGATAATATCATCTTTATCTTTTTCGATGATAGGGTAGCGTGTATACTTTTCAGTTGCGACGATATCCATATTTTCTTCTAACGTATTTTCAGTAGATAAGCAAATCATTTCTGTACGAGGGACCATAATTTCTTTCGCAACTCGATCATCAAATTCAAAAATATTATTTACATATTTATATTCGGCTTGATTTATTTCGCCGCTTTTGAAACTTTCACCTAAAATGAGTCGTAGTTCCTCTTCAGAATGGGCCAGTTCATTTTCTTTCGCAGGTTCTAAACCGAGTAGTTTTGTGAAAAAGATAGCCGTACTATTAAGTAACCAAATGAACGGGTACATAATTTTATCAAATAAAATAAGTGGTCGTGCAAACTTAAGTGTGATTGCCTCTGCTTTTTGAATTGCAAAAGACTTTGGAACTAATTCACCTAATACAACATGGAAAAATGTAATCACGCTAAAAGCGATAATAAAGGATAAAGTATTTGCCATTGCTCCAGTAATATTAATCTTTTCAAAGAGCGGTCGTAGTAAATGTTCCACAGTCGGTTCACCAAGCCAACCAAGCCCTAAAGAAGTGATTGTAATCCCGAGCTGACAAGCTGATAAATAAACATCTAAATTAGATATGACACTTCTTGCAGCTAAAGCTTGTTTATTGCCTTCATTTGCAAGCTGGTCAATTCGACTTTTTCGTACTTTTACAACAGCGAATTCTGATGCAACGAAAAAGCCGGAAATAAGGATAAGTACAATGATGAGAAAAATATTTAATATGTCCAAGTGTATTCTCTATTCCGTCGCTTGGAATAAAGATGTCACCTCCTGCAATTATGTTATACTTTTATAATAAATCCAAATGAAAAGAATAGTCAAAGAAAAAGGGTAAATATTGGTATGTTTCTGCAATGGTTTTTGAATTTGCTGTTATTTTGTCCGCTATACAAAAGGAATAACCCTCTACTTTCAGATTCTAGAGGGTTATTTCAAATTAAGGTTTTGGAATACTTCTCGTTAAAGCGTATGATTGTTGTTTAAAGTGGTTTGTCGTCCATAGCGTTTGAAGGAATGAGAGTATACAATACGGGATATACAAAAGTAATAAGCTAATTGTAACAATAATAGGTGCATTTCCGCCGAATTGAACGATAAATTGCAATAGTCCACTTGCGTGAAAAACGCATTCCATAAAAACGAATGAAAGAATAATGGAACCTAAAATAGATTTATGATTCGAAGTAAGCGCTAAAAACAATGTATCTACAAGGAAAGAAGCTTGTTTTATTTCATATTCATTTGTATTACTTAAGAAAGGAATCCATTTTTTTATTGCTTGCATAACGATAATCATGGAAGTACTACAAACGATGATAAAAGATGAGTAGTAAGGAATCTTTATAAATTTTGTGATGTATAGGAGTAGTAATAAGACTGCGCATTGTAATAATACAGTACATAAAGAATAAGGAATCCATCTTAATAAAGAAGTGAACTTTTTAACCGATTGAGGTGCTTTAAAAAATAAATGGCCAATCCCTAAGCTGATGAAGAATCCGATTGCAAGAGTAAAGGTAAAACGAACAATCGATAAAAAATATATTTCCCACATGTAAGGGAATAACGGTGTTGATTGATTAGCAGTATGTACTATCTGATTTGCTGAGAAAAAGATAGATTCGTGCATCCAATCAATCTTTGGAATTGTCATCGAAGAAAGTTGTGCGAAGTTATGGAAAATGCTTATAAAGCCGGTGATGTATGAGTATTTATGTGTAATGAATAAAGCTGGAATAGGACTAATGATAAATATAATGAGAACACCAACGATAAATTTATATATGTGTGAGCGCAATAAAGACATGTAACCACCTACTCTTTGAATATTCAGAAAATTCTTATTATTATTTTAGCTTTTTTCGGAGTAAGTTACAATATATTTTTCTTAAAGAAGTTTAGTATTGTAGTGGATAGAATTGAATGAAAGGTGAATAAATTATGACAAGAAAATGAATAATTTTCAGAAAAATAAAATAAATTATTTATTTTTTTCTGAAAATATAATATAGTTATGGCACAGAAAGTATTTTAACATAAGGAGGCTGTTTATGAGGATTAAAGGGAATTATGTGCCGAAAAGGGAAGTTTTATTTTGCTCAAGTTCAATTACGATAGGGGAAGCACTAGAACATTTAAATAAAACTGGTTATCGTTGTGTACCAGTTTTAGATGAAAAAAAAGAGAAATATTTAGGGAATATATATAAAGTAGATATTTTAGAATATAAAGGTTCTCTGGAAGAAAATGTATTACGATTATTAAACGATAAAGAAGGATATGTCAGAGAAGACTCTTCGTTCTTTAAAGTATTTTTTACAATAAAGAAATTACCTTATTTATCAGTAGTTGATGAAAAAGGAGTCTTTCTTGGGATTTTAACGCATAAAAAGGTTTTTGAGCTATTAGAAGATGCCTGGGGCGTTCATTCTAGTAAATATTCTGTCATGATTGGGACACAAGATTATAATGGGGCTATTCAAAAATTATCGACAGTATTAAAAAAATATACAGGTATCCAAAGTTTAATGACTTTTGATAACGATGCCTTATTAGTTCGTAGAATTATGTTTACATTAGGAGAAGAGTTTAACGATGGTGAATTAGAGACGTTATTGAAAGATTTAGAAGATCACGGATTTAGAGTGGTGTATGTGGAAGAGATGAAAAATCCACGTGAAGTTGAAACGATAGAATAATATGCAAAAGCCGTCTAATTATGTTGGATGGCTTTTGTTATGTTACGTGTATAAAATTATTTGAAAATAACGATAGGATAATAAGTGAGTCTGAAACAATATTTGTGCAAAAGAATAAAAAATGTAGATAATTTTGATTTTCAAAAAAGTCAATTTGAAAATATGTTTTTATTTTTCAACTAAATATGTTACTATATGTGTGATAAAAACAAAGAGGTCTGACAACTATACTCCACGCAATACCACTCTAATGATTTAAAAATTCAAAAAAATCAAAAATTAATAATTAGAGTAAAAATAAGGGGATTGGAGAAATTATGGAGAAAGACACTGCTTTGTAAGGGGCATATTTTATCAGCTTGAACAGAGAGGAGGATGCATAGCATATTGTGAAAATAGAGATAAACAATGAAAAAGTGCTATGCAAATGAAAAGCATGAAGGGACGTTTAAGGCCAGGTGATACGGTAGCAATTGGTTTAATGTTATTTGCACTATTTTTAGGAGCAGGAAATTTAATTTTCCCACCAGTTTTAGGGCAACAAGCTGGAGAGAATGTTTGGGTTGCTACAATTGGATTCCTCGTAACGGGAGTCGGATTACCCCTATTAGCTGTAACAGCTGTCGCGTTTGTAGAGGGGGACTTGAAAGCGCTATCTTCTAGAGTTCACCCTATATTTGCGTTTGTTTTCCCATTGATTAGTTATTTAGCGATTGGACCTTTTTTCGCGATTCCGCGTACGGGAGCCGTTTCATTTGAAATGGGTATGAAGCCATTTTTATCAGAGGCATTAGTTTCCGAATGGTACATGCTATTTCTTTTCACTATAATTTTCTTCGGAATAACTTGGTATTTATCTTTAAATCCATCAAAATTAGTGGATTGGTTCGGGAAATTTCTTACACCATTGTTAGTATTAATTGTTGCTGTAATTGTCGGAAAGGCAATTGTTGATCCGATTGGAGAACCAGCTGCACCGCTAGAAGCATACAAGGAAAATGCTTTCTTTGGTGGATTTATTCAAGGATATTTAACGATGGATGCAATTAGTGCGCTTGTATTTGGAATTGTAGTTGTACAAGTTATCCGCTCTAAAGGAATAAAAGAGAGTAATCAAATTGCAAAAATAACAGTAGTATCAGGTATTATCGCGGTACTTGGTTTAACGTTAATCTATTTATCACTTGCTTATCTTGGTTCAACAAGTACATCACTTGGGGTATCAGAGAATGGTGGACTTATTTTAACGAATGTTGTAAATGAGTTATATGGAACAAGTGGTAAAATTTTATTAGGACTTGTTATTGTACTTGCTTGTTTAACAACTTCTGTTGGATTAACATCAGCTTGTGCTGGCTTCTTTACAAACTTATTCCCAAAACTTTCGCATAAAACGATTGTAACAATGGTATGTGTATTTAGTTTAATTGTATCTAACCTAGGTTTAACGCAATTAATCGCAGTTACTTTACCAGTGTTAATGATCATTTATCCAGTTGCAATCGTATTAATCGTACTTTCTTACTTCCATAAATGGATTGGGAAGCGCAATACCATTTATATTGGAGCTATTTTAGGTGCATTATTAATTAGTTTCTTTAACGGTTTAGAAAGTGCGAAGATTAAAATTGACGCGATTTCTAACGTACTACAAATGTTACCATTATATAATGAAGGAATAGGATGGCTAATCCCATCATGTATTGGCGGGATCCTCGGTTTCTTCTTCTATAAATCAAATGAATCAAGTGAACTACAAAAGAAAGGTGCTTAGGCGCCTTTCTTTTTTTAAAGGGGATTTTTTTGTTTTGTCTAAGTAATAAATGAAAGGAGTGATAAAATGGCTAATTTTGAAGATTTTTTAACTTTGGATTTACGGATTGGGACTGTAACACATGCAGAGGAATTTAAAGAAGCGAGAGTTCCAGCGATTAAACTAGAAATTGATTTTGGAGAGCTTGGAATGAAGCAGTCAAGTGCTCAAATTACGAAGAGATATAACCCAGAAGATTTAATCGGTCAGCAAATCGTTGCTGTTGTAAATTTTCCGCCAAAGCGTGTAGCGGGATTTAAATCAGAAGTACTTGTTTTAGGAGGAGTACCTGAAGCGGGTGATGTTGTATTACTGCAGCCTAATATGGAATTACCAAATGGAACAAAAATTAGTTAATGTAAAGGCTGGGGAACATGGATATTGGACGCGAATACGTACAGTGTGCTATTTCGAATTTTGAAGCAACAAAGAAACAAGGGGAACGGGTGCTTTCACAATTATCATATGAACAGATTGAATGGTCTTCTCATGAAGCAACAAATAGCATAGCAATTATAATTAAGCATCTGCACGGTAATATGCGTTCTAGATGGACGGATTTTTTAACATCTGACGGTGAAAAAATAGATCGTAACCGAGATGCTGAATTTGAAGGTGGTTATTCTTCTAAGAAAGAGGTACTCGCAGCATGGAATGAAGGTTGGGAATATGTTTTTAAAACGATGAATGCACTAACGTCAGAACATTTATTGCAGACAGTATATATTCGCGGGGAAGCACATACTGTCATGCAAGCAATTGAAAGACAAATTTCTCATTATGCTTTGCATATTGGACAAATGATTTACATCGGTAAAATGTTAAAAGAAAATGAGTGGGAATGTTTAAGTATTCCTAGAGGAAAGTCTAACTTTCATTTAGAGAAAAAGCGTTCAACATAATAATAGGAAAGAAACCGATATAAAATTGGAAGTAAGAAAACAAGCCAAATGATAGATGGCTCTGTAGTCATAAGAATGCTACCAACAATCAGCCCATATATAATAAGAAAGAAATTAATAAGTGTATTCACAGGGATAAATCGTGAGATAAAAACTTGCTGTCGTTTAAAACAATCACTATGAAATACATAAAAGCGGAAGTACCATGTGGTAGTAATAAGATCTTTCTTTCGCGTAATTCTTTTTTTGCATGTATGACAGATGAACGGTGGTTGCATTTCATTACGCTCCATTTTTTATATTTGTAATAATGTAGGACAAAAGTAGGTACAAAGTGTATATCCCTATATACGCTCCTGATATAAGAAAAAATGGATTTAGTAAAATCCCATGAATACTTGTCATAAAAACTAAGTCTTGTATTAAAACATCATATATATGAATAGAAATGATTGTACCGAGTACATAAAGTGCTAGATATGCTGAAATATGTAACGCAACACGGATGGTAGGATGCTTAGCAAGCCAATAAAAAATAAATGATAGTACAACGGGTAGTGTTCCTATTAGTAGTTTCAATTCATTTCACCTCATTAACAATATAGCCGGAATTTAGACGGTCTATTCTCTAGAGCTTGTACATAACTTGAAATAGAGAGGTGATAGTATGAATCGAGGCTTTTTTTATGTGAAATTCACGAGTGTACGTAAGTTAGTATTATTTATTATTGCTACAGTACTAGCGACTTTTTTTCTTATTAGTATGATGGTAACCTCTATGAAAGAGACGAAGTCAACGTATTTATATAATTGGTTAAATGAGTTATCAATGAATGGTTACATGTACGTTCTTGGGAAAGAGAATCATTATTTTACACAGGAATATCGAAATTTAAATCAAGATTTTTCAATATCTTCGTTTCTCTTTTCTATGGCTACGAATATTCGTTTTAACGATGTACGCAGTTTTGTCGGCAAAGAGCTACCTGGTTTCGGTAAGTACGATACAGAAATTGTTATTGCGGGGGAAGGAACAAATTATTCTAACTTGCCTATAGAGTCGAGCGTTCCACTTGAAGAAGTAGTAAAAGAACGGACTGGAGAAGGTGGACAGGCTCAAAAGCCGGATACGAATAAAGAGAAAAAGCAACCAGCTCAAACGACAGGAAAACGACAAGTTGCATTTATTTATCATTCGCATAGCTGGGAATCTTATTTGCCATTATTGAATTTAACAAATGATCCAAATCCGAATAAAGCCACAAGTTCCGTAACGAATATTTCAATAGTCGGCGACCGATTTCGTGAACAATTAGCAAATGAAGGAATCGGAGCAACTAACGACAAGACTGATGTTGGTCAAAAGTTGATTAGTAAAGGGTTAAATAGTAATAGTTCTTATAAAATGTCACGGGAAATTGTACAAGAAGCAATGGCCGGCAATAAAGAATTACAATACTTCTTTGATTTACATCGTGATAGTGCTCGGAAAAATGTCACGACAAAAATAATCGGTGATAAATCATATGCGAAGCTTGCGTTTGTAGTAGGGAAAGGTAACAAAAACTATGAAAAAAACTTGCAATTAGCAACGGCTTTACATGAGACGATTAGTAAGAAATATCCAGGCGTTAGTCGTGGTGTCATTCAAAAAGGATTCCAAACAGGAAATGGTGTCTACAATCAAGATTTGTCAGGACAAGCGATATTAATTGAAGTTGGTGGCGTAGATAATACAGAGGAAGAACTAAATCGATCGATTGATGCGCTAGCTAAAGCGTTTGGTGAATATTTCTGGCAGGCAGAAAAAGTGAATGGATAAAGTGAAACAGAAATGAATGCGAGAGTCTGAAAAAACGTGAGTGTAATGCTTGCGTTTTTTTGTAATTAATGATGTGTCACAGAATAGACATAATTTGTCCATGTTATAGTAATATCGAAATTTGTCAAATTATACTGGGAGATTTACAAAGGGATTTTCGGGAAAGTAGAGAAAATCTTTTTACAAGGAAAGCTTTTTATTATGAAATTGGTAGGGTGATTGAAATGATTAGGGAAATCAAAGTAGAAGATGCAGCATCATTTTTGCAATTAAGTAAGCAATTAGATGAAGAAACAAAATTTATGTTGTATGAACCAGGAGAAAGGAAATTCACAGCCGAGCAACAAGAGCAAATGATTCAGCGCTTTGTAGAAAATAAATATGCAACAATATTGGTAGCAGTTGAAGAAGAGAGAATAGTAGGGTTTATTTTAGTGAATGGAAATCATATTCAAAGAAAGAGACATGTAGCAAGTATTGTAATTGGGATTTTGCAAGAGTATAGTGGGCGAGGTATTGGGACTAAATTGTTTAAAGAGGTCGAGAAGTGGGCAAGATTACATGGTGTATGGCGTTTAGAATTAACGGTAATGGCCCACAATACAAGAGCTCAGGCACTATATAAAAAAGCTGGATTTGAGAAGGAAGGTGTCAAAAGAGCTGCTCTTATTATCGATGGAGAGAACATCGATGAGTATGAAATGGCCAAATTATTAAAATAAGAGGTCGTTATATGAAAAAAAGATGGATACTACTTGGTATCGTAGCGGCGATACTCATTGTTGGAGTAGCGGGAATCAATTATAAAATGTATAAGGATAAGCAAGCACGCGAGGTGAATGTAAATAACATATTTCCGAAGGCAAAAGAAACGATTGCGAATATGGATGGGGATATTGCGGTAATTAGTAATCCGAATTCGATGCTTGTGCTTGTGAATAAAAGTAGGCGTTTACCAGACGGGTATAGACCGCCAGATTTAGTTATTCCGAAAGTGCGCTACTCTAGTGAAGGTGATCAAGAAAAGAAAAAAATGAGGAAAGAGGCAGCCGGTGCGCTTGAGGAAATGTTTCAGCAAGCGGATAAGGAGCGTGTTTTCTTATTTGCAGTCTCTGGATTTAGATCTTTTGATCGGCAAAAAGCGTTAAATACAATGTATAAAAAACAAGATGGAGAAGCAAAAACAGCAATGTCGAGTGCAGTTCCTGGAACGAGTGAACATCAAACTGGACTAGCTATGGATATCACATCACAATCTGCTAAGTTTCAGTTAGAGACAATTTTTGGTGAAACGAAAGAAGGGCAGTGGCTTTCTGAAAATGCCCATAAATTTGGTTTTGTCATTCGATATACAAAAGAGAAAGAATCGATTACGGGCTATCGATTTGAACCATGGCACGTGAGGTATGTGGGAAATCCACAAGCTACATATTTATATGAAAATCAACTGACACTTGAAGAAGTAGCGCAGTGAACAATTGAGGGGAGAGAAGGATTATGACGGTGTTATATAAGAAAAAAGTACACGCATATGTGACAAGAGAAAAAGAAGGAGTTATGCAACTGCTTGTTTTTAAACATCGTGATATACCTGAAGCTGGTATACAAGTGCCAGGGGGAACAGTTGACGAAGGGGAAACGCTAGAAGCAGCGATTTTACGTGAAGTACAAGAAGAGTCTGGGTTACGTCATTTATGCATAGAACGATTCCTAGCTGATTACATCATACATGTGAAAGAAAAAAAGGAATATCAAAAACGTCATTTCTTCCACGTAACATTACTAACAGATGTAAAAAATCGTTGGGAACATATTGTCAGTGCCGGTGAGGAAGATGAAGGCCTAGTATTTTGCTACGAATGGATTGATATTGCAAAATGCCCTGAATTAGAGGGGAAACAAGGTGAGTTTTTACATTTGTTAGATGAGGTATATGTAAAATAATAAAAGAGTCTGAAGCGGAAGTTAATTCGTTTCAGACTTTTTTTATTTTTCAGGAAATAAAAGGTTTTTACAGTGGTGAGTTGAATTCTTTTAATTGGATTGTATTTGTATATGCGAGGAGCGGAGAAAATGAACAAGTAATAGATACATGTTATCAATAAAAGGCTTTATAGAAGGAGAATGACGATGGAGATTCAGTTCAATACACTACTACAAAAAGAATTAACAATTCATGATATACAAAAAGCAATGGTAGCTGGGCAATTAACTTCAAAAGAATTAGTTATGTATTACCTTCATAGAATCGCAAAGTATGATCAAGACGGACCGAAAATCAATTCTATTTTAGAAATCAATCCGGAGGCTATCTTTATTGCAGAAGCGCTAGATCATGAAAGAAAAACAAAAGGTGTAAGAGGTCCACTACACGGTATACCTGTTGTACTTAAGGACAATATTGAAACGAATGACTCTATGCATACAAGTGCAGGTACGATTGCGTTAGAACAAAATATAAGTAGTGAAGATGCATTTCTCGTTACGAAGCTGCGAGAAGCAGGAGCAGTGATAATAGGGAAAACAAATATGACAGAATTAGCAAATGCAATGTCATTTGAAATGTGGGCTGGATATAGTGCGAGAGGTGGGCAAACAATAAACCCTTACGGTACGGGTGAGGATGATATGTTTGTTGGTGGCTCAAGTACAGGATCTGCCATAGCAGTTGCTGCTAACTTTACAGTAGTATCGGTTGGAACAGAAACAGATGGTTCTATTTTGAGTCCAGCTGTTCAAAACTCTGTAGTCGGTATTAAACCGACTGTTGGTTTAATTAGTCGTAGAGGTATTATTCCGTTCACATATTCGCAAGATACAGCCGGCCCATTTGCTAGAACAGTAACAGATGCCGCTATTTTACTAGGGGGGCTAACTGGGGTAGATGAGAAAGACGTAGCTACTTATAAAAGTGAAGGGATAGCAGAGCATGATTATACAAAATACCTTGATGTTAATGGTTTAAATGGAGCGAAAATTGGTGTATATAGCAATGCACCAAAAGATTATTATGAATCTGGTGAGTATGATGAGAAATTGTTTAAGGAAACAATTGAAGTATTACGTAGTAAGGGTGCGACAGTAGTAGAGGATATTAATATTCCGTCTTTTCATAGAGAATGGAGCTGGGGTGTATCACTCTATGAATTAAAGCATAGTTTAGATAACTATCTTTCCAAATTGCCTTCTACTATACCAGTACATTCTATTTCAGAGTTAATGGAGTTTAATGAAAACATAGCAGAAAGAGCTCTGAGATATGGACAAACTAAGTTAGAAAGAAGAAAAGATTTTCCTAATACGTTAAGAAATCCACAATATTTAAATGCAAGATTAGAAGATATATATTTTTCACAAGAACAAGGCATTGATTTTGCACTGAAAAAATATAATCTTGATGCGATTCTGTTCCCTTCTTATATAGGCTCCACTATATGTGCGAAAGCAGGTTATCCGTCTATAGCAATACCTGCGGGATATATGGATAACGGGAGACCATTTGGAATTACGCTTGCAAGCACTGCTTTTCGTGAGGGGACTTTAATTAAACTCGCATACGCTTTTGAACAAGCGACAAAGCATCGGAAATCTCCTAACTTATCATAAATAAAATAAATAGGGCAGGAAATCCTGTCCTATTTATTTTGTTCATTAAAGTGACATGTTTTTTTGCTTTGTCTTATCATATTTTAATAAGTTAAATGATAAACAAGCAGAGCACAATATAAGGATTGAAGCGAGAATATAAATCGTACGAACACCGAACAAATCGGTAATAATGCCAACACTCAGCATAGAAAGACCAGAAGCTGTCGAAAGAAGAGCACCATGAGCTGTATACATTTTTGATAGTAAAGAAGGAGCGACACTTGATTGTAGAACTGTTGTTTGAGAAATATCTCTAATTTGATAACATGGTCCCATTAGAACGCACAGAAAAAGCGCAATAAAGCCGCTACTTGTCATACCATATAAAAATGTAAGAATACTAAACAGAAGAGAGCCTACCGCCATAGAGCGTATTAAATTGTTTTGAATGTATGTACTCATTTTCCACGCTAATAGACCGCCAATTAACGTCCCAACATAATAACTTGTATTAATAAATCCCCACCATTCTTCTCCTTTATGAAGGACAGTTGTTACATAAGCCATCGTAATAGCACCCATCCATATCGTCCCTGCAAAAGTTTCAATTAAGTCCATACATGTAACAGTACGGAGAGAAGGGTTTTGAAATAAGAGCTTCCAACCTTCCAATAAAGTATCACCTTTTGAAGAAGAAGGCTCTATTACTCGTTCAGTATGTATGGAACGTAATGAAAAGTGTAGTGCAACACATCCGAAAATCATCAAAATATTATTCATCATGAGTGTAGAAGAAGCACCGATAAGAAGCACAATAACACTTGTAAATGAATAAGCAGCGGCTTGTGCAATTTGTGTGGAAAAGGAAAAAATGCTATTTACTTTTACTAATTTTTCTTTCGGTGTAAGGCGCGGAAGAATACCGTATAGTAATGGAGCGCTCCAGCCACTACATAATGAAATGAAAAAAATGAAAATGAATAGTACTACAATGTTTGTGGAAAGGATCGGGAATAATATCATTAATAAAAATAATAGAGCAGTTTTTATCCACTGCAGTGTAAAAAGTAATGAATAAGATGGAAAACGATTCATTATAAGTGGTGCAGATGTATTTGCTATAAGATTAGTTATGACTTGTAATAATGGAAAAAGAGCAGTTAATGTAGCTGATTTCGTTGTGATATACATATGAGTTGTAATAATCATTACGTATACGATGTCAGCGAGAGTAATGCATATTTTCGATCCTAGATAGTAAGTCAATGAACGTTTTTGCAATAAGCACACAACCTTTCTGGGGAAAATGTGACAGTAGTTATAATAATTATAATTTAAAAAATAAATTTTGAAAGAATTAAATTTTTTGTCATTTTTTGAAAGGGATTTTCATGTATAATGAAGAATATATTAATATAGTATTTTAATAATACTCATTGTAACAGTGAAAATGTACAATAGCTTGTAGTAAGCGCCCACGTATGAGAAAGGGCGGATAAACCATTCTTTTCTTCATATACATATAGAAAATGAGAAAGAAAGTGAGGGTTGCATATGGCTGCTTGGGTAATTTGGTTTATAATAGCTGGTATTTTATTTATTGCGGAAATGCTGTCGATTACATTTTACATGCTTTGGCTTGGAATTGGAGCTGTTGTCGGAGGTCTTATTGCTTTGTTTGTTCCTGAAGCACTACTGTTACAAGTTGTTGCTGGTGCGATTGTAAGTTTAACATTGACTTTCTTTACGAAAAGAATATCAAAAAACTTTCGGGAAGCAAAAGGTTTTACTGATACAGTAGATATGCTTGCAGGTAAAAAAGGGATTGTTATGCAAGCGATTACAAATGAGGCGAACGGCATTGTGAAAGTGGATGGAGATACTTGGACAGCTATTGCAGATGATCCAATTGATGCCGGAGAAAAAGTTATTGTTATAAAGAGGCATAGTACTATATTACAAGTAAAAAAGGAGAGTGAATAAATATGGTAGCATTAACGTTAACGATTATTTTCGCACTAATTGTTGTTACATTTATCGCATTAACAATCAAAATTATTCCACAGCAAAAAGTTGGAGTCGTTGAAAGATTTGGTAAGTTTCAGCGTGTTATGCAGCCGGGATTAAATTTATTAATTCCGATTGTGGATCGCGTTCGCGTATATCACGACTTGCGTATTCAACAAACGAATGTACCACCGCAGAAGGTAATTACGAAAGATAATGTACAAGTGGAAATTGATACAATTATTTTCTATCAAGTCGTTGAACCGGAACTTGCGACATATGGTATTTCGAACTATGAATACGGTGTACGTAACATTACTTCAGCAACGATGCGTCAAATCATTGGTAAAATGGAACTGGATGAAACGTTATCTGGTCGTGAAAAAATTTCAACAGAAATTCGCTTAGCACTTGATGAAGCTACAGAAAAATGGGGCGTTCGCATTGAACGTGTTGAAGTTGTCGATATTAATCCGCCGAAAGATGTGCAAGCATCAATGGATTATGCGGACAGGTTTTGGGGAAATAAGAAAATTGATAGATTAATTGCCTAAATTTGTTGATATAAGAAGGATTTTGTAATTTCCTAAAGAATAATAGAATTAGTGATATGATAAGTAACCCTATGAAGAGGAGTTGCTTTTTTTCGTTTTATGGGGAGGAAGAAAATGAGATATAAAGTTCAAGAAGATAATATACCTTCTATTAATGGAGAAGGGGGATATGAAAGAGTCATTACTATAGTGGTGGAAAATGAAGAAACTGGAAGGAAATATCCTAGTCCTGTAACAGATTTTATTAAAACCATGTATGAGTATAGGGGGAAGTCTTTTAACTATCAAAAGGATGTAGCAATTACCATATGTATGTTTTTAAACTTTATAGGAGATAAAGTAAAAGAGAAGGATAAAACATTTCTTTCTTTAAGCGGCGGCCAGGGATTATATGGATTAAAGTACATCCATGGAAGTAGATTTATAACAAGTCTTTCTGTAGAGAGGAAAAATAGAAGAGAGACAGTGGAGAAGAGAGAACTTATTTTAACTTCTTTTTATGAATATCTAATAAAGCAAGACATAATTAAACCTGAATTTGAATTAGAGCGAAAACTCATAAAAGGTTCAAATAAGCAAACATTAGAATCGCCTTTCCGCCATCCTGCATTTAGTACTGTGTATCCGCCAAAAAATAAAAAACCAAGTAATACTTTAACACATTTAAATGATAGATTGATAAATGAGTTTCTGCAATTAGCTAAAGTAATGTATCCATCTATGGTACTAGGCATCTATATGCAAATGTTTGGCGGTTTGAGAAGGGGAGAAGTAGTTAATCTAACGATTGATGCTGTGCATCGGGAAAGTAAATCGGTGACATTGGATGTGTTTGATAGACAAGAATTGTTATTTGGGAATGTAAATGCTGCACATTCACAGGTAAAGAAAGAGCGTAAGCAACCACTATTTTATAACCCTTTATTTGAATTACTATTTGAAGATCATATGAAACAATTGTTAAAGATAAAGAATAGACATAAAACGGCCCTGTTTATTAATAAAGAAGGAGCTCCAATGACAGGCGAAGTGTATTCAAAATGGTTTAATGACATTAAAAAGAAGTTTATAGCATTACTTAAACAAAATCCTAGTCGATATGGTGATTACCTCTTACTTAAAGATTCAAGTTGGTCTACACATATAGGTAGAGGAGTGTTCACTAATTTATTATTCACAAAAACAAAATTGTCACCAGCTCAAGTAGCTGCGGCCCGTGGTGATAGCACATTGGATGCAGTAATGTCATATGTAGACCAAATAACAATCAAAGAACAATTATCAGACGCAATTAATAATTTATCTCTAGTTGAAATCTATGTAGGGGATTGAAAAGGAGTGGAATAATGGAGAGGGGCTACATCGAATTAAAAGAATTGCTAACGAACCCAAAGTATAAACATATTCAAAGTAAAAAGTCTAGAAAGCAACTTCAACGTTTAATTATAAAAGACTTAGTGAAACATAAAGATAATAAAATAGAATTGAGTAGTTTAGAAGCATTTATAGAAGAAGAAGAGGACATCATTCAAAATCATTATATTCTTAAAGAAGCAACAAAGCTGTTAGGAGTAAGAAGCGCGACTGGAGATAAAATAGATGAAATTTTCAGTAGATTAAGATTACCGATGAAAATTATTAATTATACGATTGTATCTGTAATGAATCATAGAAAGTTTATAAAAAAAGAAGTTCTTGATCATTTCTTAAAACAGCATACAGCAAGATCAAGATTAATAGAACTGTTTCCTAATGTAACTTCAAGCGAATTAATTTATATTGAAAAAAAATACGATATTCATCCAATCAAAGTTAATATAAAACTCTTTTATTATCAAAATGTAGATTTTAACCAAATTAAAGAAGAATTAATTAGAAAACAAAAAGAAAAGGAATTATCAAATTCAAAAGATTTTATAACAAAAAAACAGGCGTTATCCTTATTAAATATGACAGAAAGGCAGTTTAGAAGCATGTTGTTAGAAAATCCAGCACATTCGGTAAATCCAACTAGTCAAGGTGTTTCTTATCCCAAAGAAGAAATACAACAATATGTTCAAAAACGAGAGGAATTTTGGGACAACCATTATACTTACCCAGAAGCCTTGGATTATCTTGGTTCAAGAAATGCTTTAGACTATCCTTGTTCATTAGAACGTCATAAAGTTCCAACATATGCCCGTTATAAGGAATTATCAACTATTGAACATGCCTTCTTAAGAAAAGACATCGAAAATCGAAAAAAGCAACGTCAATTAGAACAACAGGTAGATAACACTTGGTTAGAGAGTCCCTTTGCAACCTTTAAGTATAAACTAGAACTGTTAGAAGTTTCTTTTCATAAGGAGACAACATATACAAAAGAAAAATGGCTTACACATGTTTCTGAAATACTCCATACTTCTCATGCGGCCGAATATACAATGAATCGGAAAATTAAGGAATTCGTAAAAGTAACGCAACTTATTATTGAACTTCTAAACGAAAATGAAGTGAAAGAAATTTATGCTCTTACTTCTAATGATATTAATTTATTTATGAATCGTAGTATGAGTGATTCAACTCCAAGAAGAATTATTTTATGTAAGTTTTTAGAAAAGGTGAGTTATGATTTAGGTAGAAATGAGAATACAAAAAAAGTGTTCAATATAAATAAAATCAATATACCAAAACAGAAGAAAAAAGCCCCCTTGAGTGAAGGGGATCAAGAAATATACAAATACAAGATATATAAGGAATTAAAGAAATATGTAAATAAAATTAATTTGCATGTAGAAGAAAGTGTTCGTAAGTTGGTTGAAGAAAATGATATTACATATGCTTCAACATGGCTGTATGTAATTATTCATTTAAATAACGCTTGGAGACATGGAGACGTAACATCCTTTAAACGAATAGATTTGACAAATGTACATATTCCAAGTATTCAAGACATGATTAATTATAAAATTGATTTCCAAACAGCCCGTTTAATTGTAAATCGAGTACGACAACAAGAATTACTTATTTCTAAGACGCAAGTAAAAGGATATTTTATTTGTTCTGACGATTTAGCAGAAGCATTTGCTACAGTTGTTTTATTATTGGAATCTTATTATCAAGAACAGGGATCAGATTATCCATTTTTAATAAACTTTAATACGAAAAATAATGTGTTTACTGATCGACATCATAAAGCGTTCTTTTCGAATTTTAAATATAAAGCTAATTTCTCTTTTTCATCAAGAAAAATGAATGAAACACTAATGACCATCATTTATATTCTCCTTGCACAACAAGAGCGAGGAGAAAAATCTGCAACATTGGTGAAATTGATGAGAAGACATAAGGATATAGAGTCTATTAAACATTATGTTCATATTCCAAAGGAAGAATTTCATCTTTTAACTAAACAATTGTTTCAAAGAGGAGAGTTTGGATTTATTCCTGACCTTTTTCTTGAGAAAGTATTAGGAAAATCATCAGGTAGAGAAAAAAGAACTAACGAAATTATAGAATTAACCCAAAATTTTGGTGACATATTTAAACTCGAAGCAACTGCAGGGTTTATGAATAAGTTTGATGAGAAGCAACGATCAGTAGCGGATTATATTAGAGGGAAAACATTAGAAGAAGCAACAAGAGAATTACATTTATTGTATACAGAACAATTACCAAGTCGAAATGAGAATGTACACTGTTTATTTGGAGAGTCTGGTTGTAAAAATACACATCTAGAAAGTTGCTTTCATTGTCCTTATGCTATTCCAACCTTTTATGCATTAAGTTCACTTGGGGAAAGTATTGTTGCAAGATTGAAAGATTATATGAATGAAACGAAAAAAGGAATGAAATTAAAAAAATCAAATCTTATTCATTTGGAATTAAAGATATTATCACAAGCGATAAAAGAATTCGGAAAAGAAGTAGTTTATGATTTTATAAAATCAGATGCAAAAGAATTTCGTGCACTTGTCAATCAAGTACCTTATCCAAAAGAAATTGACTCTCGTTTTATTATTTCATCAAGTGAAAGGAAGTAAAAAATATGCAGAATGCAGAGTTTGATTTTTTTGATTATGAGATAGACTTTGATAGTTTCTCAGATGAACGTTTTGATTTGAAGGAAAGCACAGAAGAAGCAAAAACTATTTATAAAAGTTTAGTTGAAGAAGGGGTTGTTTTACAAGGGGATTTTGAGGGGAGATATTGGATTTGGCTAATAGAGGAAAGAGCGGGAAGAGCTCATTTTGACTTTGGAAAATTACAGGATATGATTAAATTTCAAAGTCATATTTCAGAGGATTTTGTACTTATTGCTAAATGTTGGATTCTTAATTTGAGTCAACAATTTTCAATTAATTACATTCGTAGTATATATACAACTCTTTTGGAACTTTTGCAGATTACAAATTATTTTAATGATGCACCTGACGAGGTGGAAGAAAGAATTCGCGATTTAGCTGAAAGTTCTAGTTCTAAGAGAAGCAAAGTAACCAAGTGGTTGTATTTTCTTGATTTTTGTGAAATAGAACAATTACAGAAATATAAAGAGCTATTTATCTCTTTAAAAAACAGTCTTTCCCCTAAAACTGGAGTTAGAGAACTTCCTAAAGCAATAGACGTTTTTACGCTGGCTAGTTGTGTAGAGAAATATTTTAAAGAGGATTTATCCAAAGAAGAACTTTTATTTTTTCTGCCAGTAAAACTGTGGTGGAAAATAACAAACATTATACCTATGCGCCCCCTAGAGTTCTGCAATATAAAACGTGATTGTATCAATCATGAAGAGAATCGCTTTTTTTTACGACTACCTCGTAAAAAAAGAAATCCTAATCTTGAAAAAAAGAGGTTAGGTGTATCTGATACTTTAGAAATAGATAAGGAAATGTACGAACTAATTCATGATTACATTCAAATAACAGAAGGTTTTGGGAAAACAAAAACACTAGTTTCTTATCCTTCAATTGTATTTGCTGCTAAAAAATTGAAATTACCAGGCAGAGAAAAGAAATTATACAATGAAATTTTTAATGCGGGAGCCTTACTAACATTACTTGAAAGATTTTATGAAGATGTGGTGTTTAAAAAATATAAATTATCAGTAGAAAGAAAAATAAATTTAAACGATACTCGGCATATTACGTTTACGTCGTTGCTTCTTCAAGGAATATCGCCAATTGAAATTGCACGGTTAGGTGGACATACAACATTAGAAGCACAATACCATTATCAACAAAACGTTGGGTTTTATGTGAATACAGAAATTTATAAATTGGCGAAAGACGGTATAAAAGGATTAGATTTTGAAGATATAGTAATAAGAGAAAAGATAAGCAATATGCCTATTTCTCCCCCAGTTCCTTTAAATGAATGTGTTGAAATGAATTTAGGTTATTGTACAGATTTATCAATGCCTTGTGAACATTCTACACACTGTGTATTTTGCTCCAAATGGTGGGTGGAACCAAATGGAGCAAATATTGAAAAACAAAAAGAAATAATACGTCAAGAAACTATTAAACCTTCTATAGAAAAAATTAAAGAAAAGGCAACATTCATTTCTCAAATGCATCGAGAACTTAAATTAGAGAGCTTTGGTAAAGAAGTTGATACAAGACCACATACAGAAAGACAAATAAATGAACAAGCAAATGAATTAAATGCTTTAATACAGCAGTTATTTGTAGCATTAAAGTCAAATGAAGACTTATTAAAAGTAAATAATTTAATTGAGAAAGAGGAAGAAAAATGGCTGGAAGACCAATAGTATTCGATGAACAAGAGTTACATGAAATTATTCAATTACGATTAAAGGAGTTAAATGGTAACCATTTAAAGCTAACATATAACAGTGTATTTCAATTAAACAAACAATTGGTAAAAGAGAAAAAAGTACGGGCCAATGGTGTCCCTTTTAAAGCGTATTCTCAGGATTTTTGGTCGAAGGAATATCGGGGTTCGCCATATAAAGGGAAAGAGCTAATCGACGAAATGAAAAATAAAACATTAATTGAAGTGGCTGATGGTAGTTTTGGAAAGGATTTTGTTGATATCGCAAAATTAGTAGATGATTATCATACTAACCCACAACAATTAGCTAAACAAATTATGCGTATAATGGAGAAAGATAGAAAATCAATCAAAGAATTAAGCAAAGAAAATGTAGAACTTTCAAAAGAAAAACATAAACTTCAAGAGGAAATCGAGCAACTCCAAAAGGGGATAATAACACTTTTTCATCATAGCAAATCGCATAAAAACTCTCTTGTCAATGTTATGAATATGGGGAAAACGGCTGATCCTGTTGTGAAGGATGTATTAATGTCTATGTTTGCTGGTGATATGACTCTTCTTTATGATTTTAATGATAATGAAGCAAAAAAAGAAGAAATGAAGGTAGTTCCTTTAAAAGAAAGTGGTACTATTGCAGACGATTATGGTTTTTAAAAAGGAAGAGGGTATTAGCGAAATACCAAATGACAAAAGAGCTTGGAAACTTCCAGGCTCTTTTGTCATTTGTGTAATGTTGATAAGTCCTATTAACAAAATAAAATTATAATCTAATTATACATTTAATCTTGCATTCCATCTGTAATCCATTTATCAAAATTTGATTGAACTACTGTGCCATGATAGTACGTTCCATAAGAAGTGTCGTATTTTTTTGTCCACCATTTCTCTACATCGTCATCAGGTTGTAATCCTTTTTGAACATCTATGTAATTTGAATAGAACAAACTAGACATTACAATTGGCTCAATACCATTTTTATTGCCTAAATCAGATAATTTAGCTGCTTTAGCTACAGATTCACCGATCCAAACTAAGTTATTAATTCCAGAGGATTTTCGACCTGCTTTAACAGCTAATGTTTTGTTTGTTGCTAAACCAATTCCAGCTTTGATAGTAGGGAGATTCCTTTCCTCTAACAGCTTATTTAACATTTTCATATAAGTGTTTATATGAAAAGCTCTATCTGCCACATCGAAAATATCTTTTTTAAATTGAGTAGAATATATAGCAAAAACACAGTCTCCGCGTATTCCAATCTCTTTTAAATCATTATCTGTAGCAGTTCTTAAAATCTCTATTATTTCAGAAGTAAAGCCTCGTATTACTTTCGCTATATCTACATCGTTCTCTCCCGAAAATAAAGTTGTTGAGTCTCTTAAGTCTACAAAGATAGCACTGGCCCAAGCTTTATAACCATTAGTATAGGTGAAATCTTCATCTCGTGGGAATTTATCTACTTCATTAACTTTATCTGTATTATCAAGAATTTCTTCTACTTTTTTCTTACGTTCCTTATAGTCATAATCTTTGAACTTCATTACTTAAATCCCCCTAGCATCACTAAAATCATTCCAATTACATATAAAATTAGTACACCCCCAATTCCAAGAGCAGCACATTTAATCCCCTTACTGTAATAAGAATACTTAATTGTACAAATTTTTGCGTTTACATAGATTTGTGACAAAATATCGGTTATTTCGTCATCGTCTTGAGAGTTATTCATTTTATCTTTAAATTCTCTAAAATTATTTTTAGCTATACTTTCGAAAAAATAAAGTGAATCATTATAAATGCCTTCATATGCTAGTGTATCTTTACTTAATCGAGGAACGAGTACTCTAACTAAGCAATAAACACCATATATAAAAATAACCCACGAAATAACAAATAATAATAGATATAAAAGATTTGCAAAATTAATGTGTTGAAGGGGCTGTGAAAGAATCTGTTTTAACATTTTAATAGAGTTCTCTGATGTAAATATTGTAAGAAATACACCAAGTACTGCAATTACAATAGATGCTTTAGTATCACAACTTTTAATCCAGTCGAGATGTCGATCTAAACGTTCAGTCAGATTGCTTTTATCTAAAGAATTATTTCCTGCCATAAACATTCACCTCCTAATAGCTTATTATTTGTATTATATAATATTTTTAAGAAGATTTAACAACATTTAACAACATTTAACAGCATTTACAGTGACTTCATTTAAGTTTTATTGATTCTATAAAAATTTGTCTCTTAATTTTAAAGCTACGTTAACAAGCGCGATTAAAACTGGTACTTCTACTAATGGGCCGATTACAGCTGCAAAAGCCACACCTGAGTGAATTCAAAATACTCCAACTGCGACAGCGATAGCTAATTCAAAATTATTACTTGCTGCTGTGAATGATAAGGAAGTCGCAACGGGGTAACTTGTTCACATTTTCTTAGATAAGAAGAACGAAACAAAGAACATTAAGATAAAGTAAATAAGTAATGGGATTGCAATTCAGACAACATCCATTGATAGCTGAACAATCATTTCGCCTTTAATAGAGACATTACAACAATCGTAAATAGTAAAGCGATTAAAGTTAATGGACTAATACGCGGGACGACAGTTGATTCATACCATTCACGTCCTTTTGTTTTTATAAAAACAAATCGTGTCAACATATCTGCAACAAATGGAATCCCTAAATAAATACCAACACTTTTTGGGATTTCTCCAAAGGGTAAAGTTAACTTTACCCTTTGTTTTATAGGACGTTTTAAGAATAGGAATAAAACACTACATACAGTTTTGTATTTGTTGTTTTATTTCTATATACAGTTTACAATATTTTTAGGTATTTAATGGGAAGATTATAAGTTTAATAGAGAGAATTTATCGTAAAGGGGAAAACGGTTTGGAGAATATTGAGTGGTTAATAAAATATGAACGTGAAAGCACAAGACTAGATTTTAAAAGAGAACAATATAAAAAAGAAAAAAACAAAGATTTAATTAAGGATATTATGTCGATGGCTAATGCGCCGATTGACGGTAAAAAATACATTGTTGTTGGTGTTAAAGATAAAACAGATGGAGAGAAAGAATATCATGCAATTCAAAAAGAGGAATTTATAGATCAAGCAACTTATGAACAGGTTATTCGAGAAAACATCGAACTTTCTATTGAATTTTCATATTCTCCACTTGAAGTAGGGGGGAACTTATTAGGTATATTTGAAATTGGTCCTTGTAATAATCCTCCTTATATGATGAAAAAAGATTTCCAAAGTTTAAAAAAAGGAGATTGTTACATCAGAAGAGGTAGCCAACAAGATCGATTAACAAGAAGAGATTTAGATGAATTATTAACGTTTCGATCAAATCAGTATTTTAATGGGAAAATTTCAGTTGGTTTCAATGAAGCATTTGAGGATAAAATAATTATAGAAGGAACCAAAGAAGTTAAATTTCCGTCTGAATTAGCTAAACAAAGAATTGAGGCTGAATTAAATAGGAGAGAAAAAGAAGGTGAAATGGAAATACATCGTTTTAATAGTATGATATTTTCGCCTTTTCAACCCACACCTTACGAGGAAAGAAGTACGGAAAAGCTAAGAGAAAATTTAAAAGAGGTAAAAAAAGATTATTATCAGCACGACTGTTATTATGTAGGTGAAGAAATTTCAAAAAAGATAAATATTATTCTTCGGAATAATGGTGAGCGATATTTAGAAGACGTATCTATTCGAGTAACAATTCCAAGAGAAGAGGGAATAATTGTAATGGACGAGATTCCTTCAGAACCGCCTAAGGGTAGGGATATATTTCATGCTGCTATTTCTAATGTAGCAATTAATACTGTTTTGCATTATCCGAATGTGCAAAAGGAAGAAAAGTATTTTGTCGTTGAAGCAGATGTTGGAGCTCTTAAACATCAACAGAACACAGAAGTTTTTGCAGAAGAATTAAGAGTTGCTTTTGGGCCAAGAGCCTGCGGGAAAAATTTAAATTGGGAGTATACAATATATGCTAAAAATCTCCCTAAGCCAATTACTGGTGAACTAAGAATAGAAGTTGTATAAAGGTTTTGTGTAGAATATGTTAAAAAAGAAGAAGTACAAGAAGGGCCGAAAGATCTGATAAGAAACCAGCAAAGGCAAAGTCTACGTCTGCAAGTAAGTTTCGTAAATAGTCTTATAATTTCTGTATATTTGTTATGATTAATCTATAAGAACAAAGGGAAAAATTTTGTGAATGGAGAATTATTATGTCAATTAATCATGAATCTCTTGCCAAATTTCTAGTAGAAGCCAAAAGAAGGACATATGCATCCCAGAGAGATGATGCATCGGTCGAGCCGTTATTAAATGGTTCAAAACAACTTGAATACTCTAGTGGTAATTATTCTTATCGAGATATTTATTATGGTTCGGCTTTTTTTATCGGACAAGAAACAGTAGAGTTTGAGAATCGTCCAATTTGGTCAATGGTCTATTCAGGGGGTGTCACCATTCCAAACGCAGATTGGGATATCATGGGTCCAATTTATAACTTCCTTCGCCAAGCATTAAGGTTAGTTGATGCAAATTCTATCTATCGTGGTCCAAATTACTACGAGTCAGGTGCATATATTTTCAAGAATGAGTATGAAGGAACTCTTGATTGTTTTCACGGTAAAGAAATCATTCTCATAGGTGATGAAAAGGTGTATGAGTTGAGATACAATGGTGGAATAGTACGATAAGTGTTCCAATAAAACAACAATGTGAAAAAAGTTAAATAAAAAAGAATCAAAAAAACTTCGAATCGTTTCATTCGGAGTTTTTTTGATTTCAATCTTTGTAGCCTAATTCTCTTTTTAATCTAGCTGTTTTTTCTTTGAGGACTTTTAGTTTGTCTTCAAATGCTTGTTTTCGTTGTTTACTTTGTTCTCTTCGTATTTTTACATATTCTTCAATGGTAACGGTTTTTAATTCTTCTAGTTCGTCTTGTTCTTCATCCTCTTCTTCAAATAAATACATAAAAGTCCCTCCCAATAATGAAGATAGCACCCACCATAGTGTAAGTGCTACCAGTAAAAAATGTCCCAGTGTTAATGCAGGACCTCCACCCAGTAATAGTATATGCGTTACCAGTAAAGAGTTTCCTAACAAAATGCAGGATGCACCCATAACAGTATATTTGGGGTATCCCAACGAAATGCAGGACGCCGAGTCCAATTAGTATATGTGTATTTGTACTTAAAAGTGAGTTGAAAATAGAGGTTTTAGGAGGAATTAGAGAGTTATTTCGAACAAGAGAATTGAGTGGGATATAATTTACCTGTGGTACACAAAGGGAAATAAATAATTTTATTGTGGGTATAACCTAATCTATTGATTTACTCATTCTAAAGATATTTTTAAAAATTTGAATGAAAGTATATATTGATGCAATATTTTCTTTTTAAAACCATACATTTATGAGATAATCAATGTGTAATTTATGGGAATATTGGAGGAATCAAATTGAATCAACAAATAGAATTACCAATTGAAAGTCCAAAAAAAAATGGGAAAATAATCTCCTTTATTAATATGAAAGGTGGAGTAGGTAAAACAACTTTAAGTATAGGTGTTGCTGATTTTTTAGCCCATTACAGAGCGGAAGAAGAATCAAACCTAAAGATTTTATTAATAGATGCAGACCCACAATTTAATGCTACACAAGCTTTATTAGATAGTTATTATGAGGGAGATTATTTTAAAGATATTTTACCAGAAGAAAAGACCATTAATAAGTTATTTAAGCCGCGGGTACAATTTTCACAACAGTATAAATCGCCTTCTCCTAATGAAATGATTGTGGAATTAACAGAGAATTTACATATTGTTTGTGGAGATTTAAATTTAGTTTTAGCGAATAAATCTAGTGATTATACACATGTAAAGCGCTTAAAAAGATTTATAAATGATAATAAGCTTAGAGAGGTCTATGATCTAATTATTATTGATTGTCCGCCTACTCTAACAATTTATACTGATAGTGCGCTAATTGCATCTGACTACTATTTAATTCCAAATCGAATTGATAGATATTCTATCATTGGTATATCGTCACTTCAAAAGGCTATAAATAATTTAACAGGTGAAGAAGATATAAATCTAGAATGTTTAGGTCTAATTTATACTATTCTTGACGATGAGTTAACTTTAAAGCAAGAAGAAATGAAAAGTAACTTTGAAGCAAAAGAAGATGTTCAACAAATAAATATATTTACAGCTTATACTAGTAATGTGAAGGATATCCAAGTTGGTAAACAAGGACCAATTCCAACAAGATACAAGAAATCTAGAGAGGATTTACGAGATATTTGTACAGAAATTTTGGATAACATTCAACAAGGAGCTTGTAATGTATGAGTAATAAACTAAATTATTATAGAAGTGAGCTTAAATCAAAAAACGTTGCCAAGTATAAGTTAATAGGCATTACTACAGAACTTATTCTCAATACGTCTATATTTACAAAAAATGAAGATATAGTCCCTTTTTTAAAAAAAATCTACGGACTTAGTTATAAAGAATATATTATTAAGACTAGAACAATGATATTAGCTAGGACTGCTAGGGATATTTATAAAATGGATGATAAGAAATATGAAATCATAAGGAAAAATTTATTTAATTTTGTAAACGAGTATTTGGAACTGTCAATTCAAAATAAGGAATTTAAAGCTACGAATAACGATTTTAGCAAATGGATGGATGGTATAACAGATGCAGGCCGCTGAATTATCAATCAAGGAATTAAAAGATATAAAGTCTGAAGTAAATAATTTTATTGAGCTTGAATTTAACACGCTTGAAGAACTAGACAGGAATAACTTAAGGTTTGTTTTAAAAAGGGTTGTTTTTCTAAAATATTTAATTAGGCAATCTGGTGATTTTAGATTTCAAGCGTTAACTTCAGATATTATTTATTTAATTAGCTCTATAAAAAAGGGAGAAGCAAGGTATTACTATTTCAATTTAAGATCAATAATTGAACAAGCACTTCGCATTGTTAATAATATTGATTCTACTAATACTATATACTAGTCTTATGGAAATGACAAAGGGGTTAGTAAGCACAAGTCAAGAAACTATTAATTTGGATGTAATACAAGATGAATACAATACATCATGTCTTTATGTACATGGAAATGAAAATGCAGATATGAACTTGGCAGAATATTATCAAAACTGTATTGATAATAATGAACAAATTCAGCATTTACCTCGAAAATTAAGGGTTCTTGTGAAGCTTTTAAATGAATTAATTGATTTAATAATAATAAGTCAAAATGCTATAGTGGATGCAGCTTATCATAGAAGGAAATCAATTTTAAAGTTTTTAATTGGAAATCTATCATATTCAAGATTCGAGCGATTCAGAATAGATTGATAAGTTCGATATTGTGAATCTTATGCTGTATATAATTCACAATCAGTATTTGCTTGGGTAATAAACATTCTTTAGATTCACAACCAAGAATAGCAGTAATATTGGAAAACATTATATAAATAAAAAAAACAGATTACTTGTCCGAGAATAATTTGAATAAGTGATTTGTTTTTTTATTGAAACGTTTAATGTGAATAAGGATATTAACTCTAATTTGATTAGCAGTCTACGGGTGTAAATAAAATGTTTCAGAGGTATTTGTATGTAGAAATATCTTTATTACTCGTAAACAATTGTTAGAATTTAATATAGGTTAATTTTAAAATTTATGAATAAACAAATTATGGTGTCCGTTGAAAGTACGGTTGCCGAGAATTTGATGTTCCATTTCCCTAACATTATTATTGAGATATTAGGGAAATGGAACATCATTGTTGATATAACAGCCTCCATACTATTTTCCTAATTATTTACGTTCGCATAAAATGGAAAAACAAATGAAAGCAGAGCGTAATAAACGTGCGATCATATTAGAAGCTGAAGCTGCAAAACAAGATAAAGTCCTTCGTGCTGAAGGGGAGAAGCAAAGTAAAATCTTAATGGCTGAAGGGGATAAAGAAGCACGTATTCGAGAAGCGGAAGGTATTAAAGAAGCAAAAGAATTAGAAGCGCAAGGGGAAGCAAGAGCGATTGAGGAAATTGCAAAAGCAGAACAAAATCGAATTGAATTACTTCGCGAGGCGAATTTAGATGAACGTATACTTGCCTACAAATCATTTGAATCATTAGCTGAAGTTGCGAAAGGGCCAGCAAATAAAGTCTTTATTCCATCTAATGCAATTGAAACACTTGGTACTCTTGGGGCGATTGGTGAAATTTTTAAAGAAAAACAGGCGAAGAGATTACCTTCTTCAGATACACCAAAAGAATAATAGGAGTGAAAAGAGAAATGGGGTGTGGCATTTCTCTTTTTATTTTTGGATAGGATAAAAATATTAGTCCTTTGTCATTATGGATAGGAATTTGTTGTTTGTCATTTTTGACAGAATAATAAGTTTAGAGTGCTTGGGATTGTTAAGTGGATTAACACGTTTACTAGATGGGTTAAAAAACTGTCAAAGTAATATATTTTTGTTAAAGAAAATTTAAAATATGATATAATGGGATTTTGTGGATATTAAATAGGGGAGTGGGAAACCAGTGCAAATATTATTAATACGTCACGGAGAATCAGAAGCTGATATCTTAAACGTACATGAAGGACGAGCTGATTTTGAATTAACAGAAAAGGGAAGACAGCAAGTGCAAAGACTTGTACAGAAAGTGAAAGCAGATTTCCCGCCAGATTTCATTTGGGCAAGTACATTAAAACGGGCTCGCGAAACAGGTGAAATGTTAGCAGAAGGAATTGGATGCCCAATTCAATTAGAAGAGGAATTAATGGAGTTTAATAATGGAGTGCAAGCAGGTCTTTCCTTTGAAGAAGCAAAGAAATACCCAGAGCCAAAGTTCCTTCATGATCGTTTTGAAAACGGGGAATCATTTATTGAATTTAGAATGAGAATAGAAGGCATCTTTTCTAAAATCGTGACAGAGAATACATATGACCGAATTGCAATTGTTGCACATGGTGGTGTAATAAATAGTCTATTACGTGCGTTTTTCAAAATGCCCATTTCAATGGACTATTATTTTAAAATGGGAGATACGGGAATAAGCTTAATTGAAATGGATGGCGAACAAAAAACAGTACATTTCATTAATGATACGAATCATTTGGACGGGATGTAAAGATCTATGTACAAAGTAGTATTTTTTGATGTTGACGGTACGCTTTTAAGCGAAATTGATAGAAGTATGCATGAGAGCACAAAAGAAGCAATACAAAGATTAATAGAAAAAGGGATTCACGTAGTTGTTACTACAGGGAGACCATATAGCTTATGTTCGCAATTTAAAGAGCTGGGCATACATACAATTATTTCTGCAAATGGTGCACATATTAAGTGTGAGGAAACGGTTCTACATAAATCAGTACTTTCAAGTGAAATCGTTCATGATATCTCAGAGTTTGCAGAATTACATGGTCACGGTATTTCTTATTTTACCGAGGATTTTGCAATGAACGGAATAGCTTCGGATAATGAGCGTGTAATGCAAGCGCTTAGCGAGACGTTGAATTTAGAGAAGTATCCAGAAAAAAGCAGGGATTTGTCAGAAGAAATCTATTGTTTATGTCTGTATGCAGATGAAATAGAAGCTCAAAAATTTCTTGAAAGATATCCAGCACTTACGTTTGAACGTTTTCACGGTTATGTTATGAATGTGTTGGAAGATAATAAAGTATCGAAGGTAACTGCAATTCAAAAGGTATTAGAGCACCTAAACATTTGCAAATCAGAAGCCATTGCTTTTGGTGACGGTAGCAATGATATTGAGATGTTAGAGTATGTAGGATTAGGTATTGCGATGGGGAATGGCGGAGAAGAGTTAAAAACAAGAGCTGATTTCGTTACAAAGAAGGCGAGTGAAGGTGGTATTTTATTTGCCTTAGAAAAGCATTATGTCGTCTAACGTACCTTTATTGAAATAAAGGTACGTTAGGATCTTTAATGTGCTCGCATAATAAAATATGTATTTGTCCACGATGATGATAAAAGTGTGCAACAATTTCAAGTAACCATTCAAACCGAGAATAAGAAACACCCCAATAGGCAGTCATAACTGCCGCTAATTCTTCATGGGAATAGGAAAGAAATGTTTTAGAGAGAAGGTTGTATCCTTCAAGCATTATTTGTTGCATGTACGCAATTGTTTCTGGTGTATGTTCTAAATAAAAGGTACGTAACTCTTTTTCCGTACTACCATTTAAAATGAGTAAATCAGCATGGCAAATAAGAGAAAGATGTGCACACATTTCAAATAATGATCGCTTCGAGTGAATGGGTTGTATTTTTAATTCGTCTTCTTTATATCGGTTAAGCATTTGAATAGAAGTATCAACAGCAACTTGTAGTTGGTGTAATGCAGATTGTACAAACATTGTAATTCTCCTCTTCTACGTATATAATAGTTTCTTGAGGGTATTATATCATACTCAAAATTCCGAAAATTCTAGTAGTTTGACTAGCATATTGAAAAGTATTATATTGTAAAAGGTCATATGAAACGTGAAATAGAATGGAATGCAATTATTGAGTTAGGAGTTAGACCAATGAGTTTGAAATATGGAAGAGATACAATTGTTGAAGTTGACTTAAATGCAGTAAAACATAATGTAAAAGAATTTAAAAAACGAGTGAATGATGAAAATATTGCAATGATGGCTGCTGTAAAAGCGAATGGGTATGGTCATGGGGCAGTTGAAGTTGCAAAAGCTGCTATTGAAGCAGGAATAAATCAGCTTGCAGTTGCATTTGTAGATGAAGCGATAGAGTTAAGAGAAGCAGGAATTAACGTGCCGATTTTAATTTTAGGCTATACGTCAGTAGCATCTGCGGAAGAAGCAATTCAATATGACGCTATGATGACTGTTTATAGAAGTGAAGATTTACAAGGTATAAATGAAATCGCAAACCGTCTACAAAAGAAGGCGCAAATTCAGGTGAAAATTGATACAGGAATGAGTCGCATTGGTTTACAGGAAGAAGAGGTTAAACCATTTTTAGAGGAATTAAAACGTATGGAGTATGTAGAGGTAGTAGGAATGTTTACACATTACTCTACGGCAGATGAAATCGATAAATCATATACGAATATGCAAACAAGTTTATTTGAAAAAGCTGTCAATACAGCAAAAGAATTAAGAATTCATATTCCATATATTCATAGTTCAAATAGTGCAGGATCAATGGAACTTAGCAATACATTTCAAAATATGGTTCGTGTCGGGATCGGAATTTATGGAATGTATCCTTCAAAAGAGGTAGATCATTCAGTTGTTTCTCTGCAGCCTGCGTTGTCGTTAAAATCAAAAGTAGCTCATATTAAGCATGCAAAGAAAAATCGCGGTGTAAGTTATGGGAATACGTATGTAACGACTGGTGAAGAATGGATTGCCACTATACCGATTGGTTATGCGGATGGCTATAACCGTCAGTTATCTAATAAAGGGCATGCATTAATAAATGGGGTTCGAGTACCTGTTATTGGTCGTGTTTGTATGGATCAGCTCATGTTAGACGTTTCAAAAGCAATGCCAGTACAAGTGGGAGACGAAGTAGTATTCTACGGTAAACAAGGCGAAGAAAATATTGCAGTAGAAGAAATAGCGGATATGTTAGGTACAATTAACTATGAAGTTACATGTATGTTAGACAGAAGAATTCCACGTGTATATAAAGAAAATAATGAAACGACTGCTATTGTAAATATACTAAGAAAAAACTGAATCGTTATGATTCAGTTTTTTTTATTTTTGACAAATGAAAAATGCTCTGTTTGTACCGTGTGATTGAATGTCCTTAAAACCTACGGATTCTAGCGAAGAAATTATTTCTTCATTGGAATAACAAGCTTCTTCAAAAGAAAAGTCACTTCTTGTCCAATTATTATCTATATCATGTTGAAATAGTATAAAGTTCATGACTGCTTTTTTATTTTCATTATCATATGTAGAATCAATCGTACAAACATATTCATCCGCTGAAATATGAAATGAAGCACTCCAATTTTCAAGAAATCCTTTTTCCATATTCATATCAAATACGAATGTACCTTCGCTATGCAATACGGAGTAGACATTATGAAAAACACTTTTTAATTCATCTAATTTCAAAATATGGTTTAAGCTATCGCCAGTAGAGATAACATATTGAAATTGCTCATTTATATTGAAATAGCGAGCATCATCGACGATAAAGGCTGCGTCTGGAGCGTTTTGACGTGCGTATTCAATCATTTGAGCAGAACCATCTATACCAGTTACTACAAAATGATTCTCAATTAATTTCTTAGTAAGGTGACCAGTCCCGCAGCAAAGATCTAAAATATGAGAATGTGGTGGTGCATATTGTAAAATGAGTTTTTCCAAAAGTAGATAGGAGTGTTCAGCATAATGCCCCCAATGTTTATTATAAATGGATGCGAAAATATCATAATCAGAATAAATTAGTTTTTTAGACACATGCATTCACCTCGAAATTCATTACATTATAATAATCATACTTCGTTTTCATTTCAAAACCACATTGTGTATACAATTTTAAAGCATGGTTATTTTTCGTTTCGACGTCTAATTTAATTGTTGAAGCTCCTTTTGTAATAAGGGCATGTACCATGGACATAAGAATACTTTTTCCGTATCCTTTACCTTGATAGAAAGGGTGAACGGCGAATCCTGATAGTGTAGTAGATTGGTCTTCTTTAGAAACTGTAATTGTTCCTATCACTTTTTCATCGATAAGAGCACTGTAAACTTGATGGGAAGATGAATCCATCATCTTTTGTAACCATGTAGCGGTGTTTTCTACTGAATCTCCAAACGCTTTACTAGAAATTTCAATCAGATCAAGCAGTGATTTTGAAGATGCAAGAGTAAGTTGTATAGCATTCTTCGTTCTTTTTTGCGCTTCATTTGCTTTGAACTCCATACTATATTCACTATATAAATAAGGCAGCTTCATATGTATTGCAAATGCTTTCCCAGAAGCAGACTCCCCATTCATAATAAGAAGAGCTTCGTCTGCCTCTCTTAATCGTATTTCTTTCATTGCGGTTTGTAAAAGAGTAGTACCTATATATTGTTTCCTATAGTTCGGATGAACAAAGCCTATTAACTCAAGTTTGGTAGGTCTTTCAAAGTCATACATACTTAATGCACCGACTAATTGAGTATCGTCATAGAGTAAAAAGTCATGTATCTCTTCTTTATTACGAGCAGTTAAAGAGTTTACATGTAAATCTGACGAGTAATCAATTTGATCGTGTTGCCCGCAAATATGAGCTAAATCTTTCATTTGTTGTATTTCACATTCTGTTAAAGAACACTTTTTCTGAATTTCCATTTCATAACCCCTCACCTTCGTATTTAAAAATAGGATGGATGACTTAGCCACTTCTCTAACTCCACACTGCCCTGAATAGATAATAACCGGTACAAATATCGATAGGGATGTCTACATTCTACAAGATTAGGAATAGGCATAATGGTTTCGTAACCTTGTTTAAAAGCATGAGCTTCCTTTTCTGTAAATACATATTCTAAGCTGATAAAATCAAGTTCTCGGGGAGCAACTGCGTAAGCTTCTGTATCTACTAAACCTGTAATAGTTGCGCCATCTGATAAAAACTGAGTAGGGTCCATATCAATTAAAACGAGCGTTGCTTCCTTTGGTACCGGTAAGGAAGAAAGTTGTTGTTCAAAAGTAGGAAATGCGTTACGGATGCTCGTATTATCGGAATAAAACCTATTTACAAGTTCTTTACTGACTTTTAATATGTGAGACTTAAATTCTTCTAGTGGAACTTGGAAAGTACCTGATGGATTTCCTATAAACTCTGCTTGAAACGAATGAATTTCTGCTAGTCCTTTTCCAAGGCTGAATAAAATTGAATCAGATTGTCCGACAAAGGATTGCAGCGTACTTCCTGTTAGTTTTTCGACACTAACATACTTTCGGCCATTTAAAATATGTTTTTGCAAAATAGTGGGGATGGGCAAGTTAGTATGCTTTTTCAATAATTCGTGTATATATTCTAAATGATGTACGTTCCTTGGATCGATTCCAAAAAGGTTTTTGCATCCCCACCAAAAATCATTGTTTGGTTCTTCAGTCATTTTTGAGGAACGAACGATGACTTCTTCATCTTTTGTTTGGACGAGAAACACATCGCTTGCATGGTCTTCATAACTTGGATGTAAAGTTTGAACAGATAAAATAGGTGAAGCGAAGAGTTGTTGTAGCATGAAGGTGCTCCTTTTCTGTAAATTCGATAAATTCATTATATAACAGAATGTGTACGAAGTGGATAATGATAGGGACAACATAGAACTTAAATAAATTTACGGTGAGAAATCAGTGTGAAAATTATATTTTTCTACTTTTGTATGAATTGTCAAAATAATTTTTGATGATAAATCTGTAAAAATACAAAATATAAATCTCATATTTTTCAGTAAATGAAGAGCTAAGCACACTTTCAATAGGGGTATAAAGTAGGGTATGAAAAATATTTCTCAATAATAAAATGAAGAGAAAAATGTGAAGAAATAGAATAGATTCCTTTATAATAGTTTTAAATTGATTAATATAATTAATTATTAATAATATTAGATAGGAGAGAATATGATGGCAAACGTACTCGTAATAAATTTCCCTGGAGAAGGTCATATAAATCCGACTTTAGCTATTGTAAGTGAGTTAATTCGGCGAGGGGAGACAGTTGTTTCGTATTGTATTGAAGATTATAGAAAGAAGATTGAAGCAACGGGTGCACAATTCCGAGTGTTTGAGAATTTCCTCTCTCAAATTAATATTATGGAACGAGTAAATGAAGGTGGGAGTCCTTTGACGATGCTGTCTCATATGATGGAAGCATCAGAACGTATTGTTACTCAAATTGTAGAAGAAACAAAAGGGGAAAAGTACGATTATTTGATATATGATAATCACTTTCCAGTAGGACGTATTATAGCCAATGTTTTAAAGTTACCTAGTGTTTCTTCTTGTACAACGTTTGCTTTTAATCAGTACATTACTTTTAACGATGAACATGAATCAAGAGAAGTAGATGAAACGAATCCATTGTATCAATCGTGTTTAGCGGGAATGGAAAAATGGAACAAACAGTATGGAATGAAATGTAATAGTATGTATGATATTATGAACCATCCTGGTGATATTACAATTGTGTATACTTCAAAGGAATATCAGCCGCGTTCAGATGTATTCGATGAATCGTATAAGTTTGTTGGCCCATCAATTGCTACTCGAAAAGAAGTAGGTAGCTTTCCTATGGAAGATTTAAAAGATGAAAAATTGATTTTCATTTCTATGGGAACAGTTTTTAATGAACAACCTGAGTTATATGAAAAATGTTTTGAAGCGTTTAAAGATGTAGAAGCGACAGTCGTATTAGTTGTTGGTAAGAAGATAAATATAAGTCAATTTGAAAACATTCCGAATAACTTTAAGTTGTATAATTATGTGCCGCAATTAGAACTATTACAGTATGCTGATGTATTCGTAACACACGGCGGTATGAATAGTTCGAGTGAAGCACTATATTACGGTGTCCCGTTAGTTGTAATTCCGGTAACAGGAGATCAGCCTTTAGTTGCGAAACGAGTAAATGAAGTAGGGGCTGGAATAAGGCTTAATCGCAAAGAATTAACTTCTGAAATGTTACGTGAGTCTGTAAAGAAAGTGATGGATGATGTAACGTTTAAGGAAAAAAGTCGTAAAGTTGGAGAGTCACTTCGAAATGCTGGTGGTTATAATAGGGCAGTTGATGAAATATTAAAAATGAAAATGAATTCATACTCAAAACTTAAATAAATGTTTGGAGCACACTTACTGTAATATGTAAGTGTGTTTCTATAAATAAATTACATAAAAAATCATTGTAAAGGTGAAACTTTTGTGTATATAAACTGATATCTTTGAATTAGCATTGAAATTACGTTAAAATAATACTAAGAAAATATATAAGTTTTGGGGGTAATGAATGAAGAAAGTATTTGAATACATATTATTAACAATTGGCTCGATTATTGTAGCGGGTTCATTGGAGCTTATTTTAGCACCTAACGGATTAGTAGATGGCGGGGTAACGGCTATTGCTATTATGGCGAATAAAGTTGCTGGGTTACCGCTTTATGGGGTGTTCTTAGGAATTAATATCCCGATTTTATTATTTACTGCAAAAGTAATGGGAAAGAAGTTCTTTATCCGTACGTCCTATGCAAACGTTGTGACAACACTCGGATTGATTTATTTAAAACCATTTCCAGCAATTACAACTTCTGAATTGTTAATTGTTCTTTATGGAGGAGTTCTATTTGGTGTTGGTGTAGGGATTGTAGTAAAAATGGGCGGAGCAATTGATGGATCAGAAATGTTAGCTGTTTGGATGAATAAACATTTTAAAGTGCCAATTAGTACATTTTTACTTGCTGTAAATGCAGTTATTTTCATCTTTGTTGCCATTTTGTTTTCAATTGAACAAGCGATGTTCTCATTAGCAATTTTCTATATTGTTACGAAGATGATTGATTTCATATTAGATGGTATTAATCAAGGAAAGAGCGTTATGATTATTTCTGGTAAAAATAAAGAAATAGGCGATCTACTTATGAAAGAACTGCAATTATCCGTTACATATCTACATGGAGAAGGTGGTTTTTTAGGAGAACATAAGAGAATCATCTACTGTATTACAAACCGTTTCATTTATCCGAAAATGAAAGATCTCGTTCTCTCTGTAGATCCAACTGCTATAATTGAAGCGTCTTATTCAACAGAAACAACTGGTGTCAAACGTCCGGGAAGGGCAGCGAGATCAGAAAAATAGTGAATGAAATAGCTCCACGTAAGTTATACTTACGTGGAGCTATTCTTATTTGGGGAACCAGGCCTCTTTCAATAATTGGACAACGGTTTCGATACGATTCTCTGGAATACTACCAAAACCAAGTAATACATATGACTCATCCCTCACATTATGAACAGAATCGTATGTCGAGAGAGGGTATAACTTAATACGTTGTTTTGCAGCTGCATGAATAAGTTCTTGTTCGTTCATACTATTATGAACGTGAAGTACAATATGAAGTCCAGATTGTTCACCGAGTATATGCACGTTATTCCCCATTTCGTTTGTAATAGATTTAATTAAAGAAATATGCTTTCTTTTATATAACGTACGACTTCGGTTAATATGACGTTCCCAATCCCCACTTTGAATAAAGGTAGCAAAGGTAAGTTGTTGCATTGTAGAAACTGTTTGTTTATACATACCACCAAGTTCTTTATAGGTTTTTAGCAGATGAGGTGGTAAAACGATATATCCCATTCGTAAAGAAGGTAAAAAAGATTTCGAAAAAGTTCCCATATAAATAACACGTTCATTTGAATCTAGTCCTTGTAAAGAAGGAATAGGTTTTCCAATATAGCGAAATTCTCCATCATAATCATCTTCAACAATATACCCTTTACAATCATTCGCCCATTTTAATAACTCGAGTCTTCTAGATAACGGCATAATGATTCCGAGTGGAAATTGGTGAGATGGAGTGACATATGCCACATTGGAACCCGATTCACGTAAAGCAGAAATATGAATTCCTTTATCATCTAAAGGGATAGGGTGAACAGGAAGTCCAGAACTTTGAATCATAGCAGGTATACGGTGAAATCCAGGGTTTTCGATTCCGTATTCTTTTTTTGAACCAAGTAGTTGAAGTAGTAGCCAAAGAAGAGGCTGCGTACCTGCTCCAATAATAATTTGATCAGGTGAAGAATGTACCCTGCGAGCATGATATAAATATTTTGAAATATGTTCTCGTAGAACGAGCTCACCTTGTGGATCTTCTTTAGCAAATAATTCATCTTCATACTGAAATAAAGTTTCGTGTAATGCTCTTTTCCAGTTTGTTATCGGAAAAGCTTTTTGATCAATAAGTCCTTGACTACAATCATAATCATATTGTTCTTTTTCTTTATTGTTAGCACTGTTTGATGCAATTTGCTGTTTCTTTTGAATGACATCAATATCAACTTCCGCAACAAAAATTCCGCGTTTCGGTTTGCTTTCTACGTAACCTTCAGCTAGTAATTGTTGATAAGCGGATTCAACTGTAATACGGCTTACATTAAGTTGTATAGCTAAATTTCTGTGAGAAGGAAGGCGTGTACCAGCACGTAGTGATCCATGAGAGATTTCTCGTTTCATATATTCGTAAATTTGTAAATAAATAGGTGTTTTACTTTGTAACACTAATGGGATAGTCAGATCCATTTGTAGACGCTCCTTTTAATACTGGCCTTATAAAAAAGAATAAAACTGTCACTTAAACTAAGGGCAGTTGCTTTCTATAATGATGATATAACATTTAGAAAATTTTATAAATAGTAAGGGGCGAATCATAATGAATGTTAAAGCAGTAGTAACAGAAGCGGATTTACACGATGTATTTCCCGTATTACAACAATTAAGAACGAAAATTTCAAGAGAAGAGGCAAGTTCTTTATTTCAAAAAATGAAAGAAGAAAATTACAAACTATTTTCGCTACGTAACGAAGAGAATGAAGTTGTTAGTCTAGCTGGTGTAGCGATTTGTACGAATTTTTATAATGAGAAACATGTTTTTGTGTATGACCTTGTAACTGCGGAAGCTCACAGATCAAAAGGGTATGGTAAGGTTCTGCTGTCATATGTAGAAAAATGGGGGGAAGAAAAAGGATGCAGTTCTATCGTTCTTACATCTGCGTTTCCAAGAATTGATGCACATCGTTTTTATGAAAGAGAGGGCTTTAATAAGGTAAGCTATTCTTTTTATAAAGCGTTATAATATTAAGTAGGTTCCATATGTACAAATATATGGAACCTATTTTCTTTTTCAGATTTGAGCTAGGAACAGGTCTAGCAATATAATTTGTCGAATATTAGAAATTAAAAATGGAATCTTGAATTTAGAGAATGTTAGGAGCGTTTAAACTTGGAAAAAATAAAGAAATTATCTATACCAAATGATGTAAGAGTTATCATTATTTCTGATATTCATGGAGAATTAGATCTTTTTAAGGAACTATTATATAAAGTTAATTTTAACGATGAGGATTATTTAATTATTAATGGTGATCTTTGTGAGAAAGGAAGAGATAGCATTGGCGTCGTAAACTATGTCATGAATATTGTAAAGAACAATTCAAATGTTCATGTTGTTGAAGGGAATTGTGAAATTATAGTTGAAGCGCTTGTAAATGAAAATCCTGCTTTAATAAATTATTTGTGTACGCGAAAAAATACAATTTTCAATGAATGGCTAGCACAATTGAATGTTACCGTTCATGAAGAAAGTGATATTTGTGAAGTGAAAACATATTGATGGGTCATTTCTCAAAAGAAATAAAGTGGCTAACAGAATTACCAACAGCGATTGAAACGGAAGATTATATCTTTGTACATGCTGGCCTTGAAGATAGAGAGGATTGGAAAGAAACAGAACGAAAAAATGCAACAGCAATGCCGGAGTTTTTCAATCAATCACATAAAGCAAATAAGTATGTAGTTGTTGGTCATTGGCCTGTTGTAAACTACTCAGAGAAGGCACCGTCTAACAATCCAGTTATTGATAAGGAGAAAAAGATTATAGCAATTGACGGCGGAAATGCGATTAAAGAGGCAGGACAATTAAATGCATTTATTATTCAGAGGACAAGCGCAAGTGATAAGTTTTCTTATACATATGTTGATTATTTTCCAGAGTATGAAGTAATAGCAGATTTTCATGCCGATGCAACAATGCAGGGCGGGGTTACCTATCCACATTATTACATAGAGCCTATTGAGAAGAAGCAAGATTACACAATATGTAGGCAAAAGGAAACGAATACATTACTTTCTGTGAAAGATGAATACATTAGGCAACTTGATTCAGGTGAATACACAGTGAAAACGGATATATCTTGTGCGCAAATAAGCGTAAAAAAAGGGGATATTGTTTCTCTCATTGATGGTAGCTGCTCAGGATATGATTTAATTAAAAAAGATGGAGTAGAAGGCTGGATAGAGAAAGGAATTTTAGTTGAGATAGAAAAGACGAAAAAGAAAATATTTAGCTGAAATAGGAGGGATGTAACCTCCTATTTTTTTAAGAAGTAGATTGCTTGCTATCTTTAATAAGTAAATAAATCGTACTCGGTAAAATGACAAGCGTCATTCCTAAAATAATTGCTAGTATAGCATAACCTCTATATGGAGCAGAGACGATAAATGGAAGCCCCGCTAGGAAAATACCTGCTATCATCATTGAAATACTACAAATATTTGAAGCTCTTTTTTCAAGGTGCTTATCATTCCATTCCAATGAAACGGTTGATTTAGTCGTATCAATTTTGGAACTGAAATAACCTATTAATATAAATAAAAGCCCTAATGCTAAAAATATGAAATAATCAAGAGGAAGTGAAAAGCCAAGGGCGATAAGGGCAATGACAATATCAACAAAAAATAAGAATAGTAACATTGTGTTGCCGATCCAATGGAGAAATTTCTCGTTACTCGCTGCTTTAGATAAAGCTAAAAATAAAAATAAAAAGAATAAGAAGGAACATATAATTATATTTACGATCACAAAAGTACTTTTATCCATCATTGACGTAGGTGTTCCATTGAAGTCCCATTTCGTAACAATACGTAATGGTAAGAAGAAATAGAGAATAATATTTGTCGTAATAATAGTGAGAAACAAAGTGATACTAAATCGATTATTCATTGAATCACCAGCTTTCTACATGAATAATTGGTATCTTATAACAAAATTATACAGTATAATAAACGATATTTGTTTTGATTTTTCAGAAAAATATTATAATTATATATGAAATAAAGAGGAACGTAGGAGGAAATTATGAAAAGCGTAATCGTAAAAGGGGATAGAGTAACAATTCGTACAATTGAAGAATCAGATATAAAAACATTATGGAATCTCGTGTTTAAAGAAGAAAATCCAGAATGGAAAAAATGGGATGCACCGTATTTTCCGTTTTCAATGCAAGAATACTCATCCTATAAGGAGAAGATGCAAACTCGTTTAAAAGAAGAACCTCTATCCAATTTAATTATAGAAAATAACGGTCAAGTTATAGGGACGGTCGGATTTTATTGGGAGTATAAACCGACGCGTTGGTTGGAGATGGGAATTGTCATTTATAATCCGGCTTACTGGAATGGCGGCTACGGTACAGAAGCGTTAACGTTATATCGGGATTTACTATTTGAAAAGATGGAGATTGGTAGAGTAGGGCTCACGACTTGGTCTGGTAATGAACGAATGATGAAAGTAGCGGAGAAAATAGGAATGACTTTAGAAGGTAGAATGCGCAAATGTCGTTATTATAACGGAACGTACTATGATTCTATTCGAATGGGGATGATTCGTGAAGAATGGGAAGCACTATGTGTAACAAAGAGGTGAAGGGATATGTGGAATATATTTATGAAAAATTTGATCATGCAACAGCTTCAATTGAGAAATTAAAATTAATAAAGGTGGATTATGAAAATGGTTCTGCCATTTCTTCTCGTATATTAGCAGAATATAATTTAAAGAGAATGGAGACATCGAGATGACATATGTAATTAGAGAAATGAAGCAAGAAGATATTCATGCTGTACAATCAGTAGCGAAAATAGCTTGGCATGATACATACGAAGGCATTATTCCGAGAGAGATTCAAGACAGTTTTTTAGACGAGGTTTATTCTGACGAAAAAATGAAATATCGTCTTGAGAATACACATTTATTCGTTGCAGAAGAGGAGGGAGAAGTAATTGGCTTTGCAAATTTTTCACCTGTTAGACTGCAAAACGAAGCAGAATTAGGCGCGATTTATTTGTTACCAGATCAACAAGGGAAAGGGATAGGAAGTGCTTTATTACAAAAAGGGTTAACGGTATTAAAAGGAATTCGGAAACTATACATTCATGTAGAAGCAGCGAATGAAAAAGGAAAACGTTTTTATGAAGCGAAAGGTTTTGCGCAATTAGAGGAATTTGAAGAAGATTTTGAAGGACATATGATGCAGACAGTAAGGATGGTTTTATACATATAAGGAGGACTAGAAGTGAAGATTTTTGATTTTAGTGAAAAAGTAGGAAAGCAAATCACAGCATTTCAATCTAATTTCATAATGTCGAAAATAGTAAATCATCAAGGGAATATACATATCGGTGCTATGCATTTAAAAGAGAATGGAATAATTGGATATCATGAAGCAGTTGTATCGCAACTGCTTCTTATTGTGGACGGCGAAGGATATGTATGTGGGGCAGATAAAGAAAAAGTGAAGGTGGAAGCGGGACAAGCTGTGTTTTGGGAGAAGGGCGAATTTCATGAAACGAGTACGGAAAAGGGATTGATGGCAATTGTGGTTGAGTCGGAGGAACTTGAACAAGCAATATTAATGCCTATTAAAGAGGAGAGTTGTGAAAAATGATAGAAAAGGCAAACCGAGAAGACACGAACGAAATAATACAATATGCAGCTCAATCGCTTTTTGAAGGCACGAGGGGAAATTGTCAGTTAAGTACAGAGAAAGCAATTGAAATTACAAGGCCGATTGTAGAAAAGGGAGCATATTATTTAGTCGTTAAAGAAGAAAACAATGTAATGGGATGGATATTAATAGGAGAAAATACGGACTATTTTTCTCATGAAAAACTAGGTTTTATATATGAATTGTATGTTTTTCCAGAGTACCGCGGGAAAGGGTTGTCAAGAAAGTTAATGGAGGCTGGTATTAAGGAATTACAAAAGAATTATTCAGAAATTCGTTTGAATGTATTTGCTGGAAATTTTGCGAAAGAGATGTACGAAGAGTTTGGTTTTGTTGAAAGACAGGTAATTATGACTTTGAAGTGAGAAAAATATTGTGAGTGGGAGGAGGGAAAGAATGAGAAAAGAAAATGAGTATATTTCGTATTTACAAAGAGTATATCCTGAATTAAAAATAAGATCCGCTTATATAAATGAAATAGGCCAAAATAATGATGTATTAATTGTAAATAAAAATATAGTATTCCGTTTCCCGAAATATGAAAAAGGTATTCAGCAACTGCGAATAGAAACGCAGTTGCTAGAGAAAATAAGACCCTTCATTACGCTTCAAATTCCCAACCCGAGTTATCAAGGGTTTCAAGATGAAGTACCAGGGAAAGTATTTGCAGGATATGAAATGATTGAAGGAGACCCATTTTGGAAAAATATCTTTAAGGGAATAAAGGAAGAGAAAAAATTACAGAAACTTGCGTGCACATTGGCGGGATTTTTAAAAGAGTTGCACGAAATTCCTTTATCTACATTTGAAGGTATTATGCAATATGATAGTGCTGATACGTATTCAGAAATAAATAGTTTATATAGTCAATTGAAAGATTATGTTTATCCACACATGAGAGAAGAGGCAAAAAAAGAAGTTTCATTATCTTTTGAAACGTATTTAAATGAAGAGAGTCATTTTAATTTTACACCCAGTCTTATTCATGGGGATTTTGGTATGACAAATATTTTATATAGTGCAACAAAACAGGATATTTCTGGAGTCATAGATTTTGGTGGTGCAAGTATTGGAGATCCTGCTTATGATTTTGCTGGGATATTAGCTGGCTATGGAGAGGGATTTTTACAATTCTTTTCAGCTTATTATCCCAATTTGGAAGAAGTAAAGGAAAGAATATATTTTTATAAAAGTACATTTGCGCTTCAGGAAGCGTTATTTGGGGTGATTAATAATGACAAGGAAGCTTTTGAAGCTGGAATAGCACAATTTGTTTAAAAATTTGATTGGTGAGAAAGAACAGTCAGTGGAGATGGGAAAATCATGATTTAGTAAACAATTTATTGTTGAAATTAAAAATGGATAAGTTCTTAAAGATATATAAAATAAAAGATTTTCTTTAAATTTATAGTCGCTTTATAGAGTATGCCTCAAAAATTACAAATTAGAATTATATAATATAATGTTATTATAATAAAAGAGAAAATTTGGAAAAAAATCATTTTTTTGTTTAGAAATTTTTAAATTATTGATATAATCAATTTGTAGAATTGATTATTGGTTAATTTTACTATTTTTAAATTTTAAGGGGGATTTAATAATGGCAGGACAAATTCGCATGTCACCAGAGGAGCTTAAATCGAAAGCGACTCGATATGGACAAAGTGCAAATCAAATTGAGGACATTTTACGTCAATTACAAAACTTACAAAATGAATTAAGAGGAGAATGGGAAGGTCGTGCTTTCGAAGGCTTTGATCAACAGTTCAATCAATTAAAGCCAAAAGTACAAAACTTCGCACAGCTATTACAAGAAATTAATATGCAGCTTAATAAAACTGCAGAAGCTGTTGCAAGACATGACGAAGATCTTTCTCGTAATTTCGGTCTACAATAAGACAGATAAAAAAGAAATATATAATTTAGCCATGCAACTATAGGTTGTATGGCTAAATTACTTTAAAACTAGAGTAAGATACGAAGTCTTTAACTTAATAGACTCGCAGTTGCAGGAGTGATAAGTAGTGAAAAAGTTCAAGTGGAGCATCTTGTTGTTTATTATTTTAGCTCTTGTGTTATCAACAGGGATCTCCTATTTAGCGTTAAACCAAAATGTTAAAAAAGCAAATGAGAACACCACGCCCAAAATGACAGTTGCATTGGTAAATGAAGATCAAGGTACTGTATTTGAAGGGAATAAAATAGCGTTTGGAGATCAATTTGTAAAAAATGTAAATAAAAACACGAAACAAGAATGGTACGTAGTGAGTCGTGGTGTAGCAGAAAGTGGTTTGAAAAATAATAATTACAATATGATGATTGTAATACCTAACGATTTTTCAAGAAAAGCTGTTGCGATTGATTCAGAACTTCCAGAGAAATTAACATTAAATTACAAAGTAAATGCAACTGGAAATAAAGATTTGAAAGCTGAGGCAGAAAATACAGCCTCTGCTATTTTAGAAGATTTTAATAAGCAAATCATCGATGTTTATTTTGCAAGTGTTATCGGTAAGTTGCAAGGTGCACAAGATAATATAGGTAAAATAATTGAAAAAGGGATCAATCAAACGACTATGTATAAAAAAGATGTACATAGCCCGCTGGCAAATTACACAAACCAATTTAAAACGGTACAAGATTACACTGGTATTTCTGTTAATAGTTTTAAAGGATTCCAAGATGTTTTAAAAGGGTTTGGTCAAGCATTAGAAGAAGGGAATAAATCTAATAATACGTATTTAGAAGGATTTAATAACTTTCAAAAAATGCAAACTGATAATAATCTGTTAGCGAATAATTTTACAAATCAATTTAATCAGTATATGAGCGATATGAATTCAGGGGATACTTTAAAGCAGTTAAGCGCATTGGAATCTGCAAATAAAATTATCGCAAATCAATTTACGCTTTCAGAGAAAGATCCTAATATTTTAGCAGATGCTTCAGCGATACAAAAATATTTAACAGATGTAAAAAAACAAGTGTCAGAATATGATACAGAACTTGCAGGGAAATTAGAGAGTGACATACAAGCGACAATTCTTAAACGATTACAAAAGTCTATATCAAATGATGGACAACATGAAGTAGTTATAAATTCGTTAATGAAACAACCAGATCTTCGTATTAAACAACAAATTGAAAATTTAATTGCGAAGTTGCCTAGTTTGAACATGGAAGAAATCGTTCAAAGTGATTTGCCGGATGTAACGAAATTACAACTGAAAAACGTAATCCAATTTACGAATAAATATAATAAAGAAAATAATTTTAATTATGATCCAGTCAATAAAATATCTTTAGGAAACTCAATTAAAAAAGTAAAAGAAAGTTTGGCTAAAGATGGAATTACATTCAGTGATACAGCGAAAGTAATTGGAATGGATTCTTCGCAAACTATGAATATTACTATTCCGAGTGGCTTTGAGTTATATGGTAATACAGATTCACTATTAATTGATGGTGTGGACCGTACAAGTGAATTCTTGCAAAACGGAGCAGTTGCAATATCAGCACGTAATGAGGGAGATTTGAAAATTAGCCTTCATGTGAAGTTAGTAGATCCAAGTATCAATATAGATGTTTTCTCTCCAGTAACGTGGGAATGGAAATTGAATGGTAATTACGAGAAAGAAACTAGTACCGGAAAAGAAGAACCTAAAAAAGAAGAACCAAATAAAAAGAATGAAGGAACAAAAACAGAAAATAGAAAAGTAGAAAATGTATTTCATAAAACGCAGTATGGAATAATGCCGCTAGTAAACACTGTTAACAAGCCTATCATTCAAAAGACAGAACAGAGTAATAATACCGAAGGAAACCCAGGAGGCGGAACGGGAACAGATAATGGAAATGGTGGAAACCCAGGAGGCGGAACGGGAACAGATAATGGAAATGGTGGAAACCAAAATCAAGGTGGTGGCTCAACAGTTATTGAACGTACAAATAATCATGTTGTACATCAAAAGACTGAGAAGTTAACAGATAATACATCTAATGTATTAATTAAAGAAGCAGTTGAGACCGTTCAAAGTTATCAAGGTTTAATGAGTCTTTATCAAGTGTATTATGGGATTGATTTAAGAACAAATGATGTAGGTCCTAAGCTTGAAGAGGGAAGTTTAGATGCGATTGCGACGGATCATTCATTGTATTATATGTTAAATAAACAAAGTGTAATTGATTTAATTTCAAATCTTGTTTCAGCTAGTATTACGAGTGAAGTAAAGCAAGATATGATGGGGTTAAAACAAAAAATAGACTCTTACCAACAACTTATTACTAGTGCAGATCAAAATTCAATACTACTAGCAGAGAAGTTAAATGAAACGATGCAGCAAGCAACTAGTATGAATCAAAACTTAGGTGAATATTTAAAAGGTTTAGCGAAATGGCGTGAGAGTAGCTTAAAGCTAGCTGAAGAACAACAAGTATTAACGACTAATAATGCAGGTGAACAAACAGCTGTACTATCATTAGACTCTGGTATTAAATCTTTAACGATGCAAACTCAGTCATTAGTAGAGAGTTCGAAGCATAGTTTAGCGACATCAGATGATGTGTATAAAACATTTGATCAAATTAATGGACAAGCAAAAGAAATTCAGGAAAGTGGAACGACAATTGTTTCGAAAGCAGATTCGTTATTAAATGATTTTACGAAGAAAATGGAAGATGATAAAGCATTCTCGAAAAACTTTACGAAGATTTTGGCGAATAGTCGTATTGGAGATCGTCAAAATGAGATGCTATATGATTTTTTAGCTAGTCCAGTTCAAAAACAAAACGATGGGGTAATTGTAGCAGGTAATGCTTTTACGCCATACTTAATCGTATTAACTTGTTTCATTGTTGCGTTATTTACAGCGTATGCAATTGCGAATCAAGAAAAGAAACGAACGCAATCAGATCATTTTGAAGAGAGATTCTCTTTAATTGATATGAATGTACCAACTACAGTAGTAGCATTTGGAATATCGATTGTGGAAGGAATTAGTATAGGAATCATTTCGGGCCGTCTTTTAAAGTTTGGCCAGGATCAAAGTTTACTATGGATTGCGTTTATCACAATCATTATGATGGCGTTTGTATTGGTTTCAACATACTTACTGCGACAAATAAAAATGGTAGGGATGTTTATTTTACTAGTATTTTTAAGTATGTATCTATTTTTAACTGAAGCAGTTGGAAATAAAGTAGATCAAATGTCTTCTGTAGGTAAAATGCGTCAATTTTCACCGCTTCAATATATAGAAGGATTTCTAAATGATTTTATTAGCGGTAAAGATACTGGAAAAGTTATTTTTATCGTATTGTTTGTAATTGCCATTATAGGATTAGTTAGTAATCTATTTGTATGGCACAAGAAATGGGAGGAAAAAGAAGTAAATGATCAAACAATGGAGCATAGTGGTTAAGCTATCATTTATTTGTTTCCTTTTACTGTTTGTCGCGCTACCGATTAGGAGCGCGGCGGATAGTTATCTTGGTGATGATGGAAAGATTCAGTTTAAAGTAGACCGCTTTGAAGATAAAGACCAAGAAAAAAATAAAAAGGAACATAAGGAAACAGAATTAGATAAAGCATCAATTGAGTTATTTAATAAAGATATAGAAGAAGAAATTCAAAAAAAGAAAAAGAAAGAACAAAAAGAGATGGAATCCTTAAGAGATTCTCTTTTTATAAAACAAAAAGAAAATAATCGTGTTAAAGATACGAAAAATAGTTTGTTTAGTAGTGAATACATTGTAAGAAAAAGCGCTGATGAAGTAGCAAGTAATCAAACAATGAATGAAAAGCCAATCGGTACAACAGTAATCATATTGTTAGGTGGCAGTGTTTTACTTATTTGTATAGGTATTTATACGGTTCTTCGGAAAAATTGGAGGTAAAGTAATGGCAATACAAACGCATATTAATGTAACGGTAGATTTTCGTAAATGGAATGGAAATACATATGATTTGCGTATTCCGAATCATCAATCTATTAAATATTTATTGAAAAACTTATTAGATACGCTAAAGATTGATAATCATGAAGGTTCACATTTTGTAATGAAAGTGAAAAATAAGTCAATTGTTTTAACAGATAATGATCGTTTAATTGATCACCAAATAACAGACGGAGATATTTTACAAATTTTATAAAGAATATTTCTTACTTTTAGTTTTTTGAAAATAAGTTATTACTGGTTATAAAGAAAAGGAGAAGAGGATAAACATGACGGAAAAAATAATTCAAATTGATGCAATGAACTATCAATTTCAAATAGAAAAAGAAAATTGGAAGTTGGAGATGACCAAATCTCAAACACGTATAAAAGACTTCCGTCAATTCGATATAATTACGGGCGTATCATCTGAATTTGTACCATTAACAATAGAAGAAACGGATGATATGTTTACGTTTCTATATCAAGTAGATAAAAAATTATATAAGTGGGACGATCTTAGCCGTTTTAGAAGAAATGAGAAATTAAGACTACTTCGGAATGTTGCGCAGTTTCGTAAATATTTAAATAAACGAATCACGTTCTTTTTACATCCAGCCAATATAGTTTTTAATGCTAATTTAATACCAAGTATTATACATAGAGGAATTCGAGATATTGTTCCACCAACCCCGTTATTAGAAGAGCAATTTTTAACACAATATAAGTGTCTAATCATTGCTTTATTCTCCGAAAAGCACAATTTTGATGATTTATATGCTGGGTTACTAAAAGATGCAAAAGAAACAACATTTGAACAGACAGTTGCTCAAATGGAAAGTTTAGATGCATTACTGCAGTTTCTTGATGACAGCTTTGAGAAGGAACAAACAAAAACAGAAAAAAATATGCAGCTAGTACCTAAAAAAAGCTATAAATCGTTTAAATACTTAGCTTTTTCCTTCATAGCGGCGACAGTTATTTTAGCTGCTCCTTTAATATATTTCACTTTTATAAAACTTCCTTATCAAAATAAATTATTAGAAGCAAATGCGGGTTTCATAGCAACTGATTATGACAAAGTCATTACGCAGTTAAGTGAAGAGGAATTTGAATCATTACCGATTGCATCTAAATATGAGTTAGCATTTGCATACATTACAGTTGAAAAACTAGGTGAAGATCAAAAGAAATCAATTATGAAAAATATTAGTTTGAAAAGTGATGAAAAGTATTTGCTGTATTGGATGTATAACGGAAAAGGTAATTTTGATAAATCATTAGATTTAGCTAAGACACTTGATGATCCGCAGCTTATTATGTACGGCCTTGTTAAACAAATTGAATCACTGAAAAATAATCCGGACTTATCAGGAGAAGAACGTGATCAAAAGTTAAAAACATATGAACAACAATTAGATGAATATAAAAAGAAATATGGCAATTCATCGAGCGATAAAAATTTGTCGGATACAGAGAAAAAAGAGTAAGCACTTGATGAGACAGTTGAAAAGGAGCAGTGAAAACGGATGGAGCAACTATTAGTATTGACTTATGGAGACAAAATATATAAGTGCACATTACATCCAAATGAGCAATCAATAGTGTCGATTGGAAAAGAGTGGACAAATGATATTACAAATCCAAGTTTAGAACAAGAAGTAGAGTTAAAGTGGAATAATGAAGTAAATGCTTGGATGGTACAAAATCAATTAATAGAATTCAATAAGGAATTTGAGATTGGAAAATCTAAAGATGTGAGCTTGAAAATTTTTATCTCTATTATCGGCACAACTAAAGTGTTTGATATCGGAACGAAACATTCTCTTACAATTAGTCAAAACAGTTATGATGATATTTCTATTATTGGGACAAATGTAGATTTAATGCTATCTCGTGAAACGTTGTACGATTCTTTTAAAGTGAATGTATATGACGGGGATGTATTTCATAATTATACGAAGCTAAAAGATAGCGTTATGTTAGAAGCGGGAGACGTATTATATTTTGATGGTGTTTTAGTAGAAATAGGCAATGAAGACATTCAAGTACTTTCTTCAGAAGAGAACGTGAAATCTACGTTACCTATTTTAGTAGAATCAGAAACAAATTATCAAAGTGGTTATCCAGATTATCATCGTTCACCGCGTATTATTTACCGTGAACCAGAAGAGAAAATGACAATTGCAAAACCTTCAAGTATGCCATCAAAACCGACTGAGCATTTGGCGAGAATTATTGCACCTTCTCTTGTCATGATTGTCGTAACAGTATTACTTGCTATCTTTATGAAATATGGGATGTTTATTATTGCATCGATTGCGATGACATTAGTAACAATTATTGTTTCTGTCACATCATATATAAAAAATTTAAAGCAATATAAAATTGACATTGTTGAACGTGATAAAAGTTATAGAGCGTATATAAAACAAAAAACGAAAGATTTACATGCAGAAAGTGAAAAACAGCGTCATGCATTACATTATCATTATCCAAATGTAGAAGTAATACGTAATATGGCAGTTCAAGTAAATCCTAGAATCTATGAAAAAACAATGTTACATCATGATTTCTTAACATTTAGCGTTGGAACAGGACAAGCTAATACGAGTTTTGAAATTCAATTTAATGAAGAAGAATTTAGTCAAACGAAAGATGAATTAATTGATATAGCACGTGAACTAAGACAGCGTTATCTATCATTGGAAGATGTACCAGTTGTAACAGATTTAATGAATGGACCAGTCGGTTATATTGGCCAACGTTCTTTAGTGTTAGAGCAATTACAATTATTAGTTGCACAAACAGCTTTATTCCATAGTTATTATGACTTGCAGTTTATTACTATTTTTCCGGAAGAAGAAAAAGAAAAATGGGATTGGATGCGCTGGTTACCACATGGAAGTGTTCGCGATATAAATGTACGTGGATTTGTATACCATGACCGTAGCCGTGATCAAGTGTTAAATAGTTTGTATCAAATATTGAAAGAACGAAAATTAAAACTAGATGAAAAAAGTTCAACGAATGAAAAAATGTACTTTGCACCGCACTATGTTGTTCTCGTTACAGATGAAAAACTAATACTAGACCATGTTGTTATGGAATTCTTTAATGATGATCCAAGTCAATTAGGTGTATCACTTGTATTTGTACAAGATGTTATGCAAAGTTTACCAGAGCACGTGAAAACGGTAATAGATATAAGAGATGCAAAACAAGGGAACATCATCTTAGAACAAGGAGAGCTTGTTAACCGTCAATTTAAACTAAATCACGTACCGAAAGGATTCAATTTAGAAGACATTTCACGAGCACTAGCACCGTTAAATCATTTGCAAAACTTAAAAAATAGTATTCCAGAAAGTGTAACATTTTTAGAGATGTACGGTGTTGAGAAAGTAAAAGAACTAAATATCACAAGTCGCTGGGAGAAAAATGCAGCGCATAAATCTTTAGCTGTACCACTTGGATTACGTGGTAAAGAAGATATCGTAAACTTAAACTTACACGAAAAAGCACATGGACCACACGGATTAATAGCAGGTACAACAGGTTCAGGTAAATCGGAAATTATACAATCGTACATTTTATCTCTAGCAGTTAATTTCCATCCGTACGAAGTAGCCTTTTTATTAATTGACTATAAAGGTGGCGGTATGGCGAATTTATTCAAAAACTTACCGCATTTATTAGGAACAATTACGAACTTAGATGGAGCACAAAGTATGAGAGCGCTCGCATCAATTAAAGCTGAATTACAAAAAAGACAACGATTATTTGGCGAAAATGATGTAAACCATATTAATCAGTATCAAAAACTGTATAAAGAAGGCTTAGTAAGTGAACCGATGCCACATCTATTTTTAATTAGTGATGAATTCGCGGAACTGAAGTCAGAACAACCAGAATTTATGAAAGAGTTAGTTTCAACAGCGCGTATCGGTCGTTCACTTGGAATCCATTTAATATTAGCTACGCAAAAACCGAGTGGTGTTGTAGATGATCAAATTTGGAGTAACTCGAAATTTAAACTAGCATTAAAAGTTCAAAATACGTCAGATAGTAATGAAATTTTAAAAACACCAGATGCTGCTGAAATTACATTACCAGGACGTGCTTACTTACAAGTTGGGAATAATGAAATATATGAACTATTCCAATCAGCTTGGAGTGGAGCAGACTATGTAGAAAACAAAGAAGATAAAGAACATTTAGACGCAACAATATATGCAATAAATGATCTAGGACAATATGAAATATTAAGCGAAGACTTAAGTGGACTTGGTAGTAGTAAAGAAGTAATAAGCGTACCATCTGAACTGGATGCTGTTATTGACTACATTCACGATTACGCAGAAGTAAATGAAATTGAAGCGTTAGCTAGACCGTGGTTACCACCACTTCCAGAAAGCGTATATTTACAAGACTTACACGCTATTCAGTTCAAAGAAGCATGGACGAAAGAAAAGAAACCATTAAAAGCAACAGTTGGTCTACTAGATCAGCCTGAATTACAATCACAAACACCATTAACACTAGATATTAGTAAAGACGGGCACGTAGCGGTCTTCTCAAGTCCAGGCTATGGAAAATCAACATTCTTACAATCAGTCATTATGGATGTAGCTCGTCAGCATAGTCCGGAGCATTTGCATGTGTATTTATTAGACTTCGGAACGAACGGTTTAATGCCATTAAAATCTTTACCGCATGTGGCAGACATCATTACATTAGATCAAGTTGAAAAATGTGAGAAATTTCTTCGTCGCATAGAAGACCTATTAAAAGATAGAAAGCAATTGCTAAGTAAATACGGTGTTGCGAGTCTTGAAATGTATGAGAGAGCTAGTAAAGAAGTATTACCAACAATATTAATTACGTTAGATAACTATGATGCTGTTAGAGAAGCTGGATTTGTCGAAGACTTTGAACGCATTGTTGCACAAATTGTACGTGAAGGGGCAGCGGTAGGAATTCATTTAATGCTTACGGCTACACGTCAAAATGCATTGAGAGTACAAGTAAATACAAATATTAAACTACAAATTGCGCTATATATGATAGATGAGGCAGAATCTAGAGCTATTGTAGGAAGAACAGAGTTAAAAATTGAAGAATTAGCAGGCCGTGGTTTAGTTAAAATTGACGAACCAACAATCTTCCAAACAGCTTTACCGACAAATGGAGAAGATGTCCTTACTCGAATTGAAAATATACAAGCTGAAGGAAAAGAGATGGATTCCTTCTGGGATGGAGAAAGACCGAAAGCAATTCCTATGGTACCTGAAGTTCTGGAATACAAGGAATTCATTGCATGGCCAGAAACAAGAAAAATTATTGAAGCAGGCAAACTAACATTTGGTGTAGAGACAGAAAACGTTACGCCTCTCGAATTAGATTTAACGGAAGCGTCTAATATTGTTGTAGGGGGAATCAAGAAAGATGAAGTTGAAAATGTAGTTCATCAATTCCTTCAACAGTTAGCAGACAGTGGACACTTTGACCTAGGTTTAATTGATACAAGAACACGAAATTTCTCAAACTATAGAGAGAGCGCTGCTTTATATGTAGCTGAAAAAACAGGAATTGAGAAAACGATTAAACAAGTTACAAACGCTTATAAATCGAGAGAAGCGGCGTTTAAAGAGGAGCAGGAAGTATCAAGTGAAACAGTGAACCCGGCAGAATTTATTAAGAAATTTAAGCCGATTGTAATCGTAATTGCAGATGTAAATGATATTTTAAGTAATTTAGAAGATAGCGATATATATAGTTTAGCGGAATTAATAACAAATGGTGCATTTATGGGCATCCACTTCGTAATTGGCTGTGATGTTGATTCAATTGACAGTCGATACGACTTAGTTTCAAAAACAATAAAAACGCAATCTCATGTTATTTTACTTAGAAAATCATCAGGCCAAATGGTCTTCGATGTATCTAATAAAGATTTAAGTAGTACAAAATTAAACCCATTTGAAGGGTATTTTGTTGAAAATCGTTTTGCTACTAGAATTAAAGTGCCAACTATTTAAGGGGGGATTTACATGGGGATAGAGGAATTAAATAGTCAAAAATCTGGTTTATTAAGTAGTATAAGTTATCAACAAGGGCAATTGGCTGAATTACAAATGAAACTACGAAGGCTAATAACTGCTAAAGGGCAATTTGTAAATAATCTTGAAGCAATTAAACAAAATCAAGAGCAGTTTAAGTCTTTAGAAATAAACGAGAGTAGTTGGAAAGGGCAAAGAGCAACTGCTTTTAAAGAAACGTATGAACAACAAGTCATTTCGAATTTAGGGAAGTTTATCGGAGAACTAGGAAGAGTGCAAGAAGACATCGATCAAGCTATACGGCGGCTTGAAAGAGAAATCGCTACATGTGAGTCTAGTATTCTTTCTCTAAGTAGAAGTGTTTCAATGGTTGACGCTAGTATTCAAGTAGAAGTACAGAAGGCGGGGAAATGATAAATGGGGGAAATTAAATTAAATAAAGGGGTATTTGATGCGAAAGTAAGTGATTTGAAAAGTGGTGCTAGTGATTTAGGTAAGACTAAATTTAATGGTATGCAGTTACATCGTACGAATTTGACTAGGCTGATTCAATATTGTGAAGCAATTGAACAGTTATCTCAAAAGGTGCAGCGATACGAACAGATATTAGAAAATGACTTAAATAAAATACAACAAACTGGGGAGAAAATAGTCGAAAAAGACGAACAACTTGAGAAGCAATTAAGGATCGGTTCAATTCATCATGCTATGAAAAATTAAAATAGGGTGGGAGAAGAGTGGATAAAAATATAGAGTTACAAGAAGTAAAAGAACTTCAAAATAGATTTCAAGCAAGTGCCACTGAGTTGAATCAACAGTTTGAATGTTTGATGCAAAAAATACTTGATTTTACAGAGATTAACTCTTTTCAAGGGAAAGCTGCTTCTGATATTAAAAATTATTTATCTACAGTTCATGGAAGTATTATTTTTAAGTATATGGAAGCAGTGGAATTATTAAAAGAACAATTTCAAAAAAGTATTAATGATTTCAATAGTACTGTTGACAGTGATGCTGATACGAAGATTTATGGGATTTACTTGGATGATGTAAAGAAAAAAATTAATGGGTATAGTGAAGGATTTAATCTATCTAATGACCAAGCAAAACAAACAGTGGGGTCTGTTAGCGACATCATCGCAATTCAATATCCATCATCAGCAGGGATCATGGAAGGGTCTATAAAAAGCCAAAAGGAAATTAGTGACACTTTAGAAAAATTAGAAGCTTATAATAGTAACCAAAGTGACCTACAGACGTTTCAAGAAATGATGCGTGAGTTAGATGATGGAATGAATCGAGTACAAGCTTATGGTGGGGATTTTTCTAGTGATTCAATAGAAAAAATAATGCCCGAAGAATGGGTAGCAGCAACAGTTGTGAATTCGAAAGCTTGGATAGGCGGTTTTAATAAAGGAAATAAATGGGGAAAAGGAGTGGTATCTTCATTTTTGCGCTACCATTATATGAAAAAAGTTTTAGGGTTTGGTACGCAGTTTGACATTATAGATGGTGAGGGACAATTTTTATTAAAAACAACCAAACCGAAACAAATGGTAGAAGCTCTTGAATTTTTAAAGGCTGATAAGAACGAGGATCATATTTTTAAATTTCTTAAAGGTAGAGTAGAAGAGTATTTAACTGGTTGGATGAGGCCAACTGATCCCAAAGTAACCGATAAAGAAGTAAGAATAGCGAAAAGAGAGATTGTGGAATTACCGGAATTCAAAGCGTATAAAGATTTCCATGTAGATTGGGATAAGAATGGGCTTGTGAAGGCTGTGGGAAATAATTCTTGGAGTTCACTTAAAAAAGAACTTGGAAAAGGTATTACTGATCTGAAGCCTTGGAAATGGAAGGATACACTCAAAGAATTAGGTGGAGTAGGGAAAACAATGAAAAGTTTTGGGATAGCTGGATCTGTTCTTTCCGTTGCAAATAATGTTGTAGAGGCTAGCGATAATGCTAAAAAGAATGGTGGTTGGCAATTACATGACGTTGTGGATATAGCAACGGATTCAGCGGTAGATGTTGGAGCAACTGCTGGAGCGGCAGCGGCTGGTGCCGTAGCAGGCTCGTTTTTCCTTCCGCCTATTGGAACTGCAGTTGGAGCAGGTGTTGGAATAGTTGCTTCGTTGGCCGTAAATGCTGAATTTGGTGGGTTAGGCGGAGAAAGTGTGGTTAGCGGAACAAAAAAAGGTATAAAATCGGTGACTAAGAAACTTGCAGATTTATTTTGGTGATACAATATAGTCCAGAGTGAAGGTGGAGAAGTCAAATGTGGAATATAAAAGAAGAGGATTTAAATGAATTTAAAAGTACTTGTAAGAACCGCTTAAGTCCCGACTGGGCTACAGGGTTTATGTTTGGAACGATGTTTTTTATTTCATTAATAATGTTTTTTCTTATTGTAGGGTTAATAAGGTTTGGTTGGAGTTATTACCCGACTCTCTTTGATAAAATAATTGTTAGCTTTGAGTTAGTGTTTTATAGTCTTCAAGTAATTTTTTTAATTATTTATCTGTTTCCTAAGATGTCATTTAAATTTCAGAAACTACAAACACTTGTGGTACTGTTATATGCGTTTCAGCTAGGTACTATAACATTTACAATACTGATAATCCCAGGGATGTCAAATTATTCGATTGATCAAATTACATTAATGTATGTTGGGTTATTATTTTTAGGAGCAGTCATTTTGCATATTTTAGCGACTATTGATACTTTTAGACAGGCAAGTAAAGGGGCATTTAATACGGGAGAAGAATCCTCTTCATTTTTTAGTAAAACAAAGAGGACTGCAATTAAGTGTGCTCTAATTTATGTGTTAACTCTTCTCATTTTAATTTATGTGCATAATGATTATACACTGAAGATTTTTGGATTGTATGCGGGAGGAACTTTAATAATGTACGCGGTAGCCGTAGGTGCAGCAGAGTTCCAATTATTAGCCTATTGTAGATTTAAATTTCCATCATTTTATATTTCATGGGAGGAACACGAAAGGGAACGTCAGAAAAGACTAAAGCTTTATGAAGAAAAGGAAAAAAAGCAAGCTAAAGAAATAAAATAAGTTTTGCATCTTAAACATTCATTACTACATATGTAGTAATGAATGTTTATAAATCAATACTATCAAAAAGGAGTAGATTTTGTGAAAGTTCAGCATAAAGCATTATCACTTTTAAATTTAATTAGCATTACTCAAATTGTAAAAAAAGAAGATTGGTTGTTACCCGCAAGAGCACTTAGAAATCAAGTAGTTCGTAATGGGATATATGCAGTAGGACCTGTTCTATATAAATATTCACAGTTAGAAAATGAACCAGAATATGGGGAATATACGTATTGTATTCCTGTCAACGGAAGAGTTGATTTAGGTGAGAGCTCTGCATATGAGTATTATGATGCTTTAATTATTAAGAGTGCTCTATGTGTGCGATTTACAGATGAAGATGGTGATATTGAGGAGGCTTATAACCTAATACGTGAGGTTGCAGAGCAGCATCATATGAAATTAGATAGTAGTTTTTATCACGTATGTTTAGATGTATATGGTGATACATGGTTAGATATTTATGCTCCTATTATAGAAGTAGGTGAAACAGTGAAATGCTAATTGAAAAACAAAGTATTGCATATACAAATGTTGTTTCAAGAGAATACATTTTTCATTACCCAGATATGAAAGAAGCAATTGAAGATTTTATGTCAGAAATTTCAAAAGCGAATTTAACGATAAAAGGTCCTATGTTTTACGCTTTGAAAAATATACCGTCTGATGGAAATATGTATATTGAATTATTTATGCCGGTAAATGAAGATAAAATTCCAACGTCAGAAACACTTCAATTTAGGAGCTATTATTATGTTGATGAGATGCTCATGAAACGATATACGGGAGATTATGAAAAATTAACAGAGCAGGTATATGGTGAAATGCTCCAATATATGGAGGATAATAATCTGAATTTAGCTTCGCCAATTTATCATGTGTTTAGCGGTGATGAGTCTTTACAGTATGTTGAAGTGAAAATCGCGGTATATAGTGAAGTATAATATTTGAAGCTTGAGATTTTTAAAATATGGAAGCATCATGAAATATCTTAAAAGAGATAGTTTTGAATAGTATATGGGGATGTGACATAAATAAAACCTTCTCTTCTCGTTAGAATGAGGAGGTTTTTCGTTCTCAAATCTATATATAATTAACTTAATATTTCGACATGTGATTTTCAGTTAGATTATTCTGAATTGGTAGTAGTTACGTTCTATAGTTTACTTTGTTGCTATTTTGAAGGAGAAAGTTTATTCAAAAGTCAATTTGTAAGGAGAGGAAGGTGTTACTTTGAATAAGGAGCAGAATGTTTTGAAAACAGAGAAAAGTTGTTTTGAGAGGACAATAGTATCTATATATAAAGCGTTAGAATTTATAATGAAATATACAATGATTCTAATAATAATAATGTCAATATTTGTGATAATTGCTGCTGTTTATTTTAAAATATATGAGGGTATAGGGGCAGGTGTATTCCTCTTAATCTCGTCATTATTTGCATATTTGGTGTTTTTTAAGAAAAATAAAAATGTCTAAATTAATAGCGGAAATAAAATTTCAAAGATTAACTATAATACGTTATTTGAAGAGGGAAAGCTTTAAATATGGCATGAATGTATAACAGCAAGAAAACCTTCTCTTTTCGTTAAAATGAGAAGGTTTTTATATTTAATCTACATGATTTAAGTAAAGGTAGTTAAAGGTGGGAAACTTGGATGTGGGATATAAAAGAAAAAGATTTAGATGAATTTAAAATAACATGTAGAAATCGTTTAAGTCCTGAGGCTGCTGTAGGTTTTATGTTAGGTTCAATCATATACACCTCATTAATAATGTTAGGTGTAATTTATGGTTTGGTGAAATTTGGTTGGTCCGTATATCCTAGTTTACTAGAGGAAACAATTATTAAAATAGAGTTATTTTTGTATAGCTTACAAATCATTTTTCTTATTGTATATTTATTTCCCAAAGCCCGTTTTAAATTTCAAAAGTTACAAGCTATAGTTATATTGCTATATGCACTTCAACTTGCGACTATAGGATTTGTAACAGTAGTTGTTTCGAGTATTTTCAGTTATTCCAATGATCGTGTTACATTGACTTATGTAGTCTTATTATTGTTAGGAGCCTTTATTATTCATATTTTTACAACAATTAATACCTTTAAGCAAGCTAGCGAAGGCGCATTTAGTAAGTGGAAAAATTCAGTTTCATTTTTTAGTAAGACAAAAGATTTTTTTATGATTGCTTCTATATTATATGTATTAACTCTCCTAATCTTAATTTATATTAATAATGATTATACGATGGAGCAAATAGGTTGGTATGCCGTATTGACCCTTATACTATATTCGGTAGCCATAGGTGCAGCAGAGTTCCAATTATTAGCCTATTGTAGATTTAAATTTCCATCATTTTATATTTCGTGGGAGGAACATGAAAGAGAGCGTCAGAAAAGACTAAAGCTTTATGAAGAGAAGGAAAAAAAGAAAACTAAAGAAATAAAATAAGTTTTGCGTCGAAATGGGGAAAGATGAATGCTTAAAATAAAGGAAGAAGATTTAGGTTTTTTTCAAATTACAAATAAAAACCAATTAAGTCCGGATTATATAAGAATCTTTTATGGGGGAGTTTTTGCATATACTTCTATACCAATGCTCATCATGTTTTTAGGTGTTTTGCTGAACGGTGATAAGATTTCTCTAACTCCTTTTGAAAAGATAGTTGTACAAACTGAGGTTAAGTTGTATGTTTTGGAGTTCGTTTTTTTAATATTATTCATGTCTAAAAAGATTGCTTTTAAATTACAGAAACTACAAACAATCGTAACTGTATTTTATGCTTTTCAGTTAGCGACATTACCTTTCATAGTTATGGTTGTTGAAGGAATATATGATTTTCCATGTGACAATAAAACATTGGTTTATATCGGTTTAATACTATTAGGAGCAATCTGTACCCACATTGTAGCAACGATCGATGTTTTTAGAAAAGCAAAGCATGGAGGATATAAATTAGAAGGACCGGCTGTCTCATTTTTTACTAACACGAAATTATATTTATTGATCGGAATAACGATCGGTGTAATAGTTCTACTTGTATTAATTTTTTTAAACCTTAATTATACATTTGATGAAATGGCAATTTATGTGACACAAACAATAATATTATATATATTCGCTGTAGTATCAGCAGAATTCGTCCTATTGGTGTATTGTCGCTTTAAATTTCCATCATTTAATATTACGTGGGAACAACATGAAAAGGAACGCCAAGAATTTATAGCAAATAGAAAAAGAATAAGAGAGAAAGAACAAAAGCGAAACAAAAACTGAAAAGAAAGTTATAAATGATACTCGTAAACTTATATTGAAGATAGAATGAATACATTATTCATAAATTAACTAGTAAAGGGAGGAATGTAATATCTTGAATAAAGATTCTAAAGCTGTAAAAAAAGAAAAAGGTTTATTTGAAAGTGTAATAGCACCTATTATTGTTGGGATTATATTTATCTTTTTAATTCTATATAAAGTAGTAGAGTTTCTGGGGAAGTGGATTGTTATCTTCTGAATAATATTTTTTATTGGTAGTATATTTCTTGCATATATCTAGAAGAATATGGAGGAGTGTTGGGCGGTGGGATAGGGTTAATATCGATGTTATTGTTATATTTTATGTTTATTAGAAAAAGTAAAAAAGGCTAGTTTAATATGAAATACTAAAAACATTTATTTACTTTCAGTTTGTCTACAAAAATAGAGTTATTACATGATTTTAGAAAAGATGGTGTAATTATATGTGGAATATAAAAGAAGAAGATTTAGATGAATTTAAAATAACATGTAAAAATCGCTTAAGCCCAGAACGCTCCATGGTGTTTATACTTGGCGCAACTGTTTATAGTTCATTATTCATGCTTTTTATTTTGGGAGCATTAGTTAAATTTGGCTGGGGTTATTATCCAAATCTCTTTGACAAAATAATTGTTAGTATTGAATTAGTGTTATATGGTTTGCAAGTAATTTTTTTCATTCTATATCTATTTCCAAAAGTTCGTTTTAAATGTCAAAAGTTGCAAGCGCTTGTGATATTATTATGTACATTTCAGCTAGGAACTATAGGATTCACATTATTTATACTTCCAGCAATTTCAAATTATTCGATTGATCAAATTACATTATTGTATCTAGGTTTATTGTTTCTAGGAGCAGTTTTTGTTCATCTAGTGACAACGATTGATACCTTTAAACAAGCAGAGAGTGGAGCATTTAGTATGGATGAAAGGGCAGCTTCATTTTTTAGTAAAACAAAAAACAACGTAATGATTGGTGTTACGGTATATGTACTAACCCTACTTATTTTAATTTATTTTCATAATGATTATGAAACAGAGATATTAGTAGGGTATATAGCAGGAACTCTTGTAATGTATGCGGTAGCCATAGGTGCAACTGAATTCCAATTATTAGCCTATTGTAGATTTAAGTTTCCGTCATTTTATATTTCGTGGGAGGAACATGAAAGAGAACGTCAGAAAAGACTAAAGCTTTATGAAGAGAGGGAAAAAAGAAAACTAAAGAAATAAAATAAGTTTTGTGTCGAAATGAGGAAAGATGAATGCTTAAAATAAAGGAAGAAGATTTAGACTTTTTCAAAATTACAAATAAAAACCGATTAAGTCCTGGTGGTGTAATGGCCTTTTTAGTTGGAGTTTTTGTATACGCTTCATTACCGATGTTTTTTATTGTTTTGGGTTTTTTACAACTTGGTTGGGAGGCTTATCCAAAATCTTTTGAACGAATATTTGTTTCTGTAGAGTCAGTATTATATATTCTGCAAATCCTTTTTTTGATTATCTATTCATTTCCGAAATTAAGATTTAAATTACAAAAGTTACAAGCCATTGTAATTGTGTTTAACTCGTTTCAGGTTGCAACGGTAGGGTATGCTTATGTATTAATTGAAGCGATATTTGGATATACTTGTGAAAATCTAACCGTATGTTATATAGGTCTATTATTATTAGGAGCGATTACTACTCATATTGTAATTACAATCCATACTTTTAAAAAAGCAAAATATGGAGGTTATAAGTTGGAAGGGGAATCAGTCTCATTTTTTACTAATACAAAACTCTGGATGTTAATTGGAATGGTAATTTATATAGTTGTCCTATTGATATTAATCTTTGCAAGTATTCGTTTTACGCTAAAGCCGATGGTGTTTTATTTTTTACAAACAATTATATTATATGTATTTGCCGTTGCATCAGCAGAATTCGTCCTATTAGTGTATTGTCGCTTCAAATTCCCATCATTTAATATTACGTGGGAACAACATGAAAAGGAACGCCAAGAATTTATAGCAAATAGAAAAAGAATAAGAGAGAAAGAACAAAAGCGAAACAAAAACTGAAATGAAAGTTGTAAATGATACTCGTAAACTTATATTGAAGATAGAATGAATACATTATCATAAATTAACTAGTAAAGAGAGGAATGTAATATCTTGAATAAAGATTCCAAAACTGCAAAAACAGAAAAGGGTTTATTTGAAAGTACAATAGCACCTATTATTGTCGGGATTATGTTTATTTTTTTAATTCTATATAAAATAGCAGAGTTTCTGGGGAAGTGGCTCATTATTTTGTCAATACCGAGCTATATTGTTACCATGTTTATTTTTTTATACCAGAAAGAATATGGAGGTGTATTGGTTTGTGGAATAGGCTTAATACTAATGCTATCGCTGTATTTTGTGTTTGTTAAAAAAAGTAAAAAAGGCTAGTTTAATATGAAATACTAAAAACATTTATTTACGCTCAGTTTGTCTACAAAAATAGAGTTATTACATGATTTTAGAAAAGGTGGTGTAATTATATGTGGAATATAAAAGAAAAAGATTTAGATGAATTTAAAATAACATGTAGAAATCGCTTAAGCCCAGAAGATTCTATGGTGTTTATGTTTGGAGGAATAGTTTATAGTTCATTATTCATGCTTTTTATTTTGGTAGCATTAATTAAATTTGGCTGGGGTTATTATCCAAATCTCTTTGACAAAATAATTGTTAGTATTGAATTAGTTTTATATACCTTGCAAGTAATCTTTTTCATTCTATATCTAATTCCAAAAGCTCGTTTCAAATATCAAAAGTTGCAAGCACTTGTGATATTATTATTTGCATTTCAGCTAGGAACTATAGGATTCACATTGTTTATACTTCCAGCAATTTCGAATTATTCAATTGATCAAATTACATTATTGTATGTGGGTTTATTGTTTCTAGGAGCAGTTTTTGTTCATCTGGTGACAACGATTGATACCTTTAAACAAGCAGAGAGTGGGGTATTTAGTATGGATGAAAGAGCAACTTCATTTTTTAGTAAAACAAAAGCCAATGCAATGATTGGTGTTACGATATATGTACTAACCCTTCTTATTTTAATTTATTTTCATAATAATTATGAAACAGGGGTTTTAGTGGGGTATATGGCAGGAACCCTTGTAATGTACGCAGTAGCCATAGGTGCAGCAGAGTTCCAATTATTAGCCTATTGCAGATTCAAATTTCCATCATTTTATATTTCGTGGGAAGAACATGAAAGAGAACGCCAGGAATTCTTAAAGCGTTATAAAGAGAGAGAGGAAAAGAAAGCAAAAGAAATAAAATAAGTTTTGGTTTCTGAAAATTCAAATAGAATATATAAGCAATTAAGGATTGTATATAAATCGATGCTATTAAAAATTAAAGTATCTTCAATATAATCTGTATGAGTAAATAAATACCAGTAAGTAAAGGTGAAGTGTATTACTTTCCAAAAGGGAACATAATGAACCTAAAAATCCCTAGAGTAACTAACGGGGTGTCAGTATGAAGTTAAAGAAGAAAGCTAAGATGATGATAGTTCTGTCAGTATTAGCAAGTTTATTAGGATGTGGTAATGATATACCTAAAAGATTATCTAAATTTCATTGTACAAAAAAGATTTATGTACTTAAAAATGTTAAGAATGTAATGGAATTTTAGTGCCTGAAAATTATTTAAACTGTATAGAAGGTGAAAAGTCAGGATGTGGAATATAAAAGAGGAAGATTTAGAAGCATTTCGGATGACATGCAGAAGCCGTTTAAGTCCTGAAGGTGCGACGGGATTTATGCTTGGAACAATATTTTATATTTCGATATTTATGTTTATTATTTTTGTAGGTGATTTGAATTACTACAGCAATTTCTTTGATAGAACAATTGTTAAAACTGAAATTGTGTTATTTAGTATTCAAATTATATTTTTAATTATATATCTATTTCCGAAAGCATGTTTTAAATTTCAAAAGTTACAAACGCTAATCGTATTACTATATGCGTTTCAATTTGGAACGATATTATTTGTAGTTTCGATTGTTTCTGAAATGGCTGACAATTCAACTGGTAGGATGTATACCGGGCTATTATTTGTAGGAGCAGTTATTATCCATATTGTAGCAACGCTAGATACATTTAAACAAGCAAGTGAAGGTGCGTTTAGTAGTGATGAAAGATCCACATCGTTTTTTAGTAAAACAAAAAGAACTATGATAAAGGGGGCTACAATATATACACTAATAACTCTTATATTGATGTATTTTCAAAATGATTATTCAATTGATTTTTTTGTTATGTATGGAGTGGGAACTGTATTAATGTATGCGGTTGCAATTGGAGCGGCAGAATTCCAACTATTAGCGTACTGTAGATTTAAATTCAAGTCATTTAATATGTCATGGGAAGAGAATGAGAGAATGGGTGGGAGAATTCGAAAACAAAATAAGAAATTCAAAACGAAAAATAAATAATATATTAATAGAATTTTAGTGTTCGAAAAATAATTGAAACGTATAGAAGGTGAAGAGCCAGGATGTGGAATATAAAAGAAGAAGATTTAGATGAATTTCGAATGACATGTAATAATCGTTTAAGTCCTGAGGGGGCTATGGTTTTCTTTATTGGAGGGATAGTTTATACTTCAGTATTTATGTTTTTTATTTTTATGGGGGGCTTGGAGTATTATAATACTTTCTTTGACAAAACAATTGTTAAAATTGAAATTGTTTTATATAGCTTACAATTCATCTTTTTAATTCTATATTCATTTCCAAAAGCACGTTATAAATTTCAAAAGTTACAAACGCTCGTTGTATTATTATATGCATTTCAATTAGGTACAATAACATTTACAGCGTTAGTTCTTCCTGGGATATCTGATTATTCAATCGATCGAATGACTTTAATTTGTGTAGGGTTATTATTTGTAGGAGCAGTTATCGTTCATATTGTGACAACAATTGATACATTTAAACAAGCGAGTGAAGGTGCGTTTAGTAAGGATGAAAGATCCATCTCATTTTTTAGTAAAAGAAAAGGAGATGTGATGAAGTGGGCTACAATATATGTGCTAATCCTATTTATTTTGATATATTTTCATAATGGTTATGGAATTGATGTTTTAGTTCTTTATGCGGTAGGTATTGTTTTACTGTATACAGTAGCCATTGGAGCGGCAGAATTTCAACTATTGGTGTACTGTAGATTTAAATTCAAGTCATTTAATATGTCATGGGAAGAGAATGAGAGAATGCGTGGGAGAATTCGAAAGCGAAATACAAAATCCAAACCGGAAAGTAAATAAGAGTGAAATAGAATTGAAGTGAATGAAATTTATTTAAACTGTATAGAGGGTGAAGAGTCAGGGTGTGGGATATAAAAGAAGAAGATTTAGATAAGTTTAGGATGACATGTCAAGGACGTTTAAGTCCTGAAGGTGCTACGGGTTTTATGCTCGGAACGATATTTTATACTTCATTATTTATGGTTATTATTTTTGTGGGAGGAATGGATTATTATACTACCTTGTTTGATAAGGTAATTGTTAGGATTGAATTAGTGTTATATGGTTTGCAAGTAATGTTTTTAATTCTATATTTATTCCCTAAAGCACGTTATTTGTACTTTCTGGGATGATAGAGCATTCAATTGATCTCAATACACGTGTTTATGTAGGGCTATTAGTATTAGGTGGAATTATTGTTCATATTGTGACAACGCTTGATACGTTTAAACAAGCGAGTGAAGGTGCGTTTAGTATGGATGAAAGGTATGCTTCTTTCTTTAATAAAACAAAGGGAAAGATGATGAAGTGGGCTACATTTTACGCAGCAACTAGTTTTATTTTGATATATTTTCATAACGATTATGGGTGGGATACTTTAGGTATGTAGTAGGGCCCCTTTTAACGTATTATCCGAAAGAAGTATCCTCCCAGAGGCGTGTGAAAGACGATAGTCTAGCGGTAGGTGGGGGATGAATGTTGGTTTGGCGTAGCCAAACATTTGAGTTTCCTATTTATTTCGCCCCTCATATAATCAGTCTTATAAGAGGTAAAGTTTGGTATAACAATGAAAGTAGATAATAATCTTGTAGTGTTCAGGTTGTGTGATCACCGTCATAGCTTATGGGAAATAAAGCGGAAAATGAGGTGAATGGATATGCCAAAGCAGAATAAGGCGTATAAATTTCGTCTGTATCCAACAGAAGAACAAGCACATCTCATATGTAAAACGTTCGGATGTGTACGTTTTGTGTATAATAAAATGCTGGCTGAACGGAAAGAAATATATGAAAAACACAAAGCGAACAAGGAAGAGCTGAAGAAACAAAAATTCCCTACTCCTGCGAAATATAAAGTGGAGTATGAATGGTTGAAAGAAATTGATTCATTGGCATTGGCCAACGCTCAATTAAACTTGCAAACTGCGTATAAGAATTTTTTTTGTGGTCAAAGTGAGTTTCCTACATTCAAAAATAAAAAGAGTAGAAAATCCTATACAACGAATCGAGTAAACGGAAATATTATGTTATTTCATGGTTATATCAAATTACCAAAATTGAAAATGGTGAAACTGAAGCAACATAGAGAGATCCCACCAAATCATATCATCAAATCATGTACGATTTCGATGACACCAACTGGTAAGTATTACGTGTCTATTTTGACCGAATATGAAAAAGAAATCACTCCAAAAGAAGTAGAACGTGTAGTTGGATTAGACTTCGCAATGGCTGAATTGTACGTGAGTAGCGAAGATGAGAAAGCCAATTATCCTCGCTTTTATCATCAGATATTAGACAAATTAGCGAAGGCACAACGAGTATTAGCAAGGCGTGTGAAAGGTTCAGTGCGCTGGAATAAACAACGTATTCGTGTAGCGAAGTTGCATGAAAAGGTCGCCAATCAACGTAAAAATTTTCTTCATCACAAGTCTAAAGAATTAGCTACGAATTTTGACGTTGTAGCAATTGGAGACTTACATATGAAAGGAATGTCACGAGCACTTCGCTTTGGTAAAAGTGTAGCGGACAACGGTTGGAGGATGTTCACGACATTTTTAGAATATAAGCTGCAAGAACAAGGAAAACAGCTTGTAAAAATAGATAAATGGTTTCCTTCTACAAAGATGTGTAGTCGTTGTAGAAATAAAAAAGAAATGCCATTATGTGAACGCATGTATGCGTGTTCGTGTGGACTCACAATCGGCCGTGATTATAACGCAGCTATCAATATCAAAAAAGAAGCCATACGCTTACTAGCGTTGGCATAAATAGTAACAAAATAACCTTTGGAACAAGGGAGTTAGCTCGGCTGTCCTAGGACAAATTTGTTAGCTATCAAAAGTAGCGATGAACCGAGAAGCTCCCACTTAGGGGTATGCTCATAAGAGATACTAAGTGGGGGGGAGTTCACTGTATACGATAGCCATCGCAGCAGCAGGATTTCAGCTATTAGCATATTGCAAGTTTAAATTTCAGTCATTTAATAAAACGTGGGAGCAACATAAAAGAGAAACTCCAAGATATCAAAGGAAAAATAAAAAAGGTATATCGAAACGTAAGGCATAAAGAAAGTGCGTATTGTAAGTTTTGGTGGTAAAAAAGTAATAATTTATAGGAGAGTATTTTAACTTCTAAAAGAAAATTTAATTATGTAAGGTGATTAAAGTGATTAGTAGGTCGACCTCTTTTTTATTTTTCTAAATATTACAACTTAAGTTTTTTGAAAGCAATATAAAATTTTATGTTTAGTTCACAAACTTTCGGAAAAACTAGGAAAGATATGACAAAGGAGGTTATGAACGGTGGATCATCCAATTCAAGGATTAATGAAAGCGGCAATGGAAAATTTAAAAGAAATGGTCGATGTAAATACGATTGTTGGAGAGCCTGTTCAAACGGCTGACGGTGGTGTAGTGTTAACTGTTTCTAAAGTAGCGTTCGGGTTTGGAGCAGGAGGTTCTGATTTCCAAACGAATGATGGACAAAGAGCGAACGGTAACCCTGCATTTGGTGGCGGTAGCGCGGGTGGTGTTTCTATTACACCAGTAGCATTTCTTGTGGTGAATAAAGATGGAGTAAATATTCTTCATTTACAAAATGCGACACATTTAGCAGAAAAAATGATTGAATTAGCTCCACAAACAATTGATAAAATTCAATCGATGTTCCAAAAAGATGAAAAGAAAGAGGGAAATCATCATCCTCAAAACCCAGATGAAATCCTTTAAAAACGCCTGCTTATGAGCAGGTGTTTTTTCTTGTAATCACTATGTAATAAAACACATGAAATTGTAAATAGTTTTTGAAGTTTTTTCTATGTTTCTAAAATTTTTCATGTTAAAATATGCTATAGAATTGAAACATATAAAACGAAGGTGGCTAGGTGCTTTGTCTGGAGGATCTGACCAAGTAAAGAATATGATATATATTAATGGTAATCGTCGGGGTCATTGTTTTATTACATCAGGAATTACGTTTAAAGAGTTTGCAAGTAACATCCCTTCACCGCTTCATCAAGTGTTGCTTTTGAAGCATAACTTTGAATGGACAGATTTTCATTATCATACTTTATTTGAATATGTTGAGGAAGAAAATATACATAAGTTAATTCAAGCAGAGATTGATGAATTTGATGAATTTTGTTGGGTAGATTTTGATGATGCAAGCGATTTAGATGAACTAGAGCCAAAAGAAATTGCAGAGCTTTTATATTTGGCTCACAAAAAAGAACCACTTGCAAGAACGTTCTTTCCGCTATTGAAAAATAGATTTGTTTATTTTTCACATGATGACGGATGGTACAACAAAGTGTATTATCGTAGAATTGCTGATTTTGTAGGAATGTTAAGTAAAGTTATTCCTTATAAACTCGGTGCTTTCGGTAAGAAACGTTTTTCTTTCTTCCAAAAATCAAAAATTTTCCCAGCAATTTCTAAAGAAGTGATTATGGGGCTTATTCCATTAATGGAAGATGGTCTTTATATTGATCTGGCAGGGAAAATTGAGTCAAGAAGGGGTCTCGAAATTCCGGTATATGTAGTGGGTTCGTATGAAAGTACGGATGAGGTACTAGATAATATCGATGAATTGAAAGAAGAAGCAACAGAGACTGGTTGGCTTATTTTTGATAAGAAAGAACAAGAGTGGCAATGGGTTGTAGACTAAGAAAACTTGGCGCATGCAGTCAAGTTTTCTTGTCTTTTGAAAGGAGTACAAATGAAGAAGTATTATACAATTGTGGGTATTGTAAGTATTATTCTTGTGGCAATTTTACTTATCACTTGTCCGAAAGAATCAGATTTTAAATTGTATCTAGAAGATAAGTATGCATTGAAATGTGATGAGAGTAGTTTTGAATGCACACAAAATGTAGATGGTAAAAAAGAAAAACTAAAATTTGAAAGTACAGATGCACGAAATGGTGTATTCTTTATGACTGTAAAGCAAACATTTAAAACAGAAGCTGGTGTTACGAAAGAATATAGCGGAGTAGGAATGTTTGGTACATTTCTTTTTGTTTCAGAGAAGACTTTCTAGTAATAGAAGGTCTTTTTCTTATGCTTATGTTCATATAGATGAAGTAAGACAAGCATAGGAGGGGTATTGATGAAGAACACATGTATTGTTTGTGGCGGTGAGGAGTTTTTCTCTTCTACATTATATGCACGTACGAAACAAGACTGGGCATATGCGCCAAACATGTACCGTTTTGAAAAGGTGTTTATTGAGCATCGGGATGAAGAAAATTATCCAGTGTTTCAAGAAATTACAGCGAAACATTGTTGTGGATGCGGTCATATTATGTTGTATCACGAATGAACACACCAAGTATAACTTGGTGTGTTTTTTTAAAAAGCTGACAAAGCAAGCGGATAAAGTAAAGTAAATAAAACAGAAAAACTACCAAAACCAATTGCGGTATATCCAAGTGTTCTTGCTCCAAAATTGACAGCTAATAAGCCGACTAAAATCGCAAGAGAACCGAGTGTAACTGGATAAAATGCAATGGAGAAAAGCGAAAGAAATAAAGCGACATAACCTATCATTGCACCGGTATTTGTACCTTCTATTTCATTTGCAATTTCTTTACGCTTATGTCTAATTGGAATGCCAGCTGGTGATATTTCAGCTGCATACTCTTCGTTTTTTTCACCACTTTTAAAATGATGATTTCTCTTTCTTCGCATGTACATCCCTCTCTTTCAATTGGGTGTACCTATAGTATCTTTCATAAAAGAAAGAACATGAGTATGAGTTAAACCCAAGTAAAGCAAAAATTGGAGAATAAAGATTCCTTCATTAGCATGTACATCTCCTTATGAAGGTAAAACAGGGATTTTTGAAAATGATGTAGAATGAAATGAGTGACAAAACGTGAAGGTAGGGGATTACATGACAAAATTTAATTGGCATGAGTCAGCAGAGAAAAAATGGGATAGTAGTGCAGAATTTTGGAACCAAAATAGTCAGGAGATGTGGGATAGTGGGAGTAGGAGTACGATTATTCCATTTTTTGAACAATACGTGAAGAAAGAAGCCAAGGTGCTTGACGTTGGTTGTGGTGATGGATACGGTACATATCAATTAAGTCGCGCGGGCTATAAAGCAGTTGGAGTGGATTTATCAGAAGTGATGATTCAAAAAGGGAAGGAGCGTGGAGAGGGCCCGGATTTATCCTTTATAAAAGGAGATCTTTCTTCCTTACCATTTGAAAATGAACAATTCGAAGCAATTATGGCAATTAATTCTTTAGAATGGACCGAGGAGCCATTACGAGCATTAAATGAGATAAAGCGTGTTCTAAAAAGGGATGGATATGCATGTATTGCAATTTTAGGACCGACAGCAAAGCCGCGAGAGAACAGTTATCCTCGTTTATATGGCAAGGATGTTGTTTGTAATACGATGATGCCTTGGGAATTTGAACAGTTAGCGCAAGAACAAGGTTTTAAAGTTGTAGATGGTATCGGTGTATATAAGCGCGGAGTAAATGAGAAGATGTTAGGTCAACTATCTACAGAGTTACAACAATCGTTAACATTTTTATGGGTATTTATGTTAAAAAGCGCATAAAGAAATGAAAGAATTTTTAGGAGGTAAATAAGTGCAGAAAATACAAAAAACTGATACAATATCATCAGAACCAATTAAAGGGGGACTAGGGTATATGACAACTACTACAACAGTTAAATCCGACATTGAAATCGCACAAGAAGCGAGTATGAAGAAGATTCAAGAAATTGCAGCTGATTTAAATATTTTAGAAGATGAATTAGAGCCATACGGGCATTATAAAGGTAAGTTATCTCTTGATATTTTTAAGCGCTTACAGAATGAGAAAGACGGTAAAGTTGTTTTAGTAACAGCGATTAACCCAACTCCAGCTGGAGAAGGTAAATCAACAGTAACAGTTGGTTTAGGTCAAGCTTTTAATAAAATTGGTAAGAAAACAGTAATTGCACTTCGCGAACCATCTCTTGGGCCAACGATGGGACTAAAAGGCGGAGCAGCAGGTGGTGGTTTTTCACAGGTTGTACCTATGGAAGACATTAATCTTCACTTTACTGGAGATATCCATGCGATCACAACTGCTAATAACGCGTTAGCGGCGTTTATTGATAATCATATCCAACAAGGAAATACACTTGGAATTGATACGCGTAAAATCGTTTGGAAACGCTGTGTTGACTTGAATGATCGTGCCCTACGTAACGTAGTAATTGGTCTTGGTGGACCCGTTCAAGGTGTACCACGTGAAGATGGTTTTGATATTACAGTAGCATCTGAAATTATGGCCGTATTCTGCCTTGCGACAGATATTCAAGATTTAAAAGCACGTCTATCACGCATCGTAGTTGCTTATAATTTTGCAAATCAACCTGTAACGGTTAAAGATTTAGGCGTAGAAGGTGCGTTAACATTATTATTAAAAGACGCATTAAAACCAAACTTAGTACAAACGCTAGAAAATACACCAGCTATCATTCACGGCGGACCATTTGCGAATATCGCTCACGGTTGTAACAGTGTTATCGCTACAACAATGGCAGCAAAATTAGGTGATTATGTTATTACAGAAGCTGGATTTGGTGCTGATTTAGGTGCAGAGAAGTTTTTAGATATTAAAGCTCGTGCAGCTGGTATTAAACCAGAAGCAGTTGTTATTGTTGCGACGATTCGTGCGCTTAAAATGCATGGCGGCGTAGCAAAAGATCAATTAAAAGAAGAAAATGTAGATGCATTAGCAAAAGGTATGGAAAACTTACAGAAGCACGTTGAAACAATTCAAAGCTTCGGTGTGCCTTTCGTAATTGCAATTAATAAATTCATTACAGATACAGATGCAGAAGTTGCATACTTACAAGAATGGTGTAATGAGCGTGGCTATGCGGTATCCTTAACAGAAGTTTGGGAGAAAGGTGGCCAAGGCGGAGTTGACCTTGCTGAAAAAGTGTTAAAAGAAATTGAAAAAGGTGAAAACAACTACGCACCACTTTATGAATTAGAATTACCATTAGAAGAGAAAATTCGTACAATTGCTCAAAAAGTGTATGGCGCAAAAGACATTGAATTTGCTCCGAAAGCACGTAAGCAATTAGCTCAATATGAAGGAGAAGGTTGGAGTAACCTACCAGTTTGTATGGCGAAAACACAATACTCTCTTTCTGACGATGCAACGAAATTAGGTCGTCCATCTGACTTTATCGTTACAATTCGTGAGTTAAAATCATCTATCGGTGCAGGCTTTATCGTTGCGTTAACAGGTACAATGTTAACAATGCCAGGTCTTCCAAAACAACCAGCAGCACTTCAAATGGATGTAAATGAAGATGGAAAAGCAGTAGGTTTATTCTAAAAGGTTGTAATTCATCTCGTTTATCTGTAAACTATATATACATCAAGTGGCGCCTTTCCATCGAAAGGCGCCTGTTTTTTGGAGGAAATTATGTTTGATCCAACTGCTTTTGACAATTTAAAAGTAATCGTAGAAGGTGCTGTGTATGATTTTGATCTACATGGAGATATTCTTGTAACAGATCGAAAAGATATGATGGATCTTGCTTCATTAAGTCGTATATATCATATCTCATTTCAATTAACAGAACCGTTTGAACCGTTAGTAGAAGCAACATTTTCATTATCTGTGGATGCAAAGAACTTGTCTGGTGAAATATTAGAAGTACCACAATTTACACCAGGATGCGAAATGAAGTTAGCATTTTCATTCCCGATTGAAAAACCAGAAGTAGTGTGCGGTGAAATTGAAACTTTCATGCATTCTATATGGGGAAAAGAAAGAATGATTACGCAAAAACTTTCATACGAATATAATAAGCAAGCGATTTCATATCATAATAAGGTAGAGGTTCTATTTCAAAAAGCGATTACAGAAGACCATGTTGATGATTTAATAGCTGTTATTTCACACATGATAGAAACGGTGCGAACAATACAGCATTTTCTTCAAAAATAGAGATAAAGGAGAAAAACAAATGATAAAAGATATGCAACCATTTTTACAACAAGCTTGGGAGAAGGCTGGTTTTAAAGAGTTAACTGAAATTCAAAAACAAGCGATTCCAACTATTTTAGAAGGACAAGACGTTATAGCTGAATCTCCAACTGGAACAGGAAAAACATTAGCGTACTTATTACCCCTTTTACATAAAATTAATCCTGAAGTAAAACAGCCACAAGTTGTTGTTTTAGCGCCAACACGTGAACTTGTCATGCAAATTCATGAAGAGGTTCAAAAGTTTACAGCAGGAACTGAAATTTCAGGTGCATCTTTAATTGGTGGTGCAGATATTAAGCGCCAAGTTGAAAAATTAAAGAAACACCCAAGAGTAATTGTCGGTTCACCAGGACGTATTTTAGAATTAATTCGTATGAAAAAGCTAAAAATGCATGAAGTAAAAACAATTGTATTTGATGAATTTGATCAAATTGTAAAACAAAAAATGATGGGCGCAGTGCAAGATGTAATTAAATCTACGATGCGCGATCGTCAATTAGTATTTTTCTCGGCTACAATGACAAAAGCTGCAGAAGATGCGGCACGTGATTTAGCAGTTGAACCACAATTAGTACGTGTAACACGTGCAGAATCAAAAAGCTTAGTTGAGCATACGTATATTATTTGTGAGCGACGCGAAAAAAATGATTACGTAAGAAGAATTATGCATATGGGCGATGTAAAAGCAGTTGCGTTCTTAAACGACCCATTCCGTTTAGATGAAATTACTGAGAAATTGAAATTCCGTAAAATGAAAGCAGCAGCTCTTCATGCAGAAGCAAGTAAGCAAGAACGTGAAGCAACGATGCGTGCATTCCGCGGCGGGAAATTAGAAATTCTACTTGCTACTGATATTGCAGCACGCGGTATCGATATTGACGACTTAACACATGTAATTCATTTAGAGTTACCAGACACAGTAGACCAATATATTCACCGCTCAGGACGTACTGGACGTATGGGTAAAGAAGGAACTGTTGTATCTCTTGTAACACCACAAGAAGAGCGTAAATTACTGCAATTTGCGAAAAAACTAGGTATCGTATTTACGAAGCAAGAAATGTTCAAAGGATCATTTGTAGAAACGAAACCGAAAGCACCAAAGAAAAAGAAACCAGCGTTTACAGGGAAGAAAAAGCCTAGATAAATGATGGGGAAGGCGTAACTATTTGTAGTTACGTCTTTTTTGTTTGTAATCAAGTGATAATGGGAATTGTATTAGTGCTTTTTTATATGCTTCTACTGGGGGTATCGAAAAAAGGTAGTTTATTTATTTGGTTTATACGAGGAAATAATATAAAAAAAGTCGAATATTAAATTGGCTTCAATGGATATAACATGATCGAAAGAAATGATTATTTTGACGAACTAGATGGGATGAGTCAGTCGATAAATTTTGCAAAGAAGTACATACCAACTCAAAAGGAATAATGATAGTACATGTAGAAACCTACTTAGAATATAAAAAACATTAGGGGGAAATGAAATGATTCATAAGGTCGGACAAATTATGCTGTATGTAAACAATCAAGATGAGGCAGTCAATTTTTGGACGGAAAAGGTAGGGTTTCATGTAGTAGCAGAGGAAGATAACAAGCAAGGAATGAGATGGATTGAAATCGCTCCGACTAACGGTGCTGAAACGAGCATTATACTACATAATAAAGAAGTGATTTCTAAAATGAGCCCAGAATTGAATCTTGGTACACCATCTTTAATGTTCTTCTCAGAAAATCTTGATCAATTATATACAGATTTAACAAATAAAAATGTTACTGTTGGAGAAATGGTAACTATGCCTTCTGGTAAAGTTTTTAACTTTGCTGATAGTGAAGGGAATTATTTTGCGGTTATGGAAAAGAACCAATAATAATATTGTTATGTGAAAATCCCCCCTCAAATATATTGAGGGGGATTACATATTTGAAGTGGATTTTTCATTAGAGAGTTGATTAATATAAAATACGCCTTTTTCAATAGCTGTCTCAATATAACCAATGATTTGATTAAACGTAAACACCTGTAAGTCTTTATGCAAATGTTGCTCTGGATACAACATATCTTCAAAAAGATATTTTCGAAATTCTAAAACATTTTCTTTAGAAACCTCTTCAATATCGACAATGTGAGCATCTTGATTGAGAAGCGAGAAGAGCTGTTGTTCTTTATCGTAATGATGAAGCAACTTTGCATTTAACAATTTAAAATCGTTATAGTACAGGGGTGCGATCGTCTCGTCATTTTCTATTCTATTTTTTAGCCAAGGTAGAAAAAATCCACTTAGCCAATTATCATCGGCAATGAGGTGAGTGTAATAGCCTAAGAGAAAAGGGGAATCCATTTGAGCTTTATATTTTTGAAAAAAAGAATTGAAAGCTATCCTTCTCGTATAATTTTTCGTTGTGCCAGCGTAAAAATGTGAAGTTCCTTTTTCTTCTGTTGAATGAACTGCATCAGGAGCTACACCTCCAAGTATGAAAGAAGTTTTATCTTGAATACATAGTTTTTCGGCAATACCGTTAGCGATAATAGCATGCATAATTCGTGATCCCATGAATGACACCTCGGTTTCAAGTATTCATTTTAGGAAGATGACTGAACAGTTAGTATTACTTTCCCTGTACTTTTTCTACTTTCGACCCATTCATGTGCTTTCCCTGCATCTTGGAGTGGAAAAGATTTCGTAGCCGTTATTTGCAAACGTCCGTCACGCAAATAACGGAATACTTCATTTGCAGTTGCTTGGAGTAGTTCAGGACGTTTTTTTCGTGTAGTTCCAAAGCTAAAACCGAGTATAGAACGGCAACTTGCATGTAAATCTTTCGTTTGGAAATTGCCAATTTCACCACTAGCATTACCGAAATGAACGAGGCGACCGTAATAAGCAAGACATTTTAAACTTCTTTCCGAAACAGTTCCAGAAATAGAATCTAAAATTACATCAACCCCTTCACCGTTTGTCAGCTCATTGACTTTCTCTACAAAATCTTCATTCTGATGACAAATTACATAATCAGCTCCAGCATATAAAGGAATTTCTTTTTTTGCTTCACTTCCGACAGTACCGATAACTGTTCCAGCCCCTAATAGTTTTGCAAGTTGAATAGCTGTAGTACCGATTCCACCAGCAGCCGCATGAATGAGTACTGATTCGCCTTGTTGAAGCCTTGCAACATTTGCGAGTAAATTATAACCTGTAAAAGATACAATCGGACAAGCAGCTGCAGTTTGAAAGTCGACTTCATCAGGTAATACGAAAGTAAGATTTTCATTTGAAACAACGTATTCTGCATAAGATCCATTTTGAGGAAAAGCAATGACACGTTGTCCAGGGTTTATATTTTTTACATGAGAGCCGACACGTTCTACTATACCAGCGACATCTATCCCTGGAATAAAAGGTAGTGCTTTATTTCCTTTTTTGCGATAACGTGATTTAATGTCAGCGAAATTTACACTTGTAGCAACAACGCGAATTAAAACTTGATTTTCTGAAATAACCGGCATATTCACATCTGTATATTTCATCACTTCAGGACCACCGAACGATGTTACAATGATAGCTTTCATTATTTATCCCCCTAAATTTGACTATATAAATCATTTTAAATCTTTATCAGAAATTGGAAAATTATATAATAGTTATGCAAGGTTATAAGTGAAGCTTATGAACGTATTGAATCATTATATTAATTTATATAAAAACTTTTGAAAAAATCGAACGAAATATAGATTACTTGCCAATATAAAGTGTAAGACAAAGGAGGGGTGGTATATGAGGGAAGAAACAGTGTATACAGATTTGATCCAATTAACTTTATCAGGCAATAAAGAAGCGTATAGCGAATTGTATGATGTAACGATTCACGAAGTATATAAGACAGCACATTTTTTAATAGATGATAAAGCGGATGTAGATGATGTCGTTCAAGAAATATACATACAACTATATGAATCGCTTCGTAAGTATGATAGCGAGAAGCCATTTCGTCCTTGGCTAATTGGACTTGTAATTAAACAAATTCACTCTTATAGAAGAAAGAGGTGGATGCGACTACGAATTATAAAAAAAGCAGAAGAGCAGAGAAAACCGGTACAAATTGATTTTTCTAACGATGTTGTAAGTAAAATATCAAACCAAAAACTAATCGAACTTATTCATAAATTACCGTATAAATTGAAACAAGTTATTATTTTAAGATACTTACACGATTACTCACAAGAAGAAGTAGCACAAATATTACATATTCCAATTGGTACTGTGAAATCTAGAATTCATTCGGCCTTAAAGAAACTACGTCAAAAAGAGCAAGTAGAAGAAATCTTTTTAGGAGAGGTAGGGAATGTGAAATGAGTTTAGATTGTAAGGTTCGAGAATCTATACAAGAAGAAGCGAAGGGGATTGTTGCACCGCCGGAGTTAAAAGAAAAAGTAATCGTTCAAATAAAAATGAATCGTGGTGGAAGTAAGGTGAAAAAACGCCTTATCGCAGGAGTTCTTGCAGCGGCCTTTTTAATCCCGACAACTGGTTTTGCGTATCAATCTATTATGGCAGATGGTATATACGGGTCTTTTGAAAACTTAAAAAAACATGCTGGAACGATGACATTAGAGGCGTACATGCGTTTTAGTGCAAAGCTATCAGAAGCGAAAGATGAAATGGGGACAAAAGAATATGAAGTGTTTACAAAAGAACTAAAGAAATTAACAAATGCAAAGCTTGCGTACGGAGATGCGAACGGTAATATTGATTATGATGCATTATCACCAGAAAAAAGAGAAGAAATGAAAACGGTAAGTATGGGCCTTCAACCATACTTTGATAAATTAAATGGTCATAAATCTAGTAAAGAAGTATTAACGCAAGAAGAGTTTGATCGCTATATGGAAGCTTTAATGACACATGAAATAGTACGAGTGAAAACAAAATCAACTGGTGCAATAAAAGTAGAAGAAGTACCTGAGGCATATAAAGAAAGATTTATGAAAGCGGAGCAGTTTATGGAGTATGTAGATGAAAAGGTGAGATAAGTAAAAAAGCTCAGAGTCTAAGCTCCGAGCTTTTCTTATTGAAACGTAAATATATTAACCACCTATGCCTTTTGCTAGCAATAGGAAGTATACAACTACTAATATTACGCCATTTAATGCAGTACTAACTATTCTGAATAACCAATTTTTTGATGCGATTGCAAAAATAATACCTAGTAATGAAAGTATACCTAGAATCGTAATAATTAAGGTTAAATTTGTATGAGGTCCTCTTAGAATAAAGAAAGAACATATACTTGCGAGAAACATTAGACACGAGAATCCAAAAAGTCTATACATAATAATTCTCCCTTGATTGAAATGTAATTTGACTTAGTACGTGATTTTCTTTAGTTTAACATAAATTTCCTAGTACAAATTGACTATATACACTATAAAAAACGAGTATAAAATATACGTGATTTCATACTCGTTTTAATATTACTTAAATTTCCTTACTGCATGAATAGCTACTCTTACAAGCAATATCGCGCTTATAAATAAACCACAGTAACCAACGACACTTAAAAATTGATCATTTGGTTCTTTCGCATTGTTTGCTAAATGCAATACGCCTACTGAAATCCCACCAAATGCAGTTCCAATAAATGCAATGAGGAATTGTGAGATGAATGTAGTAATAAATGATGCATTTGTTTCGTCAGAGAAAAAGCCGACCTTTACGGATAGTTCTCCGTTTTCTAGTTTTGAACTTAAATCATCTAGTTTTCTAGGAATGCGTCGCATGGCAGGTAACATAGAAAGTAATTCGTTTGTTGCAGCTTCTTTTAGATTTGAATAATTGTTAATTGGCATGAAACTAGCTGCATGATCTCTCGCAAAGCGCTTTGCTTCATCCATTAAATTGAATTCAGGATTTAGTTGTACCATCGTTCCTTCTAGCGTAATGAGAGAGCAGAAAGCACCTGCAACCATTGGATAAAATGCTAATTCAAATTCAGCGATTATTTGAAATAACCCTTGCATGAATTCTTCAGAACTATTTGTAGAAACGTACGTACTTTGGATTAATAATTGACTGATAGATTGTTCTAATCCTTCTTTATCAACATTTGGTTTCTTTTCAACTAATTGAAGCAGTCCATCAAGCAAGACATATGAATTTTTGCGCTCAAAGCCGATAAGCAGTCTCTTGAATGCATCTTGTTGTAGTGTTCCTAAACGTCCGACAGAACCAAAATCAAGTAATGCAGGAGTGCCATCACGAAGAATATACACATTACCTGGATGAGGGTCTGCATGGAAAATACCTTTAAAGAAAATCTGTTCTAAAATACAATCAAAGAGTTGTCGTTGTACTTTTTTCGTATCAATTTGTAATTCATTTAATAATGCTGACCCACTTTTAACACTTACTCCATCTAAAAATTCAAGCACAAGTATTTTTGAATTACTGTATTCTTGATATACTTTCGGTATTTTTACTGTCGTTTCACTATTTTTTAGTGAATCTGACACTTGTTCGAAGTTACGAGCCTCAATTTTGAAATCAATTTCTTCTTTCATTGCGATAGAGAAGCCATGTGCTAAATCAAGAAATCCGATATTTTTAGCCCAAGTTGATTTGTTGGAAATCCATAGAGCGAAGTGAATTAAAATATCTAAGTCACGTTTAATTGTCTCAGAAATATTAGGACGTAGTAGTTTAACGACGACATCCTGGTCGTTATCTTTCAACTTCGCTTTATGTACTTGGCCAATAGAGGCAGCAGCTAACGGTTCCATTTCAAAGGAGCTGAAAATTTCATCTTTTGGTATATGTAGTTCCTTTTGCAATATTTCTTCAACTTGTTGTTGTGATAAACGTGTTACATTTTCTTGAAGGTTGGATAACTCGTGAATAAAAACTGGAGGTAGTAAATCAGATCGAGTTGATAAAACTTGTCCGAATTTAATAAATATACCACCGCATTCTTCCAGTGTATTTCGAAGGGAAGTGGCGAGCTTACGATCTACTTCTGGTGAGCGCTTTAAAGCTAAATATTTTCCCATTCCGTATTTTATTGCAATAGAAGAGACGCGCATATATCTTTTTTGTCTACCAATCTTAGCGAAGAATTTTGAAATAGGATTTCTGCTTTCTATTAATACGTCATCCATTTCGCCACGCTTAATAGGATCAAATAATTCAAAAACTAGGTAACAAAGCATCGATACAATTAATGAGCTTCCTAGCCAAAAATATCTATCAACACCGACAATCGATTCATCTTGATAGCGTAAATATAAAAACCAATACATAGCTGACGTAAGTGAAACACCTAAAGTGGCCGCACTTGCTTGTTTGAAAAAATTTAATTTTGTACCAATTAGTCGACCACTAATAAAAGACATAATGACTGCTAGTAGAAAAAATTGAAAAAACATTGTATCATTCCTCTGAATTTTATTCGATTACTGTATTATACTGGAATACAATTATTCTAACAACAAGCCAAGGAAATATAATCCTTGACTGGCAAGATTTAATGAAGTATTCAATTATATTTTTTCATATGTGCAGTATCTTTTTGTATAAAACAATCTAAAAGGGAATAGCCAGCTATTAAACTAATTATCGTAACAAAAGTTGTATTGATAAGAATAATATTAGTTATATAAGGTAGGTATGCACCAACTGGTGAAAAGAGTAGAGCTGGAGAAAAGGAAATGAATAGTGTAGGCACAGTAATGGCGATAAATTTATCCGGTTGAAAGCGCCAGTTTTGTTTACTTGTTTCACGATTAATGGATTGAAGGAATCGTAATAAAATGCCGACTATAAGAGGGAAGAGTGTAAAGTAGAATAATCTTGGATAAACGTTAAAGTTTACTTGTGCGTCTGTATCTAAATAAAATTGAATTTTCACTCCGACAAATAATAATAAGACGATAAATAATGTAAAGCAGAGGTATAGCATCACTTTTTGCATTATATTCCACCATCCTTTACTCAAAATATATTCAAAAAAAGAAGAGATATACAATAACTACTGTTGTATATCTCTTCTTTTACGGTTATTTAATAGTGGCGTTTGCTTTTTCTTGCTTCGTGAAATAATCTATAATGCCCATCGCGCTAATTTCTATATCTAGATGTAAAATGTTATAAACGGAATGATCTGATGGAACATTTAACTTTGTAAGGTGAGAAGAGACCTTATCCATTAATACAGTTTGCAAAGCTTTAGTAGCCTCATCGAAATCATTATATTTTTCAAAGACCTCTTTACCAGTATGAACGAAAATAGGTAACCAATGTTCTAGTTGCTTATATACTTCTGTAACATTGGATGATGCGCCGTAATGGCCGAAATAAATAGTATCTACATTCATACTTTGAATATGATTTTTAGAAGCAATCATCGCATCTGGTTGGAATTGTGAAGGGGACGTTGATGGTAAATATAGTTCTACACCAACGTCTGCAAGTTCTCTATAATAAATTCCAATTGTATCGCCAGTAAAAATGCCGTTTGTTAATGAATCGTGAATGCTAATATGGTGCTTTGCATGTCCCGGTGTATCATAAAATGTAAGGATGCGGTCTTCTGCAATTTGTAACGTATCACCATGTTGTACAATATGAACACGTTCTTCTTCAATTGGAAGAATTGGATCAAAAAGTTTATCGAAATCTTCTTTGTACACAGCTTTTGCACCTAAAATGAGTTTTGTTGGATCAATCATATGACGAGCACCGCGAGAATGCACGTATAAAGTAGCATTTGGGCATTTTTCCATCATTAAACCAGCAGCACCGGCGTGATCTAAATGAACATGTGTAACGATAATGTTTTTAACTTCGTTTAAATCAATATGTAATTGTTGTAAGCCGTCTAAAATATACGGAAGAGAAGGGGCTGCACAAGTTTCAATTAAAGTAATATCATCACCTAATAAAACGTACGTACCAGTTCGTTCATTATGTTGTAAATCAAAATCATCAATCAGATATAGGTGAGAAGATAATTGTTCTACTTTTTTCATCTTTACCACTCCTTATATACGATATGTAACTATTATACGCTAAAAATACAAAAAGGCAGAAAACGAAAGTTTCGTCTTCTGCCTTTTTGTAATGTTCTTATTGTCTTTGTTGTTTATTAATAGACATAACGAATAGTCCAACAATGCCGCCAACTAATGGAAGCATAATCTCTCCTGCTAAATTAAAGTAGGAGCTTAAGAATAAACCATTTACATCGATTACCCAGCCAATCACATACAATAACATCATATATAGTACGAAATAAAACTCGCGATTTGAAATCGTTTCATGTTGTGCAGTTTTCATATTGAACACCATCCTTTTCTATAATAATAGAATATAAACTGTCACATTTTGTTCACAATTTAATTGTAAAACTTTCCATCATAAAAGTCTAGTAATTTGTGTCGAATTTTCGAACGAAAATAAAGCGTTTACAATCGTGGGAAGAAAATACGTAATAAGAGCTGTATATTCACGAATGTAGTATAGTATAAACATAGAATGATAGTGAAGAGAGGGGCAAGGATAATGACAGTTTATGATTTTTCAGCTAAAACGATAACAGGGGAAGAAAAATCGTTAAAAGATTACGAAGGAAAAGCGCTTCTTATTGTAAATGTAGCTAGTAAATGCGGGTTTACACCACAGTATAAAGGATTACAAGAAGTATATGATAAATATAAAGAACAAGGGCTAGAAATACTCGGTTTCCCTTGTAACCAATTCGGAGGACAAGAACCAGGTACAGAAGCAGATATTACTAGTTTTTGTGAGTTAAACTATGGTGTGAATTTCCCGATGTTTGCAAAAATTGATGTGAAAGGTGATAAAGCTCATCCGCTGTATACATACATGACAGAACAAGCACCAGGTTTACTCGGTATGAAAGCAGTAAAATGGAACTTTACAAAATTTCTAATTGGAAAAGACGGAAAAGTAGTAGGGCGTTTTGCGCCGCAAACGAAGCCGGTTGATTTAGAGGTTGAGATTGAGAAGGTACTTGGGGAATAACTAGGAGTTTCACTTAATTAAAAAATGCCTCAAAGAACTACTTTGTTCTTTGAGGCGTTTTCTTTACATTCACATTACCAAGATTAAATGGCTGAATGGAAGTCATTTGATTTAGGCGGAGAAGTTGCTTTTTTCATAAGTACTTCCCATAAGTGTACGGATTTTTTCCATTCTGCTGCGGCTTGTCCTTTTTGATATATAGCACTCTCATAATTGAAAGTAAGTTGTTGCATATCCGTCGAGTTGTAAAGTGTATCAACATGGAGAGCATATTCTCGGAATGTTTGACTCTCGTCTCGTCGTATACCAATTCGTGCAAATTGTTTTAGGAGAGAATCGTAAGCTTTTGTATAAACAGCATCATCTTTTCGATATTTATAGAAAAGAATGATAAAAAATGTAATCCATTTCATTCTAGTAGCGAAGAGAGTGTAGCCGATGATACTAATTGGTATCGTAGAAAGGAATACGTACCACCAAGAAAATTTATTTTTAGCATTTGTAATTTTTTTAGTAGGAGTTTCTTCAGTATCTTCTATTAAACTTTTAAGCTTTGCTTCATTGTTTCTTTCGTGCATTTGCGCGTTTTGAGAAGTTTCTTCGCTATTTTGTAAAGTAGGAGCAGGAGTATTATTTATAAAATTATAGGGATTCGTAAATCCTTTTGTCGGTTCGAATGGAATCCATCCGTATTCTGGGAAATATACTTCGACCCAAGAGTGTGCGTTATCGTTCGCGACTTTATAAACATCCTCACCTTCAGCACCCACCAGCGTATTGTCAAGAGTTCCTTCTGTATAACCTTTTACCCAGCGAGCTGGAATCCCGGCAGAACGAAGTAACACGATCATAGATGTCGAAAAATTATTACAGTAGCCACTTTTTGTATCGAAAAGAAATTGATCTACATAATCTTGGTTTTTGGCAGGGAATGAGACATTCGTTGTTTCATATACAAAAGAATGGTCGGTGAAATAGTTTTCAATAGCTAATACTTTATCGTATCGGGTGTCTTTATCCTTTGTTAGACTACTAGCTAAGTCTTTTACTCGCTGCGGTAATGCTTCTGGAAGTTGCGTGTACTTTGTTATGAAATAAGGATTTGTTTCCTGACCTTCATTCGTTTTTACAGCTTTTAAGTTTTCTATGGAAAACTCCGGGACCTCATACGTTACTTTATATGAATGTAAAGTAGTGGAAGAGTTTCCGTCCATCGTATAGATTTTTTCAGAAAATGGGTCAACGCTGTATGATATATCAGAAGAAGCCTCAACTGATATTAACCCTGCTGGATAGGTAAGGTGAGGATAACTTTTTTGCATGGTGATTGTTGCCTTAGTTGTCTCCGTTTTTGTATTTTGTTCGTACCAACTCACCACGTCATTTTTATTTTTAAAAGAAATCTTCTTTTGATTTTCAGAAAATTCCCATCCTTTTCCGGTATAAAAATCTTTCGTTTCTACTCTCCATTATTGTTTGTTTTGCGTTGCGGCTGTAAAAACAATTGTAGGATCTGCTTTAAAAGGACCACCTAATCGTGAGTCATCTAAACCATACCCAATTTTAGAAACTTCTTGCTGTTTACTTGCTTCGGATGTGTTGAATTTTAAAAAATCCATTGGGTTGGGCCATTGAGGACCAAATTTTGGAGCGAAGTATGCGATGGTTGCTGACAATACAATAAATATTGTAAGAGGTCTAAGTAATTTTGAGATTTCTCTAGCATAATTTTGTAAGTGTTCACTCTCTTTTATTCGTTCTATGCGAAGAAGACTAAGCATAAAAAAGCCAATGACAACAGTACGAATAATAGCGTAGTTTGCATTGTATACATGTAAGTTATGAAAAACGGTGATATAAATAATAGTCAATATAAGAAATAACAACCCACGTTTTTTATGAATCATCCAAAAAGAGATGAAAGCACTCAAAAACCAAAATGATAAAAAAAATAAAAGTGTTGGAAAAACTGGAGAAATATCTAGCAAATTCCCTTGAAATAACAGAGAGGAATTTTGAGAAATATCATTAAAAAATTTTGTTAACCAAGATGGATTTAAAAAAGCATTTTTATAGTATAAGAAATGAATGGTGAATAAAATCGTGAAGACTTTTATTAGAATCTGCCACTTTGTTTGAAAAAAAGAGAGAGTGAAGCAAATCCCTATAAATATTACAAAAATATCTAATCTACCTACGTTTGTAATACCGATGAGGGGCCTTAGCCATTCTAGTAAAAGTAGAAATGCACATGCATGCATGAAAAATCTAGTCATATCCCATTGTTTTTTTGTCTGTAATGTTATCATTTGCTCACCTCAAAAAACACGTTTGTATACTGGTTTCCATAAACCACATTTACAAATATTTTTCGTTTTTGTAGAGTTTCTAGAATACTAAGTTCTCGATGTGATAGTTGATTTGCTTTTTCTTTTACGACAAACACCATTAATTTTCTATTTTTTATAGCAGCATAGTCAGCTGCCTTTTGAATATCGGGAGAAAGATCACTTGTCACGAGTATAATCGTTACGGGCTCATAAACTTTTCTTAATTCCATTTCTACACTTCGGGAGAGCGGGAATACACTGTCCGCTTGTACTTTCGCTAAATGACAAAAGATTTGATGTAACTGACTATCTCCATTGTCTAAAGGGAAAAAGGTTCGTTCTTTTCCGACAGATACGAATGACGCCGGTAAATTTTGCTTCAAAACAGATCTGACAATAGAGGCAGTAAATGTGACGACTGATTCGAATAGAGGGGATGGGGTTCTGTCCATGAATATCATAATATTATGGCTGCGCTGTTGTTCAAACTCTTTTGTCATAATGTTGTTTGTTCGTGCAGTTGCTTTCCAATCAATCCATGAAAAGCGGTCACCAGGTTTATAGTCTCTCACACCGACAGAAATGGTAGAGTCTTTTACTAAATTTATATTTGCTGAAAGTGCTCCTTGTTCGAAATGATTTTCTATTTGTCGATATGTTATATCTACATACTGAGGGTAGACTAAAAATGTATCTGGAACTGAAAAAATTACTTCTTTCTCCATCATACCGAATAAATCGCCAGTTTTGACACGTACGCTTGAAAAAGTATGCTCTCCTCTAGGGATTGTGTCGATTGCATATTGAAACGAAATATTTCGCTTCAATCCTGGAAAAAGTATTACTTTATTCATCTTCGTTTGTTTACACTTTGTAAATTGTGATGGTAATTCATCTTCTATAATTAAGTAAAGTAATGGAAAAGGAAATCTTCTTTTTATTGTAATGGTGCTTAAAAAAGGTTCTCCTGCTGCATATTCGTCTTGATTTGTTATTCGTATTACTTCAGCGTTCCGCAAAGCATAGAAGGGGAGTAATAGTGAATAAAGGCCAATAGGAATTGTACTGTAAAACAAAAACCAACTTACAAATCCTCCTTGAAGCATAGCGTATAAAAATGTTAAGACTAGGCATAACGGAATGAATGATAACTTAGTAAAATGATAGAGTACTCGTAGAATCCTTTTCATCAAAGGTTCATCTTCCTTTGGGTAGGCACGGTAGTTCGTGCAACGATTTTTGCGATAACTTGTTCTCCTGTTATTCCTTCAAATTTTGCTTCCATTTTTAAAATGAGTCTGTGAGCCAACACGTAAGGAGCTAAAAATTTAACATCGTCTGGAATAACATAATTTCTGCCATGGATAAATGCATAAGCTTGTGAAGCTTTCATTAAAGCAATCGAGCCACGCGGACTTGCACCTAGTTGTATAGAACTATAAGACCGAGTTTGACTAACAAGCTTTACAATGTAATGCTTAATCGCTTTGTCCACGCTTATTTCCCGTACGCTTTGCTGTAAATAAAGTAATTCTTCTATTGTAGTAATAGCTTGTAAATGGGAGAGGGGGGTTGTTTTTTCCATCCGGTTTAAAATTTCAAATTCTTCTTCTTGTGTAGGATATCCCATTTTTAGTTTCAACAAGAAACGATCGAGCTGTGCTTCTGGTAAAGGATATGTTCCCTCATATTCAACAGGATTTTGTGTAGCCATTACAAAGAATGGCTTGGGTAACGGTCTTGTCATACCATCAATTGTAATATTGCCTTCTTCCATACTTTCAAGTAAGGCGGATTGTGTTTTGGGAGATGTACGATTAATTTCATCAGCAAGTATAAAATTCCCCATGATTGGTCCAGGCTTGAACTCAAATTGGAGCTCTTTCGGATTGTAAATAGAAACACCTGTTACATCTGATGGAAGTAAATCAGGTGTAAATTGAATACGTTTGTAATCAGCATCAATAGATTTAGAAAGAGCACGTACTAACATCGTTTTCCCAACGCCAGGAACATCTTCTAATAGTACATGACCTTCAGCTAAGAGAGCTGTTAAAGCTAATAGTGTTTCTTTTCGCTTTCCGACCATTAACTTTTCAATATTGTTAATTATTTTTTCTATAATGGGATGTAATGAATCAAGCTGGTGCATCGTAATCCTCCTAATGTGTTATTATCGTTTTCTAATCTATTTAGCGGAAAATAGAATGTATCCATCTAATTGAGGGCAGTAAAGATTTTATCTTTAATTCTAAGAATATTCAGATTATTTATTCTGATTACATCTAGTATAATTGTTTCCGTAACTTAGGGCAATATGGTAAATAATGATTTGTAGTTTAATGTGAAAAGAGAAGCGGATAGGAAATGTAGTTATTTGGATTGAGAGGATGATGAAGCGTGAATAAAAGCATGACATGAGCATTGCTACTCATGTCATGCTTTTATTTATGCCTTTGTAATGGCACGCGGAAATAAAATATTATTTTCTTTCATGAATTGCATCAATAAGTGGCTTATTACCGCCACAACAAAAATCTATTTTATATGATTTAAAAAGATCACTAGCCTTCGGAAATTGTGTAACAATCTCACCAACAATAGAAGTTTCAGTAAATATATGTTCCATATGAATGCCTCCATAAAGTTTAAATGTAATATCTAAATTAAGAATAGCGATAAATGAAAAAACAACGTGGTGATTGAAATCACTTATTATGTGTCTGATTTGAGAATAATAGGATTATTCTTCAACAGAGGACATTATAGAAAAGATGGCGAAGAATTTTGGGATAGGAAGTATATCTTTTATAGGAGGTTTTTATGGAATATGTTTATCATATGGTACCAGAAGAACTAAAAGGAGAATGTTTAATCCCATTAAATGAATTGAAAAGTGTATATCCAAATTTATACGGTGAGTATATACAAAAATATAAAGATCATCCTCACAGGGAGAAATTATTAACACGTAAAATACCAAAACTAGAATGTTTATGGAATGATGTTGTGCATTTTTTACCATTGCATCCTTATGAGATTTATAAAGTATTACTGGAAATAGGAATAAACCTTCATACAAATAAACTGTTTTATAAAGTTCCTATTAGCGCATTGAAGGGTCAGTGTATGGCAATATACAAGTACTCAAAGCATAATTGGGGTGGACCAAATAGAGAATTAAAAGAATGCGAAATAGAAATCATCAACTTTAATGAATATAGAGAATTAAAGCAATTAAATACCTGCACCAAAGAATATTACAGGGAGGAATATGAAAAGGGTAGAAGATTTGGGATGTTTCACTTAATTCCACATGTTCTTGTCAAAGGAAAAATAGAGGTGAAAAATCTTGAAATAATAAATTGGAGTATTGCTCCAGTTAATGATTAATATTACAAGCATTAAAAAAATAAGATGCTAATTTGAATTGATATATGGCTTACAAGAATGGAAGAATAATAACTATACGTAGTAGTAAAAAAGAAGCTTACTAGAAGCTTCTTTTTTACTACTATTTTTCACATGCAACTCCATCGCCATCACGATCAAGATGTGAGGCATAACCTGGTTGTCCTTTATATAGGGGAGCTTTCCCAGCAGCTCTAACTGCAGCACAATTTTTGTAATATGCACTACTAGTATTTCCTGAAGCAGGTTGTGTTTGAGTTTGCTGTGCTTTTTTCTGTTCCTCTTGTTGTTTACGAGCTTGTTCATCAGCTTGGCGTTTTTGCTCTTCTTGTTGTTTGCGAGCTTGTTCATCAGCTTGGCGTTTTTGCTCTTCTTGTTGTTTACGAGCTTGCTCATCAGCGAGGCGTTTTTGCTCTTCTTGTTGTTTACGAGCTTGCTCATCAGCTTGGCGCTTTTGTTCTTCTTGTTGTTTACGAGCTTGCTCATCAGCGAGACGTTTTTCATCTTCTTGTTTACGAGCTTGTTCCTCGGCTTGACGTTTTTCATCCTCTTGCTTACGAGTTTGTTCTTCAGCTTGACGCTTCTCATCTTCTTGTTTTTGAGTTTTTTCGTCCGCTTCTTTCTTTTCTAGTTCTTTTTTCTTCTCGCTCTCTTTTTCTTCTGCATTGTTAGAAGTAACTTTTTTACTAGTTGCTGCTGTTTTTTCAGAAGTAGGGTTTGAAATGCTTGATAACGCACCAAAAATGACAAATAAAATAGCAGTGATAATAAATTGTTTTTTTGCTACACCTGTCTTTTTAATTACGGATAAGATTGCTAGAACAAGGAAAAAAATAAATAAAATTAAACTTAAAGTAGCAAAAAAATCGATGACTGGGTGTTCAGATTTTGTAGTGCCCATTCCTGTTAAGAGAATCGAAAGCATAAAAAGAATAACGGTAGGACGACCATATTGTTTTGCTTTTCCATTTTTCTTAAAGAATGAAATGATACATAGAACTAAAAGAATAAAAGCAATAAAAAATAAAGCTGCACCAATATTACTCAAAATTGCCATTTTTATACCTCCATTTGTAAGATTTTCACTATTGATTATATAGGAACTTATTGGATATTACACGATTTATATAAATTTAGAAAATTAGTATTTTTAATAGACTTATAAACATTTATTCAATATATAAGAAAAAATAGATATATTTCCTATTACCTTTTTAAACAAAATTCATAAAGTATAATATATCGATTGAAAGGAGGGGATTTGAATGGAATTTCAATTGTTAGTGAATTGTATATTACAAGAAGGTAATGCTTACTTTTTAGTAACGAAGGTAGACGATGTAATTACGTTAAAAGTACCGATTACTGCGGGAGTAGCAGGTTTATTCTTAGCTTTAGGTGTACCAAGATGTTCTTAATTTAAATCTCTACAGTAGAAAGAGGAGGACAAGCCTCTTTCTACTAATACATAATTATTTTATGTAAACTAAAATGTTATTTTAGTAATAGCACATTTAGAATGGACATGCATATACTATAATGTTTTTTAAGTTATGAAAATTAAAGAGGTGCTATTATATATGAAAAGAAGAACATTTGATATTCCAGTCACATTACGAAGAGAGTGGTTTTTAATAGAATTAGCCCATTTAACGAAAAAATATGGAATTGAAATTGCAACTAGCAAAATGGAAGCTGCACCGTTTTTAAGAGATCAAGTTACGGAATCAAAAATAGGATCAGGCCTCCAATATGATAAATATGATGATGAGTATATCATTGAAAATTAAAGGGTACCAGCAAAAATAAATTCCTTTATAACAAAATATAAAATAAAGCAGATTCTAAATATGGAATCTGCTTTATTATGAAATAATTCTAGTCAACTAGCCTCTTTCTAGTGTTTTTCCTACATATTTTTCTTGTGTTATTCCGAAAGATTCATGAAGAATGCGAGCATAATCTTTTGATTCTATTGGTCGTTTATTTTTGATGCCTTTAAAGGTTTCTGTATAATTTTTATTTGTTAATGATACGTGCCCATAATCAGTTAATTTACAAGTAATAGCCCCTTTATTAAAAGGAGATTCTTTATGTTCCACAATCACTTTTTGAATGTTATTCACCTTTTTCTCATCTATTGAATCTAAAGTAAAGGCATAGCCTATTTTCCATTCATCTGAAGGTTCAGATTGCAAGAAATTTGTAGATTCCCCGTTAGCTCCTTTTCTCATTTCTAAAATGTGTGTACCTTTTCGGGTCGTTTGTTTGCGAATTCGATATTCTCCCGTTTGAGAAGAGATGACTTCTCCGGTAAAGGGGACTGGATGTAAAGGTAGATGAGATGCAAAACCCGCGTCTATAACATAATCTTTATTATTATGATTTAATATGATAATGACATGACCATCATCGGGTTTCCATTTATTATCGTAAAGATCATAAACAGTACGAGCTACTTTATATACTTGAAACCCACAATCCATTAAAAAGTAATACAATAAGGAGTTTAATTCATAACAAAGACCGCCTCGTTTTTGAATAAGTAATTTTTCTACTAAGTTCTTTTTTGAGATATCTTTAATCGTACCAGCCATAATATCGAGATTTTCATAGGGAAGAATCAAGCCCATCTTTAAGAGGATTTCATTTAAATCATCAAATGTTACTTCTTTTACAGGAATTTTTAGTCGTTTAAAAAACTCCTTTTGTAAATTGGTCAACATAAAGCATTCTCCTTTCTTTTTACAGAATTTTCTTCTGCTCACCGCTAGGTTAGTACTTCTAAAAGTTTAATTCAAGTCTGCGAAAATTATCATAATATATGTTTCTGAAAACCTTATTATCTATTTAGAAATTTCAGTTTAATCTTTCGGCGTAGGAAAGTCTTACAGCATAAGCCTCTATTCGTTTGTTTTGTATTAAATTAAATAAAAGTACATATCTTCATTCCTCTTTTTTTATAACTAGGTAGTAATAAAGTGTTATTTTTCTAAAGTTTTTTCAAGATTTGTATACTTTATATAGACAATGATGATTAAGAGATATTTGGATTTAGTACGGTTAACAATTATTGAGAAACTTTTTTATAGTGTTCTCTCAAAAGGAAGAGATAGAAACAAAGAGAATAACGTGTGTTAAGGAAGAAGGGGTACTAGTAATCTCTTGAGAATAGGGACAAGATTTTGTTTAAGTAAAAAGATTATCTAGTATTAAGAAAGAAGATAAAAAATTACAAAGAGCACCTTCTTTCAAAAAAAGTGGGGGGAGTAACATGCGATTGATGAGAAGATGTGTTGCCTTACTAATTGTATTTTTTATCATGGTTCCAATGATTAGCACAAATGTGCAAGCAGAAGTTGTAAAAGAGCTTAAAACAGGCTTTCCAAATCAAGAAGTCTTTACACCTGGAGATTGGTTTTTAGGGCAAAAACCTGCAAATTATGATGAGAATAAACCTCCAATTCTTTTTGTACAAGGAAGGAATGGGAATGCTGATAGTTGGTATGGAAAGACAGTGTATCACGATATAAATGATATGTATGACTATGCTTTGAAAGCAGGCTATCAAACAGTATTTATACAATTATATGATGCTGCTGGAAAAGGATCAGCTAGTCAGTGGGACAACGGAAAATTGTTAGCACAAAAATTAGAAGAAATATATAATCATTTCGGTAAAAAAGTTAATATTGTAGCACATAGTAAAGGCGGTATCGATACACAGGCTGCATTAGTAGGATATGGTGCAAATCGATTTGTCGGAAATGTTATCACGCTTGCGACACCACATCATGGATCAAACTTAGCTGATTTATCATATAGTTGGTGGGCGGGATGGCTTGCCTCTATATTAGGTCAAAAAGATGATGGTACGTACTCATTACAAATGGGTGAAATGGCAAAATTTCGTTCAACGATTGATAATAATCCAGCAGCTAAATTAAACCGTTATTATACAGTTACGGGAACTAGTTGGGGCCCTGTATTCTCGGCGTTATCCATGGGCGGATTATATTTGTCATCATACGGTTCAAATGATGGACTAGTAAATGAGTGGAGTGCTAAGTTGCCGTATGGAACTCATTTATTTACAGATTCCAGATTTGATCATGATAATATACGAAAAGGATCTGCTGTGTTCTCACGAATTGAACCATATTTACGTACATCAAATGTAGCCGTACCAGCTTTAGTAGCATCCAGCACTAGTTCAAATGAAAACATAGAACAATTAAATACAACTTCAAACCAAAACATTTTAGGCGGAGAATTGCCACAAAATCAGTGGATAGAGCAAACTGTTACAGTTGATAAAAAGTCAGAAGGAATCGTTTCTATATTAACTGCTTCGTCTAATGTAGAAGTACAAATGATATCACCAAAAGGAAAAATGTATACAAATAAGGATAGCGTTATAACTACTGGTGAAGAAGAATCTTTCTTTGGTGGTGCAACAATTAGAACATTTAAATTTGATAAAATGGATGTAGGAGAATGGAAAGTTAAAATGATGGCGAAGCAGTCGAAAGATGCATATCTAGTTATAAGCGATTACAAGAATGACGCACCATTTGTTCTTCAAATGCCTACCAAAGTTAAAGTAAATAAACCTGAGTATAAACTGAAAAAATCACCTGTAGCACCTGAAATGAAAGGGGATCTTTCCATAACAGTAAGAGTTGTGAATGAAGAAGGGAAACTAGTCTCTGAATTTAATGAATTGCAAAATGTTAATAACAATACATTTACTGGTGCTTTGAAGGACATAAAGCAACCAGGAGTATATAACGTTACGATGGATATAAAAGGGATGAATAAAGAAGGACTGCCTTATAATCGTACAATTGTTAAGTCGGTTTATGTGGAGAAGTAAGGACGAATAGATATTAATATAAAAGTGTAGAAATCTTGTGTTAGAAAGATTTCTGCACTTTTTTGATTATTATCCCGCTATTTGCGGGATAATAATCAGTGGGCGTTTATGTTCTATAAGAGAGATTAGAAATTGAAGAAGAGGATTAGTTATTAAAAAAGATGCTGAGCTAGCATCTTAATCTAAGGCGGCTTTTTATTTACTTAATTTTGTTACAGTTAATTCAAGTGAATTTATACCATTATCACAAGTTACAATTTTTTGCTTATTAAAACCGCTGTTATTTCTAAGTTGAATGGTAGAATTTTCTGGTACCGTAACAATTGTTTCACCAACGAGTTGAAGACATTCGTTATTTGCTGAATTAGTCATTTGAATTGCGAAATCTCCTTGGCTATTAGCAAGGGGATTGTTATTTAAGAATATAGTCATGACTGGAATATGTGGAAATACAGGATTTAAAGTAGTGTTAATAGTTGAAATGAAAGAAACTCTATAATCACCAGCTTGACTAAATTGTATAGTAGTAGGATTTAGTAAGGAAACTCCTCCTGCTATAGGGCCGAAGTGATTAAATGGAAAAGGATCGCCAAAAGAAACAGTTATAAATTCAGTTTGCCAAAAAGTCCCATAAGCTGGACCGGATGGTTTATGTGAGCTGGGGGGACAGGGGCAGGAACATCTTTTAAACGATTTTGAAGAATGAAAGTGAGGATTCAATCTATTACCTCCTATTATTCATAGATTTAAGACACATAGTAGTTTATGTAAATGGGAGGAAATTTGTTTGTATGCTTGTACTATATAGAAGAAAAGATAATAGATTTGGAAGATAACGTGCTCAAATAATGAAATATAGTATTAGGATATTATTTGTGAAATTTTTGAAGGAGGTTAATGAATTGCTAGAAAAATGAGCCGAGGTTCTTAATAGATTGAAGTATAGGAGAAATGATTATTATATTAATTTCACTTGAAAAGGAAACATTATTATCTTCAGTTGCACTAATGTTATCGAGTAGTGAATTTCTATGATTTGAATGTTGGTATATTAGAGTCTTTAGTTATCGCTTTTTATTTATGTAGATGGGCAGGAAGAAGACGAAAAGTATCGAATGAATGTACATATGTAGCATTGTTTGCTTTTGGTGTGAATAATAGTAAAAGATACGTTGAAATATTTTAAACCGTAACGAAAGAACGATTAAATTATAGAAGGAGCAACTTACATGGAAAATATATTAAAGGTATCTTCAAAATCAAGCCCAAATTCAGTTGCAGGTGCAATAGCAGGTGTACTAAGAACAAGTGGCAATGTAGAAATTCAAGCGATTGGGGCTGGTTCTTTAAATCAAGCGATTAAAGCAATAGCAATCGCAAGAGGATTTGTTGCTCCAAGTGGTATCGATTTAGCCTTCGTTCCAGCATTTCAAGAGGTTACGATTAATGAACAAGAAAGAACGGCGATTAAATTAATTATAGGTCCTAGGAAGAAAAGGTAACTGCAGTAATTCACTATTGAAATGACATTTAACATAACAAACAAAAAAGTGTCACAAATGCTATAAACCAGGCATTTGTGACACTTTTATAGTTTTGTGAGAATAAAAACCTCTAAAACTGCTCATTCTTCTCCCAAGATTCCACAATATAATGTGCAATCGTCGGATTGAATCCTTTCCCAACTAAAAACATAATGGCAGCAACTTCTGTTAAAGCGTGTTTATGTGATGTATGTTTTGCTTCATTTAAACCGTAATCTACCCAAGGTTTTACGAAATCTAGTACAGGTTTCTTTAAAGGTAAGAACTGTGTACCGACAACTTGTTGAATTTGTTGTTGCGTTGGTTCTGTAATTGGTCCAGGTGGTAAGATTTGTGGCTGTGTAATATCTAATGTTGGTCCAGGTGGTAAAATTTGTGGTTGTGTAATATCTACTGTTGGTGGTTTAGGTGGTGAGACACGTGCGTCGTAGTTTGGTTGATACATTTGTTGTTGATATTGAGGTTGTTGTGGCTGAGTTGGGTATGGGTTTTGTTGAAACTGTTGTTCTTGAGTTTGTGTTGCTACATATGGATTTTGTTGAAATTGTTGTTCTTGAGTTTGCGGTGCTACATAGGGATTTTGTTGAAATTGTTGCTCTTGAGTTTGTGGTACTGCATATGGATTTTGAGGATATTCGTAACTTGGACGTGTGTCATATGGATTTTGCTGAAATTGTTGTTCTTGAGTTTGTGGCGCTGCATATGGATTTTGTTCATATTGTTGCTCTTGTTCTTCATATTGTTGCTCTTGTTCTTCATATTGTTCTGTATATCTTTGTTCTTGTTCCTGCGCCTGAGGGTAAAATGGTTGTTGTGGGTAAGGCGGTTGATTATTATAGAACATATTTATTCCTCCTTCATGATGATGCCTACCACCTAGTGTATGGGCGGACAAGAAAATATGTGATGAAAAAATGCGGGCGTGTTACAATAAGTAACTGGGTGAAGATAAAATGACAAAACAAGAAAAGATAGAAAAAACAATTACTTTTGTAAAACATATTTTAGAAAAAGATGCGAGTGGGCATGATTGGTATCATATTGAGCGCGTACATAAACTGGCGATTTCTTTATCCGAGCAAGAAGGAGGAAATCGTTTTATAATTGAAATGGCAGCATTACTTCACGATGTGGCAGATGAGAAGTTAAATGAAAGTGAAGAAGCAGGAATGAAAAAAGTTTCTGATTGGTTAGAAGAGTTACATGTTGAAGAAGAGGAAAGTAAGCATGTTCTTCATATTATCGCCAATATGTCTTATAAAGGTGGTCATGGCGGTAAAGTGGAGTCAATTGAAGGGAAGATTGTTCAAGATGCAGATCGCTTAGACGCTCTTGGTGCAATTGGAATAGCTCGCACATTTGCGTATGGCGGGGCGAAAGGGAGATTAATGTATGATCCAACTATTCCTCCTCGTGAAGTGATGACGAAAGATGAATATAGAAAAAATAATGACCCATCTTTAAATCATTTTTATGAAAAACTTTTAAAACTAAAAGGCTTAATGAATACGAATGCAGCAAAACAAGAGGCGGAAGTTCGTCATCGTTATATGGAACAGTTTATTGAACAATTTATGAAAGAGTGGAATGCACAAATATGAAAATGTTAACTGTGGAAAACTTATCAAAATCATATGGAGAAAAACCGTTATTTGATGGATTATCATTTAGTATTGCAGAAGGACAACGTGCCGGAATTATCGGTGTAAACGGTACTGGTAAATCAACTTTATTAAAAATTATTGCAGGGGCAGAAATTCCTGATACAGGTGATATGACTCATTCACGTGGATATACAATTAGTTATTTATCACAGCAACCAGAGTTTGATGAACAATTAACAGTATTAGAGCAAGTCTTCCATGGTGATACACCTTTAATTCGTCTTCTTCGTGATTATGAAAAGGCGCTATTACATATCGAAAAAGATCCAAGTAATGAAAAGGTACAGGAACAATTATTTGCAGTGCAACAACGTATGGATGCGATGAGTGCGTGGGAAGCAAATGCGAATGCAAAATCGTTATTAACGAAATTAGGAATTACTGATTTCACAGCAATTGTTGGAAATTTATCTGGTGGACAGAAAAAACGTATTGCGATGGCGCAGTGTTTTATTGAAACACCGGATCTATTAATTTTAGATGAGCCTACGAACCATCTTGACCATGAGACAGTTGAGTGGTTAGAGGAATATTTAGCAAGGTACACAGGTGCGGTATTACTTGTAACCCATGATCGTTATTTCTTAGATCGTGTGACGAATCGTATTTTCGAATTAGATAATGGAAAATTGTATAGTTATGAAGGAAATTACAGTACGTTTTTAGAAGCGAAAGCACTTCGTGAAGAACAAGAACTTGCGCAAGAATCAAAACGTCAAAACTTATATCGCCGTGAACTAGCGTGGATTCGCCGTGGTGCAAAAGCTCGTTCGACAAAGCAAAAGGCACGTATTCAACGATTTGAAGAGTTAAAAGGTCAAGAAGGTCCAGCTGCAAAACAGTCAGTTGATATTGCGCTTAGCGGTAGTCGCCTTGGGAAAAAAGTACTTGAGTTAAAAGATGTAACGAAAAAATTTGGCGATAAAACAGTATTAAACAACTTCAATCATATCGTGAAACCAGGCGATCGTATCGGAATTATTGGAGCGAATGGAAGCGGGAAATCTTCACTATTAAATATGCTTGCAGGTAAAATATCTCCTGATAGTGGTGAAATTGAAGTTGGACAAACAGTAAAAATTGCTTACTATACGCAAGAAAATGAAGAAATGAATTTAAATCAACGTATGATTGAATACATTAAAGAAATTGCGGAAGTTATTCATACGACAGATGGAAAAGTAATTGGTGCGTCTCAAATGTTAGAACGTTTCTTATTCCCGCCACATTCACATGGTACACCTCTTGGCAAATTATCTGGCGGTGAAAGAAGACGTTTATACTTATTACGTATATTAATGGGAGAACCGAACGTACTATTACTAGATGAGCCTACGAATGATCTAGATACACAAACATTAACGGTGTTGGAAGATTATTTAGAAGATTTCCCAGGTGTCGTTTTAACTGTATCGCATGACCGTTACTTCTTAGATAAAGTAGTAGATGAATTGTTCATCTTTACGGGAGAAGGAGAAGTGCGCGAATTTCTAGGTAGTTATACGGATTACTTAGAAATGGAAAAAACGAGAGAACTTATTGAGAAAGCGGAAGTACAGAAAGAGAAAAAAGTAGTAGAAGAAGCACCGAAACAACAACGTAAGCGTAAACTTTCATATAACGAGCAGCGCGAATGGGAAACAATTGAAGATACAATTGCGGAACTTGAAGAAAAGCTAGAATCAATTGGAGAAGAGCTTGCGAATGTTGGTTCTGATTTTACGAAAGCGCAAGAATTGTCTGAAGCACAGCAAAAAACAGAAGAAGAGTTAGAAAAAACGATGGAAAGATGGAGTGAACTATCCGACATTGTTGAAGGATTAAAATAAAAACAAGCTGCATATATTGAAAAGTAAAGAGAAAAACTTTACACTATTGGTAGAACCTATTTTAGGAGGGAAAAAATGAGAACATCTAATCCAATGTTGAAAAAAGAGGCATTCCGTAAAGAAGGAGCAAGTGCTTCTGCGATGACTATTGGCGGAACAGTAGGCAAAACGTTTATTATGCTTATCTTGCTACTTGCAACGTCTGTCTATTCATACATACAGATGATAGAGGGTACGATGAAGATGCCAGTATTAATTGGCGCTTTAATCGTTGCGGCAATCATCGCATTTGCGTCTATGTTCTTCCCGCGTATTTCACCTTTTGGTGCACCAATCTATGCGGCGGTAGAAGGGGTTGTATTAGGTAGTATTTCAGCTGTTTATACAATGAAGTTTGGCGATTCTATCGTTTTAAATGCTGTATTACTAACAATCTCAATTCTATTTGCGATGTTAGTGTTATATGCAACACGCGTAGTAAAAGTAACGGATAAATTCCGTACAGGCGTGATGGCAGCAACACTTGGAATTATGGTTATGTATTTAGTCGTATTTCTACTAAACATGTTTGGTGTAACTGTTCCGTACATTCACCAAGGTGGTACGATCGGTATTATTATTAGTGCAGTTGTTATCGTAGTTGCTGCATTAAACTTATTACTAGATTTCGATTTAATCGAAAATGGTGTACGTAGTCAAGCTCCGAAATATATGGAGTGGTACACTGCGATGGGACTAATGCTTACATTAGTATGGTTATACTTAGAAATTCTTCGTTTCGTTTCTTACTTTACGAAAAATGACTAATAAAAAAATCCTGCGTGAAAAATGCAGGATTTTTTTATTTTCAAAGATATATTGATGATGTGGTATAATATGGATGTTGGTAACCTTAAATTGAAGGGGATGGAATATGATGAAAGAGAAGAAAGGGATTATGAAAAAACTATTTTCTAAAAGTTTTTTCATAGAACTAGATGATGCTTTAACGTATCCATCGGGAGAAGTTATTACTTCAGCTATTGAAAGTTATGCAGCTGAATGTAATGAACAACTGAAATTTGAGAGTAAAGTAAAACCGATAACTTTCTACTTAGAAGAAGTATTATATCGTGCGGAAGTAAAGATGGCCCGCGGAGGATATTACATTTCATGCAGTGAAGTATAATTTTTGAAACCTTACATGTTTAAAGTATGTAAGGTTTCTTTTTAGTTTTTATAAGATATAAAAATATATTTTTTATTATAAAGTATATTATTTTAAGCTTTTTACCCTTCATATATTTTTCTTTACAATGAAGAAAAATATAAGAGGTGGTATAACTTATGATGAATCGAGTTGTATTAATCGGTAGATTGACAAAGGAGCCAGAATTATACTACACAAAGCAAGGCGTCGCGTATGCACGCGTATGTGTTGCGGTGAATAGAGGTTTTCGAAATAGCTTAGGTGAGCAGCAAGTAGATTTTATTAATTGCGTCGTATGGAGAAGGTCAGCTGAGAATGTAACTGAATATTGTACGAAAGGTTCACTTGTTGGAATTACTGGACGTATTCATACGAGGAATTACGAGGATAATCAAGGAAAGAGAATATATATAACGGAAGTTGTGATTGAGAGCATTACATTTTTGGAGAGAAGGAGGGAGGGCGCATCGTAAGAAGAGGGCTTAGTAATATAAGCCCTCTATCACTTTTGATTGATCCCTTCCCAAACAACATCTAATTGTTGGTTGAGTGTATTTTTCGCGTTTATTTCATTAGCATGTAATAGTGAATGGGACATTAATGTATAAAAATAAGTACTCATAATAGTAGAAGTGATAATATGTATATCCCATTGACTGTTTAATTTTCCTGTCTCTTTCGCCTCTGTAATAATTGAAGACAAACCTTTTTGTAGCTGCTGTATACTTTTTACTTCATTTTCTACTAAGTAATTAGACTTTATAATCTCAAAGACGGCATGCTTCATTAAATCACCATGTCCAGTAAAACGGTCTAGTAAGTCTCCTAGAACAAGTTTAATTCTTTCTTTTGGATGTTCTACATTTGCATATGTTTTTAAACTTTCATTCCATAGTTCAATTTGAGAATCACCTAAAAATAATAATATGTTTTCTTTTTTCGGAAAGTAATTGAAGAAAGTTCCTTTTGCAATCCCGCATGCAGTAGTAATATCTTGAACCGTTACATTTTCGTACCCACGTTCTTGGAAGAGTTGTACTGCTTTTAGGAATATAAGTTCTTTTAATTCTTTTTTTCTCGTTTCTCTCAGCATATAATCTACTCCTAACACAAACAATTATATCTGTTTAATAGATAATCTCAAATAAAATCTTACTTCATGATTAAGTTTAATGTAATTGAAAGAAGGATAGAGAATGCTGTTTCTCATTTTTATTATAAATGAAAGTTGTATAGTTCATGTGCTTGCCTTTCAGAAATCCATTTTGGAATGCGTTTCATTACTTCATTTCTTACTATAGTTAAAGGTTTACTTTCTATTTGCGCCATTTTTCCAACTGTCCACGCAGTGTTTGAGATTTTTTCAATTCTATCCCGTCTTTTTTGTTCGTATTCTATAAATGCTTGACGATAATGGGCATTATTTTTGATGCATTCAGCCAAAATAATCGCATCTTCAATTGCTTGGCAAGCACCTTGGCCTAAATTCGGAGTAAGTGCATGGGCAGCATCCCCAATAAAAACGATGCGTTTTTCAAAAAACTGATTCATTGGCATAATGTCTACAATATCACGATGAATCATATGAACGTCCGATGCATTATGCAAAATAGATGGTATGGGATTGTGGTAAGATTTGAAATGATTATATAAATCTGCTGTTGTGTAAGCTTTGTATTTTGGATCTCTAGCTTTCGCGTTTATGAGCGCATACCAGTATACTTCGTTGTTGGGAAGAGGGACGATACCAAATCTACCGTTCGTTCCCCAAGTTTCAATAAAATCATTTGTTAAAGAAAGATTATTAGTAGGAGTTATGCCACGCCAACACGTATATCCTGCATAACGATAATTATCCCTTTGTGTTACTTGTTTTCGAACGACAGAATGAATACCATCGGCAGCAATCAGTATATTGCCAAATGCTTCACTACCATCTTGAAATACTATTTTTAAGGCGTCTTCCTCATTTCGTTCTATTTTTACACATTCTTTTCCCCATTCGACAGTATCTTCTTGTAGTTTAGAAAGTAGCAATTGATGTAAATCTTTTCTATGAATAGAGTACATTTTGGGATAACAAGATGGGATAATCAATTTATTGAAAATAGTTCCTTTTTCGGATACAAGTTTAAAGCCGTTACTTTCGTTGCCGAATTTTTTTATTCTCTCAGAAATTCCGTATGGCTCAAGTGCTTGCATTGCATTTGGAGCAATGATAATACCCGCACCAGCAACAGTAGGCTCATTGTTTTTATCATATACTTTTACTTCTATTCCTATTTTTGTAAGGAAATGGCTGCGCAAAGTCCAGCAATACCGCCACCAATAATTATGACATTGTTCATTTGTTATCACTCCACCTTTGAATGACTTTGTTCATAAAATGACCTTGGTCATTTTATGAGTTAAGGTTAATCCCTTTTTATGTAATTGTCAATTATACTTTTAACTATAGTTATGGAATGATTAGGTGAAAATAGAATGAATGAAACTTTCCAGAAATGTAGAAAAGTAAATAGTAAAATTAAGCATCCGAGTAGGAGTATAGAGTGATAACATGTTACAATACAGCTAAGAACATGCAATAAAGGAGAGTTTTTTACGTGAAGATTAAAGCAATTGAACCGACGCCAAGTCCAAATACAATGAAAGTTATTTTGAATGAAGTATTACCATCAGGAGCACGTAATAATTATACAAATGAAAATAAAGAACAAGCACCAATGCAAGTGCAAGAAATTTTGAAAATTGAAGGTATTAAAGGTGTATATCATGTAGCCGACTTTTTAGCGGTGGAGCGAAATGCAAAGTATGACTGGAAAGTTTTATTACAACAAGTTCGTGCTGTTTTTGGCGAAGAAGTAGTAGAAGAAAGTGAAGAACAACAACTTGCTCATTTTGGAGAAGTGAAAGTATTTGTTCAAATGTTCTTTACTATCCCAATGCAAGTAAAGTTAACAGATGGAACGACGGAAGAACGTGTTGGTTTACCTGACCGTTTTAAAGAATCAATTATGAAAGTTCAAATGTCTGCACCAAACGTTGTAAAAGAACGTAAATGGGTGGAACAAAGTACACGTTACGGTAATTTTGAAGAAATCGGGAAAGAAGTAGTAGAAGAGATTGTTGCTGCTTATCCGGAAGAACGTGTAAATGAAACGGTCAAAGAATTATTAAATCAGGCAGGTGCTGTTGAAGTAACGATTCAAAAGCGTGAGCCATATAAAGTAACAGAAGAGATGATGAAAGATGCTGACTGGAAAAAACGTTTTGCAGCTTTAGAACAAATGGATCCTACTGAAGAAGATATTCCAGTGTTGAAGATGGCGTTAGATGATGAAAAAGTTTCGATTCGCCGTTTAGCAACAGCATATTTAGGTATGGTAAAAGGTGATGAAGTATTACCGTTATTATATAAAGCCTTATTAGATCGCTCTGTAAGTGTTCGTCGTACAGCAGGTGATTGCTTATCAGACGTAGGTGACCCAGCAGCGATGTTCGTTATGATTAAATCTCTGAAAGATCCAAGTAAATTAGTACGATGGCGTGCAGCGATGTTCTTATTTGAACTAGGAGACGAAAGTGCAATTCCAGCATTAAAAGCAGCGCAAGATGATCCAGAGTTTGAAGTAGCAATGCAAGCACGTCTAGCTTTAGAGCGTATTGAAGGCGGAGAAGAAGCAAAAGGTTCTGTATGGAAACAAATGACGGAGTCTCGTAAAGGGGAATAATGTATGATTGTTTTCTATGATAGTTGGTGTCCGATGTGTACGGCGGTTGCAGAACGTACGAAAAAATTAGATAAAAAGGGTAAGGTGAAATTTTTTTCATTTCGAGATGAAGATGTAGTTGAGAAGTATGAACTTTCTCAAGAACTACAAAGTAAGATGGAACAAAGATTGTATATTTTAAAAAATAATAAGTGGTATGACGGCATTCATAGCATATATGTATTAGCAAAGGTCGTTCCATCTTATTGGTTTGCCGTACCTTTTATAAAGCTATCTATCGTACTTGGTTTTGGAAGTAAAGTATACGATTATATCGCTAACAATAGAAAACTTGTCCCAGTTGGACATTGCCGCGAAGGGATTTGTGAAATCCCTACAAAAAAATGAAATCATCGTTATCTTTCTTTTGCACCTATTAATAGAGCGTGATATGATGAATTTGGAATGAAAGTTGAAGGAGAGATTACAAGATGTCAAATGCTTATGAAGAATACATGCGCCAAATGGTAATCCCAATGCGCCAAGAGTTAGTGCGTTCTGGGTTTGAAGAGTTAACTACAGAAGAAGCTGTAACAGAATTTATGGAAAACGTAACAGGTACAACTTTAGTAGTTGTAAACTCTGTTTGTGGTTGTGCAGCTGGTTTAGCACGTCCATCAGCAGGTCAAGCGGTTGTTCGTGCTGAAAAACAACCTGATCATCTTGTAACTGTATTCGCAGGTCAAGATAAAGATGCTACTGCAAAAATGCGTGAATACTTTGGAGAAATTCCTCCGTCTTCACCATCTATGGCATTGTTAAAAGGAAAAGAAGTTGTTCACTTCATTCACCGTCATGAAATTGAAGGTGCAACTATGGACGAAATTATTACGAATTTAGAACAAGCTTTCGAAAAGAATTGCTAAAGAAGGGGGAGAGTAAATCTCCCTCTTTTCTTTATATAGAGGTGAAAAAATGATAGTAACAACAGCAGGAAGAACGAACAAAGAAATGACAGCTTATGCAAACAGGGTAGCAGCAGAATTAAATGCTTCTTTCGTTAAACGTAATGACATACCAATACATAAGCTGCATGAACAGTATGAACAAGATGTACTTGTCGTAGGGAAGAACCGATTAGCTATTTATCCAAAAGGTACGGAAGAATCGTTTTTCTTTCATCCGAACTCAGCGATGTTTCGTGTGAAAAGGTTAATGCGCGGAGAACATGATCCGTTTGTACAAGCCACGCAATTAGAGAGAGGAATGACAGTGTTAGATTGTACGCTCGGGATGGCATCAGATAGTATTGTAGCTAGTTATATTGTTGGTGAAAGCGGAAAAGTAACAGGACTTGAAGGCAATGAGTATATGGCTTATATTATGGAAAATGGTTTGAAAACATGGTCTTCATCTGTTTCTGAAATTGATGAAGCAATGCAACGAATTGAAGTAAAGCAAACGGAGCACTTCGCATTTTTAAAACAATGTGAAGATAATAGCTATGACATCGTTTATCTCGATCCGATGTTTGAAGAAACTGTCATAGAATCTGACGGAATTAAAGGATTAAAACATTTCGCTTTGTATCATGATATTACTGATGAAACAATTGCGGAGGCGAAGCGAGTGGCGAGAAAGCGTGTCGTATTAAAAGATCATTTCCGTAGTTCTAGATTTGAAAAACACAATTTTCACGTATACAAAAGAAAAAGTGCTAAGTTTCACTTTGGTGTAATTGACCCTTGCTAATTGTTTGAAAAGATGTATAATAAGCAATAATTAATTAAATATACTGTCTGTGATGAAGAGAGTAGTCTTTTTTAGAAGGAAAGCGAGCTAGGGATGGTGTGAGCCTAGTGCGGAAGAAAAAGATGAAGCGCACTTCGGAGATGCTTCTTGAACGAATAGTAGAGTAAGCCGAGGCCCCCTGTCCTCGTTATAAACGGGAAAGTGGTTCGTAATGAACAACAAGGGTGGTACCACGGGTTCAAACTCGTCTCTTTTTTAGAGACGAGTTTTTTGTATTTTAAAAATGAAGGAGGTTGTAGCATGGATTATAAAAAGCAGTTTGCAGAAAGTTTATCTAATATTTTTACGAATGAATTAACGCAACAGCAAATTTTAGATTTAATTGAAACACCGAAACAAGATGAATTCGGAGATGCAGCGTTCCCATGCTTTTCATTAGCGAAGCAATATAAAAAAGCACCGGCTATTATTGCAAAGGAAGTTGCACAGAAATTAAGTGGTCCGTTTTTTGCGAAAGTAGAGGCTGTTGGTCCTTACGTAAATGTCTTTTTTAATCGTGAAACGGTAAGTGATACAGTATTAAAAACGATTTTAGCGGAGAAAGAAGAGTACGGTCACAATCATTTTGGATATGAAAAAACGGTCGTTATCGATTATTCCTCTCCTAATATCGCAAAGCCATTTTCAATGGGGCATTTACGCTCTACAATGATAGGAAATTCATTGAAACATATCGCTGAAAAATGTGGCTATGAAGTTGTAGGAATTAATTATATTGGAGACTGGGGAACACAGTTTGGAAAGTTAATTACAGCTTATAAAAAATGGGGAAATGAAGCAGTAGTGAAAGAGGATCCAATACGTGAATTATTTAAGTTATATGTTCAATTTCATGAAGAGGTAAAAGACGACGAAGAATTAGAAGAAGAAGGACGCGCTTGGTTTAAGAAATTAGAAGAAGGTGATGAAGAAGCTGTTGAGCTTTGGAATTGGTTCCGCCACGAATCTTTAAAAGAATTTTCTCGTATTTATGAACTTCTCGGTGTGGAATTTACTAATTTTCAAGGAGAAGCTTTTTATAATAATTTAATGGAAGACTTTATTGGGATTTTAGAGGAACATGATTTACTTGAAGAGTCAGAAGGAGCATTAGTCGTTAATTTAGAAGAAGAGGGAATGCCACCTTGCTTAATTAGAAAATCAGATGGTGCGACGATTTATGCAACGCGTGACTTAACAGCAGCACTATATCGTCAAAACACATTTGGTTTTGATAAAGCGTTATACGTAGTTGGCCCGGAACAAAGTTTACACTTCAATCAATTTTTCACTGTATTAAAAAAGTTGGGCTACACTTGGGTTGACGGCATGGAACATGTACCGTTTGGGTTCATTTTAAAAAATGGTAAGAAAATGTCGACACGTAAAGGAAGAGTTATTTTACTCGAAGAAGTACTTGAGGAAGCAATCGAACTTGCAAAACAAAATATTGAAGAGAAAAATCCAAACTTAAAACAAAAAGAAGAAGTAGCGAAGCAAGTCGGTGTTGGCGCAGTTATCTTCCACGATTTAAAAAATGAGCGTATGCACAATATCGAATTTTCATTAGAAAATATGCTGAAATTTGAAGGAGAAACAGGACCGTATGTACAGTACACACATGCACGTGCTTGCTCTATTTTAAGAAAAGAAAGTGTAGAATTTGAAACATGTACATTTGCTTTAAAAGACGATCATAGCTGGAGTGTCGTAAAATTACTAAATAAATTCCCGCAAATAATTGAAGCAGCTTTCAATAAAAATGAGCCATCGATTATTTCGAAATATATATTAGATGTAGCACAATCATTCAATAAATATTATGGTAATGTTCGTATATTAGAAGAGAGCAAAGAAAAAGACAGCAGACTCGCATTGGTTTATGCTGTGACGATTGTATTAAAAGAAGGGTTACGTTTACTTGGGGTGGAGGCACCTGAGGAGATGTAAAATAAATAGGTATACGTATCATAATAGATATGTATGCCTATTTATTTTTATAGAAAATATGTAAGTAACAGTTATATTTTATAAAGTTTAAACTTTTTTGGAATTGTTTCAGGTGTAGGAATGTCCGCATAAGATGGAGAATTGTAATGTCATATAAAAAGGAGGCGTTAAACTTGAAAACGTACGATTGGAACAATAAACTAACATATTTAAAAAACACGAGAGATTTATATTACAACGACGATTATGTAAGCTTTTTAGTAAATACAGTTTGGAAGATTACTAAGCCTGTACATATCGTTGATTACGGTTGTGGATATGGTTATTTAGGCTTAGTATTAATGCCATTACTTCCAAAAGGATCAAAGTATACCGGCATTGATAGTGGAGAAACTTTATTAGCTGAAGCGAGAGCGTTATTTCGTTTACTTCCATATGAGTCAGAATTTATGGAGGGGGATGCTACAGAAATAGAATTAAACGATAAATACGATATAGCAATCTGTCATGCCTTTTTGTTACATATGAGTTCACCAAAAACGATGCTAGAAAAAATGATACATTCAATTAAAAAGGGCGGAAAAATAATCTGTTTTGAACCACATTGGATATCAAATATGTCTTCATACTTTTTAAATGGAGAGAATCAATCGGAAATTATTAGGCTAGGAGCTTTGCAGAATTTATTTGAAAGTGACATGCAGAGAAGCGGAAAAGATGGAAATATTGGTATGAAAATACCGATGTTTTTAAGTGAACTAGGCGTAAAAAATATTCAATGTAGAGTAAGTGATAAAGTGAACTTTTTAGATTCTAATATGCATCATAATGATAAAAACGATTTGTATCAATCATTAAAAGAAGAAGGGATTGCTGGTAATCCCGGTGATAAGCAACAATTTGTAGAACGTTTAATGGCTAGAGGATTAACATATGATGATGCGCTAGCTCAATATGAAGCTGAGCTCCGATTTTTTAAGGCATTTCATCTTCATTCTTCTTTAGTATATGCTCCGAATATGAAAATTACATTTGGTGAAATAGAATGTTAAAGGAGCAATACGATGAAAAATGTCGCTTAATGTCGGTAAGTCGATATTCGACATATAATCGCTGATATAATTTGAAAATCGCCGATAAAACGAAAGAATCGCTGATATATTTAAATAATCGCCGATATAATTTCATGTACTGATTTCAACTATATAAAAATAAGATCCATATGTTACGTTATTCCAGTTAATCAAACAAAATACAGAGAAAAACAATCAATTTTACTATATTTTGTTATAAATTCGAATAATATTAAATAATACTATCCATTATAGGAGATTTTAGTTGAATACATACAATATGATGTGTAAAATCTAAGCAAGTAGCAGTTTAAATATAAATTCGAGGTGAATACATGCTAGATTTTAAGCAGTTAGATGCTTGTTTGAAAGACAAGAGATTTATAGATGGATTACAGGAAATAAATAATGAAATTTCATATATAAAAGAAAAGAATACTTTATCTTATGTGAAGAATTGGCTTGCTAATATTCCTTCACATAAGGAGTTTGATATATTAATTCGCCTTACTGATGAAGGGCTTATGCACCAATACAGTTCATTCCTCATTCGCTACGCTTATAAAAAATTCCCAAATATGAGAACGCTCTCTTTATATTGTGATGAGTTAATTGATGAGCGGAAAATACTTGAAGTAGAACAGTTGTTAAAAGACTCATTAGAAGAGGTAAACAAAGAAGAGATAGACGTTGATCTTTTAGCGAAAACATATTTTACATTAGTACGATGTTTGTTGGAAATGAAACGAAATGAAGAAGCTCTTTTTTATATGCAAAAGGCAGAGGAGTACAGTGAACGTGCCGTGTTTGATAAATGGGGATACGTCTATATGCATACAGGTGAATGGGAGAAAGCAGAAGAACAATTTATAGCTGGTATGCAGCATAAAGATTGTGAAGAGTTATCTACCTATTTATTATCACAGTTATATGCGAATAAAGGAGAACAAAAACGTGCATTGGAGCTAATTGATGATGCAATTGTAAAGTTCCCACAAGTACCATATTTTCATTTTGAAAAGATAAAATATGTATTAGATTTAGGGAAGTACGAAGATATGTTATCAGTAATAGATAACATAAATAAACAGCTTCCTTATCATGCGTATAAAGCTTATTTCGTACATTTACGAGCAGAAGCACTGTACAAAATGAATAAACTTGTAGATTTACAACAGTTATTAAAAGAAGAAAAAAGTTTAAAAGGGTCTTTATATCATAATTTAGAAAAAAATCCAGATGGAAAAAAGGTTCACTTACCAATCGTTCCAATTGTACAAAAGGATAATTATTGTGTGCCGACAAGTTTAGAAATGATGTTGCAGTTATGGGGAGAAAAACGTACACAAGATGAAATAGCAGAGTTTATTTTTGATATGACAGGATCGAAGTTTTCAGATACTGTTTCTTATTTAGAAGAATTAGGTTATGAATATCGTTATTTTAAAGGTAATGTAGAAAATTATAAGAGACTGCTAGATCAGGGAATTCCCGTATTATTAAGTATAGATATTGAGCATGCTTCACATGTACAAGTACTAGCTGGATATGATGATACATTGCAGGCCTTTTATGTTCAAGATCCGAACTTTATAGAGCCAGTTATTGTCGAATATAGTAAGTTACAAGAAAAATATCGTTATACAGGTTGTTTAGCAATTACGTTTGTTCCGCAAGAAAAGAAGGAACTACTATCATTTTTAAATGAAGAAGAACATCATTATTTTAAATCTATTTTTTCTTTAACAGATCATTTGGATGAACAAGATAAAGAGGGGATTCATGACTTAGTACAGTTTTTAAAAGGGACGAGTGATAATCCGAATACGTGGTTATATACGGTTAAGCATTTAGATGTTGAAGTAGATAAAGAATTTATTTTATATTGTATAGAAAAGTTAATGGAGAAATTTCCTAACTCAGATTTTGTTAAATTACATGGTGCACAGTGCTTTATTCGCCTGGAAGAGTTAGAAAAAGCTGGGCACATGCTTGCGAGTGTTGAGAAGAAAAATAGTCGTGCCTTATATCATTTCATAAACGGAAGGTATGCTTTTGAGCAGGAAAGTTATTTAGAAGCAATTTCAAGTTTTCGTTCCTCGTTACAATTAGACGCAGATCAGCCGATTGCTTGGAGTTTCCTTGCGTTATCCTATATGTATATCGATCAATCTGATAAGGCATTGCAGTTTTCTCAAGTTGCTTTAGAACGTAGTCCAGAAAGATTTACTTTAACGAATCATGGGTTAATATTAATAGATTTAGAAAGATATGAAGAAGCGTATGAAATCTTTAACGACCTGTTAAGAGAGTATAAAAATGAGGCGCATGTATGGTATGAGCGAGCGAGATGTGCGCATCATTTAGGGAAATTACATTTAGCGATAAAAGGGCTTAAAGTAGCGATTCATTTGGATAGTAATGCACCTTACATTTATACGAAACTTTCGGAAATATACGAATCTGATTTGAAGGATGAGGAAAGTACGAAAGAAATTTTATTAAAAGGTATTGAGAATTGTGATGATAAGGCACCTCTATATGTAAAACTGGGTGACTATCATTTTCAAAATGATAGCCTGGAAGAAGCAGAATCGTTGTATACTCGTGCTTTAGAAGAAAATCATGATGATGTTTATTCTCACTTCGGACTTACGCAAGTTTATATGGCAAGAGAACAATATAAGGAAGCAAAAGAATATATTCTCGGTATTGAAAAACAAATTGAAAAGAGCCAAGATTTTCTTATGAATGCGGGAATGGTTTTATGGGATGCTGAAGTTGAACTTGGTGGAAGTGAAGAAGGGTTTAAAGTAGCATTGTCTAAGTTAGAGAGTGGTATAAAGCAGAGCGAATATAATGTAGCAAGCGCGTTAGATGAATATGTGAATCGAATTAAAGGAACGGTATTTGTGCAGCGAGGTATAGCATTCTTAAGAACGTTACACAAAGAAAGAAATGAAGTAAGTGAATACGGTTGTTATACAGGTATTTTATATGAATCTATCGGACAGTATGGCCAAGCGATGAAAAGATATAAAAGGGCGATAGAACAAAAGGAAACGGCATTACCGTATTACCGAATTGGTGAAACACTTATGGCATTAGGGCAATTGCCGGAAGCAAAACAGGCATATGAAACATGTTTAGAGCTTGATGGGACTTTCGTCGGTGTACATTTACAGCTTGCGGAAATATATGAAAAAGAAGAAAATCGTTCTAAAGAACAAAGGCATATGGTTCAGGCGATGAAAGAAGAGCCGCTGCATATTAATATGGAATATTTGGCGCAGCTTTCAGTAGAAATGAACCTTCAGGAAGAATTGCTGACTGAACTAGAACAATTAGCGGACGAAGTGCCTGAAATATGGCGATTAGATGCGATTGCATACGTGTATGGAGCAATGGATGAAATAGATAAAGAACAAGCACAGATTGAAGAGGCACTACAATTAGATAGTGAGCATACAGAAGTTTTATATCATTATGCAAAAGTATTAGTGAAAAATAGAAATGCAAAAGCAATTGAAATTGCAATGAAGGTTATACAAAAAGATGTAAATAATGAACGTATATTTGATGTATATGTAAAAGCGATAGAACAACATAAGAAATGGTCTAACATACGAGATTTTCTTCACATATTAAAAGTAAAAAAGGCAGAAAGAAGTATGGCGTTTATGTATGCTGCATCTGCAGTTACAGAAAGATGGATTGAACGTCAACAAAATGAACAGCCGAAGAAATCCATAATTACAAGAGCTTTTTATCGCATGAAAAACCGTGCGAAAGAAATTTCGATTATTACTACAATCATTGATTTATATGAAATTTCGTTACAGTTAAATCAAAAAAATAGTATGGCAGCGCAGCGATTTGCACTATTTTATGAGAATGTGGCGATGTATAAAGAGGCGATAGATGTATTGCAAACATCATTAGAAAGTAAATGGGATTACGATGTAGCCAAGCAACTTGTAAATCTTTTCATAGAGTGTGAGGAAGAAGATAGGTTACGGGATGCTGCAGAATTAACGAAGCAAATGGTTCGAGAGTTACCAGATGATTACGATACTCTTCTTCTTCAGGCACAAGTATTCTTTAAAGCAGGAGAAGAAAGAAAAGCAGAAAAGATTACTTTACAATTAACGGAGCAAACACCATTTGTAAGTAGAGCATTTCTTGCTTTAGGAGAAATATATCAAAGTCAAGAACGGTTTGAAGAGGCAATTCACGTATTAGAAAATGCTTCTATCCATCATCCGAATGAAACAGCAATTCTTCTTTCTTTAGCATCTTCTTATCATGGTGCCGGCCAAACGATAAAGGCAGAAAAAATAACAAATGAAGTATTAACAATGGATGCGAGTGATTTGTTAGCAAGATACGATCGTGCTTGTTATTTAGCGCAGTTAAACAGAAATGAAGAGGCGAAGGAAGAGCTTGAAATTGTACTTCGTGAGGATGAGTCGGGATTTTTCGCTGAACTTATCGAGGATGATGAAAATTTAGCAGCATTGCGAGAATTTGAAAAGTAATTGTATAACAATCACGAAAAAGGGTATAAATGAAAATATATTTTGAATTAGTTGACAATTTATTATCCAATGGCATAAAATAGCTTTTAACAAAGTATACAAATCTGAAGACGAGAAAGAGTAAAATAGTGTACTGTTCCACAGAGAGCCGGTATGTTGCTGAAAGCCGGTGTGCAGACGTTATTTGAAAATCATCTCCGAGGAGCCGAGGCTGAAAGTAAGTAAGCCCGGACGGATGTCTACCGTTACAAAGAACACGTATGATAGTACGTTGCTAAGTGCTATTAGCGAAGAGCTAATAGAATTAGGGTGGTAACGCGGTTAAACCCGTCCCTACTTCATAGGGACGGGTTTTTTGTGTGCTTTAAAACATAAAAAGGAGTGATTGTAGATGAAGAAAGTAGATGTAAAAGAGTCAGCTGTAGGGAGAGAAACACGTATTCGTAAGCAGTGGAACGAGCAAAGTATTTTCGAGCAATCAATTCAGAATCGAGAAGGCGCACAATCGTTTGTTTTTTATGAAGGACCACCAACGGCGAATGGATTACCGCATGTAGGTCATGCGCTTGGACGAACAATTAAAGATGTAGTAGCAAGATATAAAACGATGTCTGGTTATAAAGTGTTAAGAAAAGCGGGATGGGATACACACGGTTTACCTGTAGAATTAGGTGTTGAGAAACAACTTGGTATTTCTGGTAAACATGAAATCGAAGAGTATGGAATTGAACCATTTATTAAAAAGTGTAAAGAGAGTGTATTCACATATGAGAAGCAGTGGCGTGAATTCACTGAAAGCATCGGTTACTGGGTAGATATGGATGATCCATACGTTACGTTAGAGAATCCATATATCGAAAGTGTATGGCATATTTTAGGGACGATTCATGAAAAAGGTTTATTGTATAAAGGACATAGAGTTTCACCATACTGCCCAAGCTGTCAAACTTCACTAAGTTCACATGAAGTTGCACAAGGGTATAAAACAGTAAAAGATTTAAGTGCAACAGTTAAATTTAAAGTGAAAGATAGTGAAAATGAATATTTCCTAGGCTGGACGACAACACCTTGGACACTTCCAGCCAATGTTGCGCTCGCTGTACATCCAAATATGGAATACGTGAAAGCGAAACAAGAAGGTCATGTATACATTGTTGCGAAAGAACGTGTACAAGATGTATTAAAAGAAGACTATGAAGTATTATCTGTCCATAAAGGCGAAGAATTAGTAAATACATCTTATATGCCACCATTTCCAATGAAGGAAGTTACAAATGGTTACCACGTTATCGCAGCCGATTTTGTCACGGCAGATAGTGGTACAGGACTCGTTCATATCGCACCGGCATACGGGGAAGACGATTATAGAGTCGTTCAAAGTGAAGGATTGTCATTCTTGCATGTTGTAGATGAGAAAGGTGAGTATACAGAGGCAGTACCATTTTTGAAAGGTAAATTTGTTAAAGATAGTGACGTAGATATCGTTCGTTATTTAGCGAAGGAGGGCTTACTATACCATAAAGAAAAGTATGAACATAGCTACCCGCATTGCTGGCGCTGTGATTCACCACTTCTTTATTATGCAGGAGAGAGTTGGTTAATTCGAACGACTGCAATTAAAGATACATTTTTACAAAATAACGATACTGTTACTTGGTATCCAGACCATATGAAACATGGACGATTTGGTAAGTTTTTAGAAAACATGGTGGACTGGAATATTAGCCGAAATAGATATTGGGGAACACCATTAAACGTATGGGAATGTGAAAGTTGCGATCATCAATTCGCACCGAAAAGCATTGCTGATTTAAGAAAGCATAGTACGAAAGAGACACCTGAAGACTTAGAATTGCATAAGCCATATGTAGATGAAGTGCAAGTTTGCTGCGAAAAATGCGGAAGTAAAATGAATCGTACACCAGAAGTAATTGATGTTTGGTTTGATAGTGGTTCGATGCCATTTGCGCAATATCATTATCCGTTTGAAAATAAAGAGTTATTTGAAGATCAGTTTCCAGCAGATGTAATTGCAGAAGGCATTGATCAAACACGCGGCTGGTTTTATAGTTTATTAGCAGTATCGGCACTATATACTGGAAAAGTACCGTATAAACGAGTGCTATCACTAGGGCATGTATTAGATGAAGAAGGACAGAAAATGTCTAAAAGTAAAGGGAATGCACTAGATCCAGTTGATTTAGTAAATCAGTTTGGTGCAGATGCTTTAAGATGGGCACTTCTCGTTGACAGTGCTCCGTGGAATGCGAAGCGTTTTTCTGAAAGAACAGTATTGGAAGCGAAATCTAAGTTTGTAGATACATTAGTCAATGTGTATAGCTTCTACGTTTTATATGCAAATTTAGATGAGTATAATCCAGATGAAACATATGACGTAAAGCGAACGAAATTGGATGAATGGGTATTATCAAGATTGCATAGTACAACGAAAAAAGTGAGAACTGCACTTGATGATTATCAATTTACGAATGCAGCTCGTGAAATCGCGACGCTTGTAGATGAAGTAAGTAATTGGTACGTAAGGCGATCGCGTAATCGTTTCTGGGAGTCTGGTATGAATGCTGAAAAAGCAGCTGCGTATGAGACACTTCATGAAGTACTTGTGACAATTAGTAAATTAATTGCACCATTTACACCGTTTGTCGCTGAAGATATTCATTTAAATTTAACTGGAAGTAGCGTTCATTTAGAGGATTATCCAATTGTAAATGAATCACTACTTCAACCGAAATTAGAAGCGGAGATGGATGCAGTTTTACAAGTTGTTGAACTTGGAAGAAGTAACCGTAATCAACATTCTTTAAAAGTAAAACAGCCGTTAGCGGAACTTGTATTACTTGAGCATAATGAAAATGATATGGATTGGGAATCTTATCGTGATATCGTCATGGATGAGTTAAATGTAAAAGCGTTCCATGTTGAACTCGATGAAACGAAATACACGTCTTATCAATTAAAGTTGAACTTTAAAACGGCTGGGCCGAAGTTTGGTAAAAATGTGAATGCAGTAAATGGTTGGCTAAAACAATTACCACAAGACGAGGTACAAAACTTTGTTTCTACAGAAAGAGCGGTTTACGAAGTAGCATCAGGAGAAGAAATAGTTGTAACGACTGAAGATGTAGTAGTAGAGAAAGTTGCGAAACCTGGATTCTCTAATACAACTAACGGACAATATACAGTAATGTTAGATACGAATGTAACGGAAGAATTGCTACAAGAAGGGGTAGCACGTGAATTCATTCGCGCCGTTCAAGAATATCGTAAGCAGTTGAATTTACCTGTTAATTTACGAGTAGATGTAATTCTTGATACAGAGGAAGAACTACAGCAAACGTTAACGAATCATAAAGAGTTGTTGGAAGAAAACTTACTCGTTAAACAATTTACATTTGGTCACTTAACGAATGAAGATGATGAACTATCTTTAGGTGAGACGAAAGTTCGTATTAAATTAAGCGCGACTAAGTAAAGAAAAGGAAGTTGGAATCATTCCAACTTCCTTTTTTGTATGATAGATATTTATCCGGCTAATTTTTTCATAATCGATTCGATAGGACCTCAAGAAAATTTCTTTCTAAAGTATTGTTTTCGCTTTACACATAAATATTGAGAAAATTTCACGCCCCCTGAATGGAAAGGTAATAGAATTGTTCATAGAGAATTACTCGTAGATTCAATTTTTATTCCCCCCATTTTATGGGGAATGATTGCCTAGTGGTAATGGGATAAGGTTGAGCTACTTTATTAGGGGGAGTGGTTCTATGTTTAATAAAAAAATGGTGGCAATGGCAATGACTGTGCCGTTAGTAATGGGGACGATTACTACAGTTTCGGCATTGGAAAAACAACAGCAAGTAAAGCTAGAAGCTTATTCGCCGCAGAAAAAAGCAACTGAATATTTAAAAGAAAATGCTGCGCAGTATGGATTAAAAGCAGACCTTTCAGACTTACAATATATTTCTACAACAGAAACGTCAGTAGCTTCATATGTTAGGTTCCAACAAGTTGTGAATGGTGCGCCTGTATTTTCAAAACAAATTACAGTTACTCTTAACGGTGAGGGAAAAGGAGTACTTGCTATTTCTGATTATCAATCTGTTAAAGGTGTGAAGGAAGCTACGACAAAAATTAGTGAAAAAGATGCAATACAAAAATCAATGGCGTATGTTGGAGAAGCAAGTGAACAAAACTTATGGGCTCCTACAGAGAAAGAATTCGGATATATTGTGGAAGAAGGAATTGCTCGTCCCGTATATAAAGTTGTAGTCCATTCTAATAACCCGTTTGGTGCATGGGAAACATTTATTGATGCTGAAAACGGAAAGTTAATTAAAAAGGTTGATATAAACCGAAAAGCAGAAGGATCAGGAAAAGTATTTTTACCTAATCCTGTCGTATCAAGCGGGAGTTTAGCAGGATTAAAGGATAACAATGATGCGGATTCTCCAGCGTTAACGAATCAATTAAAAACGGTCACTTTAAAAGGCTTAGATGGGACAGGATTTTTAATTGGAGAGTATGTTACGATTTCTTCAAAAGCCAAAACGAAATCTACAAATTTACAATTTAACTATACACGCGCAAATGATAGCTTTGAAGATGTCATGTCCTATTATCATATCGATACTTTGCAACGTTACATTCAAAGTTTAGGTTTTAAAAATATTAATAATCGCTCTATTAAAGTGAATGTAAATGGAACGACGGCGGACAACTCATTTTATTCTCCGACAACGAAAGCTTTAACATTTGGTACTGGCGGAGTAGATGATGCAGAAGATGCGGGTATTATCGCACATGAATATGGACATTCGATTCAAGATAATCAAGTTCCTGGTTTTGGTAGTTCGGCAGAAGGCGGAGCGATGGGAGAAGGATTTGGAGACTTCTTAGGTGCTACGTATGAAGATGCAGTATCAACTACAGGGTACGGAAAAGCATGTGTTGGAGAATGGGATGCGACTGCTTATTCTAGTTCAGATCCAACGTGCTTACGCCGATTAGATAATAATAAAGTGTATCCGAAAGATATTACGAATGAAGTACATGATGATGGAGAAATTTGGGCACAAGGCCAATATGAAATGGCGCAAGCATTTGGTCGTGATGTAGCAACGAAAATTATTTTACAATCGCACTGGTCGTTAACACCAAACTCTAAATTCAGTGATGGAGCAAAAGCGATTAAGCAAGCGGATGCTCTTTTATATGGCGGACAACATGCTGCGGATATCGATCGTATTTGGGCAGCGAGAGGAATTAGTACGAATTAATATAAAAAGTCGTGGCATGTATAAGCCACGACTTTTTAATTTGCTTAAGAACTGGTACTAGTAAAGTAAGCTATATGAATGATAATTTGAATTTATTCGCATTTCATTTGTTTTTTTCGTCTTTAAAAACAAAATGCTCTTTAAATTTTCTAGACTCTACTTTTTGACCATTTCTCATGGAGCGGAAAGGGTGTTCTTGCCAAGTAATAATTACATCAACTTCATCCGCTTTTGTAGAAACTGGAAAATTAGTATGTTCAAATCCAGTTTTTCCACTTGCTAAACGACTTTCCTTTAGAGAAAAGAGTTCATATTTCGTTTTTGTTTTTGGTTCGTTGCGGAATACTTCGACTTGTACGTTATATACTTCACTGTTTCCAACATTTTTTACTGAAAATTGATAAGTTTGGAATTCATCTTTTTTAGCTTGAAGCTTTTTTTTGTTTACTTTTTTCGGTTCAGCAATATTCACTTGCCATTGATCAGAGTTTTGAGAGATAGGTAAAGATTTTGGTGAATAGGCGTACGTTTCATTCACTACAATTAGGCATAACAAAAGAAGAAAGAAACTAATCGCTTTTTTCATATAAACACCTCGCTATAAAATTTTTATTAATATGCGTAAATAAAACGGTAAATATGTAATTAAATGGAAAAAAAGGTGATACTTTGATTCAAATGAATTTGAAAAAACTTGAAAAAGTAGTAAATGGTGAAGGATTACAAGAATCGTTTCATCTTATCGAGATGCATGGTGTCTGCATAGATTCCAAAAACATGAAAGAAGGAAATTTATTTGTTCCAATCATTAGGGTGAAAGATGGGCATGAGTATGTGAAAGAAGCAATGGATAATGGAGCTGTCGCTTCCTTATGGAAAAAGTCTTACGGTACTCCGCCAAAAGGGATTCCAATTATATTTGTAGATGACACTTTGTTTGCTTTGCAACAATTGGCACAATTTTATCGAAGAGAGCTAAATGTAAAAGTAATAGGAATTACAGGTAGTAATGGCAAGACTACGGTAAAAGATATAATAGGAAGTATTTTAAGTTCAACTTATCGAGTGCATAAAACAAAAGGTAATTTTAATAGTCAAATCGGTTTGCCGTTAACAATTTTAGAGATGAAACGAGATACAGAGTTTTTAATACTTGAAATGGGAATGAGTGAAAAAGGACAAATTCGAAATTTATCACGAATAGCACAGCCAGATGTAGCGATTATTACAATGATTGGACAGTCACATCTAGAGACGCTTGGATCAAGAGAAGAGATTGCAAAGGCTAAATTTGAAATTATAGACGGATTAAATGACGATGGACTGTTCCTATATAATGGCGACGAGCCATTACTTTCTCAAAATATTAATATGCTAGGTATAGAAAGTAAGTCATTTGGTGGAAAGTATACAAATGATTTGTTTCCAACGAACGTACAATTAGATGAATATGGTGTTCATTTTAAATTAAATAATACAAAAATACAGTACGATGTTCCCTTACATGGAAAACATAATATTTTAAATGCGATTGTCGGAATTGCTGTAGGGCAATTTTACAAAGTCCCTATAGAAAAAATACAAGAAGCATTGCAGCAAATAAATATTACACAAATGCGCTTTCAGTTTTTAACTGCTAAAACAGGTTTTACAATTATTAACGATGCATGGAATGCAAGTCCCTCCTCAATGAAGGCTGCAATTGAAACGTTACAGAAATTAAATGCCTATGAGAAAAAAATAATCGTAATTGGGGATATGTTAGAGTTAGGGAAGGAAGCTAAAACATATCATAGAGAAATTGGTAAAATGTTAAATGAAGAGAGCATCCAATATGTATTTACGTATGGAGCGTTATCTGAAATCGTAGCGGAAGAAGCAAGAAAGAACTATCATACAGGAAAAGTACAGTCATTTGATAATAAAGACGAGATAGCAGAGGAAATATTGAAAGTTATAACGAAAAAGGATGTTGTTTTATTGAAAGGTTCACGTGGAATGGCTTTAGAGGAGATTGTACAAAACTGGATGTGAAAAATTTAAATATATTTAAAAATTACTTGCAATTTATAAACCGAAGAGATAGAATACTCTGTAAATATAAAAAGTGATGATCAGGAAAAGTACATGATGCAAAGGTCTACAGAGAGCAATCGGTTGCTGAGAAGATTGTGATACCGCATGATGGAAAGACACCTGTGAGTGTTGCTTTGAACGTGATAATTAGTAAAAGCAAACGGTACCTACCGTTATCAGGACTAAGATGGTCATTATGACAATTTGGGTGGTACCGCGGAAAAATCCGTCCCTATTTATAGGGGCGGATTTTTGTATTCTTTGAAAGGAGGTGAGTGACCGTGGATGATGACGATGATAACAATAACGTAAATAAATATAAATTTACTGGAGGGAAATGTAATGAAGCGTTCACTCACAAAAGAATGTACAAAGCAAAGCGGAAAAGTTGTATTACTTCAAGGATGGGTAAAAAAGATTCGTCATCTAGGTAATGTTAGTTTTTTATTAATAAGGGATCGATCAGGGGTTATGCAATGCGTATTAGAAAACAAGCTAGCTGGATTTAAAGTAGATGTGGAAAGTGTTGTTCAAGTCGTAGGCCAAATAGTAGAGACTTCGAAAACAGAATTAGGGATTGAAGTGCTTGCTCACGAAGTGAAAATATTAAATGGCGCAGAACCACTTCCATTTGAAATAAATAAAAAGAAGTTACAAGTCGGCTTAGATCAACTACTGAATGAACGGGTATTATCATTAAGACATGAGCGAACCGCGGCTATATTTAAAGTGAAATCTACGCTCGTCCAGAGCTTTAGTGAATTCCTTATAAAGAACGATTTCACACGTATATTTACTCCAAAAATTGTTTCGCAGGGGGCAGAAGGAGGAGCAAATGTTTTTAAGCTGCCATACTTCCAAAAAGAAGCGTATTTAGCTCAATCACCACAGTTTTATAAGCAAATGATGGTAGCGGGAGGATTAGAACGTGTTTTTGAAATTGCACCTGTATATAGAGCGGAACATCACAATTCTTCCCGTCATTTAAATGAATATATATCGTTAGACGTAGAGATTGGCTTTATAAATAATTTTCATGAAGTGATGCAATTAGAAACGGATGTTTTAAGATATATGTTTCAACAAGTAGCAAAAAACTGTGAAAAAGAGCTACAACTATTACAAATAGGAATACCTGTTATTACTGAAATACCGAAAATTACATTGTTACAAGCACAAGAAATCTTGAAAAGTAAGTATCGTAAAGAATCTCCTGTAGGGGATTTAGATACAGAAGGTGAAAAGCTACTAGGGAAATATGTGAAGGAAACATATAAGAGTGAATTTGTTTTCATTACACATTATCCGAAAGAAGCGAGACCGATGTATACGATGCCGAATAACGAGAATCCAACTATTACTGATTCGTTTGACTTACTATATAAAGGATTAGAAATAACTTCAGGGGCACAGAGAATTCATAATTATGAAATGTTACTAGCTTCTTTTAAAGAAAAAGGATTACATCCAGATACATTTCAATCTTATTTAAATACATTCCGATACGGTTGTCCCCCGCACGGTGGTTTTGGAATTGGATTAGAGAGAATTGTATACAAACTGTTAGAATTAACAAATGTACGAGAGGCGAGTGCTTTTCCAAGGGACTGTACAAGGCTTATCCCTTAATAATAGGGGAAGGAATTCCGCATTTTCTCATTAAAATTTAATATGTCCCTTGACAGCTACTAATATAACCGATATACTTCATATTAATTTCAAAAGAAAATATATTCTAAATATTTAAATGTGTTGAATAGGAGTAGTAAGGTCGTATATTTGTACAGAGAGCTATGGGTTGGTGTGACATAGTCAAATGACATCCTGAACTCGCCTAGGAGCAGTAAGGTGGAACGGAATCACATTCTTAGTAAATCTTAACGGTTAACCTTCGATATTAGGTTTGTAATCAAACGATTACTACTAAGGTGGATTCATAATGGAATCAATAAGGGTGGTACCGCGTTAAGTAAATGGCTTAGCGTCTCTTTATATAGAGACGTTGAGCCATTTTTTTATTTTATGGAAATAGAAATGGAGGGTTTATTCGGATTGGTCTATAAAATTTAATTATTTATATAAAATGATTTCATTAGGAGGAAAATGAGATGAAACAGACGGAGCAATGGACTTCGAAATTAGGGTTTATAATGGCTGCAGCCGGATCGGCAATTGGACTTGGCGCAATATGGAAGTTTCCTTATATCGCCGGCAAGAGCGGGGGAGGGGCATTCTTTTTAATCTTTATATTATTTACTGTATTAATTGGATTACCACTACTTATAGCTGAATTTATGATTGGACGTAGTACGCAGAAACAAGCAGTTGGCGCATTTAAAAGTATTGCACCAAATACAGGGTGGCACTGGATTGGACGCCTTGGCGTAGGAACGTGTTTTATATTACTTTCGTTTTATAGTGTTGTAGGTGGATGGGTGTTAATTTATTTATTCAGAGGAGTAACGGGACAACTTATTACTCCAGGACAAAATTACGGTTCATTATTTACTGAAACAATTGGAAATCCTGTTTGGGCAATTATGGGACATTTCGCTTTTATGTTCATTACGATTTGGGTCGTATCAAAAGGTGTACAAAACGGAATTGAAAAAGCAAGTAAATATATGTTGCCAGCGTTGTTCGTTTTATTTGTCGCTCTTATTGTTCGCTCATTAACACTTGATAATGCAATGGAAGGTGTGAAGTTTTTCTTACAACCAGACTTCTCAAAGATTACTTCAGAAAGTATTTTGTTCGCAATGGGGCAATCTTTCTTTGCGATTAGTATCGGGATCTCGATTATGGTCACGTATAGTTCCTATTTAAATAAAAAAGAAAGTTTACCAAAATCAGCAATAACAATTGTTGGATTGAATTTATTTGTTTCATTATTTGCAGGACTTGCAATTTTTCCGGCCGTATTTTCATTAGGAATGGAGCCAACAGAAGGGCCTGGATTACTATTTATCGTATTACCATCAGTATTTAGTCAAATTCCATTTGGTGGGTTTTTCTTAACAGTATTCCTTGCACTATTTACATTTGCGACATTAACATCGGCATTTTCACTATTAGAGACAGTTGTTTCAGCAGTAGCAAATGGCGAACAAGAAAGAAGAACAAAGTTATCATGGATGATCGGTTTCTGCATTTTCTTAGTAGGTATACCATCAGCGTTATCATTTGGAGTATGGAGTGATATTACGATTTTCGGAAAAAATATTTTTGATGCAGTAGACTTCTTATCTAGTAATATATTAATGCCACTTGGTGCACTATTCATTAGTATTTTCGTTTCATTTAAAATGGAAAAGAAGGTATTAGAAGCAGAGTTTTTTGTAGGTGGAAATTATGGAAAGAAAGTATTTACTTGTTGGGCGTTTTTACTTCGATTTGTAGCACCACTCGCAATCATTATCGTCTTTTTAAATGTAATAGGGATTATTTAACAGTTGATGTTATAATAGTCAGTAAAAAAAGAAGGTGATGATCATAAAGGCGAATTTGATAGAAGCAGGGAAATACATGCATATTAGAGGAAAAAAGCTATACGTTGAAACGCATGGAAACCCTAAAAATAAACCAGTTCTATACTTGCATGGTGGACCAGGAGAAAGTTGTTACGATTTTTCATTTCATCAAGCGGAACGTTTAAAAGATTCTTTATATGTAATTATGATAGATCAAAGAGGTGTTTGTCGCTCAGAAGAAATTACTGAGGACGAAGATTTTGGATTAAAAGATTTAATTGAAGACTGTGAGGAATTAAAAAAAGTATTACAAATTGAAAAGTGGTCTGTAATTGGACATTCTTTCGGTGGATATGTAGCATTGTTATATGCGTCGATATATCCAAGTTCAATAGAGAAAATAATATTTGAAGGGCCAACTTTCGATTTTGCATTAACAAGTAGAGCTTTATTACAAAAGACAGCGGACTTATTAAAAAAATATGGAAAAGAAGAAGTAGCAAAAGCGTGTTTATTTTATTTATCTAGCAATGCTTGTTCAGAAGAGTTGTTAGAAGCTTATATAAGATTAAGTGATGAATTAGAAGAAAAAAGAATGGAGATTTACAATAATAAGGAAGATGAGACAGATGAGAGTTTATATAGTGATGAAGAGTGGGAAGAATTTTCAAATCGCTCCAAAATTCACTTTGATAGATTAAAATTAGAGGGAGCATGTCATACGTCATTATTATCTAAAATAAAAGATGTACAGAATCCAATGTTATTAATAGTAGGAAAACATGATGTTGTAACGTGTGAAAAACAAATTGAAATATTTAATAAAGATGCCCGAAACGGCAAGTATATCGTATTTGAAGAAAGTGGTCATTCACCTCATTATGAGGAAGCAAATAGGTTTGCAGAAACAGTCATACATTTTTTGAAATGAAGAAAAGGGTGCTTCTCTAAATAAGAAGCATCCTTTCTAAATTTCTGGATATGTGATTGTAATGCTAGGCCACTTACTTTGCCAGTTCTTTTTAATAACTCTGTTTTTGTACATATGTATACGCTCTTTCGATTCCAGAAAATGAGCTGTTGGTCTCACTTGTAAGGAAAGAACATCTTCAATGCCGCACGGAGCTGTTAATATAACATTGTTTTTTTCGTCTAATGTAACCCCTAAAGCCGTTGCTGTTTCAGGGAATTTAGAAATAGCATCAACAGAAGAAGAATACGGTGGCATATTATTTACTACGTGCATACGAGCTTGATTCTTTACAGACCAAGGGATAGTAGCATCCATATTCATTAATTTCGTTTCTAATGATTGTTCGTATATCTCATCTTTATGTAGACTATCATAATAAATCACATCAACATCAGGCATAGTAGTTTTAGCTTCATAGTTATGTAAAGTATCCCAAATTTTAGAACGAACAAACCCGGCACAAATCCACCAATCAGGTAATTCTAGTGATTTTGCTAATTGTAATACGTCCATCATCCATTCGTCGTTTTCTATTAAGCGAATGATATGTTGCTCTGTTTGGATATTCATTGATATATTCACCTTTCTAGTAAATTAATGTATTAGTTCAATAATCCATAAAATCCAGTAAGCACCTGGTACAAATAGTAGTTGTGCTAATAATGTACCGAAAAGTCTAGAAATCATTAGCCAACCGTACATTTTACTCATAGACTCAGCACCATTCTCTGATTGTAAAGCACGTTCTGTTAAAAGAGCGATGCGTGGATCGAGTAGTACGGTTAATAAAATTGTAGCAAAACCATTTACAAGACCAGAAGCTGTACTTGCGTTTGTTGCATAATCTGGATTTAGAAATGAAGCGTAAAGGGCAGAAAGAACACCTGCTGTATAAATAGCAGTAGCAAACATATTAATAAGCATAATACGTTTTGGAATACCACCAATGCGTAGTCTATGAATCATTTCTAACTTTGGAAAGCGTACATATTTTTTTGTGTACTTTAACTTTTGAATGTTATTCGTCTTCATCATTCGAATGAATGAACCATCTGTTTCAAAATTTTGAATGACGTATCCAAATAGTTTTGTCAAAGTTGGATACAGTATAATTGCAAGTAATGTACCGATAGAAGCAGATAATAGAACGAGACGTATAATATGCTCTAAATCAATCGAAGAATCTAGTTTTGCTTCATCGACAATACCACCGATTAAAAAGGCTTGTAGTAAGTTAGATGTTCTAGAAATAAGCAGTACCATTCCTACGACGGATAAGGCAACGGCAATCTTTTTTAAACGTACACCAGCTAATCGAATACTATAAGAGCTAGTTTCAACCGCATGGATAATAATTGTGAAAGCCATTATAAAAATTAACGTAATTGACATTTGTTTCACCAGTTTCTATTAAAATAATTGTAACTTTTTCACTTTACCATATGTATCTTTTTTTGTAACTGAAAGTATGTGACATAGGAAAAGTAATTTTTCAGAAAAAAAGATAATGATAGTATTATAATAAAAGAGGTAATAGGAAAAGCTGTTATAGGTTACTTATAAAGTAAAATGAGTGGGGGATTGAAACGTGTACACAACATATTTATTTGATTTAGATGGAACATTGACGGATCCGAAAGAAGGGATTGTCAATTCAGTATTGTATGCATTAAAAAAGGTTGGCATTGAAGAATTACATATAAGCGAGTTAGATTCATTTATTGGTCCACCCATCCAGCAATCATTTGTAGAGAGATATAATATGAATGAAGGAGAAGTTGAACGAGCTGTTTTTTATTTCAGAGAATATTTAAAGCAACGTGGATTGTTGGAGAATAATGTTTACGAGGGTATTCCAAATCTTTTAAAACAATTAAAAGATACAGGCAATCGTTTATTTATAGCAACTTCAAAGCCTACTATATTTGCTGAACAAGTACTAGAGCATTTTCAACTAACAAATTATTTCGAAGGTATCATTGGAAGTAATTTAGATGGTACAAGAATAAAGAAAGAAGAAATCATTGCTCATATTTTACAAACAAATGAAGAACTTAATAAAGAAGAAATTGTTATGATTGGAGATAGAAAGCACGATATAATCGGTGCGAATTATAATGAGATTGCTTCAATTGGTGTTTTATACGGTTATGGTAGTGAAACAGAGTTGACTGAAGTTGGTGCGACTCATATCGTAAATGATGTAAAAGAACTACATCATTTTTGTTTAGAAAATAGTTTGATAAAGAAGTAAATATAGAGACTAATAATCCCTTTATAACGTATGATGATGAAATCGTTTTTGTTTAAAGGGATTTTTTATATGTAATCGAATATGTATAATTAGACATTTTTAGCATGAAAAATTTGTATGAATAAGAGGAGGGATGTCAGAATCAAAAGATTAGTAGTAGAAGTTTATCTATAAAAGTTTGAATTTTCTGTTAAAGGAGGGGTATAATTGGAGCTAGTTATTATATTATTAGCACTTAGTTTACTTATGTTTGTAGCTTATAGAGGCTTTTCTGTTATTTTATTTGCACCGATTTTTGCTTTATTTGCGGTATTTTTGACAGAGCCTAGTTTTGTATTACCGTTCTTTTCGAATATTTTTATGGAGAAAATGGTAGGTTTTATTAAACTATATTTTCCTGTATTTTTACTTGGAGCAATATTTGGGAAAGTAGTAGAAATGTCAGGAATTGCGGACTCAATTGCAAAGACAATTATAGAGTTGGTTGGTGAAAAACGTACAATATTAGCAATTGTATTAATGGGGGCTATTTTAACGTATAGCGGTGTTAGTGTGTATGTAGTAGTGTTTGCTGTATATCCATTCGCAGCAAAGCTGTTTCGACAAGCGAATATTCCAAAACGTTTAATCCCTGGAACGATTGTTCTTGGAGCAGTCACGTTTACGATGGATGCGCTACCTGGATCACCACAAATTCAAAACGTAATACCTACAACTTTTTTCAAAACGGACATTTATGCTGCACCGATACTTGGAATTGTAGGAGCAATTTTTGTTCTTACATTAGGTTTACTATATTTAGAGAGTAGACGTAAGAAGGCAAAGGCAGCAGGAGAAGGATATTTTGGTTTTAACGATGGGAATACGGAAATGGCAGCTTCTTTACAAGCAGAACAAAAAGATATGCAGCTGGTTAAAAATATTGAAATTACAAGAGCGCAGCAAGTAATTGCTTTTATACCACTTATTTTAGTAGGTGTAATGAATAAAGTTTTTACTATTATGATACCGAAGTGGTATCCGAATGGTTTTGATTTTTCTGCAATTGGTATGAAAGCATTTGGAAAAGTAGAATTAAGTGCAGTAGTTGGAATCTGGTCAGTAGAATTAGCACTTATTATAGGTATAGTAACAACGTTATTATTATATTGGAAACGAGTAGTAACAGGATTCCAAGCTGGATTGAATACAAGTATTGGTGGAGCGCTACTTGCAACAATGAATACAGGAGCTGAGTTTGGATTCGGTGGTGTTATCGCAGCACTTCCAGGTTTTGCGATTATGAGAGATGGCATTTCTGCCACGTTTACCAATCCGCTAGTGAACGGAGCAGTCACGACGAATATTTTAGCTGGCATTACAGGTTCTGCATCAGGAGGAATGGGAATCGTTTTAAGTGCAATGGGTGATAAGTTTATTGCAGCAGCTAATCAATTCGATATTCCGTTAGAAGTAATGCATCGTATCGTATCAATGGCATCAGGAGGAATGGATACATTACCACATAACGGAGCTATCATTACTATTCTTACAGTAACTGGGTTAACACATAAACAATCTTATAAAGATATATTTGCTATTACAGTTTTGAAAACGCTTGCTGTATTTTTAGTTATCGCGTTCTATACTTTAACAGGAATTTATTAAATAGATATTTTATAGACGAAAATATTAATTAGGGAAAGAAGAGGTGGAGTACTTGCAAGAAGTTGCTGAATTTCGTATGCCGAAGTCTGTATTATATGGAAGAAATTCGCTTGAAAAACTGGGGGAACAATCCAAGAAGTTTGGAAAAAGAGCTTTTATAGTAACTGATACAATTATGGAGAATTTAGGATATGTTGAGAGTTGTATACAACAATTAAATACAAAAGGTATTACCGTTATTACATATAATAAAGTAAATGCTGAGCCTACAAATATACATGTGTTAGAGGCGTTAACTATTTGTAAAGAGGAAAAGTGTGATTTTATTATCGGTCTTGGTGGTGGAAGTTGTATTGATGCAGCAAAAGCAGTTGCGGTGTTATATACAAATGGCGGAGAAGTAGAAGATTATGTCCAAAAGGATATGGAAATAGACAATGATCCGCTACCGCTCATTGCAATTCCAACAACTTCGGGTACTGGGTCAGAAGTAACAAGTGTAGCAGTAATTACGAATAAACGAACAGATGTAAAAATGATGATGAAACATCCGAGTTTTACCCCGCAAGTAGCGATTATTGATCCGATTTTAACACGTTCTGTACCACCTCATATTACAGCAGCAACAGGGATAGATGCATTATGTCATGCAGTCGAAGCATATATTTCTAAAGTTTCACAATCACTTACAGATGTACTCGCTCTTTCCGCTATTGAAAGTATTATGAAATATTTACGTATTGCATATGAAGATGGAGAGAATATGGAGGCAAGAGAAGCGATGATGATTGCTTCCTTACAAGCTGGAATTGCATTTTCAAACGCATCTGTTACATTAGTTCATGGAATGTCAAGACCAGTAGGAGCGTTATTTCATGTACCACATGGTATATCAAATGCAATACTATTACCTACAGTTTTAGAGTATACAAAAGTGAGTGCAGTAAAAAGACTAGCAGAAATTGGACGCTGTTTAAATAAAGATATGTATTCCTATTGTGATGAAGAAGTAGCCGATTACACGCTCAGGGAAATAAAAAAACTTTGCTTTGATCTTCGTATTCCAAATTTAAAAGAATACGGAATTGGTGAAGTTGAATTTGAAAAAGCTATTTCTAAAATGGCATCTGATGCAATTGAAAGTGGAAGTCCAGCAAATAACCCACGTGTGCCATCATATGATGAAATTAAACAGTTGTATCAAGAATGTTTTCATTATCGATATGAAGATTCTATAAAAACATTAGGTGGTTAATTTCAGAATATTCTTATAAAATTTCCTTGGAAATAGTTAAAACAAGACTTTATATTTTTAACGTAAAGTCTTGTTTTATTATGTATAATATACATAATAAAATATCGTAATTATCTTGAATAAATAGTGTAAGGTGGGTGTGGGTTTAATGAAAACGATAGGTCTTATTGGTGGTATGAGTTGGGAATCAACTGCTGAATATTATCGAATCATAAATGAAGAAATAAAAAGTAGATTAGGTGGGTTACATTCAGCTAAATGTTTAATTAATAGTGTAGACTTTGAAGAGATTGAAGGATTCCAGTCTAGCGGTGATTGGGATAGTGCAGGAGAAATTCTAGGGAATGCAGCATATTCATTACAAATGGGAGGCGCAGACTTTATTATTATTTGCACAAATACAATGCATAAAGTAATTGAGAAAATAAAGGAGAATATTCATATTCCAGTTTTACATATCGCAGATGCAACTGCGAAAGAAATGAAAAGAAAAGGTATTCAAACTGTTGGTTTACTTGGAACAAAATATACAATGGAGCAAGATTTCTATAAATCACGTATTAAAGAGAATGATATAAAAGTCATAGTACTATTAGAAAAAAATAGAGAAAAAATAAACGAAGTCATATATACAGAATTATGTTTAGGAAAAATCGTATCTCAATCCAGAGAGTATTATAAAACAGTTATAGAAGATTTAGTGCAAAAAGGCGCACAGGGTATCATTTTAGGTTGTACAGAAATAGGATTATTAATAAAGCAGGAAGACGTATCAGTTCCAATATTCGATACGACTTATATACATGCAGTTGAAGCAGTTAATTTCGCTGTAGAAGATAGATCATAATTATATTATGTAATCTAATTTGTATATGTGGAAAACATTCAGAAAATATTTTATAATGTAAGTGGTTACATGTAAGGGGGAATGCGTATGTTTTCAGTTCGACCAATCGCATTTGTACATAATGAAAGAAAGGAAATAAAAGACGATGAGTGGGGAGAAGTAAAATCCTATATTACTTTAACTGAAATGTATACAGAAGAAAGTATACAAGGGATTGAAGATTTTTCTCATATTGAAGTTGTTTTTTATTTTCATAAAGTAACTGATGAACAAATTCAATATTTTGCTAGATATCCTAGAAATAATCATGATTATCCTAAAGTAGGTATTTTTGCACAGCGTGGGAAAAATCGTCCGAATCGTATAGGAGCAACCATTGTAAAGGTAATCAAAAGAGAAGGTAAATCCATTATTGTTGAGGGGTTAGATGCTATTGATGGCACCCCTGTATTGGATATAAAGCCAATAATGAAAGAGTTTATGCCGAAAGAAGAAATTGTACAGCCTAAATGGGCAACGGATATAATGAAACAGTATTGGAAGGGGAATGGAGTAAAATGAGAATATATGAGGCAACAATTGCAGATTTAGATGGACTAGCATCAGTTTTTAATAACTATCGTATGTTTTATAGACAAGATTCCGATCTAGAAGGAGCAAAAGTATTTTTACAAAATCGAATCGAGAAAAAAGAATCAGTTATTTTCGTGGCAGTTGAAGATGGGGAATATATTGGATTCACACAATTATATCCATCATTTTCTTCTATTTCGATGAAAGAATTATGGATTTTAAATGATTTATTTGTACAAGCTGCTAAGCGCGGGGCAGGAACAGGGAAAAAATTATTAGAAGCTGCGAAAGGATTCGCCTTAGAAAATGGTGCAAAAGGTGTAAAATTACAAACAGAGATTGATAATTTATCAGCACAGCGATTATACGCTGAAAATGGATATTTGAGAGATAATCGTTATTTCCATTATGAATTAACTTTTTGAGATATGTATAGTTAAATGAGATGTTTTCACTCTGTGAAATAAAAAATCATTTATAGTTCCCTTTCTATACTAAAGGGAAGGAACTTATATAATGTTATATATTATATAAATATTGGTACACTGCTTAATGAAAGTGGTGTACTTTTTTATTTTATAGATCCCGTATACTTCATTTACAATAACAATTAATTTGGTTATAAAAATATATATTGTTTTTTGAATTTCTGGTCTAATTAAAAGTGTTTATATGAGAGTAAATACAGTTAAAGAGATAGCGACTGCTTAAGGAAATATAAATAGCGTTCTTTCCTTAAGAAGAGCGTTCAAGTAGCTGTTTAATTTGGTAACTGCTAGCATCTGTATTTTAGGATGTATAAAGTTAATAACTAATGATTGATAAGAAATCTTATTAACAACAGTTTAAACAAGGTTTCTGATTTTACCAACGTGGCAGGATAGCTGAATAAGAAGATTTAAAGTGCAATTTTCAAATACATACAATTGGATTGTATTTTCATTTGACAATTTTAGTACGTTCGTACTAAAATTGGTGTATGGAAAATAAAAAATTAAATCGTCGAACACAAATTATTGAAGATGCTATAAAAGTACTTGTTGAAGGAGGTTATTCAAATGCTTCGATTGGAAATATTGCTAAAAAAGGAGGGATTAGTAAAGGAGTTGTAACGTACCATTTTCCAAATAAAGAAGAATTGATGAAAGCTGTTGTTGAATATTCTTATGCGCTTGCGGTTCCTTATATGGGGAAATCTATGGAAGGCTTAGATAGTGCCCCTGCATTTCTTCGTGGATATATCGAATCGAATTTAAGGTTTATGTTTGAGCATAGAAAATACGTGATGGCAATTATTGAAGTTGTTTCAAATGCTCGAACTGAAAATGGGGAATTACTTTACAAAAATGAAGATGAATCTATATATGAACCGTTAATCGAGATTTTTAAGTGGGGGCAAGAAATTGAAGGGAGTTTTAGAGAGTTTTCACCTCTTATAATGGCTAAAACTATACGAAGTGTAATTGACTCAATTGGACCGCGAATTGCAAAGGAAGATGTTTCAGATATGGAAAAATTAATAGCTGAAATAACTGATACGTTTGATTTTGCCACTAGAAAAAATATTTAAAAGAAAAGGAGATGAAATAGTGGGGGCTTCTAAATTTAAGCGGTTAAATAAAAAGGTTATTGCTGCAAGAAAGATGGAAGGGATTATCTCCTTATTTGTATACATAGTCATCATTGTTACATTGCTATATTGTACGTTCACATTCCATTGGCCCGAATGGATTGTCATTATTACAACGTGTTTAGCGATTATTTCCCTTCCTTTTGAATTATATTGGGCACCAATGTGGAGATATCGTATATGGCGATACAAAATAAACGAAACTAGTATTCAAATTCAAAAAGGTATTCTGTTTAAAAGAAAAATATTAATACCTATGGGGAAAGTTCAGCATATAGATGCGAAGCAAGGTCCTATTTTAAAAAGGTATCATTTATATACCCTTACGCTATCAACGGCTGCAGGTAGCCATCATATTCCAGGATTAGCTGAAGAAACGGCAGATTCTATCCGAAAAGAAATTGAAATCTATGCGAGGTTATATGATGAACAAGTCTAAGAATAAGAATCAACAGCTTCATCCAGTTTCGATTCTTTACTTCATCGTTGTAGCTATAAAAGAATCTTTATCTTATATTTGGTTGTTTCCCTTATTAGTTTTGTTGGTACATAAACAAATGGGAAACCAAATTTCTACAGTGAAAATTGGAGTAATAGTAAGTGTATTTCTGATTATGATGTTTTTAATTGTAGGAATTTTAAAATGGAAATCCTTTATTTATGAAATTCAAGAGAAGGCGATCTATATTCAATCTGGTTTGATTATGATCAAGAAAAAATGGGTAACGCCTGATCGTATTCAATCTATTGATTCTACAATTCGTGTGTACGATCATTTTTTTCCACGCTAACACTTACTATTGAACTTGCAGGTGGAGATGAATCCAGTATCACCTTTAGTTGTATATCAAAAGAAGAAGAACGACGTATTCGAGACATTTTACAAGTGAATTTACAGGACGATACCATAGGTGAAATAGATGAATCAATACTTCATTTGTCAAATAGTGATTTAGCTTTACACAGTTTTTTGTCACCGAAATTTGGAGTTATCTTAATGATATTAACCCTGGGCTTACTCAAATATTGGGATATGACAAAAGGAGGCAATCAAAATACCTTATTCACTTTCTTATTCAATTGGTTTGGATCAAATTGGATTGTGATAACAATCGTTCTTGTTTTGATTATATCGTTCATTCTCTCATTATTACTTACTTTTGAAAGTGACTACCATTTCACGATCAAGAAAAATTGTAAAGATGAATTAGAAGTTGAACAAGGGCTATTGGAAAAGAAATATCGAACAATTACCAATAGCCGTATACAGGCACTTCTAATAATTGAGCGACCATTACATCGCTTATTAGGGTATGCATCTATTCAAGCTATTGTTATTCGTAATAGTCAAAATGAGCAAAATGAAAAAAGCATTGCAATCATCCCTTTTGTTAAAAAGAAAAAAGTGAAAACTTTACTGAAGTCTTTTACTGGTTATCAAAAAAGTGATTGCTTACAGCAGCTTACTAAAGGAGCTTCTTTTCATTATAAAGTCATCCCTTTTATAGTAGGACTTCTTATTGCAATTGCAATATGGTTATATATACCAGCATATTATCATTACTTCGCAATAATAGTCCCCTTTATCCCTTTATTTTTAGGGTGGATGGAATTTAAAATGATTGGTTGGAACCAAAATGAACATTTTTTAACGCTTCAATATGGAAGTTTATCTCGTAAAACAGTCATTATTAAAAGAGGGCGTATTCAGTGGATTTCCGTACGACAGACAAACCTACAGGAAAAACAGCATTTAGCATCTTTGAAGTTAGCAATTGCTTCAGGTAAGGAAAATATTAAGTTTTCATTGAGCCATATTCCAGTAGATGCTGCAAACCATATTTATAAAAATACGCTAAAGATAAAGAAAGAGGGATAAATATGAAAATCTTTTTAGGAATAATCGGGCTTGTTATTTTGGGGATTGGTGTTCGCGCTCTGTTTTCTGGGACATTCATTCTAGAAAACGTCATTCCGAGTATTTCGCATACAGCAGGTAATATTCTTTTGATTATTATTAGTATTGTTTTAATTGCATTTGGATTCAAGGATCATAAAGAGTAATAGAACTAAATAATAAAATAAACCATAATCATTCTATTTTTGTGAAACACTAAACTTAAACTAGTACAAACTTTTTTATGAAAATCCGATATTTAGTTAAAAAGAAACGCCATTTTGATCAATATTTTTTCAAAATGGCGTTCTTCATTATCAAATAAAGAATTCATAAACAACTTTTTTAGCAATCTTTATTCTTATCGGAATTAGCCCCTCAACATGTATTTGAGAAAATCATTCCCAATGTTGTAGAAGATGAAGTTATTTGTGGTGCGAACAGGATCAGATGTACAGAATTATACTGCTTTTTGATATTGTTTAATCTAAACAATGTGAAGACCCTTTGGTGAATTTTTATTGGTAATTTAAAATCCAATTTGTCGCATCTTCAAAGTTTTCTGCAATGTAGTTTGGTTCAATATGTGCCCACTTGTCTCGGTACGTATGTAAAGCGTCGTATCCAGCACCTGTTCGTACTAAAATCGTTGTCGCATTCACTTTTGCTCCTGCAACGATATCAGTCCAGCGATCACCAATTACAGCACATTGTGTTAAATCAAGCCCGTGTTTTTCGGCTGCTTGTAGCAGCATGCCTGTATTTGGTTTACGACATTCGCAACCATCACCGTGTTTATGAGGACATACGTAAATATCATCAAAACCGAAGCCTTTTAATTCTTGTGAGAAATCGGCTATGGTCGCTATCCCATCCGCGATACCTGGTTGATTTGTAAAAGAGAAAAATTTTATATGATTAGCTTTTAATTTTTGCAGTGATGCTTTTGTAAAAGGAAATAATGTAAATGATCCTGGGTAATGTATGGTAGTATCGCCACCAATTGTACCGTCACGATCAATGAAAATTGCTTTAATAGTTGTCATAGTTATAGTCCTTTCAATTAACAAGTAGTTTAAAAATGTTTTACAAATCGATATCCATTCACTTCATATCCTAATTTTTTGTAAAAAGGATGAGCTTCTACTCTTTTTGTTCCACTAACTAGCCATGTGCCAATGCAATTATGCTTCTTTGCTAATTGCTCTGCATAATCCATTAATGCTTGCCCAACGCCTTTCCGTCGTATTGTAGAATCAACGCTAATAATTGAAATTTCTCCATACCGAGTTACATCTTCTAAATTTTCACGTATACGAAACCCAAGTAATCCAAGTATAGTTTTTTCTTCCTCATAAACATATAACAAATCAAAAGGACTCATTTGTACGAATTGCAATCGGTTGTTCATATCTTCATACGAAATAGAGGAACCTTTTAATTCTTTTGTTAAAGAACAAAGTGCATCTATATCGTCTATCGTAGCTTCACGAATTTCAAAAGACATATTATCCACTCCAATTAAATGTAATCAAACATTAAGTATTCTATTAAAAAATATTTATTCCTGCTATGAAAATAAATATTTTATAATGATATATAGATAGTTGTATGTTATTCTTTTCCTAGTTTGTATTGGAAATGGAAAGAAGGGGAATGTATGTTAGAAGTAAATATCCGTTCTGCTGGATATGAAATAGGTGAAAAAACAATTCATGATATTGCCTTTTCGATTGAGCAAGGCGAATTAGTTGCTCTTATTGGCGCAAATGGTGCCGGGAAAAGTACAACGATTAAAACGATGCTCGGGTTACTTGTAAATGTGGATGGTGAAATATCATTTGGCGAGAAGAAAAATCCGTATGCATATGTGCCAGAACACCCGACGTATTATGATTATTTAACGCTTTGGGAACATATTGAATTATTAATGGCTGCTCGCGAGAACGAAGCCGGAAGCTGGGAACGGAAAGCTGAAGAGTTATTACATATGTTTCGAATGGATAAGCATAAACATGAGTATTTATCAAAGTTTTCAAAAGGGATGAAACAAAAATCGATGCTTATATTAGCATTTTTAACTGAACCAGATTTTTATATCATTGACGAACCTTTTATCGGTTTAGATCCGGTAGCTACGAAAGAGTTTTTAAGTTATTTATATAAAGAAAAAGAACGCGGGGCAGGAATTTTACTTTGTACGCACGTATTAGATACAGCTGAAAGAATTTGCGAAAGATTTTTACTCATCTCTCAAGGTACATTAGTCGCAGATGGCCATTTAGAGGCAATTCAAACGTTAGCAGAAAGGCCAGGAAGTTCATTATTAGACTGTTTTGATGTAATTGTAAGGCGTGAACAACATGATTAAAAAACAATTTTATAAAAGATTATGCCATGAACTAGGGCGGAAATGGAAGTCCATACGTTCTATAACGGATTGGACGGTTGCGCTATATATTGTTATTCCAGCATTTATATTTATGGGGATTTATTATCGTTCACTATGGACGGAAGAATTATCGATGGGAGAGACTGTTTATTTCGGATTAAGTCTACTCGCATTTTATGCGATTACATATGGAAGAGGAGTTCGCTCATTTTTTGAGCAAGCGGATAGTTTATTTTTAATTTCGTACCCCGCTCACATGCAAAAATTAATCCAGTATGGCATGACATATACGTTTATTCGAATAGCAATAACGAATGTAGTAGTTGTTGTTGCGATGTTACCAGTGTTGATGAAAAGTATTGGAGTGACGAAGATACAAGTCGTATTATTTTGGCTATTCTTTACTGTATTTCGATTTTTGTTGGCGTTATTAACGAGATTTATTCATGTACGTGTGGGGAAACGATGGCTACTATGGATTATAAAAAATGTAATATTTTCTATAAGTCTATCCTTTTTTGGATTGAGTTTGTTTCTTATTTATAAAAATCCATTGTATTCTATACTAAGTATCGGTCTAACAGTGTTTCTAATTATCATATTGATAAAAGAAAAATTAAATTATAAAAATTGCTTTTTTAAAGAAGTTGAGAGAGAAAAAGAAGAAAGTATGCGCTGGACGAGTCGGATTATACAAGTTGGTGGTCATACAGCTAAACCGAGTAGTTCGAATAAAAAGGCGTGGATGTTTCCATGTTCTAAAAAGTTTTTAGGGAAGAAAAAGGATTCTCGTATTGTTGAATCCTTTTTAAAAGAATTTTTCCGTACAAGTAGTGCGCGAATATTTTATATTCAAATTGTATGTATAAGTACTGTTAGTATTATTATGAGTCCGAAGTGGATTGCCGCTATTATTCTTGCATTTGCTTTATTTGCAATTTCCCGTTATGCGCGCGACTATTGGAATGAGTTTACGAACAAAATGTTTCTTCATTTATATTGTGATGAAGGCAAATTACTCTTGTTAAGATGGAAGACAGATCGCTATTTATTGTTTCCAGTAATACTTTTGTATGGAATAGTTATACTTTCTCATTTTTATTTATTGCCAGCTGTAATTGCCGGGATTATTTTTATAGTATTAATTGGTTGGATAGTATTCTTACCATAGAAAAAAGAGCCGAAAAATGGCTCTTTTTTCTAATCCGTAACACATTGATAAATAAAATATACTAAAACGAGTATGCTTGCGGCGGAATACATGACATCTAAAGTCATCGGATCTCCTCCTCATTGTTGTTGTATTTTATTGTATGAAATCTTACAATTTCATATTCAAGTGAAAAATATGTGAACGTTAACAAAATTGTAAAGTGCAAAAATTACAATCATTTTGTATAATAGAGAAAACAACCGTTATATAAAATATAATGAGTGAAAGGGGAGGAAACATACATGCCAAATTGGTTTAGAAAAACCTTAGTCGCATTAATTACCGTATTTACATTTGGTTTAGTGACGCCTCCTTCCATATTGCTTGATAATGCCAAAGCTGCGGACAAGCCTACGAGCACAGCTGGGCAACAAAATTTGGAGAGTACGTCCTATACATATGAAGAAACGAATGACAGGTTAACCACCGATACTTTTATTACGTATGCAATGCAAGAAGCAGAGAAGCAGTCGATGCAAAAGTTTGGAACTAAAATTGGTCCAGTAATTGAAGATGAATTTAAAGATGTAATATTACCGAAAATTGAAGAGGCAATTGCTGAGCTTGCCAATGATGTACCAGAAGATTCACTACAATCATTAGCGATTTCCCAAAAACCAGCTGGTGGGAATAATGAAAAAATCTTTCACGTTTATGACACGAAATCAGGAAATGACTTATTGCGATTTCATGTAAGGAGAGATCATCCACCGCAAGATGGTTACTATTTTAATTTCCACTATCACCGTTTTGATGATGGGTACTCTGGACACCATGAGTTAGGGAATATTTATTGGAATACGAATGTACCACCAAAGTGGCTTTCTTAAAAAGAACAAGAGAAAATCTTGTTCTTTTTTTATGTGTATAGAAGGGTAAGACAACGGCGGTGTTGAATAAAATAGGTTTAGCAAAAAGAAGAAAAGGGAGTATGGGAATGCAAAAATATATTGTTTTTGACTTTGATGGCACATTAGTAGATTCACAAAATATATTTGTACCAATCTATAATCAAATTGCTAAAAAGCACGGATATAAAACGGTAAAGGAAGAAGAAATTGAGTATTTACGTAAATTAACGATGCCAGAGAGATGTAAACAACTCGATGTACCATTGTATAAACTACCGATATTAGCACTGGAGTTTTATAAATTGTATCAACCTGCCATAAAAGATCTTATTTTGTTCCATGGGATGAAGGATGTATTAGATGAGTTACATAAAAAAGGCTACGGAATTGCAGTCATATCATCCAACTCAGAAGAGCATATTCGGGCATTTTTACACAATAATAATATAGAAAATATACAAGAAGTATATTGTTCTAAAAATTTGTTCGGTAAAGATAAAATGATAAAAAGATTTTTAAAATCGAAAAAAATAACTGAGCAAGATATGTTATACGTCGGTGACGAACAGCGAGACGTAGCAGCGTGTAAAAAGGCTGGGGTGAACGTAATATGGGTATCTTGGGGATATGATGTCATTGAAACAGTGAAAAAAGATGCACCAGATTATATGGTCAATACACCGATGGAAATTGTGCAAGTAGTACAAGGAGCGTATTCTTAATAGGAATAAACTTCGAGCAGGCATTCATCATATGTAATTTTGGGTAGCGTATACACCAAATGTAGAAATGTAAGGGGGAATATACATGAAAACAATTACAACATGGCAAAACAATATACAAATAGTAAAAGATGCAGCGAATATTGTAGAAATTTCTAAAGGTTTTTCACCGGATAAAAAATATATAGTTACGACAATTGATAATGAAAAATATTTGTTACGGATTGGCGATATACAAGAGTATGAAAGAAGGAAAATAGAGTTTCAAATTTTAAATGAAATGGCAAAACGTAACGTACAGGCACAAAGGCCGATTGAAATAGGTATATTGGAAGAAGAAGGTGTATGCTATAGTATTTTTTCATATTTAGAAGGGGAAGATGCGAAGAAGCTATTGCCTACGTATACACCAAAAAAACAATATGAAATTGGCATAGAGGCAGGAAAAGATTTAGCAAAAATGCATACATATGAAGCTCCTAATGATACACTTCCATGGTATGAAAGAGCCATGAAAAAACATCAAAAATATGTAGAGGCATACAAAACATGCGGAATAAAAATAAAAAATGATGATAAAATCATTAAGTTTATTGATGAAAATGAAATGTATTTACAAAATCGCCCCAATCAATTTCAACACGATGATTTTCATTTAGAAAATATAATTGTACGGGATGGGAAATATGTAGGTGTTGTTGATTTTAATGGTTATGATTGGGGCGACCCACTTCATGATTTTGTAAAAATAGCACTATTTGCAAGAGACATTAGTATTCCGTATTCAATCGGACAAATAGAAGGATACTTTAATGGGAGAATACCAGAGGAGTTTTGGAAATTATATGCGGTATACGTAGGTATGACAGTGTTCTCATCAGTTGTATGGACATTACGAGCAGCACCACATATGTTAGATGATACGCTAGAGCGTCTTACTGTAGTTTTAGAGGATCATAAAGACTTTGAGCTATTAAAGCCAATTTGGTTTCAACCAGAAAAAATTGATATAAAAAAATAAAAGGCAGGTGTGAATCACATCTGCCTTTTATTTTTTACCATTCTTCGTTTTGAAGTAGTTGCATCCTTTTTGCATAGAGAAAAGGGGAATAGAGGGAAGAGTTATCGTCCCTCTATTAAAATATTTATTTTGTTTTCTTAAATGCAAGTGGCTGAGTACTAAGTGTAGCTGGCACATGTAACTGAAGCGATGGAAATTCACCACTCACATTCATTTCATAAGCGAATAATAAACTCATTTTCATTTGGAATAAATCAACTTTTACAGAAAAGATGTCGTAATGATGATGCGTTAATTGAATGTCCATCTCCATAAATTGTACGAATAACGAATCATCTCGTTTGTATACTTGTAATGTTCCGTATGCAGGATGTTCAAAAGTACCAGTATAATCCTCTAACTTGTGCGAAGGTGTAGTCCCTTTCATTTGTTCTGGGAGGGATTCAGTTGCTTCTTTCATCATTTCCTTCATTTTTTCAGTATCTTCTACAGCACGTTTATGCCAATCAATGGATTCTAATTCAAGTAGTTCGTCATAAATTTGATTAGCGAGATAAGTAGGAAGTAATGTTCCTCCAGCATTCGTTAAAATGACAAGGCCTATGTTTTCTGTTGGTATGAATGAAACAAGCGCTGAAAATCCATCGATATTACCGCCATGATGAATCACTTTTTTACCACGATAAGCGCTAATAAACCAACCAAGACCGTAACTATTTAATGGAGATTCAGGGAGTGATAAAACCGGTTGGTCTGGAATGGAATTGTGTGGTGTATACATTTGTTGTAATAATTCAGAGGAGATTAATTCATGATCTCCAAATTTTCCTTCATTTAAGTGGAGAAGTACCCAATTTGCCATATCTTTAATTGTAGAATTGATACAACCAGCAGCGCCAACGGTATCAATGTTGCGGAATGGAACTTCTTTTATTTCACCGTCATTTTCAATGTAAGGTAAAGCGTATTCATCTGTCGTTTGTGAATCGGTAACAGAGAAGTTTGTATGTCTCATATTTAAAGGTTCTAAAATATGTTCTGTAGCGTATTGCTCCCACGTTTGATTTGTTATGTTTTCTACAATATAGCTAATTGTCGCATACATTAAGTTGTTATATAGAAATGATGTGCGGAACGGTGCATCAAGTGGTAAATGTTTTATTTTTTCAACGAGATCTTTTCGAGATAAGGAAGAGCTGTACCAAAGGGCATCATGACGACTTACCCCGGTACGATGAGAAGCTAAATCTCTTCCTGTAACTTGTGAACTAGCAAGTAGTTCAGATAAAGAGAAGTTAGGTATATAAGACTGGACAGGAGTATCCCAATTAAACCTTTTTTGCTGTGCTAACAAACTTAATGAAAGTGTGCCAAAAGCTTTCGTTGAGGAACCAATTGCGAACAAAGTACGCGGTGTAACTAGTTCTTTTGTCTCTAGATTTCGATAGCCAAATCCTTCTGAAATAATAACTTCACCGTCTTTTATAATAGCTACAGCAGCTCCCGGAACGTTTAAATCCTTCATCATTTTTTCAACCGTTGTTTGTAAAGAAGTCATAACAGGCGTTTCAATTTTAGACATACTTCTAACCTCCAAATATAAATTTTGTTCTACCGCACTATACTTTCGGTAATAGAAAATGAAAACCTTTTTAAATATGGAAAGTTAATAATTTTGTAAGAATTACTGAAATAAATTTTATTAATCAAGATTATTAAATTCAATGTTTTTCATGTTATGATAAATTTTATATAAGATTGAAAGAAGGTTTTACTACATATGAAACATGCTGAAAATGAATACTTAAATTTATGCCGCCATGTAATGGAGCATGGTACGAAGAAAGAAGACCGTACAGGGACAGGCACTGTATCTGTATTTGGATATCAAATGCGTTTTGATCTAAGTAAAGGTTTTCCTTTATTAACAACAAAGAGAGTGCCGTTTCGACTTGTAGCAAGTGAGCTACTTTGGTTTATGAAAGGTGATACAAATATTCGTTATTTATTGCAGCATAATAACAACATTTGGAATGAATGGGCATTTAAGAATTGGGTAGAAAGTGACGAGTATACGGGTCCTGACATGACTGATTTCGGTCTTCGCTCACAACAAGATGAGGAATTTAAAGTTCAGTACGATGAGCAAATGGAATTGTTTAAAAAGAACGTTTTAGAAGATGATGACTTCTCAAATAAATATGGTTATTTAGGAGACGTATACGGTAAGCAGTGGCGTGCTTGGAAAACGACAACTGGTGAGACGCTTGATCAATTAAAAGATGTAATTGAAATGATTAAAAAAACGCCAGATTCACGTCGCCTAATTGTATCTGCTTGGAATCCTGAAGATGTACCAAGTATGGCATTACCACCTTGTCATACGTTATTTCAGTTTTATGTAGCAGACGGTAAACTTTCTTGTCAGCTATATCAAAGAAGTGGTGATATATTCCTTGGAATTCCATTTAACATTGCAAGTTACTCGTTACTAACACATTTAATTGCACATGAATGCGGACTTGAAGTGGGAGAATTTGTTCATACAATTGGAGATGCCCACATTTATACGAATCATTTTGAGCAAGTAGAAAAGCAATTGGCGCGTGAACCACGTCCGTTCCCAAAACTTACATTAAATCCAGATGTGAAATCTGTGTTTGATTTTGAAATGGAAGATTTAACGATTGAAGGATATGATCCACACCCAGCAATTAAAGCACCGGTTGCAGTGTAATTGTAGAGGAGATGAAAAGATGATAGTTTCATTTATGGTCGCAATGGACGAGAATAGAGTAATTGGTAAAGATAATAATTTACCTTGGCGTTTACCGAGTGAATTACAATATGTAAAGAAAACAACGATGGGTCATTCGCTTATTATGGGAAGAAAAAACTATGAAGCGATTGGTAGACCGCTGCCTGGAAGACGTAATATTATTGTAACTCGTAATGAAGGGTATCATGTTGAAGGCTGTGAAGTAGCACATTCTGTAGAAGAAGTGTTTGAGCTATGCAAAAATGAAGAAGAGATCTTTATTTTTGGCGGAGCGCAAATTTACGATCTCTTTTTACCTTACGTAGACAAGTTATATATAACAAAAATCCATCATGCATTTGAAGGAGATACATTCTTCCCAGAAATGGATATGACAAATTGGAAAGAAATTTTTGTTGAAAAAGGTTTAACGGATGAAAAAAATCCGTATACGTACTATTATCATGTATATGAGAAGCAACAATAGTAAAAAAGATTGATGTGAAAATTCACATCAATCTTTTTATTTGTATCCATCAATATAGGTTTAAAGATGAGATTCGATAGTGCTATAATGAATGGTAGCATGTAAAAATGCTAAAATTTTCAAGAGTATTAAGATAGAAAGAGGAGGAGAATCGATTGAGAAAGATATGGGGGATTCTTTTTCTTTGCTTAACATTCATGTTAGTCGGATGTGGTAAAGAAGAAAAACCACAAGAAGCATTTGATACATATGCAAAAGCATGGAATAAACAAAAATTTGCAGAAATGTATGATCAATTATCAAAAAAGGCGAAAAAAGATATTTCAAAGAAAGAATTCACTGAGAAATATGAAAAAATTTATTCTGGCATTGAAGTGAAAGACTTAAAAGTAGAAGCAGGAGAAGTAAAAGAAGATAAAAAAGATGAAGGTCCTGTTCCTTTTAAAGTAAGCATGGATACTGTTGGTGGTAAAATCAATTTTGCCCATGAAGCAAAAATGGTGAAAGAAAAAGATGGAGATAAAGAATCTTGGAAAATAGATTGGACTCCTGATTTTATATTCCCAGGTATGACGAAAGATAGTAAAGTGCGTATGCAAACGACAGAGCCGAAGCGCGGAGAAATATATGACCGTAACGGTAAATATCTTGCGGTAAATGGTAAAGCTTCTGAAATCGGATTGATTCCTGAAAAATTAGGGGATGCAGCTCCGCAAACGAAAGAAACGGTAGCGAAGTTACTAAATATGTCTGTCGAAGAAATTGACCAAAAACTAGCAGCTAAATGGGTAAAACCAAATTACCTTGTACCAATTGGAATATTGCCTGAAGGAGCAACACAAAATACGTACATAGATTTACCTGGTGTTGCAACAAAGCCAGTAAATGTTCGCTCATATCCATTAGGAGAAGAAGCCGCACATCTTACTGGCTATATTGGAAAAGTGAATGCTGAAGATTTAAAAACGTTACAAAAGAAAGGTTATCAAGCAGATGATCCAGTAGGTAAAGCTGGTTTAGAGCAAGTACTGGAAGAAAAGCTACGCGGTAAAAAAGGTGGTCGTGTCTTCGTAGAAGATGCACAAGGAAAAGAAATTAAAAATTTAGCAAAAACAGATGCTGTTGATGGAGAAAATGTAACTTTAACGATTGACAGTGCAGTTCAAACCGAAATTTATAATGAAATGAAAAATGAGGTAGGATCAAGTGCAGCAATTAATCCAAAGACTGGAGAAACACTTGCACTTGTGAGCACGCCAGCTTATAACCCAAATACCCTTACAAGAGGGGCGTCAAAAGCGCAACGTGATGCGGTAAATAATGATCCGAAAAAACCGATGACGAATCGATTTACACAATTATCAGTTCCAGGATCTGTATTTAAGCCGATTACAGCTGCAATCGGTCTTGAAACGAAAACAATTGATCCAAAAGAAGAGTTAAAAATTGAAGGATTAAAATGGACAAAAGATTCTTCTTGGGGTAATTATTATGTAACACGTGTAAAAGATGCAAATCCGATTGATTTTGATAAGGCGATGAAATACTCGGATAATATTTATTTCGCACAAGAAGCTTTGAAGATCGGGAAAGATAAATTTATGAGTGAAGCGAAAAAATTCGGATTCGATGAGAAATTACCAATTGAATATGGATTCCCAGCTTCTAAAATCGCAAATGATGGTATTAAAAATGATATTCAAATGGCAGACACAGGGTATGGACAAGGACAAGTATTAATGACGCCACTCCATCTAGCATTAACGTACGCACCAATTGTTAATGAAGGAAACATACCTTCTCCATATATAATTAAAACAGATAAGCAACCAAAAGCTTGGAAAGAGAATGTAATTTCAAAAGGCAATCAGGATATATTAAAAACTGCTATGACGAAAGTAATTAATGATCCAGATGGTACTGGGAAAATTGCTAAAATTGATGGCATGACTCTTGCTGGAAAAACAGGTACAGCGGAATTAAAAGTATCAAAAGAGGCTGAAGGAAAAGAATTAGGCTGGTTCGCTGCATTTGATTTAAATTCACCAGATATGGTTATTACTATGATGATTGAAGATGTAAAAGGTAGAGGCGGAAGTAATATTCCAGCTGAAAAAGTAAAACATGTATTTCAAAAATAATATGTAATAAAAGGTTAGCTCTATAATTTGTAGAGCTAACCTTTTTCTATGAAGGAATCCTTAATATCTGTATACTGAATTTTAAGGAAACAAAACAAATCATTAACTTACGAAAAAAAAGTAGCTATTTTTTATTGACATCGAACGAAACTTTTCGTATTATACTTACATAAGGTAAGTTATTTACTTTCAAATTATAAATCTCAAATTAAAGATAAAATGTAGAAAAGGGAGAGAATACAATGACAAAAGTACTATTTATTACAGCAAATCCAAATTCAGCAGAAGGTTCTTTCGGAATGGCAGTAGGGGAAGCTTTCATCGAAGCTTATAAAAACGAACATCCACAAGATGAAGTTGTAACAATTGATTTATTCAATACTACAGTACCAGCAATCGATGCAGATGTATTCGCTGCTTGGGGTAAATTTGCAGCAGGTGAAGGATTTGAAGCTTTAACTGAAGCTCAACAACAAAAAGTTGCAGCAATGAACACAAACTTAGAAACATTTATGCATGCAGATCGTTATGTATTTGTAACTCCAATGTGGAACTTTAGCTATCCACCAGTAGTAAAAGCATACTTAGATAACTTAGCAATTGCAGGTAAAACATTCAAGTATACTGAAAATGGTCCAGTTGGCTTATTAGAAGGTAAAAAAGCACTTCACATTCAAGCAACAGGTGGCGTTTATTCTGAAGGAGCATACGCAGCTGTAGACTTCGGCCGCAATCACTTAAAAACAGTATTAGGATTTATTGGTGTAAATGAAACTGAATATATTGCAGTTGAAGGTATGAATGCAAACCCTGAAAAAGCACAAGAAATTAAAGAAGCAGCAATTGCTAATGCTCGTGAATTAGCAAAACGTTTCTAATATAGAATGGTTAAAAAGTCCAAACACTTGTTGTTTGGACTTTTTTTCTTCTTTTTCCTTCGTTTGTCTAGTATAATGAAGGTCGGAATGATAATAGGTGGGGGTTCTGTATGATTCAAACGTTTTTTAAAATCTTTTATTTAATTTTAATCGTAATTGCGATTACACCAAGAATGTGGCGTCTTAAAAGACAAGTAAATACGATGTCGCCACAAGAAAAAGATAACGCTGTGTACAAAACGACAAATTGGTTTGGTAAGAAAATGGTGCGCGTAGCTGGGGGAACAGTAGAAGTTAAAGGACTTGAAAATGTTCCGAAAGATAAGCCGGTACTAGTTGTAAGTAATCACCAGAGTAATATGGATATCCCTGTTTTACTAGGTTATTTAAATAAACCAATTGGCTTCGTTTCAAAAGCGGAGATTAAAAAGTTCCCAGTTGTACCAACTTGGATGGAACTTATGAATTGTGTATTTATGGATCGTAGCGATCGTCGCCAATCACTTCAAGCGATTAAAGATGGAATTGAACTATTGAAGAATGGACATTCTATCGTAATTTTCCCTGAAGGAACGAGAAGTAAGGGTGGCGAAATTGGAGAGTTTAAGGCTGGGAGTTTTCATCTTGCTGTAAAATCTGGTGTAGCAATCTTACCTGTAACATTAGATGGGACATATAAAATGTTTGAAGCGAATGGAAATCGTATGAAGCGAGCTCGTGCAACAGTAACAATTTCTAAGCCGATTACACCTGAAGAGTATGCGACTATGGATATTAAAGAGTTAACGAAGTATACACAGGATGTTATCGCATCACAATTACATAAGTAATAAAAAAGGTTTCAGCTTACATTAAGCTGAAACCTTTTTTATGATGCTGTAGGTAGGACGTAAAAGAGTACGCAGAAGAACATCATCGCACTACCACCTAATACGAAAAGATGCCAAATGGCATGGTTGAAAGGTAACTTTTCCCAAAGAAAGAATATAGCTCCTACAGAATATAAAATTCCACCTGCTAAAAGTAGTGAAAAACCATGTCCAGTTAGATTTTCATAAAGTGGTTTAATAGCAACGATTATGAGCCATCCCATTATGATATAACATAGCGTCGATGCCTTAATAAAGCGACGTACAAAGAAAATTTTGAAGATGATACCTCCGATTGCTAGTGTCCATATAATTGCGAGTAACGTCCAACCTAATGGTCCACGAAGCGTAATAAGTAAAAAAGGAGTATATGTGCCAGCGATTAATAAATAAATGGCTGAGTGATCTAGTATAGTAAATAATTTTTCTACTTTTGGATGGTGAATGCTATGTAACAATGTCGAAAACAAGTACAGTAAGAACATGCTTACACCGTAAACCGTAAATGCAACAACAGCAGATGCGGTACCATGCTTAGAGGCATGAATAATCAATATGATTAAGGCAGGGATGCTTAAAATGGCACCGATACCATGTGTAATTGCATTTGCAATTTCTTCTTTCACAAATTGTGTCATTCGTGTCATTTTTTCAGTCATAATGGTAATCCTTTCTACTATCATAAAATAATATGTCTTTTCTCTTACCATATCATACACAAGGGTAATAGAAAATGAAATTTGTATAATTGATTATATTTTTGAATTTTTTTGACAAAAGCCAATGGATTTGTTGACGTTTTCAAACTTTTTTGACAAAATAAAATTATGTAATAGTAGGACAAGGAATCTACTAATAAAGGGGATGGGGAAATGTTTTCAAATATTGGCTTTCCAGGATTAATTTTAATTTTAGTAGCTGTACTTATTTTATTTGGGCCGAAAAAATTGCCGGAAATCGGAAAGGCTTTAGGGGAAACGTTAAAAGAATTCAAAAAATCAACGAAAGAATTGACTGATGATGCATTTCAAGAGAAGGAAAAGAAAGAAAAAATGTAATGAATTTTCTTCGAAATGGATAAATAAAGTGTGGTGAACGAGATGGAAGATCGGGAAATGAGTGTAGTAGAACATATAGTTGAGCTTCGCAAACGAGTAATATATACCGTGTTATCCTTTGTACTATTTTTAATTGTTGGGTTTACTTTTACGAAGGATATTTATTTTTGGCTTGTAAAAGACTTACCAATGAAATTAACTGTTCTCGGTCCAAGTGATGTATTGTGGATTTTTTTCTCGATTGCTACAGTATTTGCTATCGTTTGTACAATTCCTTTTGCTGCTATACAAATTTGGTTATTTGTAAAACCGGGTTTACATCCAAATGAACAAAAGATGACGTTAATGTATATACCGGTATTGTCTATATTATTTATTGCAGGTTTATGCTTTGGATATTTCGTTGTAATGCCGTTTTTATTTCATTTTTTAACTACTATAGGTAATGAAATGTTTAATACGATGTTTACGACAGAAAAGTATTTTCATTTTGTTCTTAATTTAACAGTTCCATTTGCTGTAATTTTTGAATTACCAGTAGTAGTAATGTTTTTAACGAGTATTGGACTATTGACGGCGGAATTTCTAATAAAAATAAGAAGGTATGCTTACGTAGCATTGATTATCATTGCATCGTGTATATCACCGCCAGATTTTTTATCACATAGTTTAGTTGCGGTACCGCTTATTTGTATTTATGAAATTAGTATCGCTTTATCAAAGATTGTTAATAAGCGAAAAAAGAAAAGAGAAGAAGAAATTCAGTCGAAAAGTGCCTCGTTATAAAGGCACTTTTTTTATCCCACTTTAATGGGCAGTAAGACCCCCACCTCAAAATTTAGCGAAAGCAAAGAAGTTAGGTGGGGGCCGGGCTGCCCATAAAAGTCCGATTGGTTCAACTAATAATCAGTGGGGGCTGAAGAAAACCCCCACTGATTAAAGTTTCACTTTATTTATTTGTTATACTCTAGTTATAAACGTATACAATATAGAGAAGAAAAAAATTATAGAATCTCCAAAATTTAGACAAACTTTGCGCTTTTATAAGTTTATACTGAATATATTAAGCAATATACGGATAACGAGTCCTTGTCTTAATAGGAATTTAGGATGGGGGATGGATTAGGTGAAGATGAATAGAGTATAAATCTTTTAACCATAAGGACTACAGAGATTGTCTAAGGATACTTTTGTATTCATGGGAGTCGCCACTTTAAACAACGTGTTACAGCGTAAAGTAGAAGAAGTTCAAAAATCCAATGAAAAAGAGGATTGATATTGTGATTACGAAAAGTTTTTATTTCACTCATTCAACAGGGGAGTGTATTAAAATATTTGAAATCCCTGTCCTACAAGCGCAGCATCCATTATCGTTTCTAATACAGTCTCGTCTTCAATTATTTATTGCAAAAATTCAAAAACAAAAGCACCCAAGATTTTCGTATTCTTTCCGTGAATATTTACAAAATTGTTTGAAGTGGAATGATTATTTAAATGTATATAAAACAAATACTCTTGAAAAAAATGCATGATATAGAGTGGGGACAGGGTTAAGAGCTCTGTCTTTTTCATTTTAGATATAAAAATATAATTAATTTAATGAAATTTCGTTTCAAATTGTTGAAAGCAATGGGAATACTAGTATAATAACAAGGAGAGCGTATTGGAAAGGGAAGAATATAATATGCAAAAAATTAAAATTGTAACAGATTCAACGGCAGATTTATCACAAGAGGTAATTGAGAAATATGACATTCATGTTCTACCATTATCAATCTCTGTAAATGGACAAACATATTTAGATCGCGTTGATCTACAACCAGATGAATTTATTGAAGAAATGATTAAATCAGAGGAACTACCAAAAACATCACAACCAGCAATGGGTACATTTGTAGAAATGTATGACAAGTTAGGTGAAGATGGAAGTGAAGTACTTTCCATTCATATGACAAGTGGAATGAGTGGTACTGTGGCAACTGCAAATAGTGCTGCATCAATGACCGACACAAAAGTAACAGTTGTTGATTCGCAATTTATTACACATGCTTTAGCATATCAAGTAGTTGAAGCTGCGAAAATGGCAAATGAAGGACGCTCACTAGAAGAAATTTTAAAACGTGTAGATGAAGTAAGGAAGAATACTCGTTTATATGTAGTAGTAGATACATTAGAAAACTTAGTGAAGGGTGGGCGTATCGGTAAAGGAAAAGCGTTTATCGGTTCGTTGCTTAATATAAAACCAATTGCTAGCCTTGAAGATGGTGTTTATAACCCTGTAACGAAAGTGCGTAGCCAAGGTCAAATTGTAAAAACGTTAGCTAAGTTATTTGAGGAAGATACAGCTGGGAAAGTTATAAAAGCTGTGGCAATTCCGCATGCGAAAGCAATTCCTTTAGCTGAAAATGTAAAAGCGGCTGTTGAAAAAGTAAGTGGATTTGCTAAATCAGAAATTTTCTTTACAACGCCTATTATTAGTACTCATACAGGTCCGGGTGCAATCGGATTTATGTATTTAGCAGAGTAATAAAAAAGCTACTTGAAATTTATTTCAAGTAGCTTTTTTATGTGAATAGAAAGTAAGAAATAAGAAGGGCTATACAGGCACTCCCGCTAATGATATAGCGAGTCTGTAAATATTCATTCATAGAAAACACCCACTAATTAAAGTTTCACTTTATGATTTTCTATAGTATATGTTGGATATAGAAGATAAGTAGTTACGTTATACATGTAACGTGTTAATTTTTTCATTCACTTTCTTAGCATGTGTTTCGCTATTATAAGTGAAAGTTTGACCTAAAAAGAGTACATGCAGTTGTTCCCACGGTAACATACGTAAATTCCAATTATTTCGAAGCCTTGTTATTGCCTCGCGAGGTGTTTCATCGGCGAGTGCAAAAGCTCCGTAATGCATTGGTATAAAGTGTGTAGCATTTAAATCTAAATAAGCTTGCACTGCTTCTTCAGGTGAAACGTGAGATATTTTCATAAACCATTCTGGTTCATAAGCTCCAATTGGCATAAGGGCAATATCAATTGAAAAGCGTTTGCCAATTTCTTTGAAACCTTGGAAATAGCCACTGTCTCCACAAAAATAAATGGTTTCCTCCACATTGTCATTCTTAATAATCCATCCACCCCAGTGAGATGTGTTCATATCAAATAATGATCTTCTCGTCCAGTGCTGAGCAGGTACGAAGTGAAAGGAAACATCATCAATAGTCGTACTTTCCCACCATTTATACTCTTCTACATTGTTGAATTTTTTACGAGTAAATAATTTTTTTAGCCCAATGGGTACTAAGTATAATACGTCATCTTTAAGTTGGCGCAGTGTTGAAAAATCTAAATGATCATAATGACCATGTGAAATGAGGACAATATCAATTTTAGGTAGTTCTTGTATAGAAAGACCAGGTTCAGTAAGTCTTGGGACTAGCTTCAATTTATTGGCCCATACTGGATCCGTTAATATATTAAGTCCATTCGTTTGGATAAGAAAAGTGGAATGTCCAATCCATGTGACAGTCGTTTTTTCAACATTACTTTGCAAAAATGCACTTTGTTTAACGGGTGATTGTTCTACTAAGAAAGAAAAATCTTTTTTGTTTTGCTTTCGTTCTTTACGCCAGCGTATAAAAGAGCGAATTGATTTTTTTGTACTAACGTTATCCATATTTTCATAGCGCTTTGCCATGAACATCACCTCATTTAAAATCATTGTAATTGTATTGTACCGAAATGTTGTTAAGGAATACAGTGTATAACATGGATGAATGTTTAAATAATTGTAAAAAAACAGGAAGATGCATTTACAAAAATAACAATAGAATTAGTTTTGCAGCGATTATTTAGAGAAATAATAGTAAAAAAATTATTTTGTCTAGTAATTCGCTTGAAATAAAGAAGTAACATACGTAAATTCGTACGATTTCGTGAACAAATGTAGTAAACAATTTTCTCGTAGTGTTAACTTTTGTTATGATAAGTATAGCCTATTTAAATTTAGGATAGAGAAAAGAGGTTTATAAATGAAGCGTTATCAAAAAATAATTGGTCTTATGGTTGTATTTTGTCTCTTTGTACTTGCTGGATGTAGTGGATCAGGTTCAAAGCTTCGTAAACCATTAAATTGGGATTTAGAAACTTTCCAATTTACTAATCAAGATGGAAAACCATTTGGTACAAAAGATTTAAAAGGGAAAGTTTGGGTTGCAGATTTTATGTTCACAAACTGTCAAACAGTTTGTCCGCCAATGACTGCTAATATGGCAAAATTACAGAAAATGGCGAAGGAAGAGAAATTAGATGTTCAGTTTGTATCATTTAGCGTAGATCCTGACCTTGATAAGCCGGAGAATTTGAAGGCTTTCATTCAAAAATTTACAGAGGATACTAGTAACTGGAATTTACTAACGGGTTATTCGTTAGAGGACATTACGAAGTTTTCAAAAGATAATTTCCAATCACTTGTAGATAAACCTGAGAATGGTCAAGTTATACATGGAACATCATTTTATTTAATTGATCAAAACGGAAAAGTAATGAAAAAGTATAATGGTATTAGCAATACGCCGTATGAAGACATTATACGTGATATGAAACGATTAGCAGAATAAAAAGAGGGGTGCAGATTAAAGCACCCTTCTTTTTTACATTAGTCTATGGATAAAATGTCATGTTGCTGTGGAAGTTTTGGTGCCCGAATTTCTAACACGCCATTTTGATATGAAGCTTTCGCTGCTTTTTTATTAATTGAATACGGCAACTTAATTAATCTTGATGCTTCTGAAATGGAACGTTCTCGGCGATAATAGTTATGGGATGTTTGCTCTTCTTCTTCCAGTATCTCTTCTTTTACAGAGACTTTTAAGTATTCATTTTGTATTTCAATTTGAATTTGTTCTTTTTGTATACCTGGTAGTTCAGCTGTAACAACGAGTTCTTCGCCAACTTCGTATAAATCTACAGGGAATGTTAATAAACGATTTCCTTTTTGGAAAAAATGATTTAAATCAGCAATTACATTGCGAAGTGGTGTTTGCTCGAAGAAATCATCAATTTGCTTTAAATAATTGCGAACCGGTGGGCGAGAAGAGTCTTTTTTTTCTTCACTCATGGTATTCCCTCCTAGAAATCAATTTGCAATATCATATGACAAAAGCGGAGAAAGGTGATTGCCTAATTTTCATGTTTTCATAAAAAATTGTTAAAAATGTGAAATGGAGTGATTTTTTTATAGTTTTTGGTCGCCATATTCAGTTGATTATGCTAGTATAAATAGGGTTGATATAGTAGTATAGAGACAGAATGAAAACTGAAAGAGGGTAAGAAGTATGTGTGGTTTTGTAGGATGTTTATGTGAAAACCCTAGAGAGTTTTCAGAAACAGAAAAACATCAATTTGAAAATATGAACACGATGATTTTCCACCGTGGTCCAGATGACGAAGGATATTTTCGTGATGAGCATGTACAATTTGGCTTCCGCCGTTTAAGTATCATTGACTTAGAGGCAGGACATCAGCCGCTAACTTATGAAAATGATCGATATGTAATTATTTTTAATGGTGAAATTTACAACTATGTAGAATTACGTGAAATGTTACTTGAAAAAGGTGCAACGTTTGCAACGCAATCTGATACAGAAGTTATCATTGCATTGTATGCACATATGAAAGAAAAATGTGTAGACTACCTTCGTGGTATGTTTGCATTTATGATTTGGGATCGTGAAGAAAAGAAACTTTTCGGTGCACGTGACCACTTCGGTATTAAACCTTTATACATCGCACAACAAGGTGATACTACATTCTTCGCATCTGAGAAGAAAAGTATTATGCATGTGATGGAAGATAAAGGCGTTAACCCAACGTCATTACAACATTATTTTACGTACCAATATGGTCCAGAGCCAGAAACATTAACAATTGATGTTAATAAAATCGAACCTGGTCATTATTTCGTAAAAGAAATCGGTAAAGAGATGGAAATCCATCGCTACTGGAAACCTTATTTCAATGCTTCAAGTGCAACGAAAGAGGAGCATATCCAAGCAATTCGTGATGTGTTATATGATTCAGTAAAAGTGCATATGCGCAGTGATGTACCAGTAGGTTCATTCTTATCTGGTGGTATCGATTCATCTATCATCGCTTCTATCGCAAGAGAAATGAATCCAAATCTTTTAACATTCTCTGTTGGGTTTGAGCAACGTGGTTTCAGTGAAGTTGATGTTGCGAAAGAAACTGCTGAGAAATTAGGCGTTAAAAACCATAACGTATTCATTTCAGCGAAAGAGTTTATGGATGAGTTCCCAAAAATCATTTGGCATATGGATGATCCTTTAGCAGATCCAGCAGCTGTACCGTTGTACTTCGTTGCTAAAGAAGCACGTAAGCATGTAACAGTTGTTCTTTCAGGCGAAGGTGCAGACGAGCTATTTGGTGGTTATAACATTTATCGTGAGCCAAACTCACTGAAAATGTTCTCTTACATTCCTAGCCCAGGTAAGAGCGTTCTAAAAGCACTAAGTGGTGCTCTTAAAGAAGGCTTTAAAGGAAAGAGCTTCCTAGAGCGTGGATGTACGCCAATTGAAGAGCGTTACTATGGAAACGCGAAAATCTTCCGTGAAGAAGAGAAAGCTGAATTAATGAAGTATTACAATGAAAGTGTTAACTATATGGATATCACGAAACCATTGTATAACGAAATTAAAGATTATGATGATGTAAGCAAAATGCAGTACATTGACATGTTCACATGGTTACGCGGTGACATTTTATTAAAAGCTGATAAAATGACAATGGCAAACTCATTAGAACTTCGTGTACCGTTCTTAGATAAAGAAGTATTCGATGTTGCATCTAAAATTCCAACTGAATTTAAGATTGCTAACGGAACTACGAAAGCTATTTTACGTGAAGCAGCACGCGGAATCGTTCCAGATCACGTATTAGATCGTAAAAAACTTGGATTCCCAGTACCAATTCGTCACTGGTTAAAAGACGAAATGCATGATTGGGCTATCAATATTATAAACGAGAGTAAGACAGAGCATTTAATCGACAAACAGTATGTATTAAACTTACTGGAAGCACATTGTGCAGATAAAGGCGATTATAGCCGTAAAATTTGGACTGTACTTGCGTTTATGGTATGGCATCAAATTTATGTTGAGCATAAATACGATACGAATAAGTTCCACGAAGAAACGAAACGTGCGTATAGCTTAGTTTAATTAGAAAAACCTTAAGATCGTATATGGTCTTAAGGTTTTTTTCATAAATAGGACGTATTATTGATACAATAATAGTAAAAGGATGGACAACATATGATTACGTTTGAAAAAGTAACTGTAGAAAATGAAAACGTTGTAAAAGAAATGTTTCGCTCACATAGTTTAAGTGAGAAACAGGTACAGTATTGTGTGAAAGTCGATGATACATATATTGGTGTAATAGATTATCGTGTTCAAGGGGAGACTGCGATTTTATCTCAGTTAATTATTCACTTTGACTATCAAAGTTACGGTTATGGGACAAATACGTATTTCACATTTGAAATGATGATGAAAGAAAGAAATGTGAAAGAGATAAAGGTATTACAAACGGAATTAACAGAACCAGTGAAATCTTTCATAGAGAGCTTTGGATTTAATGTGGAAGACGGAATATATGTGAAGAAAATATAGCGATGAGTAGTTATGCGGGATAAATATAAGGCAGGTGGATGTATGACGATGACTTCTGGTCTTGTATTAATTGGAGGGTGTTTTTTAGTAGCGGAGCTAAGCCATATGTTTATTCGAAAAAGAATGAATAAGAAGAGAAAGCCGTATGAATTACAATATGCTCCAGTGTTTTTCCTTTTGTTTTGTATGCTACTTACATTACAAAACATAACGAACTTTCCACCTCTTTTAAATGTTTTTTTAAAGTTCGGTTTGCTGTATAGTACCACTGGCATAGCCCTTTTATTTCTTTTATTTTGCATACGTCATATTCACTATCAATCGTATATATTTATATTAAATTGGTTAAAGCAAAATGATAGAAACCGCCTTACATAAGGCGGTTTTTTTATTTACGTTATGTATTGACTGGAATTACAATTACTTTCTTATGCCCATTACTTTTTTACATGTTACGCTTAAAAAATTTGAGTAGTAAATAGGTACAAAAATATTTTGAATAAAAATGAGGGCGGAATTATATATATTGAAAAAGTTTTCTGATATATCTATTGACAATGTATGAGATATACATTAATCTTTAAGTGTAAATGATAATCAATTTCATCTAGGAGGGCTTATGACACGCACTAAAAATATTCTTATACTTTGCGTTATGTTACTAATGGTCGTAATCGCAGGGTGCGGTAAAGAAGAAGAGAAGAAAGATAAAGATACATTAGTAAAGGCAAAAGATTCTTATAGTATAAAGCATGCAATGGGCGAAACGACAGTAAATGGTACGCCAAAAAGAGTTGTTGTTTTAACAAATGAGGGTGTTGAGGCACTTTTAACTGTTGGAGTAACGCCAGTTGGAACGACGAAACCACGAGCTGGTGATGAATGGTATCCTCATTTAGCGAAAGAGTTAAAAAATACGAAAGTAGTAGGAACTGAGCGTGACATTAATTTAGAAGCAGTAATGAAGCTTCAGCCGGATTTAATTATCGGAAATAAAATGCGTCACGAAAAAATATACGAGCAGTTAAAAGAAATCGCGCCAACAGTATATGCTGAAACATTACGCGGTGATTGGAAAGAAAACTTCACACTTTATACAAAAGCTGTAAATAAAGAAAAAGAAGGGCAAAATGCTCTAAATGATTATAAAAAGCGTATTGCAGCAATAAAAGGACAATTAGGTGATAAAATTAATTCTAAAGTTTCAATTATTCGCTTCGTCCCTGGTGATGTTCGTATTTATCAAAAAAATTCATTCTCAGGTGTTGTATTAAATGATATTGGATTTAAACGACCACCATTACAAGATAAAGATGAATTTGCAATTAAAGGAATTACAAAAGAGCAAATTCCAAATATGGACGGGGATTATTTATTCTATTTCACATCTGATAAAGACGCGGATAAGAATAATGAAGGAAATACATTAGCAAAAGAATGGACAGAAGATCCACTATTTAAACAACTGCAGGCTTCTAAAGATAATAAAGTATTCCAAGTAGATGAAGTGATTTGGAATACAGCAGGTGGTATTGTAGCTGCAAATCTTATGTTAGATGATATTGAAAAATATTTTCTGAAGTAAATGAATAATCTAGTGCATCACTTTAAATAGGTGATGCACTTTTTATTTTGTTAAAATACAGAAAATTCCTTCTTTTGAGTGTGCATAAGTTGTACAATTAAAATAATCATGAAATAAAGGAGTGGGAATAAATGAAAGCTACTCATAAAGATTGGGTTTTATTTAACGGAAGAATTGTAAATACGAAGGAAGAACAGCCGATGATTCCATTAGAGGAGAGAGGCTTTCAATTTGGTGATGGTATATACGAGGTATTCAGACTATATGATGGGAAGCCACATTTATTAGATTTACATTTAGAACGATTCTTTCATTCTATGGAAGAAATAAAATTAATTCCACCGTTTACTAAGGAAGAGTTAGTGGAAGAGTTATATCAAATGATTGAAAAAAATCAATTTCAAGAAGATGGTAATGTATATTTGCAAATATCAAGAGGTGCTCAAGCACGTAATCATGTATATGAGTCAAATATGCAACCAACATATTTTGCAAACATTGTTTCTTTTCCAAGGCCAATCACGGCTATGGAACGAGGAATAAAAGTTACTGTAGAAGAGGATATACGCTGGAAGTTTTGTCATATAAAATCCTTAAATCTGCTACCTAATATTATGATTAAAAATAAAATAAACGAACAAGGCTATCAAGAAGCGATATTAGTACGAGAAGGAATTGTAACGGAAGGGTGTCATTCAAATTTCTTTATGGTGAAAAATAATAAATTGATTACACATCCGGCTGACAATTTCATTCTACACGGCATTACACGTCACTACGTTATTACATTAGCGAAAGAGTTACATATTGAAGTAGAAGAAAGAGAATTTTCACTTCAAGAAGTGTATGAGGCCGATGAATGCTTCTTCACAGCGACGCCACTTGAAATATTCCCAGTCGTTCAAATTGGTGACGAGCAGTTCGGAAAAGGCGAAAGAGGACCGATTACAAAGAAACTCCAAGTTGCATATGAAGAAAGTATTCGTTTGTTTAAAGTTACGAACTAATATTGAAGAAAAAAGCTGGTATTACTCCAGCTTTTTTTCATGATATAATTCAAGCATAGGACAAGATTTGAAAACGCTGTAAAAAGGGGATTTAATGTATGAATTATGAAGATTTTAAAGAAGTAATTCACGGTAGACGAAGTGTTAGAAAGTTCACGGAACAAGAAGTAGCCACTAGTGATATAAAAGATATTATTGATTGTGCTCGTTATGCACCGAGTGATACAAACTCACAAACTTGGGAGTTCTTGGTCATTATGAACCGAGAGAAAATTAAAGAAATTGAACAAATGACATGGGATGCATTACATAAACTTGCGGCAAAAGCGGCAAAAAACGGAGAAGAGAAAGCGGGGAAATTACTTACACGTTCTTTTGGACCATATGCAACAGCTTTCTCGGAGGCACCAGTATTAATCGTATGTTTGGCAACGCCATATGAATCAAAGTTTCGTGAAAAGATATTTGATCCGATTGCTTTTGTTCCAGCTTCAGTTTGGGAAGAAGAAGGAATTAAGAGCAGTTGTTTAGCGGCACAAAACTTAATGTTGGCTGCACATGCGAAGGGGCTTGGTACATGCCCAATGACAGGACCGGTATTGTTAGCTCAAGATGAACTACGACAATATTTACAAATTGAGCCTGAAAAACAAATAAATATGGTTATATCGCTCGGTTTTCCGAAAGATAAGCCGAAGAAACTTCCAAGAAAAGAAGTAGATGAGATTACAACATTTGTTTTTTAAAGTTCAAAATAAAAGGACATTGAATAAACAATGTCTTTTTATTTTGGATAGGTATGTAATTAATCTGTTAGGCTAAAATGATAGATAAGAGGGAATTACTATTTATCCCAATTTATTTCATAAAAAAAATTAATGTTCTATTAAGGAAAGTATGATACATTAATCGTGAGCAATATTCTATTTGTTCATGAAAGTGTTGAAAATAGTTTTAAAATTTAAAAGTTATTTTTGTATAATAAATTATAATGAAATGACAGGGGGGATGAATTTTGAAAAAATTCATAATCACTGGATTGTCTGTATTGTTATTAGCCGGTTGCGGCGCTCCACAAGAAAAAGAGGGTGCGCAATCAAAGCAGGAAGAAAGAGTTGTAAACGCAAGTAATGAGAATATAGTAGTATTTCCTGAAGGAGCAGTGCCAGTCGGAGAAGGAAAAGTAAAAGTTATTACACCAGACGGTACTTCTGAGAATGGTAATATACCAGCTGTATTCATTAAAAAGGATACTTTAATTCAACACGTTGAATTAGAGCTCTCTAATTTTCAAAATGATAAAGAAACATTCGTATTTGTAGATCGAGTGTTTGCAGATAAATATCAAGTAACTAGTACAACACAGACAACAGTACAATTAAAAGAAAAGACGCTTGAAACAGGTAGTCATACGATTACGGCAGTTCAGTATGAAAACAATGATCCGAAAGGAAAGGTTATTAGTTTTAATCAAGCAACATTCGAAACAAAACCAGCGTCATAAGAAGAATAAAAAGTACATTGCTCAAAAAGTAGTGTACTTTTTTGTTTATACTAGAGGATGTAATAGTGAATCACTTGTTTTGTTTTCTAATATGATTAAATTAGGAAGAGATCACTCGTTACTACTATGACAGAAAAAGCGGTTGAAGAGGTGAACCGGTATATTTGTATCTTCTTGATTAATATGATGATGTCAGTAATTTGGTTTATGATGCAAGTTACGTTCCATTATCAAATTTATGACTTATCGATAGGGTCTATTTGTTTTACCATTGTTTAGCTATTATATGATAAACTCGGAATAAGGTAAGTTTCAGAAGAAAAATGTAGGTATTTCATTTGAAATGTCGAATAGTACGTACGATGTCGTAATAACAAATTTTCTATTGTTTACTGTGAAACAGGAGAAGGAGAGATAGTAATGAAACGAGCTCTTATAAATATTGATTATACATATGATTTTGTAGCAGAGAAAGGTGCTTTAACTTGCGGTAAGCCAGGCCAAGAAATTGAGAAGGAAATTGTCCATTTAACGAAGCAATATATTGAAAATGGAGATTATGTTGTCTTTGCGATCGATAAACATGAAGAAAATGATGTATATCATCCTGAATCAAAATTATTCCCGCCTCATAACATAACGGGTACAAATGGAAGAGATTTGTTTGGTGAATTACAAGATGTGTACGAAACATATAAAAATGCAGAGAATGTATATTACATGGATAAAACGCGATATAGTGCATTTGCAGGAACAGACCTAGAGATGAAGTTACGAGAAAGAGGAATAGAAGAAGTGCATCTTGTAGGGGTTTGTACTGATATTTGTGTTCTTCACACAGCCGTAGATGCTTATAACAAAGGATTTAAAATTGTAGTTTATGAAAAGGCAGTTGCATCTTTTAGTGCGCAAGGGCATGAATTTGCACTTGGACATTTTAAATCTTGCTTAAACGCAGAAGTGAAGTAAAAAAAAGAGGCCTTTAAAAAAAGGTCTCTTTTTACGTTTAAATTGAGACGAGGTTTTGCTCAATTAATTTTTTTATAAATGGGCTAATATTCTCTGGTAGCTTATCAAAATCAAAAAATTGTACACTTAATGATTCGATCCCATCAGCTTTTAGCAAGCCGCCTTTAATGTCTTTGCAAAGATATGCGATTGTTATAGGATAAAACTCATCCCCGTTTGGTAATTTTACAAAAAATTCTTTTCCAGAAAATACGCTTATTAACTGTAAGGTTCCTATTTCAATCCCTGTTTCTTCGAACACTTCTCGTCTCCCAGCTTCTTCTGTTGATTCACCAAGTTCAACGAATCCACCAGGGACACCCCAAATACCATTCTGCCTTTGTTGAAGTAATATTTGTCCTTGTTTATTGAAAACAGCTACAGCAACTCCTGCTAGATTGAGTGGTCTTGATCCGACAACTTTTCTAAGTTCTTCAATATATCCCATTGTATGTAACCTCCGTAAGAAAAAATAAGAGCAAATATACTATTCGTTGTTGTGTAAATATTTTCCTCTTTATAAGAGGGAGAGATGTCCTATAACCTATTTGTTTTATTTGGTAAAATATACATCAAAAAAGGTCAAACAAAATCTTTGACCTTTTTTGACCAAGTGTTATAATAAAGATAGAAAGAGATAATCTTTCATTCATAAATAATAAGGAGGAAAAAATATGCGTAATTTATTTCCAGAGATAACAAAACGTCAAAATGGTATTTTTGATTTTGGGCCTTCTTTATTAGAAGGGATGACAGATGCTTTCTTTAAACCGATGAACATGGATACTTTTAAAGTAGATGTTCATGAACAGTCTGATAAATATACAGTAAAAGCAGATTTACCTGGTTTTCAAAAAGAAAACATTCAAGTTGAATTTGAACAAGATGTATTAACGATTCAAGCAACTAATCATAATGAAGTAGAAGAAAAAAATGAGAATGGCATATATATTCGTAAAGAACGTTCTATAGGTTCTGTAACTCGACGCTTTAATTTTCAACAAGTTGAGGAAGAAAATGTTAAAGCAAATTATAAAGATGGCGTACTGACAATTGAATTGCCAAAATTGAAAGAAGAAAAAAACAGTAAAACAACAATTAATATCGAATAAAAGAGCTGATAAATTCAGCTCTTTTTTTATCTAGTTAATGAATAAATTAGTTGAAATCGTAATGAGTAGAATAAAGTTTTAACGTTTAAAAAATTTCACGATTAGCTCCCCTTAGGTTATTAAAAAGGGTATATTTAAAGGGAAAGGAAAAGAACAGCTAGACATACTGTTTAAAGTGAATTAGTAATAAAGTCAAAATACATAGTAAGGGTAGCAGCATTTTAGAGTAGATAATAGATTGTTCTAGAACAAACTGAGACGATTATGAATTTTTTAATTAGTAAGGAAGTGGTTAGATGAGTTTATTAACGTATACTGAAGAGTTTTTTAATTATGTAAGAGAGTTTTTACTTTTAAGATTTTTACTATTTGCTTTCGTTCTAATCATTATTTCATTTGTCATAAACCGCATTATTGATTGGTTTTTTAGGAAATCAAGCTTTTTTGATGAAGAGGTAGAGCAAACGATTCAAAGTGTGATTCGATCTATTTTTAGATATATCATTATCATTAGTCTAATCATATATTTAATTAGCCAATTTGTAGATATAAAAAGTATCATTGCAGGCGCAGGGATAGCGGGGGTTGTTATCGGTTTTGCTGCACAACAGATGCTGAAAGATGTTATATTAGGCTTTGCGAGATTAGCGGACAAAGAGTTTCGTGTTGGCGATTTTGTTACTTTTAACGGAACAAACTCAGGAACGATTGAGGAAATTAGTATTCGTTTTATGCAAATTCGTGAATGGTCAGGAAAACTCCTTACCATACCACACGGAGAGATTAGAACGATACAAAATTTTAATAAAGGCTGGATGCGCGTAATTGAACGAATTACGGTAAGTTATCAGGAAGATCCGACAAGAGTTAAGGAATTGTTAGAGGAAGTTTGTGTGAACTGTAATGAAAAATTGGCCTCAAGTCTTTATAAAGTAGAGGATGAAGCTGTTGAACCTTTTAAATATGTAGGTGTTACAGATTTAAATCCGAATCTGAAATACGTTGGATATGAATTTTGTATTACAGGTTTAATAAAGCCAGAAGATTATTTTGAAACTTCTAGACAAGTAAGATTTGAATTAATGTCTATATTTCATAAGAATCGAGTACAAATGCCAGCAGCAAATATGGTCGTTACTACTGAAAGTTTACAGCATACCCATAGCGGACAATCTGTATCGGACAGCTAAAGTAGAATAGTTTGGTAACGGAAATGCTGCTTTCAACATTGGATAGAAAAATAATAATAAAATGATCGATATAAACAAAGAGCTGAAGAAATTCAGTTCTTTTTAATTTGTAGAATTTAGAAATTTCTTAATGTTATAATGATAGATGGTGATGAAAATGAACTTTGAAGAAAAAGAGATGCATCGTTTAGAGGCATTAAAAGCAATTGCTGAATTATTAAATGAAGCAACAGACTTACAAGACATGTTGGAAAAAGTGTTACATACATTGTTACAAGTTATGAATTTGCAAACAGGCTGGATCTTTTTTATTGATGAAAGTGGAAAGCACCGTATGCTTGTGGATGAAAACTTACCGCCAGCTCTTACGTGGCAAGAGAAGAAGCCGATGTGTGAAGGAAATTGTTGGTGTGTAGAGCGTTTTGTGAATGGAAGATTGGAAAAAGCGACAAATATTATTGAATGTAAGCGAATAGAGGATGCGATTGAATGTAATTGGGGAGATACCGAAAATGTTACGCACCATGCGACAATTCCCCTTAGGTCTGGATCGGAGAAGTTTGGTCTATTAAATGTCGCCTCTCCTCAAAAAACACATTTTTCAGAGGAAGAATTAGCATTATTAGAATCGATTGCATTTCAAATAGGAACAACTATACAACGTATTCAATTAGTAGAGAAAGAACGTAAATATGTAGTTGTAGCAGAACGAAATCGACTTGCACGTGATTTACATGATTCAGTAAAACAATTGTTATTTTCTATCATGTTAACCGCAAAAGGTACGCTAAATATGACGCAAGATAGAGACTTGCAAGAGATGTTGAGCTATATTGGAGAATTATCACAGGAAGCATTACAAGAGATGACACTCTTGATTTGGCAATTAAGACCGGAAGGATTAGAGAAAGGGTTAGCTGAAGCAATTAAAAATTACGGAAAGTTGTTAGGAATTCACGTGGAAGTTCGAATTGATGGAATGGTTTCAATTGGTGATGAAATAGAAGAAGTTTTATGGCGTATTAGTCAAGAAGCGATACATAATTGTAAAAAACATGCTTCGTGTGAAAAGGTACATGTTCTTTTAAAAATAGAAGATAACCAGTTATATTTTTGCATAGAGGATAACGGAATAGGATTTATACAAGATCAGGTACGAGAGTCAGCACTCGGTTTAAAAAGTATGAAGGAACGTATTCAGTTAATGAGGGGATCATTTCAAATAAAAACGGAGCTGAAAAAAGGTACGAAAATTGAAATTCAATTGCCAGTTTGAAGGGGAGAAGAAGGTTGAAAATTAAATTACTACTAGTTGAGGATCATCATATCGTTCGAAGAGGACTTGTATTCTTTTTGAAAACGAGAGAAGAATTTGAAATTGTTGGGGAAGCAGAAAATGGAGAAGATGCGTTAACATTCGTCCAAACAAAAAGGCCAGATGTAGTATTAATGGATCTATCAATGCCGAAGATGGATGGCATCGAAGCAACAAAACGAATAAAACAATATGATGAAACGATAAAGATACTAATATTAAGCAGTTTTTCAGAGCAAGATTATGTTTTACCAGCACTTGAAGCCGGAGCAGATGGTTATCAATTAAAAGAAGTACAACCTGAGCAACTTGTAGCTTCTATTATTGCAGTACATGAAGGAAATACGAATTTTCATCCGAAAGTAACACCAGCACTATTAGGACGATCAGTAGTCAAGAAAGAAAAAGAAAACCCTTTTTCTATGTTAACGAAAAGAGAACAAGAAGTACTTCGTGAAATTGCGCAAGGGCGAAGTAATAAAGAAATTGCAGCAGTGCTTCATATTACAGAACAAACTGTAAAAACACATGTTTCAAATGTTTTAGCTAAATTAGAAGTAGATGATCGTACGCAAGCTGCATTATATGCGGTGAAATATGGGGTTATTTAGGAGGAGTGTATGAAAGTAAGGACTACATTACAGCGGTACATGTCAAGTTTGTCTGAGGCTAGTTATTTTAATGGTACGGTACTAATTGCAAAAAATGATGAAATATTGTTAAGTGAAGCATTTGGAACAGCGAATTTCACATTTAACATTCCTCATACTATTGATACAAAATTTCGAATTGGTTCATTAACGAAAGGGTTTACCAGTACAGCAATTTTACAATTAGAAGAACGTGGATTGCTCTCGGTAGAAGACTCAATTTCAAAATATATAGAGGGATTCTCTTATGGAGAAGATGTTACAATTCACCACCTATTAACTCACACATCGGGTATTTCAAATTTTACAAGTTGGCCTAATTATTGGTCGGATATAATGAGAAAATCTGTATCTAAAGAAGACATTGTGCATGTATTAAAGACGTACCCGTTAGAGTTTAAACCAGGTGAGAGATATAGTTATACAAATTCTGGTTATATTTTATTAACAATTATAATCGAAAAGATTACTGGTTTATCATATAAAGAATATATACATAAATATATATGTCAACCACTTCAAATGCATAATACCGGATGTGAGGATGAGGGTAGAGAAATAGTAGAATCTTTATCAACAGGATATACGATATTTGGAGATATAAAACAAACTGAACATATTGATATGTCATTTCCATTAGGGGCATATGGAATGTATTCGACAGTTAAAGATTTGTTTAAATGGCATAAAGCATTGCGTAGTAGAGAGGTGATTTCAGAAAGTTCACTTCAAAAAATGTTTACTGCATATTCGGATCATTATGGATATGGTTGGGCTATTGAACAAGAAGAATATATTTCTACTAGTCATTTTGGTGATATAAATGGTTTTGTGAATTATTTGATTCGATATGAAAAAGATAATGTTTGTATTATTGTACTAAGTAATATAAATATTACACCGGTCATAGAGATTGCAAATAACATAGCTAAGATTATAAATGGGGAAGAGATTCAGATGCCGAGACCTATAAAGGTGTATGAGGTGAATTTTTTCGATAAATTAAAATGTGTGGGGAAATATATAACAGAAAACAATGAAGTAATTCAAGTTATAGAAAAACAAAATAAACTCTATGTTATAGTGCCGAAACGTTATGGTGTATTGTATAAACTTGAGCTGTATCTTTGTTCTTTTCAAGAGGAAGTTGCAATGTTTCGAACGAAATACGTTGATGAAAAAATAAAAATAAATACAAAAACAGGATCATTATCTTTTGAAGATGTTACGAAAAAATGCATAAAAGCTAATAAAATATATAGTGAAGCTGAATAAAGGTTTTTCTTCTTTCAATAATTAGGTACAATAAAGTGAAACTTTAATCAGTGGAGGGGCTATTCCCCACTGATTATTAGCGCATACCAATTGTGTTTTTACGGGATAAAGCTACGATGGAGGGAGAAGATATGCTATGCCTGGTACAAGAAGTGGGATTGGAAAGATTCAAGCTTCGTTAAACGGTTTATCACCGAAATTGCGAAGTATTGCTGAACATATTTTAAAACATCCACAAGATGTTGTACATAAATCTATTACTGAATTAGCAGAAGTTACGAATAGTTCCGAGGCTACGATATTTCGCTTATGTAAACACCTTGGTTTGCAAGGGTTCCAAGATTTAAAGATTACATTAGCTCGTGAAATTGTCCATACACCGATGCAAAATATTCATGAAGAAGTATCAGCAGAAGACAGTATGGTAACTGTTGCTAAAAAAGTTTTTCATTCACATATTACAGGACTACAAGATACATTGCATTTGTTAAATGATACGGCATTAGAGCAAGCTGTAAAAGCTTTGCAAGAAGCAAATCGAATCGAGTTTTACGGAAATGGTGGTTCTGGTATTATTGCGATGGATGCATATCATAAATTTATGAGAACGGGTATTTCATGTATTGCTCATACTGATTCGCATTTTCAAATTATGGGAGCAGGTTTACTCTCGAAAAATTCAGTTGTTATCGGCATTTCTCATTCTGGTAGCAATAAAGGGTTACTGGAAGCGTTAGAAGTAGCGAAAGCAAGAGGAGCTAAAATTATTGCGATTACGAGCTATCAGAAATCGGCATTAAGTCAACTGGCTGATATTACATTATACACTTCAACACGTGAAACGGAATTCCGCACAGAAGCAAGTTCATCAAGATTAGCGCAGTTAAGTTTATTAGATACTTTGTACGTTGGGTTATCGTTACAACGCCAAGAAGAAACGTTGCAAAATTTACAAAGTATCCGTGAAACAATTTCGATGAAACGAATATAAAAAAGAGGCTGTCCCAAAAGGTGCTTTTTAGCCAAAATCGAATAAAAAGTGAAAGGCAGAAATGTTGATTTTATAACGTTTCTGCCTTTTCAATTTCATGTGATCTTACTTCGAAAGAGACTTATGAGACAGCCCCTTTTTTATTAGTGAATAGTTTATTTATTTTCTTGTAGAAATATGTGACTTACTTATAGCCAGTGATGACTCTCATTTAAAAAAATAAAAAACGATTTATACAACAATTCAAACATTGTTCATAATTTCACAATTTGTTTTTGAAGTGTCATGTTATGATGAACATGTAATGATGATTGAACACTTAAACTTGGCACAATGATTAGCCAAACTAGTGAAGACAGAAGTTATGAGATGAACTCATGAAAAATTCTAAAACACTAAAGGGGAGATCACATATGAAAGCAGTAGTAGTTAATAAAAATAGTAAAGCAAACATTGAAATTATTGAAAAGGAATTACGTCCGTTACACTCAGGTGAAGCGCTAGTAGATGTAGAGTATTGTGGAGTTTGTCATACTGATTTACACGTTGCAAATCATGATTTTGGAAACACAGATGGCCGTATTCTTGGTCATGAGGGTATAGGTATTGTGACGAAAATTGCTGATGATGTTACTTCACTAAAGGTGGGGGACCGTGTAAGTATTGCATGGATGTTCCAATCTTGTGGGCGTTGTGAATATTGCGTAACGGGTAGAGAAACATTTTGCCGTGAAGTGAAGAATGCTGGTTATTCAGTAGATGGTGGTATGGCTGAACAATGTATTGTTACAGCAGATTATGCGGTGAAAGTACCAGAAGGATTAGATCCTGCTCAAGCATCATCCATTACATGTGCGGGTGTAACTACATATAAAGCTATAAAAGTATCGGATATTAAACCTGGCCAACCTATCGTCATCTATGGTTGTGGTGGATTAGGTAACCTAGCTATTCAATATGCTAAAAACGTATTTGGTGCAAAGGTAATTGCAGTAGATATTAATGACGATAAATTAGCCTTAGCAAAAGAGGTTGGCGCTGATATGACTATCAATCCAATTTCTCAAGGTCCTGCTGATAAGATTGTTCAAGAAGAGTTTGGTGGTGCTTATGCAGCTGTAGTAACAGCCGTTTCTAAAGTAGCATTCAACTCAGCAGTAGATGCGGTACGTGCTTGTGGTAAAGTCGTTGCAGTAGGTTTACCAGTGGAAACGATGGATTTAAACATTCCACGACTTGTACTAGATGGAATTGAAGTAGTTGGTTCTTTAGTCGGTACTCGTAAAGACTTAGAAGAGGCATTCATGTTCGGTGCAGAAGGAAAAGTAGTGCCGGTCGTTCAAACTTGTTCTCTAGATAAAGTACAACATGTATTCGAAGAAATGGAACAAGGTAGAATTCAAGGACGTATGGTAATCGATTTTAAACACAATAATTGTGATTGCAATTCACTTTAAATATAAAAAGTATGAGTCTAGCTAAAGACATGTAAAAAAGTTAGGCGACAGAAAGAAGATGATCCCTGTTAAATGCAGGGATCATCTTCTTTGCATTTCACTACTATCAATATCGAGTAATGGGAAAGGATTAAAGGTTCACTTTATCTACAAACGAAAAAGAATCTTTACCTTTAACAAATTTTTTACGATCTGGAACGCTTTGAATTGCTACAACTTGCGTATCTCTTGCTTTCAGTGCATCTTGAATCCCGATTGTCATAAGCTTAATAAATAGAATCGTAATAAAGAATGAAGCAAGGGTGTAAAAAATAATCCACCATGAAAGATTCATTTCATTACGATTTAATCCAATAAGTCCTGCCCAATCATTAGATAGAGAAACAGGTTTCAGCACTCCGTCATAGAGTTCCCGCATTTGTATCCCGCCAATTACAATGTTAAGCAACGCTAAATGGATAACGAGTATGAGTGTTTGGACGATATGTTCCATAAATAATACAAATAAGCGGTCAAGTAATAAGACTCGTAAGTGTTTTTTCATAATATGAAAACGGCTAGCACCCAATAATTGTGAACTTAAAATGTAATCTCGTTTCATAAATTCATCAACCTCTGAGGATATATATAAAGAAAGTGTAGGCAGAGCGACGAAAATAAGTACGAGTACTTGATAAAACGTAAATGAAATATTTGGATTTAACCCATCAGCATTTGATGTGATTACAATATTAACGGGTGTGATGAGTATGAATGCGATAAATAAAGTTGGAATATAATAAAAAACTTCTGAGCATGCCTGGAAAAATCTCTTGAGTTTTGGAGCAAATAAACTTAAGAGGATTCCTATACATGTTCCGCATAAAATTCGAAAGAAGCTAATTGCCACGGCTAATAAAATAGTGAATTTTGCTCCTTCTATAATTTGTAAGAAAACAGACTCACCAAAACGATCAGATCCAAAAGGCGGAATTAACGATGGTGGAAAGGGGGCCTTTCCAAGTAATTCGTTATTGTCATTGTAAAGTAACTGTGGAGGTTTTGGGATGTTATCTTTAAAGAACCAACTATAAATAAAACTAGCTGAAATAAGTATGAATAAATAAGTGAAACCGATTAAAAAGCGTTTTGATTTCCAAATAGATTTCATAATGCTACTCCTTTCAAGTGCTTGTGCCATCTATTCATCATGAATGAGATTATTTGAAAAATAGTATAAAACGGTAAAATAATCATGACCAGTATGATAAATGCAGCGGGAGGTGAAATAAACGCCTTATTAAATAAAAATTGAATAATGCCATCCATATTAAAAACAAATTCTAAAATGAATAAATTAGAAAGTAAGAAAACAAAAATCGTTTTTAAATGGTGGAAGAAGTGGATAGATATATTTTTGAATAAATGAATGCGTAGTATATAACTTGATGAAAGGCCTTTTCCATAGGCAACTTCTACATAAGCTTTTCCATGTTCTTCTTTTATGTATAACACCATCATCCGAAACATTTGTAATGTAGGTAAGACCGCTAAAGATAAAATAGGGAGTAAATAAGCTCGATTTTCATTAAAAGAAATAATGGTGACAGGAGTTTCCCCGAATTTCTTAAGTAACCATATGAAAAATATTTGTAAACAAATCATCATCATCATATCAGGGACAGCTTCTAATATGAACACAATTCGATTTACCCATTTTTTTATATAATCTTTTGCTAAAAAATAAAAAAATGCCATGCTAGCTGATAGAAAGAGCGCAAGTAAAAAGGCTAAAAATAATACAGTAAATGAATATAGGTAAGGTTCTAAAACGGTTGGGAATAAGGGTGTTTTTTTGAAACTACCAAATTTCGGGTCTGATCCTATAACCACTAATGATTCAGGGGAGAAAACATCCTTTAACATAGTAACAATCTGATTAAAAAAAAGAATTGGTTGAAAGGTAAATCCGTTTTGAGTGATAAATAAATAAGGTAAATTTAATAATAGTAACAGTGATAAAAAAATGGATGAAAGCTTAATTGTGAATTGAGATATTTTATGTAACATTAAATCCCTCCGACATCTTTTTACAACATTATACAATAAAGTTCGAAATATTGTTTTATTTTTCTGAAAAATAAAAATATTATTAGGTTTTATCCTTTTCGGCAAGAAAACTCCATCTAATTTGTGTTATGGGTGAAACCCAACAATTTAGGTGAGATTGTTTCTTCTTTTAGGTTATGTGTGGGGAATTTAAAAAACTCCTAGGGATCAATGAATACCTAGGAGGGCACCTGCGTCATATAACAAATTTACAATTATGTTGTGTTTTTGTTTGAAATGCATATTGTTTCATATACATTGTAATCAATATATTTAAGTTTATAAGAGTTATACTTTTATCTAAACTCGTAACCAAAATAACCACTAAATCCAAATAGTACTATTGCGGCTGATTTAGATATCCATTTAATTAAGATTGGATTTAGAAAAATTCTAGTAAAATGAACAAAGCCTAAAAGATACCAACAGCTATTATGATAAATGTAGATGTACTTGCATTATCTAATGAAGAGACTAGAACCAGACCGAAGACCCCTATCCAAAATACAATATTAGCCGGTGATAGAGCAATCATAAAAGTTCTTCTATTTTATTCAATTACTATTCTTTTCAATTGTTTCAACAAAAAACAAGATTGTGGTGATTCTTTACATTACTTCTAGCGAGTTACAAAAGTATCTCTTTGTTGAAGTTCATTGCTTAAAACCCCATAAGATCCTTTACATGTTTAGCGTTCTGTTTAGATGTTAGTTTTTCAAGTAATAAAAATGCAACATCAAAAGCTGTACCTGGATTTGAAGATGTAATAATATTTCCATCTTGAACAATTAAATCATTTTGTACTTTTGCACCGAAATTCTTTAACTGCTCTTTTCGTTTACTCGTTGGATGACTGTATGTGGTAGCTTTTTTACCTATAAGAATTCCACTTTTACCAAGTGCTAATGATGCAACACAAATACTTGCAATAGGTTTCTGTTTGACATGAAAATGTTGAATAACATGTAAGAATTCTTTACTGTATGCATCCCGATAAAAACCAGCTTCTTCAAACCCTCCTGGAATAGCTAGTGCATCAAACTCATCCAATTGAATATTATCAACCGTTTTTTCGGGTATGATAGTAAAATTCCAAGTACAAGTTAATTTATCCCGAAGACCAACTGTTATGACCTCGGTTGACCCGTCTCCCTCCCACTTATTCCAACCTAGTACGTCTGTAAATACACTAGCTTCTACTGCTTCAAATCCGTCAGCTAATAATAATAAAATCTTTTTCATATAGTAAATCGCCTCCTAATATCCTTATTTTATATGGATATAAAAAGCTGATGAATAAGTTAAATAAGGATATTTAATTGTTTGGCTTTATTATGTAAAGAATTTAGATTATTATATTTTATAAAAAAAGGTTGGGTACTTTATGGATCAAATTGATAAAAAAATCTTAGGGTTATTACAGTCAAATGCAAAAATTTCAATGAAGGATTTAGCTGAAGTAGTTCACTTATCTTCTCCGTCAGTAACTGAGCGAGTAAGAAAGCTAGAGGCGCAACAAATTATTGAAGGTTACCATGCACATATTTCCCTAAAAAAAATTAACCGCCCAATTTCGGCACTTATTCTGTTTAAATCAACGAATTGTAAAGCGTTATCTAACTTTTGTTATAATCATCCGGATGTAATTGAGTGTTACAGAGTAGCGGGGGAAATTAGCTATATTGTCAAATTAGCAACTGATTCTGTAGAAAGTTTAGAACAATTTATTGATGATTCAATGCAATATGGTACGCCATCAACAAATATTGTATTATCTTCTCATGAAAAAAAGGTAATCGCTCCCTTTATTAGTGAAAAATAAAAATACATGCCTAATCAATTAACTATTACTTCCTTAATGTTTTTTTGAAAATAGCCCTTATTTTTCGGACTTGTATAAAAAATAAGGGTCTCTAATCATTTTTCTTATATTGTTTTTCAACACCTTTTTCATGCAAATGAGTAAAAAGTAAAGTTTGGAAGGACTATGTATGAATGTGTTGTTAATGAAAGAAAAATAGTGTGTTGCGTAACGAATATAACGTAACTTTACCGCCGGGGGGAATTTAAATTTAGTATGTAAGTGAAATGTCATGAGGGGAATTATATTTTATTATGAAAAAAATTTTCTTTTTAAAACTTGATTAAAGAAAAAATATTTTATATACTAATTCATGTAAACGGTTTACTAGATCATATTTTGCTAGAAACGAAGGGAAGATTCGCATGGAAACAAGGAGGAGAGTAATCGGGATTGATATCGGTACCACAAGTACAAAAACGGTTGTGTTCACAGAAAAAGGAAAAGTCGTTGCATCACATGCAGTAGATTATCCAATTATTCAACCGAACGTCGGATGGGCTGAGCAAGATCCCGATGTAATATGTGCTGCTGTTTATAAAACTGTAAGCGTTGCCATAGAAAAAAGTGACGTGTTACCAGAAGATATTTCTTCAATTGGTATTAGTACAGCAATGCACGCATTAATTGCAGTAGATGAAAAGGGTGTGCCGTTAACGCGCTCTATCATTTGGGCAGATAATCGTAGTACGAAACAAGCGGAAAAATTATTACAACATATGAATGGACATGAAATTTATAGACGTACAGGTACACCAATTCATCCAATGTCGCCACTATCTAAATTATTATGGATGAAAGAAGAGGAACCAAAATTATATAAAAGTGCTTATAAATTTATTTCTATTAAAGAGTATGTTATTTACCAATTGTTTTCACGCTACGTAGTTGATTATTCCATTGCTTCTGCTACAGGGTTATTCAATTTAGAAACGTTAAATTGGGATGTTGATGTGCTGGAAATGTTAAATATTTCTTCAGAACAATTATCAACCCCAGTACCAACTACATATATTTTATCGGGTATGAAACCGGAATTAGCACAAAAGATGGGTATTCGTGAAGATACTCCAGTTGTTATTGGTGCAAGTGATGGTGTTCTTGCGAATGTAGGCGTTGGGGCCATATCGCCTGGATCAGCTGCAATTACGATTGGAACAAGTGGTGCAGTTCGAACAATTTCATCTAATGTTAATACAGATGAAAAAGGAAGAACGTTTTGTTATGCATTAACAGACGAGCACTGGGTGATTGGCGGACCAACGAATAATGGTGGCATATTACTGAGATGGTTACGTGATGAATTTGGTAGCCCAGAACAAGAAGTTGCAAGAAAACTTGGCATTGATCCGTATGATTTATTAATTAAATATGCGGAAAGTGTACCAGCTGGAGCAGGTGGATTGCTATTTTTACCTTTCTTATCTGGAGAACGTGCACCTTACTGGAATGCAAATGCTCGTGGTACATTCTTCGGAATTAATCTTCAGCATAAACGAGAACATTTTATTCGTGCAGTCATGGAAGGGGTTTGTATGAGCGTATATTCTGTTGCACTCGCAATCAGGGATTGTACAGGGCCACTTACTGAAATACGCGTTTCAGGAGGATTTGCGAGATCTGCATTTTGGAGACAAATGTTATCCGATATGATGGGGAAAGAATTGCTTGTTCCTGAAAGTCATGAAGCATCTGCGCTTGGGGCAGCGGCAGTTGCTTTATATGCTGTAGGAAAAATTGATTCTCTTGAAGAGGTTAAGGATTGGATTGATATTGTTCATCACCATGTACCGAATAAAGAAAATACGGCTATATATTTAGAAATGTTTTATATGTATGAACGACTTTATAATCGCTTGAAAGAAGAATTTGATTGTATAGCTGCTTTCCAACGTAAACAATAGGGGGATTGGGAGAAATGGTAGTTGGAATCGTACTAGCGGCAGTTGTCATACTACTTTTACTTATTACGGTAGTAAAATGGCATCCGTTTGTCGCGTTAATTTTAACAGCAATTGGTGTAGGGCTAGCAATGGGAATGCCATTGATTGGAACTTCACCAAAAGATCCAGGGATTATTGATTCTATTAAACTAGGGCTTGGTAATACGTTAGGGTTTTTAGCGATAGTTTTAGCATTAGGAACGATGCTTGGAAAAATGATGGCCGAATCTGGCGGTGCTGAACGAATTGCTAACACATTAATTGATCGTTTTGGGAAGAAACGTGTTCACTGGGCAATGATGTTTGTTGCATTTTTAGTAGGGATTCCGGTATTTTTCCAAGTTGGATTTGTACTACTAATTCCATTGGTATTTACAATTGCATTAGAAACAGGGGTATCACTTATTACAATCGGTATTCCACTAGTAGCAGGATTATCCGTTGTACACGGACTAGTGCCACCGCATCCAGCAGCGATGGCAGCGGTAGGTATTTTTAAAGCAGATGTAGGGAAGACAATTTTATATGCGTTAATTGTCGGACTTCCAACTGCAATTATTTCAGGTCCACTTTATGGAAAATGGATTGGTGCTCGTATACATAAGGAAGTACCATTAGATATAGCGGAGCAATTTGTTGAAAAAGATAATAAAAAAGAGCTTCCTAGCTTTGGAAATACATTGTTTACAATTTTACTTCCAGTATTTCTTATGCTTGGTGCATCAATAGCGGAAGTTGCATTAAATAAAACGAGTCAACTAGCACAAGTATTACACTTTATTGGAGATCCGATTGTCGCTTTATTAATTGCAACCATTTACTCTTTCTTTAGTCTTGGATATGCAAAAGGTTTCTCAAAAGATAAAGTATTACAATTTACAAATGATTGCCTTGGTCCAATTGCAAACATATTGTTAGTGATTGGTGCAGGCGGCGCATTTAATAAAGTATTATTAGATTCTGGAATTGGAACGACAATTGCAGATATGGCGAAAGAATCGCATATTTCACCAATATTATTAGGGTGGGGAATTGCGGCACTAATTCGAATCGCAACTGGATCGGCAACTGTTTCTATGATGACAGCAGCTGGTATTGTTGCACCGATTGCAGCAAGTACACCAGGTGTAAATGTTGAATTGTTAGCACTTGCAACTGGTGCAGGATCATTAATTTTATCACACGTGAATGATTCAGGATTTTGGATGATTAAAGAGTATTTCGGAATGACTGTGAAAGAAACGTTATTAACATGGACTGCAATGGAGACTATACTATCTGTAGTAGCACTTGGACTCATTTCGTTATTAAATATATTTGTATAGAATGGGAGATTGATTAATATGAAACTAGGTTTAATCGGGTTAGGAAAAATGGGATTCCCATTAGCGGAACACTTATATGAAGACAAGCATGAAGTAGTTGTATATGACGTAAATAAAGAACTTGTTGAAAAAGCGGATAAATTAGGTATCACTGCTCGCCATTCATTAAAAGAAATGATTGCTGAACTAGAAGCTCCTCGTACAATTTGGGTAATGGTACCTGCAGGGGAAGTAGTTGAGTCAGTATTAAAAGAAGTTTATCCATTATTAGAGGAAGGCGATATCGTTATTGAAGGCGGGAATTCATTCTATAAAGATACGTTACGCCGTGCTGAAGAAGCGAAAAGCTTTGGTTTACATTACGTAGATATCGGTACATCAGGAGGTGTAGAAGGAGCTAGATACGGTGCTTGCTTAATGGTTGGTGGAGAAAAAGAAATTTACGATCAATTAGAACCTTTATTTAAAGATTTAGCAGTAGAGAATGGGTATTCTTATGCTGGCCGTGTTGGTAGTGGTCATTTCTTAAAAATGGTTCATAACGGTATTGAGTACGGCATGATGCAAGCAATCGCTGAAGGATTTGAAGTGTTAGATAAAAGTGATTTTGATTTCAATTATGAAGATGTTGCAAAAGTATGGGCGAACGGATCAGTTATCCGTGGTTGGTTAATGGACTTAACTGAAAAAGCATTTGCAGAAGATCCGAAACTAGATGGCATTAAAGGTGTAATGAACTCTTCAGGAGAAGGGAAATGGACTGTTGAAACTGCGCTTGAACTGCAAGCGGCAGCACCAGTAATCGCAATGTCATTATTTATGCGCTACCGTTCTCAAGAAGATGATACATTCCACGGAAAAGTAGTTTCAGCTCTTCGTAATCAGTTCGGTGGACATGAAGTTGTGAAAAAATAGGAAATGATTTTGAAAAGAAACTTGTGTATAAGCGCAAGTTTCTTTTTTTTATAGTGTAAGAAATCTCTAATTTATAAATACCAATCAATCATTGTTTTTTTATCACATATGATGGCTTCAATATGTATTGATTGAACAATGTGCTCTATATTTTCGTCTTTCGCTAATAAAAAAGTTGTAAAGGAATCAAACATACTCATGAATGCATAATCCATGTTTTCATCAGTAATAATGAACTCACTACAGAAAAGGTTCCAAATATTTAAAGGGGTTGTATCATGTATCTGTAATGATTTGTTTGTAGCAAAGATTGGTTCAGAGAAATATAGATTTTTTGCACCTTTCGAACCAAGGAGTTTTAGTAAATTCTGTAATAAAAATATAGATGTATAATCTTCCGTTGGATAATAAAGGTCTTGTTTAAAGTTTGAATGTAGCTTTTTAGCTAAGTCATCTCTTTTATATTCTTCTGAAAAGGCATTACTGGAAGTTAACATGGCTATTGCTAGTTCTGTGTATGAATTTAGTCCACTATAAGACATTATTTCCTTCCAAGAAACGGATTTCCCATTTTGAATGATTTCTTCAGCACTTGGATATATGTGCTCGTAAGGTCTTTTTCTTACTGAGTTTTCCCACCCTAAAGGCATTTGGACAAAAGGATGAAGTAATATAGCAGCAGACTTAAAGTTGCTTGGTAGTTGTTCTAAAATGGGTGATTTGTCATCTAGCCAAATGTAATCCAACAAAATACAACCTCCTCGTAAACTATGTGTAATATACTGAGTTTCTTGTTAATTACTATATATTCATTTTGTACTGATTGTATCAAATATATAGTGAAGCATGAAATATGTCCCAACATAAAAATAAGAATAAATAAAATGAAGTTTTCATAAATAGTAAAAGGATGGTTATGTCATCAGTGTAGCTAAGAAATGATGTTACATATGAAAAGAGCGTGTTAATAAAATATGAGGTGGTTAAATGGGAAATGAGCAAGTGAAGTCTGTAAAGGAAGAAAAAAAGTTATGTCTTTGTATGATTGTTAAAAACGAGTCTAGGATTATGGAAAGATGTTTAAATGCTACGAAATCAATTGTAGATTTTGTTTCTATTTGTGATACTGGATCGACGGATAATACACCTGAAATTATTGAAAATTGGTGTAAGGAAAATGAGATACCTGGGACGGTTCATCATGAGCCGTTTCAAAACTTTGGTTATAACAGAAGTTTAGCTGTTTCGTTGGCACAAAAAACATATCCAGAAGCAGATTATTTATTAATATTAGATGCGGATATGATTTTAGAGGTTGATCCGAATTTCGATAAAACGAGCTTAACGGAAGATCATTATCTTACATTGCAATATGATGTTCATATTAAATATTGGCTTACACGTCTGTTAAAAGCTTCTTTACCATGGAAATCAGTCGGTGTTACTCATGAGTATTGGGATATAGATCGTTCCAAAGTTGGAGAGAATTACAATACGAGAGTAGCTAGACTGGAGACGCTTGTCGTTAATGACCCTGGTGATGGTGGGAGTAAAGCGGATAAATTTGAAAGAGATGAGAGGCTGTTGTTACAAGGATTGAGTGATCCAGAAACTACGCCAGATTTGCATATAAGATATTTATTTTATTTAGCCCAAACTTATTTTCATTTAAGCCAATTTGAAGATTCGATTAAATGGTATAAAAAACGAGTGGAAGCAGGAGGATGGGTTGAAGAGGTGTTCTATTCGTTGTTGCGAATAGGGTTTTGTTATGAACAATTAGCAAACCGTGCAGCAAATAAACAACATGAAGTAACAGAAGCAGATGAAATGGAAAATGCTAAGACGCAAGAAGAGCAATATTCAGCGCTAGCTATTTTTTATTTTCAAAAAGCGTGGGAATATAGACCAACTCGGGCTGAGCCGTTATATCAACTTGCAAGAATGTATCGATTAAAATCTCAAAATAATATTGCTTTGATGTATGCCCTGCAAGGGAAGGAAATTCCTTTTCCAAAAGATGATCTTCTATTTGTAGATTATCATGTGTATGATTACTTATTTGACTATGAAATTTCTATAAGTGCATTTTATATACCACATAAAAAACATTTAGGTGCAGTGTCACAAAAATTTTTGGAATCGAAAAAAGAAGAGCTACCGTTGCATATAGCAAATATGGTAGAAAGTAATGCGAAATTTTATTGAATACAATTTCGGTTAAAGGAGTAGTGGAGTAATAATGGAATTAATACGATGGGCGCTAGAGCTAGGAGAATCTGTGCATGGAAATACGTATGAAGAATTGTTGCCACTACTAGATTATTATTATGATCGTGATCATTTAAAAGCGTATTATATCGCAAATCTTCTGTTAAACATGGACGTATCAGATGAACATCAGCAAAGAATCGAATTAAGAAGGTGCATTGCTGCTTATTATGCTGGACTATATAAAGTAGCAAAAAAACATGCGAAGGATCTTTTACTGAAATATCCGGATGTGGATTTATATAAGAATAATTTAAGGCTAATGGAAGCTTATTTGAATAAAGAATATGATTATTGTTTGTTTATATGCCCAAAGACGTATGGTAGTTTTATAGATGTTGCGCGAGCTTTGAAATGGCGATTGGAGCAAGAGGGAAATACAGCAATCATATCAGAAACAATACTCGAAAATGTGGGGAATACAATTGTTTTTGGAGCGCATACATATGCACATAGCCCACATCTCCTTCCGAAAAATGCAATTATTTATAATTTAGAACAGCTATATGAAGGAAGCCCTTATGCGCATCCTCTTTATTTAATGTTATTAAAAGATAAGGAAATTTGGGATTATAGTAAACAAAATATAGAATGGTTAAAACAAAGAGGAGTAGGAAAAGAAATAAAACATGTAGGCATGAACTATGCACCAACTTTAGAAATAAAAAAAGATGCATTTGATGAAGAATTAACTGAAGACATTGATATACTGTTTATAGGTGCTCTTAACCCAAGACGGCAAGCTATATTGGATCAATTAAAAGTCGTTGCCCCGAATTTAAATATTGTTTTTAAAAATAATGCGTGGGGAATTGTTAGAAATGAGTTAATTGCCAGATCTAAAATTATATTAAATATCCACTTTTACTTATCTGGTATTCTTGAAACTCCTCGAGTTTCTTATGCAGTGGCAAATAAGAAATTTATTATTTCGGAAAATAGCAACCCAGAGGACGAAATAGATTGGCCGGGAATTGTATTTACTCCGTATGAAAAAATAATAGAAAATATTATGAAATATGTAGAATTGCCAGAAGAACGTATCAAATTAGCAGAAAAAGCGTATAACCATTTTGAAGCTAAAAGAAGCAATGGCATACTGAGCAATAAAGAGAAAGAAAAGTAAATGTGAAAAACTCATACTTTCGTATGAGTTCTTTTTTCGTCTATCATACTATTTTATTAAGCTAGTTCCCTCTTTATATTGTGTTTTGTATAGAAATTTCTGATAATATATAAGTATAACTTGAAAACAAAGGGGAGAAATGATGATGAAACTAGTTGTTATTAACGGTACACCAAGAAAATTCGGTAGAACTCGTGTGGTGGCAAAATATATTGCTGACCAATTTGAAGGGGAGTTATTCGATTTAGCAGTAGAAGAACTACCTTTATATAATGGGGAAGAATCACAACGTGAATTAGAAGCGGTAAAAAAATTAAAGGCGTTAGTGAAAAATGCAGACGGCGTAGTGCTATGTACACCTGAATATCATAATGCAATGAGTGGGGCGTTGAAAAATTCGCTAGATTACTTAAGTAGTAGTGAATTTGTTCATAAACCTGTCGCATTACTTGCAGTTGCAGGAGGCGGTAAAGGTGGAATTAACGCATTAAACAGTATGCGTACTGTTGCTAGAGGGGTATACGCCAATGCTATCCCAAAACAAGTTGTGCTTGATGGACTTCATGTACAAGACGGTGAACTGGGAGAAGATGCAAAACCATTAATTCATGATTTAGTTAAAGAATTAAAAGCATATATGGGTGTATATAAAGAGGTGAAAAAGCAACTAGGGGTTGAGTGATATGTCATCTCTTTATAAAGATTCACGCTTGTATTTCATTCTAGGGGCCAATAGTCTATCAGCTATTGGTTCCGGTATTGTAATGATAACGATTCCATGGTTGTTAATTAAAGAGAGTGGAGGAGAGACAACGTTTGGTTATGTTTCCATCATCTCAACACTGATTATGTTTTTGTTAACTCCGTTTATCGGGCAAAGTATTGATCGTTTTTCAAGAAAATCTTTATTATTATGTAATGAAGGTATTGGGATAGCCGTAATCGGAATAATGGCTATATGGGGATTTGCTGGGCAACCTTATCATTCTATTCATTATATTCTAATATATATAGCAGGGTCATTTTACTATTTATTATTTTATCCTACAATATTTGCGTTCAACCAAGAGATATTTCAAGCAGAACATTATAAAAATTTAAGCGGAACAATGGAGATACAAGGACAGTTAACGCAAGTTATTTCAGGAGCCGCTGCTAGCTTCCTTATTGAAATCATTTCTTTAAGATGGATCTTGTTAGTAGATATGTTAACTTTTGCAGGTGCATTTTTCCTTTTCTTATGTATACCGTACGTAAAGAAAAAGGAAGTGAAAAGGAAAGTAACATTTAAGAAGCAATTGTTCGAAGGAATTCACTTTATGAAAAAATATCCTAAACTCTTTTGGTTCTTACTTGCTACTTATATGCCATTTATAGGTGTCATGATGGCAAATTATTTAATACCGGTTTATATTTCGGATATACTCAAAGCTAATGCCTCTGTATACGCAATAGAGGGCATGATGTACGGTGTCGGAGCGGTTGTTGCAGGGATCTGTATTCCACTCATAATGAAATATGTCAAAACAGAAGTTTCAATCGTTATGACGATGTGCATTTATGTAATTTCAATTACCGCAATGATTATTGAACCTTCCGTAATGTTGTTATATGGACTAGCGATTTTTCATGCGATTGGAAATGCGGGGACAAGAGTGGCGAGAAATGTATTGATGATGGAGGAAATCCCAAACGAAGTAATGGGACGTGTTGACAGCTTATTTCGATTAATTGGTACAGGAATAAGAATTGTATTATTAATGCTGTTTACAGCTGGTGTATCTAAAGCTGGGGTAATGCTGCCGTTTTACGTATTAAGCTGCATATTAATCTTCTCATTAGGTATCGCTATTTATTATGTACTATCACAACGTAAAGTAAGAACGAACATTTCTAATAAATCAATCATATAAAAAATACTTCTGCCTTCCTATCTTTTTCTATATAATTAAAAAGAAAGGGAGTGCAAACGTATATATGAACAAATGGATATTACTTATAATCTTATTATTACCACCACTATACATTCTTTATATGACCTTTCGAATGAAGAAAGTTGCTCGTGAAAAGTTGAGCCATCACTCTCCGTACGTTCTTATATTAGGTGCAAAGTTATTTGGAGATAGACCGTCTTTATCTCTTCAAAACCGTTTGGATGTAGCATTGGAATATTTAGTTTCTCATCCTGAAGCGAAAGTAATTGTTTCAGGTGGTCAAGGAGAAGATGAAGATATACCGGAAGCTCATAGTATGAGGAACTATTTAATGGTACATGGTATAGATGAGAGTCGTATTTTAATAGAAGATCAATCTACAAATACGTATGAGAATTTAAAGTTTAGTATAGATTTATATGATGTGAAACATGCGGTAGTTGTAAGCAATACGTATCATTTATATAGAACGAAAATAATTGCGAAGCGTTTAGGCATGAGGATGGAGGCACTAGCTGCTGAAACGCCAATGCGCTCTAAGAGAAAAATGTATGTCCGTGAATATGCCGCTATAATGAAAACAATATTGTTAGACCGTTAGAGCTCAAGTGTGAGCTCTTTTTTTGTTGAATAATGCGTATCATTTGAAATGAATTCCATATTCCATCAAAATAAAGGAAACAACGATAAAGGAGTTGTATTTGTGATTCAGTTTAATCAAGTGTCAAAATCATATGAAGGTGGCACAAAAGCAGTGGATTCATTGCATTTAGAAATTAAAAAGGGAGAATTTTTTGTCCTTATTGGTCCGAGTGGTTGTGGGAAAACAACGACAATGAAAATGATTAATCGTTTAATTGAAACGACAGAAGGCTCAATCTTAATCGATGGAAAAGATATTCAAGAATACAATATTAATGAATTACGCTGGGATATAGGGTACGTGTTGCAGCAAATCGCTTTGTTTCCGCATATGACAATTGCTGAAAATATTGCAGTTGTTCCTGAAATGAGAAAGTGGAGCAAAGAAAAAATAAAAGCTCGTGTCGATGAGTTGCTCCAGATGGTCGGGCTAGATCCAGACGTATATCGCGATCGCATGCCTGATGAATTATCAGGTGGGCAAAAGCAGCGTATTGGTGTTGTACGGGCATTAGCCGCAAATCCGAAAATCGTTCTTATGGATGAACCATTTAGTGCGCTAGATCCATTAAGTAGAGAACAGCTTCAGAAGGATATCGTACAATTGCAAAAGAAGATTCAAAAAACAATTGTATTCGTAACACATGATATGCAAGAAGCATTATCACTTGGAGATCGCATTTGTATTATGAAAGAGGGAAAAATTGTTCAATTAGATACGCCAGAAGAAATTATACATAACCCAAAAAATGAATTTGTAGAAGAGTTCATTGGAAATCGTGGGCGACCTTGGTATGAGGGGAAAAGTATAGAAGATGTATTGCCACTTGATGAAAGTATGCGGATAGAAGGGGAAGCACTATCATTACATTCTTCTTTACAAGAAGCATTAGTTCGCCTGCGAGCTGATGAAGTCGTTCCAGTTGAAGAAAATGGTCGATATGTTGGAGCTTTAACAAGTCGTCATATTGTCAATTATATTGTTGAACAAATGAAGGAAAGAGGCTAAACAGTGACTGATTTTATACAAACGTTTCAAGAACGAAAAATAGAATTACTAACTGCATTAAGTGAGCATTTACAAATATCGCTTATTTCATTATTTTTTGCAGTAATTATTGCGGTACCGCTTGGCATTTTATTAACGAGAAAAGAACGAATGGCTGAGTTTATTATAGGAACTTCTGCAGTTATGCAGACGGTGCCATCACTTGCATTACTCGGATTATTAATTCCGTTAGTAGGAATCGGAAAACTGCCAGCCATTATTGCATTAGTTGTGTATGCACTATTACCTATTTTACGCAATACATATACAGGAATACGGGAGTTAGATGAATCTTTAATCGAAGCAGCGAAAGCTATGGGGATGAATAGCTGGAGAAGACTGTGGAAGGTAGAGCTTCCTCTTGCTTTACCAATTATTATGGCCGGTATTCGTACGGCAATGGTATTAATTGTTGGAACGGCTACATTAGCAGCACTTATAGGTGCTGGTGGGCTCGGTAAACTCATATTACTCGGTATCGATCGGAATGATCATGCACTTATCATTTTAGGGGCCGTACCAGCCGCGTTACTCGCTTTATTCTTTGATGTAGTACTTCGAGTGCTTGAGAGGCCAAAACGCTCGTCTAAGCGTGTTATATTGACGATATGTATTGTTTGTATAATGGTTGCTTCTCCATTTCTTTGGAATACAGAAAAGAAAGATATTGTTATTGCGGGCAAACTTGGATCAGAACCTGAAATTTTAATTCAAATGTATAAGCAACTTATCGAACAAGATACCGATTTACACGTACAATTAAAACCAGGTCTTGGAAAAACAGCATTTGTATTTGAAGCGTTGAAATCAGGAGAAGTAGATATATACCCTGAGTTTTCGGGAACAGCTTTATCTACTTTTGTGAAAGAAGAGCCAAAAAGTACAAATCGGGATGAAGTATATGAACAGGCTCGCGTTGGAATGGAACAGAAATATAATATGGTTATGTTGAAGCCGATGGAGTATAACAATACATATGCACTAGCTATGCCGAAAAAAATAGCAGATCAAAATAATATAAGTACAATTTCTGATTTAGGAAAAATTGCACAGAATGCGAAAGTAGGATTCACATTAGAATTTGCTGATCGTGAAGATGGTTATAAAGGAATGCAAAAATTATATAACTATAAGTTTTCAAATGTGAAAACGATGGAACCAAAATTACGTTACAGTGCAATTCAATCAGGGGATGTGAATGTAATTGATGCATACTCAACAGATAGTGAATTGGAACAATATGGACTTAAAGTGCTAAAAGATGATAAAGGATTATTTCCACCATACCAGGGTGCACCTTTATTAAGAAAAGAGACGTTACAAAAATATCCTGAACTTGAAAAAGTATTAAATAAATTATCTGGAAAGATTACAGATGAAGAAATGCGAAAAATGAATTATGAAGTAAATGTAAATGGTAAAAGTAGTGAAGAAGTAGCGAAACAATTTTTACAAAAAGAGAACTTACTTCGTTAAATTTACAAGAAATATACAAATTTATATGTATGAAATGACCGTTCATTACAAAATGAACGGTTTTTTTGTGCATACTTATACATTTTTTCAAAAAAGTATTCCATTTTTCTTCATTTTCTTTTAGAATAAGTAATGTTTTCCTGAAAAAATATAAGAGAAGCGTCTATTAGAGAAAAAGGTGACTTTAATAGTTGAACGAACATAACACCTAGAATGACAGATGGGGTGGTACAAATAGAAAAGAAGTTAGGTTTTTTTCCATTAATTGCATTAGTAGTTGGAACAATGGTTGGTGGCGGTGTTTTTAGTTTACCGCATGATTTAGCAGTAGGAGCAAATAGTGGTTCTATAATAATTGGCTGGTGTATTACAGCGATGGGAATGATTCCACTCGCGCTCGTATATCAAACGTTAGCAAGAAAAAAACCAGAGCTTGAGGGCGGAATTTATAGTTATGCACGTGCTGGTTTCGGTGAATATATTGGATTTAACAGTGCTTGGGGATACTGGCTAGCAGGAATTTTAGGAAACGTTGCAACAATCATGTTACTGTTTAGTACATTAGGCTATTTCTTCCCAATTTTTAAAGGTGGAAATAGTGTTGCGTCTATCGTAGGAGCATCACTTTTATTATGGACACTTCATTTTCTAATTTTATTTGGAATTCGTGAAGCATCTATTATGAATGTGATTGCAACAATAGGGAAATTGGTACCAATCGTATTATTTATTGTTGTAATGGTAACAGCGTTTCGCTGGGATACATTTACACATGATTTTTGGGGAGAAGGAACTATTTCAGTTTCCTCTATACTTGGTCAAGTGAAGAATACAATGCTTGTAACTCTTTGGGTTTTCATCGGGGTTGAAGGAGCGGTAGTATTATCTGGAAGAGCGAAAAATAGTCGAGACGTCGGTAAAGCGACAGTATTAGGACTTATTTTAGTAATGTCTATTTATATTTTAATTTCTGTCTTGTCAATGGGAGCGATGACAAGAGGAGAGCTTTCTGTTTTAGAAACGCCGTCAATGGGACATGTATTAGAACATGTTGTTGGGACGTGGGGCGCAGTAGCGATTAACATCGGGTTAGTTGCTTCACTTGTAGGTACATTAATAGGTTGGTTTTTACTTGTTTCTGAAATTTCCCATGTAGCAGGAAAAGATGGTGTGTTTCCGAAAGTCTTTACGAAAACAAATAAAAAACAAACGCCGCATATGGCATTATGGATCTCAAATGGCGTTGCCCAAGTTATATTTATAATCGTTCTGTTTTCAGAGTCAACATATCAAATTATGTATTTCATAGCGTCAACATCAATTTTAGTACCATATTTATTATCAGCGTTATTCCAATTCAAATTAGTAATTACAAATGAACTAAAAGATGCAAAAGTGAAAAATGGTTCGCTAGCTTTAATTGCTTCACTTTACTCTATATGGCTTATTTATGCAGCTGGTTTGAAGAATTTATTGCTCGTTTCAATCGTATACGGGATTGGGATCATTGTTTATGTGTATGCAAGAAAAGAAAAAGGAAATCGTTGTTTTACTCGTATAGAGAGATATGTAATGTGTGCAATTGTCGTAGCAGCTGTTACATCTCTTTATATGTTATTGACTGGAAATATAAAAATGTAAAAGTCCTTTTCATTTAAAGGGCTTTTTTCTTTGTCTATAGAATATTTAATACATAAGATATTCAGGAGGGATGAAAATGGAAGAAAAAGAACAGTTGAACAGAATTGTTGATTTAGCGAGTGAAGTAAGGAAAGTATTAGTGCAAGAATCTTTTTTTAATCATCATCCTGAACTACGAGGAGTGATTGAAAATTTAGCGAGTGCGGTAGAGAATTTGGCGGAATTACAGCAACATAAAGATGAAAACGCTGAAGATCGTTTACGATATGTACTTGCTAAAATGAAAATTGCTCATAATGCCATCTTACAAGAGAAAAACGCATTTCCATCTCATTAATATACGATTTCATTTTGAACCTGGCGGATAACGTCAGGTTTTTTGTTTCTAGTTTTGCGTTTCTTTCATACACTAAGAATAGTATGAAAAAAAGAAGGTGACGAAGGTGAAATTACATAAAGCTCTTCAGCCAAGTTTTATAAAACGAATGTACTATATGAGGTTTATTGGGAAGTTTACAAAAGCAGAGAGTGAGAAGAGTGGAGAGAATTTCTTTGTACAATGCCTATCGCCAATACCATTCACATTGCAAGAGCAATTGAAAAATGAACCATATGTATTTGAAGGTTTATGTAGCAATAAAAAGAATGAAAAAGTTTTTTCGGAATTAAAGAAAAGAAAACTAGAAAAGCAATTGATTATGTTTCGTCTCTATTATGAAAGAGGACATATATACGTGGAGTTAATTTGTACAGAAGAAGCGCGAGAAATAGCAAACGGTTATAAAATGATTCCAGTACCTAAAGTTTCCGATTATAAAAAGGGAGAGTCTTTAGAAAGAAAACTTAGTAATGGTTATTTGTCATTTCTAATGCCAAAATATCCGAAAGACTTTGAGCCTCCTGAGTTATTGTGGCATGAGGGAAGGTTATATGGAAATATATCTTTAAAGTCATCGTCAATTAGTTCAATCGCATATTTTGAACAGCAGCGGGAATGTAAGTATATAGAACTTAATGACTGGATGAAGTATGTAGAAATAGCGGTAGAAGATCAATTATATTTTGTAAGCAATCATGTGTATGAGCAATTAAAAAAACGAATAACTGAAGAAGGTAAGCTTGTAGAGGTAGAGGAAATAAAAGTGCAAAAGGATGAATGGGAATGGGATGAGCGTGAATCCGTCTTTTTACAGTATGTGAAAAGTTTTGTACGTAATAAAGGGCTATATTTGGATGAAACAGATATTTATAACTTTCATATAAGTACAAAAACAAATATGTTGACGATTCTGGGTGGTATACCAGGCGCTGGAAAATCCCGTTTTGTGCAAGCTTATGCAGAAGCACTTGGATTACAATACGGGGAAGAATTGGTTTGGATCCCGATTTCACCATCATATCAAGAACCACATGATTTACTTGGTTACCTTCACCCAAATGGTACTTTTATTGAAAGTGAAACAAAATTAGTTAGGGCGTTAATGAAGGCAAAAGAAAATCAAAATCAGCTGTATATAATCGTTTTTGATGAAATGAATATGTCACATATTGAGCATTGGTTTACTCCATTTCTATCTGTTCTTCAACTTGAAAAGCAAAATCGTATTTTAAATTTATATGAAGGTGTGCAAGAAAAAGAAAATCCAATTCCGCCAACAATTGAAATTGGAGAAAATATTATATTTGTTGGTACTGTGAATTTTGATGAAACGACGAAGGAGCTCTCAGATCGATTATTAGATCGGACGAATGTAATAACTTTACGAAAGATTCCGTTTTGTGAGATGTGCATGGAGCAAGAGAAAGTTGTATTACAACCACCTCTGAAAGTAACTGCAGGAGAATTTCGCATAAATTGGGTCAGGAATAAAACGATGATTGAGGTGTTTTCTGAAGAAGAGTTAGAGCTATTAGATAAGTTACATGGTGTATTGTCATCACACGATACGTCAAAGGGAATTTCTTTTCGATGTGCAAATGCAATTGCTACTTATTTGCAAAATATACCGTTCCAAAATAATCATTCTTATATGATTAGTAGAGAGGAAGGATTTGATTTACAAATAAAGCAACGTGTATTGACGAAAATAAGAGGGACTGAAATGATGGTTGGGTCTTTACTTTCAGAGGAAGTAAAAAGGGGGGCAACATTAGTACCTCTTTTGCAATCTCCACTTGCAAACAGAGTATCTACATTTGAACACTCTTTAGCATATATAAGAGAAAAGCGTAGAGAACTGGAGTTGTATGGTTATGCAAAATGATGGACGATACGAAACAGAAATCGTTGATACGAAAGAAACGCTTCCTTTTGTATTAAAGTTAATTATTGGAACGGAGTCAAAAGGAGAATATATTTTATTAAATCGTCTTTGTACCTCTGCAACAGCATTAGCTCAATGTATTTATAAAGTGCAAGAATTAAAACCAATTAGATTGCAATACCATTATGAAAATCCAATGAATATTACTTTTATATGGAATAAAGTCTATGAGGGACAGAAGAATATAAAAGAGACAAAATATGAAATAAATGACCAAAAACAAAAGGTATTAATATATGAACATGGAAAAACGGAATTCTTTTATCCATGGCGTTGTGGTTTATATCATTTTGAAGTGAATATAGAAGATCGAACGTATTATGGCGCTTTTCAAGTCGTCCCCAAAAATTTTTTTGATGATCAATTTGAAATGATTCAAAACTATGTGAAGTCGATTTTAAATGAGTTGATTTTAGATAGAGGTTATTATAAAAAGACTTTCTCTGCACTTAGCGATATTGAAGATTCTTCTTATTTAGTGTTACTTAGAAAGTTGCCGCAAAAAATGAAAAAGATAAAGCAAATTTTTAAGAAAATAGAATCGAGTTCAAAATTTATACATGAATATAAATGGGAAGAAAAGGAGCGGAAAGCAACGAGGAAAGGAGCGGTAGTGGCGGAAAGAAAACCGTATGCAAAATATTATAATCGTAAGTTTATCGAACAAAAAAATAGTATGGAAAATGCATTTCTTAAATTTAAAGCGATGCAATTTTATCTTTATTTACTTGAAGCGGAAAATTTTTTGCGTCAAACAATTGAAATATTAGAAAGAGAAAAAAAGAAGAAATCAGAAGAATTTCAAGCTGTAAAAACGATTATACAAACAATTGAGCGTAATGGATCAGTGACCGATAGAGAGAAACAAAAATATAAAAATATACATTTACTAAAAGAGGCGGATTTACGAAAAAGTTCTATGAAGATACAAGAATATAGAATTTTAGCGCATTTTGTACATGATAGTGTACAATACTTTCAAACTTTAATGTATTCTCCATTTTGGAGAGAAGTTTCTGAAACGGGTAAGATGAACTCACATAATTTACCGATACCACATCAACAATTACTACAGCATTTAGATTTACTTCCACAATATACAGATCAATCTCCATCTTTATTATTTGTTTATAAACCAACTTTTTTAGTGTATGAATATTACGCTTTCTTTATCGTTATTTCCATGTTAGAGCAAATTGGTTTTGAAGCTAGAAATTCCATTCGTGAACAAATACAAGAACATTTTTATGTAGATGGATTACAAGATGGAACGACAGTAGTTTTACATCGAGATGATATGAAAGTCCATGTCGCATTTAATGATTTAATTGAAACACATCCTCTTATTGCATTAAGTAAAGGGAGTAATTTTTATAATGGAGAAGACACGAAGAAGCCAGATATTCGATTAGACTGTTATGTAAAGGAGGAAGAGAAATACGTATATCAATCTTCTATTATTATTGAAGTGAAGTATAGCCCAATGTACAATATTTTTCAGCACGTTGGGAATACGAAAGCAACTGAGCAAATGTATAAGTACTGGTCTATAAAATTTGTAGAAGAACAGGATGGAAAGCGAATCTATCATCGAAGGGCCATTTATGAAGTCATTTGTGTATACCCAGGAAGTCATATGCATAGTAAAAAAATTGAGTCTGGATGCGGTGTTTTCTTGCAATTATATCCATATAAAACGAAACAAGGAGAAGAGAAATTAGCGGGAAAACATGGAATGGTACAAATTTTTGAGAAGTGGTTAAAAAGCATGAAGAAGTAAAAGAAATCCTTTTTTATAAAGGATTTTTTTAGATTAAGAAGAATTATATGCAGTATGGGAGACAGCTTCATATGATATGAATTTGCAAGTGATAGAAATATATTTTGAGAAGAATGGTACATGAGGGATAAAAGGCGAATATGATGGAATTTAATTTATTTTGCAGAATATAATAAGGCGTAAATGTTTTTAGTTGCATACGAAGATTTGTTCTTATATGATAGATAGTGAAAGCGTTATCAAAAACAGGGCGGCGATGGGAAAGGCGGGGAAATATGTTCCAGCGTGTTCAAACAAAGGAAGAACATTTTTGGTTCGAGCAACTATGGGGAGATTTTTGTGAAGAAAGAAACTTAATGTTCGTAGAACGTAATTTAAATCCATCACGATTTTTATTAATAGAAGATGAACATCATATCGGTACAGTAGAATGTATTAAGTATACGGTACCAGAACAATCAAATTCTGAGTTTTTCTATCCGTTTTCTAAAAATGATTTAGTGAAAGATTTGCAAAATGTATATGAAATAGGCAAGTTAAGTATCGCGAAAACGTCTCGTGGGAGAGGACACTTCAAAAGACTAACAGCTATTTTATTTATGCATGCATTAGAAACGAAAGCAGAATGGTATATTGCAGCGGTTACAAAAAGAATGTATATGTATTTATTAACACTCGGTTTCCCAATTGAACCGATAGATAAGCCATTTCGATTTCATGATACTTTACAAGGTGTACCAGTACGAATTCATGCCCGAAAAGGGGCTACGCATTTGTATTCTTTAAAAGAATTTCGAGATGTAATTCAAGGAAATGCCCATGCACAGGCATTAATCGCAGAATACAGTAAGAATATTATGTTAACCAAATAAAACGAAATGAATATGTATAATAAAGAGAATGCGATTTTAAAATGAAATCATTCTTCATGAAAAAGACCCTTATTTTTTTAATAAGGGTCTAAAAATTATAATCCAAATATACTAAAAATCATTTTACGGCGCTTCGGTTTCTTTTCACGTTCATATATTGGCTTTGTATCGGGAGTAATATAGATTGGTTCTTCTTTCTTGAGGGTAGCTTCTAGTTTTTGAATTCGCTCTAACATTTCCTCCATTTCACGGCGATGTTGTAAAAGTTGGTACGTAACAACATCATTTGCCTTATCTTGCATTTGTTCTTCCATTCGATCTAGTCTTCTCGTAATTGTGTTTAATTGAGCGGTTAATTGCTCAAAATCATGTGATGATATGTTTTGAACAATTGTATTTACTTGAGTTTTCAATTCTTCAACATCATTTGATGATGTTTTTTGAGTAGGGTGAGTGTTTTGGGACTTCTCTATTTGTGAAAGATGGTATTCTAACATTTGGTCTAAATCATCTTGTGTAAAAATAAAGTGACCATATTTATTTTTTTCTATAGTAAGATTTAATTGTTGTGCAATCCGGACAACAGCCTTTGGGCTAACACCTAATTTTTTTGCGATAAATGGTGTTTTATATTCCAAAATAATCCCTCCTATATATATCCTGTTGAATGATTTCGATCTATGAAGTAAGTTCCCTTCCAGTGTGACAAAAGAAGTGTGGAATCGGCAAAGAAAGTGTTTTTTCACGAAATGAAGTTAGGAAGAATATATCGTGAATATAAAAGTTTTTATCTTAAAATTTAGAATCATTTGACTGAGGGAAATGAATTAGATTATCATAATGATAAATATCTTTTTTATGTATGCATATAATATATAAAAAGGTGGTTGCTAATGTAGAATTTTGTTAGAGTATTAGAATGCTTACTTCACTTGAATAAAATTAAGTAGGAGGTGGCTTCCTTGCTTACAATGTAAGTAAGGAAAAGTATTTGGACATATATAGTATAAGTATAGTGATTGTTTTAATTGCCTTAACGGCATTTTTCGTTGCAGCAGAATTTGCAATTGTTAAAGTGCGAAGTTCAAGAATTGACTATTTAATTGCAGAAGGAAATAATCGCGCAACATCTGTCAAAACAGTCATTACAAACTTAGACGAATATTTATCTGCTTGTCAGCTAGGAATAACAGTTACAGCACTGGGAATTGGGTGGTTCGGTAAACCTGCGTTAAAGCAAATGTTTGACACATTTTTTGTGAATTTGAACATTTCTACTCAACTAGCAGATATTTTTGCTGTAATTTTAGTGTTTTTGTTTATTACATTTTTACATGTTGTAATAGGGGAATTGGCTCCAAAAACATTTGCGATTCAAAAAGCTGAACAGGTGAGTTTATTTGTTGCTAAACCGTTAACTTTCTTTTATCGTATGGCGTTTCCTTTTATTTGGCTATTAAATGGATCAGCCCGAATAATTACGAAATTGCTAGGGCTGAAACCACCGAAAGGGCACGATGAAGTTCATTCAGAAGAAGAATTACGGTTATTAGTTTCAGAAAGTTACAAAAACGGAGAGATTAATCAGTCTGAATATAAATATGTAAATAAAATCTTTGAATTTGATGATCGTATAGCAAAAGAGATAATGGTACCCCGAACTGAGATGCATATTATAAGTAAAGAAATGCCTGCTGAAGAAGCGTTGCAAAAAATGTCTCGGGAAAAATATACGAGATATCCAGTTGTTGATGGCGACAAAGATCACGTAATAGGCTTTGTGAATTTTAAAGATATTTTCACAGATTTTGTGCAGCATAATGCGGTTAGTAATAAGAAAGTAGAGCAATATATTAGGCCGATTATTTTAGTTATCGACTCCATCCCAATACACGACTTATTTTTAAAAATGCAAAAAGAAAGAACACATATTGCTATATTGATAGATGAATATGGTGGTACGTCTGGACTTGTTACTGTTGAAGACATTTTAGAAGAAATAGTTGGAGATATTCAAGATGAGTTTGATACAGATGAACAGCCAGAAATCCAACAAGTTAGTGAAACGAAAACAATACTAGAGGGAAAAGTACTTGTTAGTGAAGTAAATACGTTATTAGGTTTAACGATTGATGATAATGGTGTTGACACAATAGGTGGATGGATTTTAACGAAGAATATAGAAATTGCTGAAGAGGATTTCATTGAAATCGAAAATTATAAGTTTTGCGTAAAAGAATTAGATGGACACTATATAAAGAGACTAGAAGTTACAAAAACTGTAGAATCAATTGTTATTTTAGAAGATGAAAAACAAATTTCATTGCAAGAACAAATTAGTTCGTAGACTCTGCTAGATGGCAGAGTTTTTTTGAGCATAATGTTTTTTGCAGAATAAGGGCTATGTTACAATGACATAAGTCAGACCTTTCACTAGGTGAAGTATTGTTGTATACATATATTTGAAAGGGGAAGAATTATGAAAAAGCATTTATATATAAATGGAGATTGGAAGTCTGTAAATACGTATAAACCATTATATGCACCATATTCTGAAGAAACATTAGCGGAAATCGCGCAAGGAACGGAAGAAGATGTAAAAGAGGCTGTTATTGCTGCAAAGAATGCAATGAAAGAAATGAATAGATTATCTGCATATGATCGTGCGACTATTTTAGAGAAAGTCGCACAAAAAATGGATGAAAGAAGAGAAGAATTTGCAGAGATTATTGCAAAAGAGGCTGCAAAACCAATACGTGCTGCAAGGGGAGAAGTAGATCGTACCGTTCAGACATACAAATTTGCAGCTGAAGAAGCGAAGCGTATATACGGTGAGACACTGCCACTTGATGCAGCACCTGGTGCAGATGGGCGCATTGCATACACAATACGAAAACCGATTGGGGTTATAGGAGCTATTACACCATTTAATTTTCCATTAAATTTAGTGGCACATAAAGTGGGCCCTGCAATTGCTGCTGGAAATACAGTTGTGTTAAAACCAGCTGATCAAACGCCTCTATCATCTTATGCATTAGTTGAACTATTTGAAGAAGCAGGATTGCCAAAAGGGACTTTAAATATTATTACTGGTCCTGGTTCAACTGTAGGAGAAGCAATAGTTACAAATGATGATGTTGCTTCCATTACTTTTACGGGAAGTCCGAAAGTTGGACTTGGAATTAAGGCAAAGGCTGGGTTAAAGCGAGTTACGTTAGAACTAGGATCGAATGCTGCTGTTATTATTGATGAAGATGTTGAATTAACAGATGAATTAATTGAACGAGTAAAATGGGGAGCATTTGTTAATAATGGACAAGTTTGTATTTCGGTACAACGTGTTTTTGTACATGAAGAGAGAATGGATGAATTTTTATCTAAGTTACAGAAAGCGATGGAAACAGTTGTTGTTGGTGATCCGTTGCTTGAGGAAACGGATGTATCAGCTTTAATTTCGAAAAAAGATGTCGAGCGTATCGATAACTGGGTGCAAGAAGCAGTTAAAGAAGGAGCGAGCGTTTTGTATGGTGGTAACAAACGTGATGAAAGGATTTTTAAACCAACTGTATTAACGAATGTTCCAGAGCATGTATCTGTACAGTGCCAAGAAGTATTCGGTCCACTTATGACAGTAAATACATTTAAAGAATTTGATGAGGCCATAGAGCAAGTAAATCATTCGCGTTACGGTCTACAAGCAGGCGTATTTACAAATAATTTGTTTAAAGCAATGCGTGCAATTGATGAATTAGAAGTTGGTGGTGTCATGATAAATGATATTCCAACGTTCAGAGTAGACCATATGCCTTACGGTGGTGTGAAAGAAAGTGGTACGGGGCGTGAAGGAATTAAATATGCAATCGAAGAAATGACAGAAATGAAATTAGTGTGTATTAAAAAATAAAGTAACTAGAACTTAAACATCGCAAAAAAACGAGTAGGAAATGTTTACGATTCCATACTCGTTTTTTTGTTTATTTGGCGTTTCTTAGAATGATTTCATTTAATCAAGTGTACCTTTTACTTCATTTCTTGTTTGAAAATAGCATCTTCTACATAAATTTGTTCTTTGTCGACAGCAGTGCTATGAGATAATACTAAACCGATTGGTGTTTCTATACCTTTATTTTGAACAATTGTAAAAGGAACATTTTTTTCATTCGCTAATTTAATGTATTTTGATAAATGTGGGTAAGCAATGCCACCATTTAGGAATATTTGTAATGATTGAGAAGAGCGCATGCTACTAGCTACTTCAGAATATACATTACTTTGCATTACTTGACCGATAGTTAAAGCGATTTCTACACGCTCACGTAATGTAGTTAAATACATATTACGTTCTTCTGGTTTGTTTTGCTTTTGGCCGTAAATGCCTTCTTGGAGATAATCTTCCACATTTTTATTTACCATATTTTTCACACCTTTCCTTTTCTATTGTACGAAAGAATGAAGCAGGATGCAAAAAAAGTCGCATCGAATATAAAAAATTTGAATGAAAGGAAGGAAAATGGAATGTAACAATCTAAACAATTAATAAAGTTATAAAAATTTTATCAACACATATTAACAAAATGTGACAATAATCTATTAACGAATCATGTTTTTTGTGTTAATATTCAAAATATAAAGGGTGTTCGTCGCATGGAAATGGAGGAATGGAGGTTTTTCCAATCGATAAGGATATTAAAGAAGTATTTTGTTCGCACTTGAAAAACAACAGGCACCAATTCGTTGAGAACTGGAAAAACAAAATGATAATTTCCGATAAAGATCCATTTAGACTAGAAGCAGTTCAAAATGGAGAGGATTTATTAGAGTTTATTATTGAACTTACTATGGAAGAAAAAGATATAAATTATCTTCAGCCATTATGCGAGAAAATTGCTATTGAACGTGCAGGAGCAGATGCGAATATAGGTGATTTTGTTTATAATGCAAATGTGGGAAGAAATGAGCTTTTCGAAGCGATGTGTGAATTAGATGTTAGTGCACGTGAATTGAAACCAATTATGGCCCAAATACATACTTGTTTTGACAAATTAATTTATTACACTGTTTTAAAATACTCGGAAATTATATCAAGAAATTTAGAGGAAAAACAGCAATATATTAACGAAACACATAAAGAAAGGCTGACGATTTTAGGGCAAATGTCAGCTAGTTTTGTACATGAATTTCGTAATCCACTTACTTCCATTATGGGGTTTGTCAAATTATTAAAGGCAGACCATCCTAGTTTATCGTATTTAGATATTATTTCTCATGAATTAGACCAATTAAATTTTCGCATTTCGCAATTTTTACTCGTATCGAAAAAAGAAATGTGGACTGAATCTGAACGGTTTTGGCTAAATGATTTGTTTCAAGACATTATACAGTTCTTATATCCAAGTTTGGTCAATGCAAATGTTTCTATTGAAAAGAATTTGCCATATCCAATTCCGCTTACTGGTTATCGGAGTGAAGTGAGACAAGTATTTTTAAATATATTAATGAACTCAATTGACGCTCTTGAATCAATGAAAGAAGAACGAAAAATTATCATTGATGTATTTGAAGAAGATCAATCGATTCGGATTGTAATAAAAAATAACGGGCCAATGATTCCAGCTGAAAATGTAGAAACGATTTTTGAACCATTTGTAACTACTAAAAAGTTAGGAACTGGTATTGGGTTATTTGTATGTAAACAAATTGTAGAAAAGCATAATGGGTCCATCATGTGTCGTTCAGATAATGATTGGACAGAATTTCAAATTGCATTTCAAAAATAAACAGTCTACACCAAATGAATGGTGTAGACTGTTTTAATTCGTAAGTATAACGGCTTTTAATTTAGGATCTTTCGTTGAATAACCTAAAATTGAAATTGTATAAATAATGTTCGGTTCGACTTTGAAATCCGGTATAGTTAGCAAGACACTTTGATTATCTGCGAGTGAAACTTCTATATCCGCTGTACCAGGGCTAACTTCTAAAAAATCTGTTATTTGTTTAAAGAGTACATTTTCAAATAAATGATCGCCACCTTTTAAACTTACATTTACAACAGGGGTATCGGGAGAAAAGTGCGCAAAGCGTATTTTTGCCTGGCCTGCTGGTAAATGAGTATTATCAAGCATAGGTTGTAATTGTAGATGATTATCACTATTTATTGCAGCAAAAGTATAAGTGTGATTTCCCATTATTGGTACTAAAGCTGAAAAGATGGGCGTTTCATTTCCGACAGGAACAATATCTATTCGGTACTTACCTTGTACTAATGTTAAATAGGGACTAAATTGTTTAAATGAAATATTTTTAATTACCTTTTGCCCATTTACTAAAATGTCAACGGCAGGTGTATTTGAAGCAGAGTGAAAAAATCTTATGTGCGATGGTAAAGCAGCTTCTTGTGAATCTCTTTTTTCGTATGCCTGTACAAGATTCGTAAGCGCATCATAATATTTCATATATAGTTCTGCATATTTTTTTGGATTATGAAATTGATAGTAACGAGCGAGCTGTTCGTAACGTGCAGCTTCTTGTCCATATTTTTCGATTTCAGATTGAGACATGAACATTCCTCCTTTGTCATCATTAAAACTATATGCTTAGCAAGAATGAGGTTATGCGAAAAAAATTGTTTTTTAAAGGAGAAAGGTTGAAAATTAATAATAAGTATTTTTTAAGGATACGTTAAGTTTAGGTGAACGAGAGTTATAATTTTCTAGAGGATACAAAAATATATCATCCATATTGGCTGAGGAAGTGTATATTTCGAAATGAAAAATTTGAGAGCATAACACGTGACATGTCGAAACCATGTCCTGAAACCCTTAGGAAACTAGGGATTTTTTAAATTATGGGCAAATACACATACAAAGTAATAATTGTCCTACATAAATTATAAAGGAAAGGTAGTTTGAAATTAAGGAAAGGAATGAAACCTTGGGATGGGGATATCCCGCAAGGAATTGTGAATGGAGTTATGGACGGTGTTGTGCTTTATACTGTAGGATGAATTGTGATTTTGTAATACTATTGTTTCTATTTACGTTAGCAAGTGACGGTATTAACTGATAAAAGAGCGTCGTGCCGAACTGATTAATGTGGTTAATCGGTTCTTTTTTTATCCGATTTTAATGGGCAGTAAGACCCACATCTCAAAATTCAGCGAAAACAAAGAAGTTAGGTGGGGGTCGGGCTGCCCATAAAAGTCCGATTGGTGAGGGCTGATTAAAGATTCACTTTATTGTATAAATGGAGGAGAATGTATGTGAAATATTGGGTTCTATAAAAATAATTGCTATGCATTTAGTAGGATTAATTGTCGAGATTTGTTTGAAAATATGCAATATAAAGTAGGAGAACAGGAAGGAGTTTAAAGGGAGTTTCGTCGAAGTTTACACAATGTCGGCATTTGAGGGAAGCTGACATTATGTTGGAAAAATATTTAGTGAAGCGTTAATTTTATATAAGGGAGGGTTATTTGGGCGTATAGATAAGGGTTGGTCTTTAATTTAAGTTCTGAATTTTCTGTTTTTAAATTGATATTTAGCACTCATTTGTATATTTTATAATAGTTTTTTGATAAATTCACTGCTTTCGCAGAGGGTTCTTTTTTATGAAAGAAACGTCAATTTTCTTCATATATATATACAAATTGGAGAAATGGGGGAGCGCTATGCGCGATTACTTAATTAAACCACTTGTTGGTCAGCCGTATCCAATGATTTCACATGGAAAAGGTGTGTATTTGTATGATCAAAACGGAAATAAATATTTTGATGGCTCGTCAGGAGCAATTACGGCAGGTATTGGGCATGGCGTAAAGGAGATTGCGGACGTTATCAAAAAGCAAGCAGAGGAGATTGCTTTCGTTTATAGATCACAGTTTACGAGTGAACCAGCTGAAAAATTAGCTAAGAAATTAAGCGATTTAAGTGTAGGAGATTTGAACTGGAGCTTTTTTGTAAATAGTGGTACGGAAGCAAATGAAACAGCTATGAAAATTGCAATTCAACATTTTCAAGAGCGAGGTATTCAAGGGAAACATAAAATTTTGTCACGATGGATGAGTTATCACGGTATTACGATGGGCGCCTTATCAATGTCTGGGCATCCACTGCGTAGACAACGTTTCGTGTCAATTTTAGAAGATTATCCAACTATTCCAGCTCCATATTGTTTTAGATGTCCGGTGCAAAAAGTATATCCAACTTGTCAGCTTGCTTGTGCGACTGAACTAGAAAGATCAATCGAAAGAATTGGTGCAGAACATATCGCAGCTTTTATCGCTGAACCGATTATCGGAGCAGCTGGAGGCGCAGTCGTTCCGCCGAAAGAATATTATAAAGTTATTAAAGATATTTGTAGTCATTACGATATTTTATTTATTGCTGATGAAGTAATGACTGGGCTTGGTCGTACTGGCGCATGGTTTGCGATGGAGCATTGGGGTGTAGAACCGGATATTATGACCCTTGGTAAAGGTTTAGGAGCTGGATACACACCGATGGCAGCGACGGTTGTAAGTGACCGTGTAATGGAGCCAATTTTACGAGGATCGCGTTCTGTTATGAGTGGGCATACGTTAAGTGCAAATCCATTATCTGCAGCAACAGCTCTAGCTGTTATTGAATATATGGAGAAACATAATCTACCTGAAAAAACAGCTGAAAAGGGAGAGTATTTAATAAAGGGATTACAGAAAGTTCAACAACAATCGACAATCATTGCTGATGTGCGCGGAAAAGGGTTGCTAATTGGAGTAGAATTGCAACCGTTTACAAAAGCGTCGGAACTTATTTCGGTTGCAGCTAAAAATGGTCTTCTTTTATACCAAGCTGTTTCAGGGCAAGCAGGAAAAGAAGATAGTGCACTGCTTGTAGCACCGCCAATGACAACTACATATTCCGAGTTAGATGAATTACTTTCAATTTTTGCAAAAAGTGTTGAAGAAATGATGCAAAAAGGAGGGCATAGTATCGCATGACAACTATTACGAATACATTCAGTAAATTAAAAGAGATAGAGGAAGTAATTTCTTTATTCCACGATGATATGACATTAATGTTTGGGGGATTTGGGGGGATTGGATCCCCTCCATCTTTAATACAGGCGATTTTAGAAAAAGGAGTTACAAATTTAAATTTAATTGGAAATGATACAGGATTTCCTGATGTAGGAATCGGTCGTCTCGTTACGAATGAAAGAGTAAAATCATTAATTACTTCTCATATTGGATCAAATCCAAATGCAGGAAGACAGTTAAACGAAGGAAGGTTACAAATTGAGTTTTCTCCTCAAGGAACATTAGCAGAGCGTATTCGCGCTGGTGGTGTAGGACTTGGTGGCGTATTAGTTGATGTAGGTGTTGATACGATTGTAGAAGAAGGAAAACGTACTGTTGAAATGAATGGTAAAACATATTTAGTTGAAACAGCATTAACTGCTGAGGTTGCGATTGTATACGCGAAAAAGGCGGATCCATTCGGTAACCTTGTGTTTGATAAGAGCGCTCGTAACATGAACCCTCACGTAGCTATGGCCGGGGATATAACGATTGTAGAAGCAGAAGAAATTGTTCCACTTGGAAGTTTAGATCCAGAAGAAATTGTTGTCCCAGGAGTATTTGTAAATTATATCGTACCGTCGGAAGGAGTGAATTGGAAATGGGTATGGGCGTAGAAGTGAGAGATAAGATTGCTAAACGTGCGGCGAAAGAAATACAAAATGGTATGATTGTAAATTTGGGAATTGGTATACCATCGCTTGTACCGAATCATTTGCCTGACGATATAAACGTTATGTTTCATGCAGAAAATGGAATTGTAGGTATGGGACCTACGCCAAGTAAAGGAAATGAAGACGAAAATTTATGTAACGCAGCAGGTTTGCCAACTTCTCTTATTACAGGAGCAAGTTATTTTGATAGTTGCACAGCGTTTGGGATGATTCGAAAAGGTTTACTAGATATAACGATTCTTGGTTCATTACAAGTAAGTGAGAATGGTGATTTAGCAAACTGGATTGTTCCAGGGAAACGCGTTCCAGGTATTGGAGGAGCAATGGATTTAGCTCAAAAAGCGAAGCGGGTCGTTGTTGTGATGAATCATGTCGATAAATATGGAAATGCAAAAATTGTTTCCGAGTGTACATTACCATTAACTTCAAAAAAATGTGTGGATTTAATTATTACGGATATGGCAGTAATGGAAGTAACGCAGGGTGGACTTATTTTACAAGAATTGATGAGCCCATACACAGTAGAAGATATAAAAAAACATACAGAAGCGGATTTTAAAATTGGCTCTAACTTACTAGTAATTGAATGAGGGGAGATGTAATATATGGAGCAATTAAAAAAACAAGTTTGTGATTATATTGAGAGTCATGAAGAAGAAAGCGTAAAATTTTTAAAACGATTAATTCAAGAAAAGAGCGTATCTGGTGAGGAAAGTGGTGCGCAGGCAATTGTAATTGAAAAATTACGTGAGCTAGGTTTAGATCTTGATATATGGGAGCCATCATTTTCTAAAATGAAAGATCATCCTTATTTTGTATCACCGCGTACAAGTTTTTCAGATAGCCCGAACATTGTGGCAACCCTTAAAGGAAGCGGCGACGGGAAATCTATGATATTAAATGGGCATATTGATGTCGTACCAGAAGGAGATGTGAATCAGTGGGATCATCATCCTTATAGTGGTGAGAAAATAGGAAATCGTATATATGGTCGTGGAACAACAGATATGAAGGGCGGCAATGTCGCATTAATGCTTGCGATGGAAGCAATTATTGAATCTCGTATTGAATTAAAAGGAGATATTTATTTTCAAAGTGTAATAGAAGAAGAAAGCGGCGGAGCAGGAACATTAGCAACTATATTACGAGGATATAAAGCAGATGGTGTTATTATTCCGGAGCCAACAAATATGAAGTTTTTCCCGAAACAACAAGGATCCATGTGGTTTCGTCTACATGTGAAAGGGAAAGCAGCACACGGTGGGACGCGTTATGAAGGAGTAAGTGCAATTGAAAAAAGTATGTTTGTTGTAGATCATTTGAGAAAGCTGGAAGAGAAGAGAAATGACCGAATTACAGATCCATTATTTAAAGGAATCCCGATCTCAATTCCAATTAATATTGGGAAAATTGAAGGCGGTAGCTGGCCAAGTTCTGTTCCTGATTCGTTAATTTTAGAAGGAAGATGCGGTATTGCGCCGAATGAGACTATAGAGGCAGCAAAAGAAGAGTTCGAGAATTGGATCGCTGAATTAAATGATGTGGACAATTGGTTTGTTGAAAATCCTGTAGAAGTGGAATGGTTTGGAGCAAGATGGGTTCCAGGTGAACTAGAAGAAAATCATGAGTTAATTACAACGCTCGAGCATAACTTCGTTGAAATCGAAGGGAACAAACCGATTGTTGAAGCATCTCCGTGGGGGACTGATGGAGGCTTATTTACACAAATCGCCGGTGTACCAACGATAGTATTTGGCCCAGGAGAAACGAAAGTAGCGCATTATCCAAACGAATATATAGAAGTTGATAAAATGATAGCTGCCGCAAAAATTATTGCATGTACATTACTAGATTGGTGTGAGGTGAAAAAATGAAATACTATGAATCTTTTAGAGAACAGACGAATGGCCATACAGTAGAAGGCGTTTTGGACTATTTTAATAAACGTATTCGAGTAGACCACTACACAGGAAATATTGAGAGAATCATCCAAACAATTGACGAATTAGCAGAGAAACATTCTTTCACTAAATGTATTGTTAAAGGAAAGGGAGAGCATGTTTCAACATGGCTCTCTTTCGGTTTTTTATTAGAAGCAACAATACCACATTATTTTCAAGGTCACGATGCATACTTCTTCGTGAAATTTAATAATGATGAAAGACGAAATAGTATTCATTGGGCTGAGGAAGATACCATTTTAAGCGGTGTAAAAGCAAAAGAAGTAAAGGAAAAAATAGTTCCGGAAAAATTCCTATTAAGAAAAGCGACAGAAGAGGACGCAGAAGAATTAGCAGCTGTCTTTGGAGAAGTATTTGAAGTGTATCCGACTCCTTTAAACGAAGCGAGTTATGTAAAACAAACGATGAAAGAAGACGATACAATTTACTATGTGTATGAATTCGAGGGGAAAATAATTAGTACAGCGTCTGCAGAAATGAATATAAAAGAAGGAAATGCAGAATTAACGAATTGTGCGACCTTACCCGAATATCGTAAACATGGGTTTATGAAAAGTTTATTAATTAAGTTAGAAGAAGAACTTCAAGAAAAATCGATTTTCTGTTCTTATACAATTGCTCGATCGCTTTCTTTCGGAATGAATGCAGCCTTTCATCAGTTAGGCTATACGTATACAGGAAGATTGGCGAACAATTGCTACATTTTTGATAAGCTAGAAGATATGAATATATGGGTAAAAGATTTGTCTAAATAGTACGTTATAAAAATAGAACGGAATCGTCATGCTTATAATCGCACATAGGTGTGCCGGAAATTCGGCATAGTATTTGCTGGATTTTCGGCAAGAGGGGGGATGACATTGCTAGCAGTTTCGACACAAGAAGTCATTGAGGCGATTTTGGGCAGTATTGATGAGGCTATACACGCAGTAGATGAAAATGGTATTACAATTTTCTATAATACTGTAGCTGCAAAACACGATGGATCAAAAATTGAAAAAGTGTTAGGTAAACATTTGTTAGAAGCGTTTCCTTCTTTATCTAGGGAAACAAGTACGTTGATGAAAGTATTAGATACAAAAAAACCAATCGTTCATCAAGTGCAGCATTATCAAAACTTAAATGGGGAAGACATTTGTACAGTAAATACGACGTTACCTATTTTCATAGATGGAAATATTGCTGGAGCTGTTGAAATTGCAAAAGATTATTCCACAGTACAAAAACTTACCGATACAATAGTCGATTTGCAGTCGAAAATAAAGCGGTCATCTAGAAAAAAAGCGGTCAAAAAGGATGTTGCATTTGAAACGATCGTGACGAATGATGCTCGGTTTAAACAGACGAAAGAATTAGCACAAAAAGTAGCCCCAACCGATGCGAATGTTTTAATATATGGGGAAACAGGAACAGGGAAAGAGTTATTTGTACAAGCGATTCATGAAGCCTCTAAGCGAAAGAACAAGCCGTTTATTGCACAAAACTGTGCAGCTTTGCCAGAGTCTCTATTAGAAAGTTTATTGTTTGGAACGACGAAAGGTAGTTATACGGGGGCAATTGAACGAGCGGGATTATTTGAACTTGTAGATGGAGGGACATTGTTTTTAGATGAACTGAATTCAATGCCACTCGATTTACAAGCGAAAATGCTACGTGTATTAGAAGATGGTGTTATTCGTCGTATTGGTGATAATAAGACGAGAAAAGTAGATGTTCGCGTTATTACCGCAATGAATCAGCCACCAGAAATATGTTTAAAAGAGAATAAAATTCGCACTGATTTATACTATCGATTAAATGTCTTTTCATTATATATTCCGCCGCTCCGTGAAAGAACGGAGGATGTATTATTGTTAGCGTCTTATTTTTTGAAAGAATATAATAAAAGTTATAAAAAAGGTGTACTTCAAATGGATAAGGAAGCGAAAGAAAGACTACAAGCTTACCAATGGCCTGGAAATGTTCGGGAGTTAAAACATACGATTGAACATGCTGTCATTATTGCAGAAGGGAATACATTAACAGCTAATTGTTTACCGCGTACATTTCGAAAAGAGAGTTTTCCAAAGAAGAAGGGCATATTGCCTCTTAGAGAAGCACTTCATCAAACGGAAAAAGAATTAATAGATCAAGCGTTAATTGAAACAGAAGGGAATATATTACAAGCTGCAAAAATGTTAGGTATCCCTCGTCAGACGCTTCAATATAAACTGAGTAAGTACGACAAAACCGCCGAATAATTGGCGGTTTTTGTGTGTTTGCACCAATAAAAGAGCGTTTACATATATAAAAAGTAATGAATATGATAGTATGTATGGATTTCATACAGTGCTTAAAAATATTTTTTTCGCTTATATAATAGGGTTATCCGTACATTTACTTATCAATAAAGTAAAGTTGGCATAACTATTGCTTATATAAAGGATGAGCGTATAAAAAGGGGGAATAGCAATGTTACATGATGTATACAAACCAAATCGTCACTGGAAGGATATCGAATTATGGAAAGATGTTACTGAAGAGCAATGGAATGATTGGGTTTGGCAATTAACGAATACGATCAAAACGTTAGATGACTTAAAGAAAGTGATTAACTTAACACCTGATGAAGAAGAGGGCGTTAAAATTTCAACGAAAACGATCCCGTTAAATATTACACCGTACTATGCTTGGTTAATGAATCCTGATGACCCACGCTGTCCGATTCGGATGCAATCTGTACCGATCTCGGAAGAGTTATATAAAACAAAATATGATTTAGAAGATCCGCTTCATGAAGATGAAGATTCACCAGTTCCAGGGTTAACACATCGTTATCCTGACCGCGTACTATTCTTAGTAACGAATCAATGTTCTATGTATTGTCGTTACTGTACACGCCGTCGTTTTAGTGGACAAATTGGAATGGGTGTGCCGAAGAAACAATTAGATGATGCAATTGCTTACATTCGTGAAACACCACAAGTACGAGATGTATTAATCTCTGGTGGTGATGGTCTTCTTATTAACGATAAAATTTTAGAATATGTATTAAAAAATTTACGAGAGATTCCGCACGTTGAGATTATTCGTATCGGAACGAGAGCGCCGGTAGTATTCCCGCAGCGTATTACAGAAAACTTATGTAACATTATTAAAAAATATCATCCAGTATGGTTAAATACACATTTCAATACATCTATTGAAATTACTGAAGAATCGAAAAAGGCATGTGAAATGTTAGCGAATGCTGGTGTTCCAGTCGGAAACCAAGCAGTAATTTTAGCTGGTATTAATGACAGCGTTCCAATTATGAAAAAACTAATGCATGACTTAGTAAAAATCCGTGTACGTCCATATTATATTTATCAATGTGACTTATCTGAAGGTATTGGTCATTTCCGTGCACCAGTTTCTAAAGGTCTTGAAATTATTGAAGGTTTACGCGGACATACGTCTGGTTATGCAGTACCAACATTCGTTGTTGATGCACCAGGAGGGGGCGGTAAAATTGCGCTTCAACCAAACTATTTAATCTCGCAAAGTGCAGATAAAGTTGTACTTCGTAACTTTGAAGGTGTTATTACAACGTATCCAGAGCCAGAAAGCTACATTCCAGGAAGAGCAGAAGGGTACTTTAAAGAAATTTATCCAAACTACGAAGAAAAACGTTCAGATGTTGGTATCGCAGGCCTTATGAGTGATAAGAAATTCAACCTTGTTCCAGACGACTTACAGCGTATGAACCGTCGTAAAGACTATGAAGAGAATGAAACGCATGCAACATTAAAAGATAAACGTGATAAGCGGGACCAATTGAAAGATAAAAAATATCAAGCACAAATGGCTAAATTAGAAGAAAACGACAAAAAAACCGAGGGTGATGCAGTATGAATTGTATGTGGTGTGACAGTACAGAAGCAAAAGAAAGCTTAAATACTGTATATTGGGAATTGCCAGATGGTACGAAAGCCATTGAAATCCAAGAGACACCATGCATTTCTTGTTCCTCATGTGGTATGGACTATCAATCAGATCAAACAGTGAAAGAAATAGAAGATCAATTGTTTTTAATTTATACGAAAGATTTACCAAAACAACTAACATATGAAGAATTAATGGGAAGACCCCGTCTATTAAAAAGAAATTATTTTGACTTTTAACCAGCTTTTCTGCTGGTTTTTTTCTTTTTTGCCTTGTATAATGTACCCAAGTTAGAAAGGTAGGGAATATTTTTGAAAAAGACATTTTACCACTATATGATGAAGCATCGTGCAGCTTTATTTAGTAATGAAATATCGAATTTAGCAGAGGCAATGTACGATGATTTAAGTTTTCCGAAGCAATCTGAAGATTACGATGAAATTAGTTCATACTTAGAGCTAAGTGGAATGCTAGCAAGTATGTCTATATTTGATGAAGCGTGGGAGTTATACATACAAGATAGATAAAAACTATATGAACTTTTTTGACGTGAAGCTAGTCTATTTGCTAGCTTTTTTTACGTTGTAAATAAATTTTCATATAGTGATATTTTTTATTGAAAAAATTTATGAATATACGCTTCTGTGATAAGCGTTTTTATGTAGGTTGCATATACTGTTATCAAAATCACGACGTCAAAAAAAGGAGAGATATAGATGGCAAGGAAAAAGCAACCTAAATATAACGTAGGGGACATAGTCGTGATTACGCTATATGGAACCGTTGGTAAAATCACAAATATGAAGGTTTTAGATGGAGTTTACGTATACGAAGTCAATAATCATGATGGATTTTACGTAGAGCAAACATTGCAGCATGTTACTGAGCAAGATATGAAAAAAGGTGAAACTGAGTGGATTGAATTAAACTATAATTTCACATTTGGTGATCTCGTGCAAGTAACAGGATACGATAAAGATGTGTTTCGAATTGTTGGTTTTCGTACAGAAGTATGGAGATATAAAAATGACGCATGGGAAGATACAATATATGAACTATCACGAATTACGGATGGTGAATGGTTAGAAGCGGATGAGTCAGATTTAACGTTACTTGCTAATGCTCAAACGGCAAATGCAATTTTGAAGAAAATGAAACAAGATAAAGCAGGTATGAATAAATTAGATTTAGGAAAATTAAAGTCAATTAACAACTCAAAAAAAGTGAGTGTTAAGACAAATCGTCAAGAAATCATTGATGGATTACTTGATATTTATAACGATTATCAATTGTTATTTGATACATTTAAAGATGAAGAATACAAAATTGTTATGGATGTTGTTCATAATTATTTAGTTAAATTGACAGAGAAAAAATAGTTAACTAGAAAGAGAGAATGAATTGAACAACAACATATGCAGTATAAGGTATGCCTACAACTATTAAAAAAATAAAAAGCCATTTAATAAGAGAGTCTGCCCATTGATCTTCATGCATGAACTCTTCTTTTGTTTGCCCTACTTCTTGCGTTACCTCGTATTGATATTCCATAATTATTTCCCCCTTTTGATAGCTTGTACTACCATCGTATGCATCTCGTCCAAAGGATATGACCTATAAAAAAAGAAAAACTATTTTTCTAATCTCATATACATAATTTTGAGATTTTTTCATAAAACAGAAATAAAGGAGTGATGCTCATGAAGGAAATTGAAGTCGTAATTGATACGGAAGAGATTGCGGAGTTTTTTTATGAGCAACTAATTGAAAGAGGATACGTCCCAAAACGAGAAGAAATTGAAGATCTTGCAGATATTACATTCGAGTACTTATTAGAGAAATGTATGATTGATGAAGTTTTTGATGAAGAGGATGAGTGAAAGTAACGACGGGCCTAACTCGTCGTTTTTTACTCTTTACAAACTTGTCACAAATGTAGCCAGCAATAGTTGGTATAATTAAAAGAAAATTTTACTCAAGAGGTGAAGGGATGTTCAAAAAAATTATTGATTCTTTATTAGGAAAGAAAAAATATCGTTCGTATTCTAGTAGTGATTATCGCCATAGAGGTCGCTCTTATTCAAGTAGCGATTATAAACGACGTTCATCTGGTTATGGGCATCATCATTATAAAAGAAAACGTAAAAGCCGTAGCTTCTTTTCAAGTAGCTAATGAAATGGCGTCGTATACTAGCTTTATTAGATAGACCACTACGAAAAAACACAATTGTCGCAGAACGTTATAAAATTGAATCAGTAATTGGAATGGGCAGTTATGGGGTTACATATGTCGTTAATGATTTACAAATAAATAGATATAAAGTCTTAAAACAATTAAGACAAAGTAAACAAAGATATGAGTCCGGTAGAAAATCATTTGAGCATGAGAAAATGATTTTACAAACATTAAACCATCATGCAATTCCTAGTTTATATGATCATTTCGTATGGGAGAAAAAAAGCTTTTTTGTGATGGAATATATGCCTGGTAAAAATTTCGAGGATTATATTTTCTCGGATGGGCATGTATATACAGAACGTGAAGTTTTTAAAATTTTATATGAAATATTAGAAATTGTATCAGTTTTTCATAGTAAAGGTATTATTCACCGAGATTTACGCATTCCAAACATATTAATGAAAGAAAACGAAATTAGTATTATTGATTTTGGATTGGCGAAATTGAAAGGCGAGGGGGATGAACGAGCTACAACTTATGAGGGTGAACAAGCTTTGATGCGAGAAGTTCACTTTCGTAGCGATTTTTATGCGCTTGGTCATTTCTCATTATTTTTATTATATGCAGGCTATGAATCTAATGAAAAACATGAAAAGCCATGGTATGACGAATTAACTTTGGAAAATTACAACCGTGAAATGTTGATGCGAATGTTACAAATAAAAACGCCGTACTATGAGAATGTACAAGATTTAAAAAAAGATGTAGCTTTTGCTTTAGAAAGGATGGAGGATCCATGTTTCAAAAGTTTTTAGCAAGCGTTGGTATCGGTAATGCAAAAGTAGATACAGTTCTTGAAAAAGGTGAGTATATTGTTGGTGAAGAGATATACGGGAAGGTTCATATAACGGGAGGTTCCGTTAGCCAACAAATTGAAAGCATTTACTTAACGTTATCAACATCATATGTACGAGAAGTGGATGATAAAAAAGTAACAACAACATATGATTTAGAGCGAGTTCGTTTAACAGAGCCTTTTTCTGTTGAGCCGAATGAAAAAAGAGAAATTCCATTTTCATTTAAAATGCCAGTTGAAACACCGCTTACTCTTGGAATGAAAACAGTTTGGGTGCACACAGGCCTTGATATTAAACGTAGTATAGATCCAAGTGATCGTGATTACATTCAAGTGTTGCCAAATGCGCTATTAAATAGTGTGTTAGAGAGTGTGAATCAATTAGGTTTTAAAGCGCGTCATATAGAATGTGAAGAATTACCGTATCGATTACGTAAGCAAATTCCATTCGCACAAGAATTTGAGTTTGTTCCTGTTTCCGGAGAGTATTATGGAAAATTAGATGAACTAGAATTGTTGATTTTGCCAAATACTTACGATCGCTTAGAGATTATTATGGAAGTAGACAGAAAATCTCGTGGATTAGCAGGTTTATTTGCAGAAGCACTTGATCTTGATGAGAAAGTGATTCGCTTTACAGTAACGAATGAAGATATTCCAACGATGAAAGAAACAATTAACAATTATATTTTTTAATAAACTATGCATAAAAAAGAAATGGAGAGGAAAACTAAAACAACCGCTCCATTTTTTGCATAGTGAGGTTATGTATGTGAAACGATATCGACATTTATACTTGTTAAGTTCAACGCTACTCATTTGTTTTGTCGTATTATCACTTTCGTATCATACCGCTTGTATTGAGAAATTTGACAATATAGTCGCGCATTTTATTCAAAGTTTTCGAAACGATTATTTGACAGCCTACTTTACTTGGGTGTCTTTTATCGGTTCCAAAAGAATATATTTTCCGTTACTCATTATTCTTGTAATGTATTTTCTCGTTAGAAAAAAGTTGCTTAGTGCATTACTTCTAACAATTAATTATTATGGATCTCGTTATTTAAACAGTATGCTTAAACTATGGTACGAGCGAGCAAGACCTGATGTAACACAGCTTGTTACTGCAACTGGATATAGTTTTCCGAGCGGTCATACGATGAATGCTACTGCTTTTTTAGGATTTATTGCATACGTCACGATTACAGAAGAACGTATTACATTGCATAAAAAATTGTTGATTATTTTTATAGCGAGCTTTGTTGTATTATCTATTTCAGTTAGCCGAATATATCTTGGCGTTCACTATCCATCTGACATATTAGCAGGATGGGCAGCTGGCGGTAGCTGGCTCGTTTTATGCGTAATATTTCATAAAACGTTCATTAAAAAAGAACCTATGTCATAATAGGTTCTTTTTCCATTGGCTCAACATGAATGTGCGCATGATAAATGCCAAACTTTTTCCGAAGCATAGCCTCGATGTTGTCAGTGATACAATGACTTTCTCCAACATCCATACGAGCATCTACCTCGATTGTAATATCAACGTACGTTTGATTCCCGTACATACGAGCACGAATATCTACGATGTTTTCCACGCCACCAATATGTTCAATCGCATCAGCATACTCTTCCATCTTATCTGGATCGATTCCATCCGTTAACATATGAGAAGCTTCTACGAAAATCTCCCATGCAGTTTTACAAATAATAAGACCGACAATTAAAGCAGCAATAGGATCTAAAATAGGCATTTGGAACTGTGAACCGACAATGCCTACTACTGTACCGATACTTACGAGGGCATCTGATAAATTATCCTTTGCAGCTGCTTCTAATGATTTACTTCTTGTTCGTGCTGCAATCTTTTTCGTATACAAATACACACAGTACATAACGACAGCAGAAAATAAAGCTACCCATGCAGCAAGTACATTAGGTGCTGCTTGTTTCGGATTTAAAAAAGATTGAATGGCACTAATAACAACTTCTAATCCGACCGTTGCCATAATAAAAGAAGCAACAAGTGATGCAATTTGTTCTGCACGCGAATGCCCATATGGATGATCTGGATCACGAGGTTTTCGAGAGATTTTTAGACCAATTAATATCGCTAAAGAAGCACCGATATCTGTTAAGTTATTTAAACCGTCAGCACGTAATGCGCTAGAGAGGGTAATATAACTGATGATGATTTTCATAGAGGATAAAAATATGTAGGCCAAAATGCTGACAATAGCACCTTTATCAGCTTCTTTATGAGAAAGAGTATCCATTTTAATCACTCACCTTTCTACAAGGAATTTCTTTCTATAAATAGAGTATCAAACGAAAGTCGTGTGGGTCTATACAAACATTGTTGACGTTTTATAGCTTTTTAAGAAGTGGATAACAAAGTTTCATGAAGGAAAAATATGTTGTAAAGTGCAAAGTTAGAATATGAACGCGATTTGGATCTATGTATAGGGGGGAGGAGAAGGGAGTTTAAATATGTACACTTCTGACAGCTGATTTGGAAAAAATAAAAAACCCTCTAGAAAATATTTTTCAGAGGGTTTTCATCTTAGTATGCTTCTAAAAACTCAGTAACTTGCTCTTCAGTTTTTGCATTAGCACTATGTAAGTGGCCTAGCTTCTCGCCATTTTGATATACAAGTAAACTTGGAATACCCATTACTTGATACTCTTCAGCGATACTTGGGAACTCATCTTTATTAATAGAATACCATTCAAACTTATTGAACTCTTCCATCACATCTCCGATAAAGTTGTCCATACGCACGCAATCTGGGCACCATGTAGTAAAGAACTTAACAACTACTGGCTCCTCGCTTGCGATGATGTCTTTGAATTCCTGTTCAGATTTGATTTCTTTCATGTTAGTTTCTCCTTTTTCACTATCAATATTTTTGGTTATTTAGTTGGTGTATTTGCTGTGAAAGGAAAACTTACAACGAGAGCCTTTCTTTTCGAATAATTCGTTAGCAAATTCATCCACCGCAGTTTATTGAAGTCCTAGCATAACATGTGAGTAGATATCCAGTGTGATTCTACTTTTTATGTCCTAGTCTTATATGCATCTTAAATCTAGAAATAAATATTAGGAACCTCACTTTTCTTTATAAGCTTTTTCGTGAGCTGTGTCAAACTTCTGAAATTGTAAGGCTACTATTTATTAGTAAGGTAAATTGTATTCATGATAGCCATTGCTAAAACGTTCTTTTCCTCAGATATTTTTATGAGGTGGTGTGAGAGAAGAGATTAAGCGGAGTTCCAGCAACAATTACACCCAAATAAAGTAATCCATGTAAAAGAAGCAAGGCTAACTAGAAGGGGGAATTGCGGCACTGTATAGAGTGAAAGAAAAACATGATGTGGAGCGCGAAAGAAATCGTAAGAACATGTTAGGAAGTATTTAGCGGTAGAAGTCAGGGGGAATGTAGATGTGATAGAAAGACAGTATTACATTATTCTTTCAAAGGGGGTAATTAGGATGATGAAATGGGTAAAGAAACTATTTTTTAAAATGCCCACCCTGCATTGTTTGTGAGAAACAAGAAGGTGAGCTTCCATTAAACGAAAAGAATGTAATTTGTAAAAAATGTGACCAAATTACGTATGAACAAGACATAGAAAGAGATTCCTAAAACCTTTACATCTTATTCCATAAATAACAAAGCTGGTGAGCTTCTGATTCAAGAGCTATTACATGATCATTATTAATAGAGTTATTCGTATACATTTTGTTCTTTTGGATATTAAGGACCGTATAATTCACATCGTTATGTTCATTTGAAAATGTTGAGTCGTTTAATAATGTTAGTGTTGAGTTGATGTTATATTTATCAATTCGCTCTTTTTTTCCTTTGAAAAACAGTTTAATAAGATGCGGCTCATCATTAATGAGCAAACCGAGTTCAGGCGATGAGCGGACGATTAAATTATTTGATAACCAATGCGATTTACCTGGATCAAACCAAGAGACGTCTTTGTTTTTAATAAATTTTTTGTACTGCTTTATAACATCAATGTAGTTTTGCTTTTTCTTCTGGTCAACAGTCTGTACTAATGTCTCAAAACAGTCAAAAGGTAGTTCGTTTTTATGAAATTTAATAACAGTTTCTCGTAATTGTTTCCAGTAATCAAAAACCGGGTGATATTCAGGTTGAGATTTTAAATTCTTTACAAAATTTGTTTTAGCAGCACTACTTTTCAGTGTGAAGTCTAAAAATTGTGTAAGTCCCACTTTAATTTCCGCCATGTTACACCCCCTTTCCGAACATTATTAATTCGATAGCGGAAAGGGAAATCCTGCATTTTGAAGGCGGTGAAAGAAATGCTAGATGATGAAGAGTTGATGGAACAAGAACGGCTCTTTTGTTTGTATTATGTGAAATACTTTAAAGGGAAACAAGCTGTACGGAAAGTTAGGTATGTAAAGAGAAGCACGCATAGTACGAGTAGTCGATTACTTAGAAGAGAACGTATAGCATTTCAGGTCAGAGAGCTTAAAGCAAAATGGTTGAAACTATATTTGGGGAAGTAATGAGTGGGTTAAATGAGTAAATCAAGATTGCTTTTACTAATACGAAAAAAGGTCCTGTTGTTTCCAACAGGACCTTTCCTAAAATGGCAAAGAGTAACTCTTACCTTACTCTTCTCGTATATAATACATGAAAAAGATAGATGTGTATACAACAAGAAATTTCAATATAATTATTCGAATATAGTGTTTAAAAATAAAAGGGTGGAATTTTAAATAAGGAATTAAATTACAAACGCTGATTTATCAGGTGATACAAATGAATTTCTATCAAATTGTAGTTAATAAAGTGATATTGAGATAATAAGATATGTAATTTTGCATACCGGATTGTAAAAGCGAACAAGGGTATAAATGATCTAAATAATACGGAAGTTGAGGGAGAGTAATACTAAAATTTCATTTGTTTTTTTACTGTAATAAATTCATTTGAATAGAAGTGAAAAATAGAGGTTTGCCTTAGTCATTTATGAAAGTCAAGAATATTTATAACCATAGGAGTAAATACACAGGTCCGATTTTTGTAATGATGGAGGGAATTGATGTGGACATAACTCAAAGCATGGCAAGAATAGTGGTGAATGGGAAAGATCTTCCGTTTCGTTCAGTTAGTACTTCTGTATGGAATCAAGGGCCTGTAAATGATTTAATTGTTTCAACAAACCAAAGAGTCGAGGATTTTTATCAATTTATGTGGTCGCAAGTACCAGTAATGCTTGCAATGTATTTTCTTCAAGGGGCAGACTTAATGAGATTTGCTAGAATTACTGGGATTAATCAAAATGTAACGGGAGAATATATTTATCATTTCTCTTGGGGATAAAATGAATGTAAAGTAGCGTAACAGCTGCTTTTTTAATTTGTAAAGGAATTTAATGAGGTTAAGAAAATAAGATTAAAGCGTGATATAGATAATTTGTGACTGTATTTAAGCTCATAAAGATACTCGGTTACTTCTTTTAATACAATGGCTTTTACAAACAAATGTATAGAAGTATACATAAGAAAAAATGAAATAAGTCGAATAATATTTCTCTATGTATATTATGATTAACACGAAGCACGTAGGGGACTGCTATAAATATGAAGTTTTTAAGGAGCACAAGAAAATAAAAAACAGAGAGACATATTTTTGGTCTCTCTGTTTTTTTGTTTTATTCACAAATAGTTCCGGTTGCTATACCAGTTGGAGCGACACCTACTGGGACATTAGTGATAACAGTATTCGTAGCAATATCAATAACGGAAACAGTATTACTAGCTTGATTTGTAACATATGCAAGAGTGCCATCAGGTATGATGGTTACTTGATCAGGGGATAAGCCAACAGAAATTGTATCAATCACAGTATTTGTTGCTACATTTATAACTGATACATTATTGCTCACTTTATTTACAACGTAAATAAGATTTCCACCCGGTGTAATATCTATACCAACAGGTTCTGTACCTACGTTAATTGTATTAATAACTGCATTGGTAGCGGTGTTAATAACAGAAACAGTATTGCTGTTTTGATTTGTTACATAAGCACGAGTACCATCTAGTGTGAAGACGATTATTCTAGGACGAATACCAACAGGAATCGTAGCGCTAACGGTATTCGTAGCAGTATTAATAACAGAAATATTGTTGCTTAATTCATTTGCAACATATGCAAAGGCTCCATTTGGAGAAACAGTGATTCCTTGCGGAGCGTTACCAACAGGAATTGTATCAATGACAGTGTTAGTAGCAGCATTAATAACAGAAACCGTATTATTACCGTGATTTCCAACATAAACAGTTGTGTTATTTGGAGAAACAGCTACACCAATCGGGTCGCTTCCAACAGGAATGGTAGCGATAACGGAATTTGTAGAGGTATCAATAACAGAGACAATATCAGAAAAAATATTAGTAACATAAGCGCGAGTTCCATTTGGTGAAACTGTTACTTCGAGAGGTGCATTATCTACAGTAATTGTAGCTACAACTGTATTTGTTCCGGTGTTGATTACAGATACTGTATCATCGGTAGGATCATCTATGACTCCTGCGTTTGTAACATAAACAAGGAAATTACATGCAGGTCCAGTTGGACATTCACATTCCCCAGTAGGTCCTGGTGGCCCTTCTGGCCCTTGAATTCCTTGCGCACCTTGAGGTCCAGTGGGTCCTTGAATTCCTTGCACACCCTGAGGTCCAGTGGGTCCTCCTGGTCCTTCAAGCCCTTGAATTCCTTGTATACCCTGAGGTCCAGTGAGCCCTGCCGGTCCCTCCGGTCCTTGAATCCCTTGTATACCCTGAGGTCCAGTAGGTCCCGGTGGTCCTGGTATTCCCATTCCGGTCCCTGAACCAGTCGGCCCCGGTGGTCCTGATGGTCCTTGAATCCCTTGTACGCCTTGAGGTCCTTGAGGCCCTGCCGGTCCTTCCGGTCCTTGAATTCCTTGAGAACCCTGAGCTCCTTGAGGCCCTGCTGGTCCTTCCGATCCCTGGATCCCTGGCACACCTTGAGGTCCTTCCGGTCCTTCAGGCCCCTGAATTCCTTGAGAACCCTGGATACCTCTAGGTCCAGGGAATCCTCTAGGTCCACGAAATCCTCTAGGTCCAGTGGCTCCAGTCGGACCTGGTGTTCCGATGTTACTTAATAACGAACTATTCAAGATTCCTTGTAAAATTAAGTTGAATATTTGCTGCAATAATGGGTCCGATATATTTGAACAGCTAATAAGTGAAGATAAGTTTTGGAATAGAAATTGGAATAATGCTGAAATTTGAGTAAGAGATGCGGTAGGTAAGGAATTGATTAATTGATTTATAGTTCGTATAACTAAATTTTTATTTGGAGTATTTGGTTGTACTGCAATTAATAAATCATTTAACGCTTGTAATGATGATTGGAGTATTTGTATAGTTGTTGGATTTGGTGTTGTGAAAAAAGAAAAGATAGCTTGGTTTAATTGGTTAATTAGGGACAATAATTCTTGTTGCTGAGAAAATGAGAAAAAAACAGGTGTACAACAATTAGTTTGATTACAAGAGGAAATAGAAATAAAACAGGGGAATTGAAACTTTTCGCACGGATCGTTTGAGTTTTGATTATGCTTCATAATTACCTCCTTTTAAAAAATTTACATGTTAAGTATGTCTTGAAAATTTGTATCCTCTACTGAATGTGAATTATTGGTAAGTGTATGTGTAATGTAAAATGTTCAGGAATATTTTTCTTCTAAGTATATGTTTAGAAAATCGAGACGTTCTTATGGGATGTATAATCAATACTTGGTTATTAACAGGAAGTGTAAGTAAGACTACAAAACAAAATGGAAGTATATTTTTATTAGCTTAAAACATAAAAAGAGTAATCTATGAGATCGTTGCTTGCAACTACTGATTTAAATGCTTTTTTATTGAACAAAACGCCCATTTGAATAGGAGGAGGTTAATGGTGAGGAAGACATTAGAAGAATTAGGAAGGTGTTATAATGAAGCCTTAAATGAAGGAGCAGAGTATGTAGCTGTTCAGATTAAAATAGATGGACTTTCTAGCGATGAAGTAATTGTTAACGACAAATATAACATAGATTCTAAACTAGCGTATTACAAGAAAACGTACAATGAAGATCTAGAACATAAATGGAATCCAAGAATTCGTATTGTAGGTTTTGCATATAGTTATTCATTTTCAGGAATTGTACGCAAATTAGGATTACTAGTTTAGTAGTGATGAAACTTAAGATAATTATTGAGGTGGATACCACAATTTAAGTGGTATCTTTTTTTGTTAAGGAATAAATAAAAAAGAGAGCTTAAGCCCTCTTTTTATAAATGCCTAACTTTTATGCACAGATTGGAATTCCTAATGCTATTAAAGTCAATGCTACTTGAAGAGAAAGTTCTAATCTAGCAATTTCGATTCCAGCAACTGATACCACTAAAAGAGGTTGTCCATTAACGAACAAAACACAACTTTCCATATTTACACCTCCCTTCTGGTAATCTACTACAATATATGAATTAAATTTAAATAACTTTATAGTTAAATTAATGAATTTTATAAAATTGATAAATTAATCTATCATATAAAATGAATTTTCATTGGTCTAACAACTGCTTCTTTATCACCTTATATAAAGGGTATGAATATATTAGTAGTATATAAAAGCATAGGAGTGATAGATATGTTTTTTACAAAGCTACGTGGTAGAAATGAAGTTCCACCAGTAGAAACAGACGCTCGAGGGGAGGCTTTCTTTAAATTAAGCCAGGACGAGCTTAGCCTAAAATTTAAGTTAGATTTATTTGATATAGAAGGATGTAGTAGTTGCCCATCTGCATATTGGAGCAAAAGGAACTAATGGTCCTGTTGTAGCTTTTTTATTTGGACCTATAACAAATCCGGTTTCAATAGAGTGTGCAACGCTTACGGGAATAATTACTCAAGAAGATTTGGTTGGGCCGTTAGCGGGTCAAACATTAGCTACTCTTGTAAATGAAATATGAAAGTGTAAGAGAGAATAGAAATTTTTAAACCTAATCAAAGCTAATAGACTAACTTTCAGCACCCACTGAAATAAAGAATCATAACATAATTTGTAATAACTTATATGAAAGTGAGCTGAAAAAAATGTTTTATTCGTATTTTTATTCTCAAGCGGGTATGCGACCAGCATATGGTACATCAATAACGTTTAGCGGAGCACAAAGTACAGTTCAAGCTGTTCAACAAGCGTTACAAATGCAACAACAAATGCAACTGCAACAACAAGGTATCCAGCCGTATTATTCATCTATGGAGTATTTTTATCCAGTGCATCAAATCACACCGTATGGAAGTTCTTTTCTTACGATTCCATATGGAACTGTCTTCAATCTATAAGCTGAAAATTTTATGAATAGGAGCAGGTATCCCAAACCGATTATTAACCTAACCATTACCAATTGGATATATACGGGAAACCCAGCTCCCACCTATCTTTATCACAGATGCCGAATTTTGAGGTATCCGCAAATAGCGGAAATAATTGAGGGGGATGAGTGTATATGTAAGCGTCAAATAGTTCCATCTACAATTTGTAAATAGCTGATGAGATAATCTTTGTACATACTCTACAAGTTGTTTTTTGATAAGAAAATATCGTCGATCGAAGAAAGAATGAGAATTATCTTATCATGACAAATGATGGATAGTGGCACTATATGAAAAGATACATGAACATTTACTAACGCGAACCAGGACGAGAGGTAGCAACGAAATCCTATCTGTGGTTATATCGTACAGGAAGATTGTCCTATGACTATCAATTTACAAGAGCAGGAGAACATCCGAACCGTTTTTCCCCATTTTGAAGTATATTTATAGCCATAACATCTTATGTTTTGTTTATAATTGTAAATATTTATTGAAATGTATAAATATTTTTTATGAATAAAAAGGAAAAATAATGCAACTTTTTAATTTGTTTATTCGTGTTATATATGAAAGGAGGAGGGGGATGGAGATTGAAGAAATATATAAAGTTTATATAAACGATGTGTACCGATATTTATTTTCCCTTTCTCGTAGCCATCATGTAGCGGAGGACTTGATGCAGGAGACTTTTTATCGGGCGTTTCTTTATCTAGAAGACTATGAAAACCAAAAGGTGAAATCATGGCTTTTTAAAGTGGCATATCATACCTTTATTGATTTTGTTAGGAAAGAGAAAAAAGTAGCTTTTGTAGGAACGGAGGAATTAGAAACAATTCAAGCAGGTGAATCTACAGAAGAGTATGTAGTCGCAAAAAATAGTTATGAAAAATTTATTCAGATTATTCATACTTTGCCAGTGGTAGAGGCGCAAGCTATTTTATTATGTGACGTACATCAATTAACGTACGAAGAAGGTGCTTCTGTATTAGATTTAAAGTTAAACACGTATAAAAGTCACATATTTCGCGGGAGAAAGAGATTAAAAGAATTGTTAAAGGAGGAAAAGAGTCAAAATGACAAATGATAAACCTCATTCTGAACAAGATGATTATAAAGAAATGTTACAAGAAGCTCTTCATCAAAGGCCGGATGCACTTTCTAATGGAAAACAGGAACAAGTGATGAAAATAGGAAAAAAAAGAGCGCGTATTACGAATGTTTTAATTGTATTTACTTTTTTATTACTTATTCAACCTATTTTATATATATCTACACTTATATATTATACATCGGCACCTACCAACGCAATGGAGATACGGAATGTAGTAAATCAAACATTAAGTGTAACAGAACCAAATGTATTTTTGAAAGATAGGGACATGGAGCAAACATTGTTACCGCTTAGTTTACAATTGCATTTTGATTTGTATAAAAGGGTAGGGAAGAAAGATATTCGAATAGGGGAAGAGAAAACAGATTATATATTTAGTAGAGCAACGAAAGTTAGCCGTGAATATACAACAGATGAAAAAATTCCGGAAGTCCCATATATAGATAACGAGGTATTGTCTCATCCTAATAATTATAATTCATCCTATAATAGTAGTGAAGAAGCGCAAGTATTAAAGGGTCTTCCGCAAGAATCTGTTGTAGAAGCATTTATATCTTTTAGAGAATTGTTGAGTGTACAAGAGGTAACGAATATGTTTCCCACTATTGATATCGTCTGGTATGCCGTTAATACAGGGTTAGAGGAGAAGCAAACGAATGACGAGGGTATGTATGTTGCTCCGATTGGCTTTCCAGCAGATATGATTTCAAGACCAAGTGGTGCTTTTGTGAGTGATTCACCTCATGAGGAACAATTTATTGATGTGTTAAAGTCATTACAGAAGCATGAAAATTTAGCAGTGAAGCTATCTAGAGCGAAAGTATTAGAGTTGTCAAAACGTATTTCTTTCCTTGAAAAAAATGGGGTAAAAACATATGGGGCAGTTGTAACTGGACCTAAAGCAGAAGTTGAAAAATTAATGAGTCACGAAAAAGTTAGAAAATTGAAAGTAGGTGAAGCGAGATTATGGAATTGGCATTCTTAAAAAAAAGAAAGAATCATATTTATAAACAGGAAACGTGGATGGGGACTATTTCATTAATTATTGCCTTTCTGGCGTTATTGTATTTGAACATTATATTGCTTATACAAGAAACATTTATAGGTAAAGGTTTTCTGCAAATAGTTGGTATTGGATTGGTATGCTCAGTTATAGGAATGATCACAAAAAGAAAAAGTCGGAAATATGCATTGTGGGCATGTAGTTTATATCTTTTTGTGCTACTGTTTTCTATATTTGGATTTATGTTAGGTTGGATGATAAGCTTTGGACCATAAAAATGTGTGAAAGGACGAATGTAAGTTCGTTCTTTTTTATGCATAAAAAGTAAAATAGAAAGTAAAGGGATTTATCAAATTTGAATAGAGATTATTATACTACTAGGTTGTTGTGTTATTGAAATGTCTTCCGCTTACGTGTATATAAATAGGCGACAAGTATAGGGGGAAAACAATAGTTCGTCCAAACATTGCGAATCTTTTTTACATAATCTGAAGTAATAAGCATGAAAGGGGAACGAGTATGTCTTGCTATTACTACTGTAAGTATTGTAAAGAATATAAAAAGAAACAGCATAACTGTTGTAAGAACGATAGTAAGTGTAATGACAACAAGGATAGTCTTGTTAGGGCATCAGCATTTAGAGCTAGAAATACGGTGAATCAACCTGTTCCTGCTAATACTTTTGTGAAAGTGTTATTCCAAAATGAACAATTTGATTTAGCGAATGAGTATAATCCAGCAACGTCTATTTTTATTCCGAAGACTAAAGGAGTATACTCTGTTATTGGAACGATTGGTTTTTTTCCAAACGATCCTAGCTTAAATTATAGAGCTCGTGTAGAAATTCGTGTGAATGGAAACGCGGCAATAGCTATAGATAATGACTTTTTTGGTCCAATCGGTTTTGGAAATGTAGTAAGTGTTTCGACGATTATTCAATTGCATGCAGGAGATCAAGTTGAGGTTTATGCACAAAGTAGCATAGATGGAGTTTTAAGTACTTCGGAAGACGGCTCACATTTTGAAGCAGCAAGATTCCCTTCTCCAATTAAATAAAGTTGAGTATACAGCAGATAAAGTGTAATCCTCACCGAAATGGTGGGGTTTTTTCTATTGAAAATAGTATCAGTTTGTCCAAACTATTCTAATCTATATTGCATAGTATGTAATAATAAATTTAAGGGGGATTTACTACGTCTTATTATTACTGTAAGTATTGTAAAGATTATAAAAAGAAAAGTCATAATTGCTTTAGAGAAAATAGTAAATGTGATAAAAAGTATGTAAAAGAAAATTGTTGTGAGGATAAGAAGGAAAAACTTGTAAGGGCATCTGCCTTTAGAGCTGTTAATACAATGAATCAACCTGTCCCGGAAAATACTTCTGTTAAAGTATTGTTCCAAGATGAACAGTTTGATTTAGCGAATGAATATAACCCAGCAACATCTATTTTTATTCCGAAGACTAAAGGGGTATATAGTATATTAGGGAATATAACATTCTCTCCAAATGATTTTAATGTGAACTACAGAGCTAGAGTTGAAATTCGTGTGAATGGAAATCCAGCGATAGCAATAGATAATGATTTCTTTGGGACTGGAGTATTTTTTAACAATGATGTTTCAGTAACTTCTATTCTTCAATTAGAAGCAGGGGATTCAGTTGAAGTTTTTGCTGAGAGTAGTGTCGCCGGAGTAATTGTTCAAAATGTTAATGGCGTGAATACGGTTCATTTTGAAGCTGCAAGATTTCCTTCTCCAATTAAATAACGAAGAGAATAAAATACTTTTCAGTAGGTTTAGTTAATCCCCTGTACCGAATGGTGGGGGATTATTATTGTTATTTTTTTATAAGTAAATTGGTTAAATAGAGTTTGTTTCATGAGAATTTCACATGCTAAAGATGTAATGATGAAAGGTAAAGTTTTAAAATTATTTTTTACAGTTTTGATGTTGAAAGGGCTATCTTATTTTAAGTATTAGATTTTCTGCAGGTAATAAAAAGAGTAAGTAACAAGGGTGTAAAAGTTCTTTGGCATTACATTTGCTAGTTGCCTAACGGTATAAAAAGACATCTTAATTTATGTCCGTATAATTAAAGATTTTTTCATTACTATATAGAAATTACATATTTAACATCGGTTTGTGCAGGTATTACTATTGTATGGAAAGGAATAACATGAAGGCAAGTACACTATATAAAAATAAAATAAATCCTAAGATGAGTAGTATGGGATGCAACTTGAACATATTTGACCTCCTGGAGTATATAAAGAATTTTAATACATCTTTGGTGAATTTAGAAGGAAAATATATTAGATGAATGGTGCTTGAATGGATACACGAATTTAATAGAGTAGTGAATGTCTAATAAATAAAGAAGTATTATGGGGGACACCTTGACTAGATTATTTATAAAGGGCAGGTCGATTTACCCGACGTGAAATAAAAAGGTGATCAGATTTATATGTACAGAATAAGGGATAAATAAAAAAAGAGCATACATAAAAAGTACGCTCTAAAGAAAGATAGGTTTTATGAGTGGATAATCTCCATACGATAATATATGTTCGGTTGATGTAAATGTGTGAAAAATCAATAAATTATCAATGAAATATCATGAAATGAGTAATATTAGTCTATTAATAAGGTTTTGTAGTTAACCAAATTGTAAGGATTTTGTATAGAATGGATTAACAACTCGATAATGATCGTACTTCAGTTTTATATTTCGTATAGTTTGGATATTGTGTAATAGTTTGACATTTAGGTGTGGAAAGTTGATTAATTATAGAAACATTTGTAATTACTTCGTTACAAGGACCGAAAAATGTAACTTTTAATTTTGAATTTGGTGGAACTTTGAAAACAATAGGTTTTTTCTCCATGAAATCAGCTCCTATGATGCAGTATTGTATACTGCGTTTTTTCGTTCATATTATAAAGACGTACTAATATAATATGAAATTTTAGTTGAGTTGATAATGATATGGAGTTCTATGGCATGGTGAAAATGTGGAAAATACAGTAAAAACTGAGAATGTTCTATACAATGTATAATCAATATAATAGGTAAAATTAAAAAATAAGTAATTTATCTAATACGCTTTTTTTCTTGCTACATATTATAGTAGTAAGAATTGTATTAGGAGGTAATGAAAGATTGCAAGAAAATGTACAAGCTCAACCTCAGCTTTCACCACCATGGATCACATATTTCAATGAGTTAAAAAATTCAATTGGTGCTGATCCAACAGTTACAGTTGGTCCGCTAATTCCAGTTGGCGGGAATTATATTATTTTAGTGCACGCGTTAAGTGATGAAAAAGCGAGAGCGTTAGCAACGCTCCTAAAATCTTTTGTAGAATTTGGGAATGTAAGTGTAACAGTTATTGTAACTAATAATGAAAATGACATTGTAAATCCACTGCCATGTCCACTAGATGCATTTGAAATTGCCCATTTATTTCAAGTGGCGCTAGAAAATAATCCTTATTTCGAACAAGTTGTTGTACAGCCTCAACTCCCTGGTGGGGCAAATGTTGTCTTTCCTGTTTTTGCTGCACAAGTAATTCAATTTTTTAATGATGATATTTCAAATTTATGTCAAACATTTACTGGTGTTGCTGCAGATGTATTTCATGATGTAATGAACGATGATGTTTGTGGTATCCCAATATTATTCTCCACAAGCTGTGTTCCGAGCAGTGAAAGTGCACAATTACAAAATACAGATTTAACACCAAAACTGTTTTATTAAATTGTGAGAAGACATTTTCATTAATAGAAAATGTCTTTTTCGTATGCATTAACGTTATTTTGTAGAGTTATTGCGGACGATAAACGAGGCTTCCACTGATAAAATTGTTACTGAATCTTATATAGAGTGTAAAGATAGTATTTTTGAATTGAAATATAAAAGAAATGAGAGATAAATTGTTTTCGTTAATATAGAATAATCACAAAAAATACAGTAAATTAACTTTCATACATATGTTTCATAGTATAAAGAAGATTAATTACAAAAAACGAAGATTAGTAATAGAGAAAATGGTTCTAATATTAGCGCAAAAGATAGATTGATTAACTAATGTTATCTACTGATACATAGTTTTTTTACATGAAATGAATTACATGTAGAAAACACATTGTTTACACAAGTCTATTGTATAGTTATTCTTATATAATAATAAAAGTGAGGTATTTTGAATTGAAAAAGAAAAAGTTATTTTTAGGAACAATTATTTCATGTGTAGTACTGGCATTATCTGCATGTGGTTCCTCAGACAACGTAGTAACATCAAAAGTAGGAAATGTTACAGAGAAAGAGTTAAGTAAAGAATTAAGACAAAAATATGGGGAAAGTACTTTATACCAAATGGTGTTAAGTAAGGCGTTGCTAGATAAATATAAAGTTTCAGATGAGGAAGCGAAAAAACAAGTTGAAGAAGCAAAAGATAAAATGGGCGACAATTTCAAATCGACTCTAGAGCAACTTGGATTGAAAAATGAAGATGAATTAAAAGAAAAAATGAAGCCAGAAATTGCATTTGAGAAAGCGATTAAAGCGACTGTTACAGAAAAAGATGTAAAAGATAACTATAAACCAGAAATGAAGGTAAGTCACATTTTAGTAAAAGATGAAAAGACTGCTAAAGAAGTGAAAGAGAAAGTAAATAACGGAGAAGATTTTGCGGCTTTAGCGAAGCAATACTCAGAGGATACTGGTTCAAAAGAACAGGGCGGGGAAATAACTGGTTTTGCTCCAGGGCAAACGGTAAAAGAATTTGAGGAAGCTGCATATAAATTAGATGCAGGACAAGTAAGTGAACCAGTAAAAACAACTTACGGTTACCATATTATTAAAGTGACAGATAAAAAAGAATTAAAGCCATTTGATGAAGTAAAAGATTCAATTCGTAAAGATATAGAACAGCAAAGACTACAAGACACGACAGGTAAATGGAAACAACAAGTAGTCAATGAATTATTGAAAGATGCTGATATTAAGGTGAATGATAAAGAGTTTAAAAATACATTTGAATTTCTAGAAAAGAAATAATGACTGTAATTAGAAAAGGGAACCTTTAAAGGTTCCCTTTTCTAGTTAGTGTGTGAGTTATAAATAGATAGTAAGACAATACAATATTACATATAAATATTAAGAATTACAATGGAAATTTATGTAATTGTCTTGAAGTAGGTTAATCATCACTTCATAGAATGTTTATATTATAATGTTTTGTTTCATCTCATTAAATATAAAACGAATTAATTAATTTTATCCCATTATTTGTAGGCAGTAAGATTTGCGTAGGCTAATTATTAGTCAGGAATGAACAAAGCTTGAGTGGATTAAAGTTTCACTTTATAGAAGTCGATAAACATAATTTGCAGAATGAAACATACAATAAGATTGAAATATATTGACGTTAAATGAAGTGAAAAGCAGAGCATTCTATTAAGATGGATGTTCTTTTTCGTATGAAATTTTAAGGTGAAGAATGAATTATTGGATAGATAAATAAATGATGTAGGGGGAGAAAATGTGAAAGTAATTTTTCAAAGAGAAGACGGAGGGAAAATTTTTGAATCGTATGATGAAGATATAAATAACCTATTAGCTATTTTAAAAGAAACGAAAGGGATTAAAATCGGGATGGTTGAATATGAGGTATTAAAATACGAATTAGAGTATTTTCGAAACCCGAAAAAAGCAGTAACAGAGAGGGAGTTACATATAATAGTACAACCAAAATATATTTAATAATTAGAGTGAATTATTAATGAATAGTTTTATGTAGTATGTACGAAAAGAGAGTGTTTAAATTGCTCTCTTTTCATAGAAATTCATAAGGAACGAATGGAGGTCCATTATAAATCCCTTAAATTTTGTGAGTTCGTTCTTTATAATATATGCTTTCATTTATAGATGGTTAATAAACTCGAAAAAATTAAAACTTTTTAGTTGATCTTTTCACCTCCCATTTAATAGGAAGTGAAAAGATCATTTGATGAAGAAAAAATAAATCTCTTCTCAAAAGAACGTAAGTTCGTGTATAATTAGAACGAATGTTCTTGTAAGTGTAGATAGTATAAGATTTAGAAATAAAGTGAAACTGTAATTAGCGGGTGTTTAAGGGGAGTTGATCTTCGACTTACTTTCCTTGTATGTCTTGAATTTTGAGGTGGGAGATTTCTTACCTGTTCATGCGGGAGAAATATGAGCCGAGCAATTATTAAAGAATAATCGAAGCGCAATATGTTTGAAATAGAATGGATAAATAATCGAGGAGATAGAGAAATGAATGATGTAAAGATGCAAAGAGCAAAAAGAGAATGGGTTCCATTTACAGTAATGTCGGAACAGTTATTAAGTATGCGAAAGGTTATTGGGGAGAAATTTAAAGTACAAAAACCATTCTTAACAAAAGAAGCAAAAGAGGGAATTTCTGATAAATTATTAATGTCATTATTGTCTGAGAAAGAAATATTGGTGACATATTTTGAAGATGGGTACATACTTACAAGCTATATGACAGTTGTACATATAAATCCGCTAAAGCGCATTGTAATGTGTACTGACGCGTTTTATAAAACTTACGTATTTAATACTACGGATATTATTGAAATAACGTAAAGTAAGCTAAAATTTAACTTTTAGCTTACTTTACGTTATGTTAGATGTGGAACAGAAAAAATGAAACGGAAAAGCAGCTAGCTTCATACTAGCTGCTAAGCCCCAGGGAAAGGGAGAAAAAGATAGGGTACTCCAAAAATCAACAATAGCTGTATAACAGCCTGATTATAGTATGGACAAATTTAAAATTCTTAAACAGAACGATGAAAAAATAGGGTTAAGCTGTACCGACTTGGTTTTGATCCGCAAGGTCAGAATCAAACGTATTAGTCGCACTCACACCATTAAAAGTATTAACAACAAAACCAACGTTGGAAGCGCCAGATCCATTATAAGCCTTCGTATTTTCTTTTGGAGAAACGTTGTAGAAATCACCTAAGTTAAATGAACCGTTACTATTTTGTACAACTAAATTCCCTACAACTGAGGGCATAGTTTTCACCCACTTTACAATCATTTGTTAACACTACTATATGGTCTTATAGTCCAAATGGTTCATCTAACAAAAATTGCGGAATAGTAAAACGTTTGAAGTGTAGCTTAATCCCATAATAAAAGTGTGTTAAACTGAATGTAAGGTTACGTAATTAAAAATGAAAATTGTATAATTATCATATACGAAAACAAAGGAGGCAAAATGTAATGAATAATGTTATAAAAAAAGTAGATTTAACAGATGCAAAGTCAAGTAATCTTGTTGCACTTATTTATAGCAATGAAGTTATATTGATTGAAGAAGCATTTTGTCCAAATGAAATAAAATTAAAGTTTAATGAAATTGCAATTTTATCGGCTATTAAAACGGCGCATATAATGAAAGTATCCATTAGAAAAGAGCTTGACGCGTTTTTTCATGATACGGGTGTTTTATTGGTGAAGCATAGTGCTGAGTATGGAAACAGTCAATCTATCACTATGCATTTTGAACAATTTAAAAAGTTACAACATGAGATTGAGTATTTGAGTAAAAGTATGTAATAAGACAAGATGAAGATTCTTTCATAGAGGTGAACAGTTCTATGTTGAAAAAATGGTTTGAAAATTTTTTAGACGAATCTCACTGTAAACATAAATATAGTTTTATTAAGATGCAGGATAATGAAGATTTCAAAAGTGGTAAGCTAGGTGTAGCTTATGTGTATAGGTGTGAGAAGTGCGGGAAAGAGAAGTTGAAATTTAAAAGCAATAACGAAATAAATAATGATTTTTTTGATATATAGGAAAGAGTAACTGTTATGGGTTACTCTTTTTTTGTATTTTTAACACACTATAGAATGCACAAAATTAAATGTAGAAAATAAATATGAGTTAAAGGAGGCCATTTATGTATTTCGAAAGTACTAGAAAACTTCTAAATAGGTGATAAGAATGAATCTAAGCGGTTTAAAAGTGACAGGAGCATGGTTTCAAGTAGGAGGAAATCTTACAGCGGCAATTGGGACGACAAGAGGATTTATCGGGGAGGAGAAAGCTGAATCGAAAATTGTAATTGTAGGAAGCTCATTACAAGCCCTCGGGTATATATTGCAAATTATAGCGAGTAATGAAACCGAAGATGAAGGTGAAAGAGAAAATCAAAGTATGTGTTTGGAGAATAAAAGTGAAATGCTCGATAAAATGGGCATTGAGTTATTAGCGTTAGGAAATATATCAAATGTAATAGGAATATATTTTAATATAAAGGAACAATTGAAAGAGAATGATTATCTTATAATTATAGGGAATAGCTTACAATCGATTGGAGCTTTTTTAGGAGTAGAAGCGGCTTTGCTTCAGATGAAAACGGTACAGAAAATAATAATACTAGGCAATTCTCTGCAAAGTTTAGGGGCTGGACTTCAAGCGTATCAAGGCATTATTAATGTGATGAAGAATAGAATCGAAAATGAAGACAGTATAGTTGATCAGAAAGATGAGAGAATAATAGCACTCATTGGTGTTTGGATACAAGCGATAGGAACTGTTATTTCTGCAATTGGATTAACTATAATAGAGAAAGAAGAAAGATTAGAAAAAATAATCATATGAAATTGTTCATGGAAAGATTGTATGTAAAATTTCAATTTTACATAAGTAGAAAAGTTGAAGTGGTAGGTTTTTTGACATTGAAAGAGAATATATAACAGTAGAACAGTTATTAGTGGTTAATAAAAATATTAGAAATGCAAAAGTCATTGGTTTGTATAGCGTATGGAGAGAGAAAAATACAAAATAAGGAGTTTTCAAGAAATGATGTATTTGTTGGCAATTCTTCTTCCACCTGTAGCCGTATTATTTTGTGGAAAACCATTTCAAGCAATAATTAATTTCATATTAACATTAATATTTTGGGTTCCAGGCGTTATTCATGCGATATTAGTTGTACATGATAAAAAAGCAGATCGGCGTTTAAAAAAACAAATTCAAGCATATGATGAAATAAATAAAAAGAACAGAAGATAGCTGAGTTGTGAAACGATTTTAAAAAGAAAGGGGGGACCACCTCCTTTCTTTTTTTATTCTGGTTAAGTTTATATTTTGGTGTAGCGGTAAGAATTTTTAATATAAGTATTGTGATAATTCGTTTTTGAGTGTGCGTTTAGTAAACCGGTGTAAATGTTTTCAGGAACGTTAAAGAAATCATACAGTCCATTCTTTAATTGAATGCGTAAAATCATAGAAAAAGGATTATATCCAACAGCAACTATAGTTTTGGAAATCACGGGAGATAACTCCATCATTACGCAACTCCTCACTTTTCATTTTTAATAATTTCTTATAGCTGTTGAGGTTGTGATGTTGAAATTTTTATAATTAAAGAGGTATTATACTTATATGCAATATATTAAATGTTCGTTATACGTAATTATAAGGAAGTTCACACGAAGTACATATCGTTGTGCTATTTTTATTTCACCTTTGATTTATAAATAAGAAAATATTGACCATTTGAAAAAAAGGTATATTATTTATACGAGGTATTAAAAATTCACTTTTTACATTCTATGCTTAAAGGGGCAGCATTATTAGAAAAATAGAAGTGAAAATACTTTGTGTAACAAGCATTCTAAAATTTATAATCTGTGAATTAGGAAAATATTGAATGCTCCAGGTCAATATACTTTCTTAATTAAATTTATTTTAGAAAGTGACCTCAATATTTTTAAGTAAATCAACGGGAGAATTGAAAGGCAGGAGAAAGTAACATGTCAGAAAATTATCGTTCTCGAGAGGAGCGACGACAAGTTAAAAAGAAAAAACAGCCAGCTTCTAAAACACAAAAACCAAAAGGTAAAACATCATTTTTTCGCAAGTTTTTAATTACTTGTTTATTACTTGGTATTGTTGGTTTAGTGGGGGGAGTTGCTACCTTCTTCGTAATGATTAAGGATGCACCGAAACTTGAGAAAGCAAAACTTGTTAATCCGTTATCCTCAAAAATTTATGATAAAAATGGCGATTTGGTATATGAATACGGGAAAGAAAAGCGGACGAATGTTACGTATGATCAAATTCCTAAATTAGTAGAAAATGCATTTTTAGCAACAGAAGATTCACGTTTTTATGAGCATAGTGGAGTAGACTTTAAAGGTACTGCCCGTGCTGTCTTGGTGAGTCTTAAAGGAGATTACGGTTCACAAGGTGGAAGTACAATAACGCAACAGGTTATTAAAAACTACTTCTTATCGATGGAAAAAACATCAAAACGTAAGGTCCAGGAAATATATTTAGCGTATAAACTAGAACAACAATATTCAAAACATGAAATTTTAGAAATGTATTTAAATAAAATTAACTTAGGAAACCGTTCATATGGTATCGCAACAGCAGCACAAAACTACTATGGTAAAGAATTGAAAGATTTAACATTACCAGAAGTTGCGATGCTTGCAGGTTTACCGAAAGCACCGAATAACTATGATCCAACGAAAACGGAAAATATTCAAAGGGCAACAGAAAGAAGAAATGTTGTACTAGGATTAATGAATCGACATGGCTATATTACGAAGGCAGAAATGGAAGAAGCTTCAAAAGTTGAAGTGACAAAGGGACTTAAGACAGCAACGGAACTTCAAACAATGCCGCATACTGCATTTATGGATGCCGTAGTGAAAGAAGTAGAAAAAGAAATACCAGATGTTAATATTGGATCTGATGGCTTAGAAATTTATACAACATTAGACCCGAAAGCACAAGAATTTGCTGATAAGATTTTAAATGACAATATTATTAATTATCCAAATGATAAGTTCCAAGGTGCTTTCACATTTATGGATACGAAAACAGGAGAAGTTCGTGCTATAGGTAGTGGACGCGGTGAAAATAAAGCAGTATTTAAAGGGCATAATATGGCAATTGAATTAGATCGTGCAGCTGGTTCAACTATGAAGCCAATCTTTGATTACGGTCCTGCAATTGAATACTTAAAATGGGCTACGTATCATCAAATTGATGATTCTCCATTTAAATATTCAACTGGACAAGAACTTCGAAATGCGGATAGAAGTCACTTAGGCCCAATTACTATGCGTGAAGCGCTAAAAATGTCACGTAACGTTCCAGCAGTTAAAACTGCAAAAGAAGTAGGACTGAATAAATCAAAGGAATTCTCTGAGAAATTAGGTATTACATTTAATAAACCGCCGGCAGAATCTACAGCGATTGGTACAAACGAAGTATCACCAACTGAAATAGCAGGTGCTTATGCGACATTTGGTAATGGTGGAAAGTATGCAAAACCGCATTTTGTTAAGAAAGTAGTTTATCCAGACGGTAAGTCACAAAGTTTTGAGCAAAAACCAAAACAAGTTATAGCTGACTCTACAGCATATATGATTACTGATATGCTTCGTTCAGTAGTAACATCTGGTACTGGTACAGCGGCAAATATAAGTTCTTTAGATGTAGCTGGTAAAACAGGTACAACAAACTATGATTCAAAACAACTAGCGAAATATAACATTCCAGAAAGTGCAACCCGGGATAGTTGGTTTGCAGGTTATACGCCGCAATATACGATGGCGGTATGGACTGGATATATGAAAGATGGTAAAGACGAGTATATTAGTAGTAAAAATACGAAAATTGCACAGTTGATCTTTAAAGAAATGATGAGTAAGTTTGCTACTGACAAATCAAGCTTTAAAATGCCAAGTAGTGTTATTCAAGAAGGTAGTGAGCTACGTATAAAAGGGGAAAAACGTGATTCTTCTCCAAATACGAGCGTACCTGATACAACGGAACAACCAAAACAAGATCAGCAGCAAAAGACTGAAGAAGAGAAAAAGCAAGAAGAATTAAAGAAACAGGAAGAACTGAAAAAACAAGAAGAACAAAAGCAACAAGAGGAACTTAAGAAGCAAGAAGAACAAAAGAAACTAGAAGAGCAAAAGAAACAAGAAGAAGAAAAGAAACAAAATGAACAAAATAATGGTAATGGTCAAGGAACGACCCCTCCAGCAAATAACGGAGGAGGTCAAGGAAATACGACCCCTCCAGCAAATAACGGAGGAGGCCAAGGAAATACAACCCCTCCAGCAAATAACGGGGGAGGTCAAGGAAATACGACCCCTCCAGCAAATAACGGGGGAGGTCAAGGAAATACGACCCCTCCAGCAAATAACGGAGGAGGTCAAGGAAATACGACTCCACCAGCGACCACACAACCAGAGACTGGCGGTAATGCAGGAGAGGCCCCTGCTAATAATGGACAATAAGAAAATTTTATAAAAAATATTAAAAAGCACTTAAGATTTGTAAAAATTACAATCTTAAGTGCTTTTTTCTTTTAAATGCAGTAGCTATGAGACAATGTATTTTAAATATTAAAAGTACCATAGAAGTTTTGAAAATAAATTGAAGGAAAATGATAAAAAATTTGAGACTGGGGTAACGGAGGATAAGCGTGGCTTTGAAAGGTGGTACTACTTGGATGTGCGCCATGATGCCAAAATGAGGGAGTAATTTGACCTGGAATTTGATATTGTTGCCAAGTTGCAGGAAGTTCAATTCCTACATCGGAACTAGCTGTATGAATGGCTGGAACGTGTATCCCAGGAGTCGAGGGAACGACGGCTGTTACTCTTGAAGAGATCCACATAACATAATCACTCCTAAATTGCGATAATAAAGTAGTATATTCTTTTCACACATATAAAGGTACAAATAAATGGGACTTTAGGCTAAAACATACGTATAAAGTTGTAAGACCAATTTAAATTGATTTTGGACCATTTATTATAAAAAGATACGTCTATTTACGGACGGAAAAGGAACGAAGAAACTGTAAAATGGAGGTGTTAATTGCAATAACTTACGTGTTTATGGAGGAATATGAATGGAACGATTATGGACGAAATCATTTATTCAAATGACTTTCGCAATGTTATTTTTATTTACAGGATTTTATTTACTTGTTCCAACGCTCCCACTTTTTATTAAAGAGATAGGTGGCAATGAATCACAAGTCGGACTTATGATGGGAATGTTTACAATAGCGGCGGTTGTAATACGACCAATTATTGGAGGGATGTTGGATCAATATGGTAGAAGATCCTTTACTATTTTCGGGCTCATCTTTTTTGGGTTAACGATGTACTCTTATAATTTAGCGACGACTATTATCCTTTTAGCTATTTTACGTGTTATTCACGGAGTAACATGGGCTGTTTCTACAACAGCTATTGGAACAGCGATAACTGATATTATTCCAGATTCACGCCGTGGCGAAGGTATGGGTTGGTATGGGATGGCTATGACGATTGCAATGGCAATCGGCCCAATGATTGGATTATTGGTTGTACAAAATTATTCATTTCACGGCCTTTTCTTATTAGCAACTCTTTTATCCATTATGGCAGTCTTATTATCATTAATGACGAAAATGCCATTCACACCACAAAAAGAAAAAGGGAAAATGCAACTGTTTGAAAAATCCGTACTATCCATTACGATAGTTGTATTTTTTTTATCATTTGCATATGGAGGGATTACGACGTTTTTACCGCTATTTGCATCGTCAATTGATGTGAATCCTGGGACATTCTTTCTTGTGTATGCAATTGCTTTAACAATTGTAAGGCCAATTTCAGGGAAACTATTAGATAAACTTGGAGAAGTATTCATCATACTCCCAGCATTATGCATTACTATTTTAGCTATCGTTGTATTAACTCTTTCAAATGGTTTGACGGGTGTAATGATTGCAGCAATATTATACGGTATTGGATTTGGCTCAGCACAACCAGCTTTGCAAGCGGCGATGCTTACAATTGTTGACCCGAGTAAAAGAGGAGTTGCTAACGCTTCATTTTTTACTGCATTTGATTTAGGAATTGGATTGGGTGCGATTTTACTTGGAGTTGTTTCGCAAATGTTTGGTTACCGTATTTTATTTGCGGGTAGTGCAATTTCAGGGTTAATTGCTTTAATTATTTTTGTCGTTCTTGTAAAACAACGATTAAGTAAAAAAGAATTTGCGTAAACTGGAGGAACAAAGATGAAAATTTCAATTGATGATAAAGCTCTACAATGGTTTAAAGAAGAATTACGTATATCTTTAGAGATTGTTGCAGAGCAACCAGATGGGGAAATCGTGTCAGTTGAGAAGGAAGGCATTCTATTTTTTGTAGATGTTGATGATCTTTGGTACTTTCAAAACTATGATTTAGTTGTAGGTTATCATGAGGAAATGGAAGGAATTTAATTTAATTACGTAAAATAATAACTTTATTAAAAATAAATAAATTTTATATGGAAATTATATTTAGAGAATAGTGAAATAAATATAATGCGAAAAGCGAGCTGTATATGAATACAGCTCGCTTTTTTATTTAGTAAAAGCAATTGCAAAGTAGATACATATTTAATGGGATTATATGAATCAACTTTATATTTTGTTTTAAAGATAAATAAAGAGAAGTCTGTCCTTTCTTTATAAAATATGAAAATTATTGTTGAAAAACTGTATTGTTACATCGGTAAAAGTATAGGAAACTTATCATTATAAAATAAATTGAAATCTTCTAAAAACTCTGATACATTGAAATAGAAATGTAGTTTCGCAATATTGTAAAGGCTTACAGTTATGTGCACGAAGATCTATTAGGATTGGAGGAAATAATGATGAAAGCTGAAGAAAAATTTTCACCGGGATTAGATGGTATAGTGGCAGCGGAGACGAAGATCTCGTTTCTTGACACAGTAAAAGGTGAAATTGTAATTCAAGGGTATGATTTAATCGAACTCTCAAAAACAAAAGAGTATTTAGACATTGTGCACCTTTTATTGGAAGAACATCTACCAAATGAGGATGAAAAAGCAAGACTTGAAAAGAAATTAAAAGAAGAATACGCGGTACCAGAAGGTGTATTTAACGTATTAAAGGCATTACCGAAAGAAACACACCCTATGGATGGATTGCGTACAGGTGTGTCCGCATTAGCTGGTTACGATAATGATATTGAAAATCGCTCGTTAGAAGTAAACAAAAGCCGCGGATACAAATTATTGAGTAAAGTACCAAACATTGTAGCGAATAGCTATCATATTTTAAATAATGAAGAGCCAATCGAACCACTTAAGGAATTATCATATAGTGCGAATTTCTTCTATATGTTAACAGGTAAAAAACCAACTGAACTTGAGGAGAAGATTTTTGATCGTTCCCTTGTTTTATATAGTGAACATGAAATGCCAAACTCTACATTTACAGCGCGCGTTATTGCGTCTACGCAATCCGACTTATATGGTGCTTTAACAGGTGCGGTTGCATCTTTAAAAGGTAGCTTACATGGCGGTGCGAACGAAGCGGTTATGTACATGCTTTTAGAAGCTGGTAATGTTGAAAAGTTTGAAGAGTTATTACAGAAGAAACTATATAACAAAGAAAAAATTATGGGCTTTGGACATCGTGTATACATGAAGAAGATGGATCCAAGAGCATTGATGATGAAGGAAGCTTTAAAGCAGTTATGTGATGTGAAGGGTGATTATACACTGTATGAGATGTGTGAAGCTGGAGAAAAGATTATGGAGAAGGAAAAAGGAATTTATCCAAACCTTGATTATTACGCAGCTCCAGTATATTGGATGCTTGGTATTCCAATTCAACTGTACACACCAATCTTCTTTAGCTCTAGAACAGTAGGGCTTTGTGCACACGTTATTGAGCAACATGCGAACAATCGTTTGTTCCGTCCACGTGTAAATTATATTGGCGAGCGACATGTGCTTAGTAAATAAGAACAACTGGGGAGTTGTTAGCGCCGCCCGCCAGATGGGTGTTTGACCGACACCCATCCTTAATAATAACGAATTTTCGACAGAAAGGGAAGGATAGCATGATTAAAACAAATGAAATTAAACAAAAAGATGCATTATTAGAAGAGATTACCGATTATGTATTAAATAAAGAGGTAACAAGTGCAGAAGCATTTAGTACTGCTCGTTACGTATTACTTGATACACTTGGATGCGGAATTTTAGCATTACAATATCCAGAATGTACGAAATTATTAGGACCAGTTGTACCAGGAACAATCGTGCCAAATGGTACACGTGTACCAGGTACGTCATATGTACTTGATCCTGTGAAAGGTGCATTTAATATCGGCTGTATGATCCGTTGGTTAGACTATAACGATACTTGGCTTGCAGCAGAGTGGGGACATCCATCTGATAACCTAGGCGGAATTTTAGCTGTGGCAGATTATATTAGCCGTGTTCGTATTTCAGAAGGAAAAGAACCGTTAAAAGTACGTGAAGTATTAGAAATGATGATTAAAGCACATGAAATTCAAGGTGTACTTGCTTTAGAAAACAGCTTAAACAGAGTTGGTCTTGACCACGTATTATATGTAAAAGTAGCAACAACTGCAGTAGTTGCAAAAATGCTTGGCGGAACACGTGAAGAAATCTTTAATGCATTATCACATGCATGGATTGATAATTCTAGTCTTCGTACATATCGTCATGCTCCAAATACAGGCTCACGTAAATCATGGGCAGCAGGTGATGCAACGAGTCGCGGTGTTCATCTTGCAATGACTGCCTTAAAAGGTGAAATGGGTTATCCGACAGCATTATCTGCACCGGGCTGGGGATTCCAAGATGTATTATTTAATAAACAAGAATTAAAATTAGCAAGACCACTAGAGTCATATGTAATGGAAAATGTATTATTTAAAGTTTCATATCCTGCAGAATTCCATGCACAAACAGCTGCAGAATGTGCTGTGAAATTACATCCAGAAATTAAAGAAAGATTAGATGAAATTGACCGTATTACAATTACAACTCATGAATCAGCAATTCGTATTATTGATAAAGAAGGTCCATTAAATAACCCGGCTGATCGTGATCACTGCTTACAATACATTACGGCAATTGGTTTATTAAAAGGAGATATCGTTGCGGATGATTATGAGGATGCAGTAGCAAATGATCCACGTGTAGATGAATTACGTAATAAGATGGTTGTTGTTGAAAATAAACAGTACAGTTTAGATTACCTTGACCCGAACAAGCGCTCAATCGCCAACGCTGTTCAAGTTCATTTCAAAGATGGAACTGTAACAGAAAATGTGGAATGTGAATATCCACTTGGTCACCGTTTCCGTAGAGACGAAGCAATTCCAAAAGTTGTTCAAAAATTCACTGCAAATATGGCAGGTCATTATTCTAGTAAGCAACAAGAACAAATTCATGAAGCTTGTTTAAATGAAGAGAAACTAGAAAATATGAATGTAAATGAATTTGTAGATCTATTCTTAATTTAATAATAGGGGGAATTTAGAATGGCTTGGGTTGTGAATAAACAGTCAACACAAGAGGAGCTTGCGAATCGCTTCCGAGCTTTAGTAGAAGCAAATGAAATTTTGCAAATTCCAGGTGCTCATGACGCAATGGCAGCTCTTGTTGCGAAAAATACAGGTTTTTCAGCTCTTTATTTATCAGGAGCAGCTTATACTGCAAGTAAAGGGCTACCTGATTTAGGAATCGTGACTTCTACTGAAGTAGCAGAGCGAGCGAGGGATCTAGTAAGAGCTACAGACTTACCAGTTCTTGTTGATATTGATACTGGATTCGGTGGTGTCCTAAATGTAGCGAGAACAGCAGTAGAAATGGTGGAAGCGAAAGTAGCAGCTGTTCAAATTGAAGATCAACAATTACCAAAAAAATGTGGACATTTAAATGGTAAAAAACTCGTTACGACAGAAGAATTAGTTCAAAAGATTAAAGCGATTAAAGAAGTTGCACCGAGCTTATACATTGTAGCGCGCACAGATGCTCGCGGTGTAGAGGGCTTGGATGAAGCAATTGAAAGAGCAAACGCCTATGTAAAAGCAGGTGCAGATGCAATATTCCCAGAAGCGCTTCAATCAGAAGAAGAGTTCCGTCTATTTAATAGTAAAGTAAATGCACCTTTACTTGCCAACATGACTGAGTTTGGGAAAACGCCGTATTATAGTGCAGAGGAATTTGTGAATATGGGCTTCCAAATGGTTATTTACCCTGTAACTTCACTTCGTGTTGCAGCGAAAGCGTATGAGCATGTGTTTACTTTAATTAAGGAAACTGGTTCTCAAAAAGATGCACTTTCAAATATGCAAACGAGAAGTGAGTTATATGAAACAATTTCATATCATGACTTTGAAGAATTAGATACTGGAATTGCAAAAACAGTATTATCAGAAGATCAATAGATAAAGTGAAACTTTAATCAGTGGGGGTTTTCTTCATCCCTCACTGATTATTAGTTGAACCAATCGGACTTTTATGGGCAGTTGATCCCCCGCCTAACTTCTTTGCTTTCGCTGAATTTGGAGGCGGGGGTCTTACTGCCCATTAAAGCGGGATAAAACAACTAAGGCGATGAGAGTACATCTTTGGCAAAATAAACTGCTTGATGTGAAAATTCATCGCCTTCTGTTTTCAAAAATAAGATATTCCACTCATCGTAGACGAGCATATGTAGTAGCAAGTAAGGCCGAAATGATAGGGGGATTCAGATGGAGAAAACGAAGTTACCGTGGGATGAATTTTTTTCACTTAATAAAGATGTGAATCATGCTTTCTTTACGCCAGAAGATTTTTCAGGAGATGAAGATTTAATCGCAAAAACGACAGAACAATTCGTTAAACAAGAAATTGTTCCACAAATGGAGAATATTGAACAACATAACTATAAAGTTTCTCGTCAATTGTTTGAGAAAGCTGGAGAACTTGGATTATTAAGTATCGAAGTCCCAGAAGAATATGGTGGATTCGAATTAGGAAAGGCAGTTTCAGGGCTTGTAGCAGAAAAAATGGGATACGCTGGTGCATTTAGCGTTTCATTTAATATACACGCTGGTGTAGGTACATTGCCTTACATATATTACGGAACGAAAGAACAAAAAGAAAAATATTTGCCGAAAATTGCATCAGGAGAATGGGTTGGGGCTTATGCTTTAACTGAGCCAAATGCTGGTTCTGATGCTTTAAGCGCAAAAACGAGCGCAGTATTAAATGAAGATGGAACTGCTTGGAAGTTAAATGGTGAGAAGCAGTGGATTACAAATGCTCATATGGCAGATGTATACGTTGTTTTTGCGAAGACAAATAAAGGAATGACAGCGTTTATTGTCGAAAGAACATGTGAAGGCGTATCCATTGGACTAGAAGAAAAGAAAATGGGGATTAAAGGATCTTCAACAGCGACTCTTATTTTAGAAGATGTTGTCATACCTGCTGAAAATGTTTTAGGGGAAGTTGGGAAAGGGCATCACGTAGCTCTTAATATTCTTAACTTCGCTAGATTAAAACTTGCCTTTGGAAATATTGGAACAGCAAAGCAAGCAATTGGATTGTCCGTTCAATACGGAAAAGAACGCAAACAGTTCCAAACGGAATTAGTAGACTTTACGATGATTCAAGAGAAAATTGCAAATATGATCATTGCTACATATGGAGCAGAAAGTGCAGCTTATCGTACAGCAGGTGTAATTGATGAAGCAATTCATGAGAGTGATGAGGATCTTATGAAGCAAATGTCTCAATTTGCTATTGAATGTGCACTGAATAAAGTAAATGCTTCTGAAACACTTGGTCATATCGTAGATGAAGCTGTACAAATTCATGGTGGTTACGGTTATATGCAAGAGTATGAAGTAGAACGATTATACCGTGATGCTAGAATTAGTCGTATTTTTGAAGGGACGAACGAAATTAATAGATTAACAGTTGCCAAAATGTTAATGAAACAAATGAAACAAATGGAACAAATTGAAGATACTGAAATAGAGATTGATGTAGAAAATGTCGAAAGAAACCATCGTTACATTTTATTAGCGAAAAAATTGTTGAAACAATCTTTGAAAACGCTCTCTAAAACTCCAGGTTTAAAAATTGATCAAGAGCAAGAATATTCACGTGTATTATCAAATATGTTAACGGACGTGTACGTCATGGAATCAGCATTTTTACGTACGAGTAAAGCAATTAGTAAAAATGGTGCAGAAAAAGAGGGTACGAAACAAATGATAACTGACGTTATTTGTGAAGAAGGCTATCGCAAAGTAGAAGAAGCTGCGATTTCTATACTTTCCGCAGCTATTACAGAAGAACAAGATAGACACGTGATTTTAACTGAAATTCGTCAATTACTAGTGCCTTTATACACGAACGTATTTACAAAAAAGAGAGAAATTGCGAAAGCTATTATAAATCGCGGAAAGTATATTGTGTAAATAGGAGGAAAGCGATATGAAAAAGATTGGTTTTATCGGTTTAGGTAACATGGGTCTTCCAATGTCTAAAAATTTAGTTAAATCAAGTTACACAGTATATGGTGTGGATTTAAATAAAAATGCTGAAGCTTCTTTTGAAAAAGAAGGCGGAATTATCGGCTTATCAATTTCAAAACTAGCAGAAACATGCGATGTAATTTTTACAAGTTTACCTTCACCTCGCGCTGTTGAAGCGGTATATTTTGGCGAAGAAGGATTATTTGAAAATAGTCACTCGAATGTAGTTTTAATTGATACAAGTACTGTATCTCCACAGTTAAACAAACAGTTAGAGGAAGCTGCAAAGGAAAAGAAAGTAGACTTTTTAGCAGCACCTGTTAGTGGTGGGGTGATTGGAGCTGAAAACCGTACATTAACATTTATGGTTGGTGGATCAAAAGAGGTATATGAGAAAACGGAATCTATCATGGGTGTACTAGGTGCGAACATTTTCCATGTTAGTGAGCAAATTGATAGTGGGACAACAGTTAAATTAATTAATAACCTATTAATTGGTTTTTATACAGCTGGTGTGAGTGAAGCTTTAACATTAGCGAAAAAGAACAATATGGATTTAGATAAAATGTTTGATATTTTAAATGTAAGTTACGGTCAAAGTAGAATTTATGAACGTAATTATAAAAGTTTTATAGCACCCGAAAACTACGAGCCAGGATTTACTGTGAATTTATTAAAGAAAGATTTAGGGTTTGCAGTTGACTTAGCTAAGGAAAGCGAACTCCATTTACCAGTAAGCGAAATGTTATTAAACGTATATGACGAAGCGAGTCAAGCTGGATATGGAGAAAACGATATGGCTGCCTTATATAAGAAAGTTAGCGAGCAATTAATTTCTAATCAAAAATAAATTATACAAAGGAGAGAATACAATGATTACAACTGAAATTAAACGAGTAAAAAATCATATTAATGGTGAGTGGGTAGAATCTACTGGTACAGAAGTAGAAGCAGTTCCAAATCCAGCGACTGGAAAAATTATCGCTTACGTTCCGCTATCTCCGAAAGAAGATGTTGAAAAAGCTGTTGAAGCGGCAAAAGCAGCATACGAAACGTGGTCTAAAGTACCAGTTCCGAATCGTTCAAGACAATTGTATAAATATTTACAGCTTTTACAAGAAAACAAAGAAGAACTTGCAAAAATCATTACGCTTGAAAATGGTAAAACATTAACGGATGCAACTGGTGAAGTACAACGTGGTATTGAGGCAGTAGAACTTGCAACATCTACTCCAAATTTAATGATGGGACAAGCACTTCCGAATATTGCTAGCGGCATTGATGGATCAATTTGGCGCTACCCAATTGGAGTTGTTGCTGGAATTACGCCGTTTAACTTCCCGATGATGATTCCATTATGGATGTTCCCGCTTGCAATTGCTTGTGGTAATACATTCGTATTAAAAACATCTGAAAGAACGCCACTTTTAGCAGAGCGACTTGTAGAGTTATTCTATGAAGCTGGTTTTCCAAAAGGAGTATTAAATTTAGTACAAGGCGGAAAAGATGTTGTAAATAGCATTTTAGAAAATAAAGATATTCAAGCTGTTTCGTTCGTTGGTTCTGAGCCGGTAGCTCGTTACGTATATGAAACAGGTACGAAACATGGGAAACGTGTACAAGCGTTAGCTGGTGCGAAAAACCATGCGATTGTTATGCCAGATTGCAATCTTGAGAAAACGGTACAAGGTGTAATTGGATCTGCATTTGCAAGTAGTGGAGAGCGCTGCATGGCATGTTCAGTAGTAGCAGTAGTTGATGAAATTGCAGATGAGTTCATCAACGTACTAGTAGCAGAGACGAAGAAGTTAAAAGTAGGTGACGGTTTCCACGAAGATAATTATGTTGGACCATTAATTCGTGAGTCTCATAAAGAACGCGTATTAGGCTATATTAACAGCGGTGTAGCAGATGGAGCTACTTTATTAGTAGATGGCCGTAAAATTAAGGAAGAAGTTGGAGACGGTTACTTTGTAGGTGCGACAATCTTTGACGGTGTAAATCAAGAAATGAAAATTTGGCAAGATGAGATTTTTGCTCCAGTATTAAGCATTGTACGAGTTAAAGATTTAGAAGAAGGTATTAAACTAACAAATCAATCTAAATTTGCAAATGGTGCAGTTATTTATACGTCAAACGGTAAACATGCACAAACGTTCCGTGATAACATCGATGCGGGTATGATCGGTGTAAACGTAAACGTTCCAGCACCAATGGCATTCTTCGCATTCGCAGGAAATAAAGCTTCATTCTTTGGTGATTTAGGTACAAATGGTACAGATGGCGTTCAATTCTATACACGTAAAAAAGTTGTAACTGAGCGCTGGTTTTAATATAAAGTAGACAGCCAAATCAGTTGTTAAAAGAAAACCACCACTATGAATAGTGGTGGTTTTCTTCTTGTTAATTGCTTTTTTCAAAAGCTAGTTTAATACCAAAACCAATTAAGACAATTCCCGTTAACCCTTGAATATAACGTTGTGTCTTCGGTTTTTTCATAAAAGCACTAATTTTATCAATTAAAAATATATAAAAAGCGAACCAAATAACTGTTAAAACTAGGTAAGTAAGGCCCATTATAAGAAGTTGGATAAACGTATTATGATTTGGATTTAAAAATTGCGGTAAAAATGTTAAAAAGAAGACTGCGATTTTAGGGTTTAATAAATTTGTAAGAAACCCTTGGCGAAAGCAAGAAGTATGCTCGTTTGCGTTATTCAAAGATATATCGTTCGTATTGACGCCTTCTTTATTTCTTACTGTTAAAAGGGCTTTAATACCAATATAAATTAAATATAGAGCTCCAACGTACTTGAAAATAGAAAATAAAAGAGCTGACTTTACAATAAGTGCGGAAAGTCCGATTACTGCTGCTAAAGTATGAATCAATAGTGCAACACATGTACCGAACACTGTTTTCACCCCGCCTACCTTACCAGCAACTAATGTGTTTTTCGTAGCCATTGCAGTATCAGGACCAGGTAAAATAATAAGACAAATAGACATAATGATGAAAAGAAAATAATTTTCAATCATAGTCGCTCCTCCTTCTTTTATTTTTAGAATATTTAATTAAAAATAGTGTAGCACATAATTCGATTTAATAAAATTAAATTTTATTAAAATTTATTAAATAGGAAAAAGGCTATATAGGCGTGTAATTATACGACTATATAGCCTCAATTTTATCCCGTATGAAAGGGCGATTGCTTCTACTAATAATAAGAGGGAGATAAACCCTACTTATTAAATTTTCACTTTACGCATTAAGTAAGTTAAAGAACCTGTTTACATCTTCTTCTGAAACATCACTTAACTGCTTATATTTATAATTTGGATTTTGGTCTTTATCAACGACAACAGATCGTACTCCTTCAAAGAAATCTTCATGTCTCATGAAGTTTTTAGCAAGTACAAGGTCAGTAGCGAAACATTCTTCAACGGACTTATCTTGTCCATCAATAAACTGTTTTAATGTTACTTTTAGTGAAATAGGAGATTTTGATAATAACGTTTCTTTCGCTTTTAAAGCAAAGGAACTTTGATCTTTCTCTAATGAATGAATAATTTCTTCAATTGTATCGAATGCAAAATGTGAATTAATTTCTTCTAATGAAGGAGCAAGCTCGCTTTCTAATGTTGGAGCAGTTGCAAATGTACGAATGACTTCTTTTAAATGAGTATGTACATCATCTTCTTTATGCCAATTTACACTTTCCAGTTCAGTAAGGAAATTTGGTAATGAATCAGATGCCATAAAATAATCAGCAGCGTTTATAAATAATACGTCAGAAGCTTTTAAAATAGATGCTGTTAAAGCGACATAGCGGCCAGCATACCCTGGAGCTTTATTCAAGAAATAAGCAGCACCGACATCTGGGAAGAAGCCAATATTCATCTCTGGCATTGCCCATTTCGTACGCTCAGTTACAATTCGGTATTTCGCACCATTTGTAAGACCGACACCACCACCCATTACAATTCCATCTAAACAAGCGATAATCGGTTTTTTATATTGATAAATATATGTATCAATTTCATACTCTTCTTCAAAGAAACGTTCCGCATGCTGCAATGCAGCTTCATTTGAACGTGCTTCATAAAGAGTTTTAATATCGCCACCTGCACAAAAACCTTTTGTGCCAGCTCCTTTTAATACGATAAGCGCAATTCGCTCATCATTTTCCCACTCTTTCAGTTTTTGCCCAATTGGTTGCAACATGTCATAAGATAAAGAATTAAGTGCTTTTGGGCGGTTTAAAGTAATTGATGCAACGCCGTTTTCGCTAACAGAAAATAAAACGTGTTCAGTCATAATTCATCCTCCCTTACATATCTTCTTATTCTTAATTCTTTATACGTACTGAAATGTCCTTTATAAATTTTGTCTAAAGTTGGCGGTATATGTTAATTTGTTCACTGCATATTTTGACGAGTTATATTTGCAGGATTTTGGAGGTTGAAAATGAATATTACAACATTACTGTAATTGTAATTATTTGAAGTTACCATGATAAACACGCTATTATATATGTGTAAATTGTACATAATCACTTCGAAAAGAGTATTTGAAGTGATTATAATGAAAGAAAAATTGCTTTTCATTAGAAATAGAGAAAGGAGAAATCGGAATGCCAGTACCTTTACTATTGTCGGTGATTATTTTGTCTTCTTTAATGATAGGGATAACGCAGTATTTTCATCATACAGATACGACAGAGGAAGTGAAGGATAAAGTACGACTTGTATTTCCGATTTTTATCATATCTATTTCTTTTTGCATTTTATTAAATAAAGATGGGTACATTGTTGCAGTATTTTCATTTTTTGTAGCGATTGTTTTCATTACAGTTTTATATTATGTAATGAAAGACTTTATCCAAAAATAAAGATGTCATATGAGACATTTTTATTTTTGGAAAGAGTAAAATTTCACATACCGTATTATATATGAAAATAAAAAAACATATCGCAATAGAAAAGTATGTACTTTACCGTGTATTTACTTGTCAATCTTGCATAGCCAATATACTATTAATAGTGTAGAGATTAGAAAAAGGGGTTGTATCTATCATGAAATTTGAGATGCACACAAAAATTATTTCAAATGAAAAAGAAGTAAGATTACATATAGAAGAAAACATATTTCAATTAAAATTGGATGGTTATCACTTATTTACAGTTCAAGAAATATTACCTTTATATAAATCAAATGAAGAAAGAATCGGTAGTGCAATGATACAAAAGTTAGAATGGGAGAACGGAAAAACTACAATAAACTATCAACTTGTATCACTAAATTCAGTAAATTAAAAGGAGCAGGAAACCATGAAGTTATTTCATACAGCCGATTGGCATTTAGGAAAGCTTGTTCATGGCGTGTATATGACTGAAGATCAAAAGATTGTACTAGATCAGTTTGTACAAGCTGTTGAAGAAGAAAAACCAGATGCCGTAATTATTGCAGGGGATTTATATGACCGAGCAATTCCACCTACAGAAGCAGTAGACTTATTAAATGATGTGCTGCAAAAAATAGTGATTGATTTACAAACACCAGTTATTGCAGTTGCTGGGAACCATGATAGTCCAGATCGTATTCATTTTGGAAGTAGTTTAATGAAGAAACAAGGATTATTTATTGTGGGGCAATTTCAATTTCCATATGAGCCGATTATATTAAATGATGAATATGGGGAGGTTCACTTCCATCTCATTCCTTATGCGGATCCAAGTATAGTTAGACATGTATTGAAAAACGAAGACGTACGTTCTCATGATGATGCGATGCGTATTTTTATGAATGAGCTATCTGAAGCGATGGATAAAAAAGCTAGACATGTGTTTGTTGGTCATGCATTTGTAACTTCTGCTGGAGAAGCGGAAGAGAATACAAGTGATGCTGAACGACCACTTTCAATTGGTGGTGCTGAATACGTGAATAGTCATTATTTTGATAAATTTCATTACACAGCGCTTGGACATTTACATCAAGCGCATTTCGTACGTAATGAGACGATTCGATATTCCGGTTCGCCACTTGCCTATTCTATTTCTGAAGAAAAACATAAAAAAGGATATTATATTGTGGAACTGAACGAGCAAGGTGAAGCAACAATTGAAAAAAGGTTACTTAATCCACGCCGTAAAATGCGAACAGTAGAAGCGAAAATAGATGAATTGTTACAACATCCAGTAAGTGAAGATTACGTGTTTGTAAAATTATTAGATGAAAATCCTGTCTTGCAGCCAATGGAAAAAATACGCTCTGTTTATCCAAATGCAATGCATGTTGAAAGAGCCATTCAAAGACGAGAGTTCACGGAGTCAAATGAAGTAACTGTTTCAAGACATAAAATGGATGATTTATCATTATTAAAGGCTTTTTATAAAGAAATGAAAGGCTTAGATTTATCAGAAGAGAAAGAACGTCTATTTGTAGAAGTATTACAAACAGTGCAAGAACGGGAAGGTGAACGAGGATGAGACCGATTCAGCTTATTATGACGGCATTTGGCCCATATAAACAGAAAGAAGTAATTGATTTTGACGATTTGGGAGAGCATCGTATTTTCGCCATTTCTGGAAACACGGGCGCTGGAAAGACAACGATTTTTGATGCAATTTGTTATGTTTTATATGGTGAGGCAAGCGGAGAAGAACGAAGTGATACGAGCATGCTCCGCAGTCAATTTGCTGATGATAATGTGTATACAAGCGTAGAATTAACCTTTCAGTTAAAAGGGAAACGTTATGAAATAAAACGACAACTGGGACATAAAAAACAAGGGAACAAGACGATTACGGGACATGCAGTAGAATTATATGAAGTAATTGATGAAGAGAAGATTCCGGCTGTTGATCGTTTCCATGTAACGGATGTAAATAAAAAAGTAGAAGATTTAATTGGCTTAAGTAAACATCAATTCAGCCAAATTGTTATGTTACCGCAAGGGGAATTCCGAAAACTATTAACATCTGAGACAGAAAACAAAGAAGAAATTTTGCGTCGTATTTTTAAAACAGATCGTTATAAGTTAATGCGTGAGTTACTTGACCAAAAACGAAAACAATGGAAAGACGTCTTACAAGAAAAACAGAAAGAGCGAGAGCTATATTTCCGTAATGTTTTTAAATTACCAATTCGAGATGGAGCATTATTAGAGACTTTAGCGGAACAAGAGCATGTAAATACACATCAAGTAGTAGAAGCATTAGAACAAGAAACAGCTGTGTATAAGGCAGAGGTTGAGCAATTACAAGTAGAACAAGATGTTCAAACGAAGCAATTAAAGGATGCTGAAACACGTTTTCATGCAGCGAAGTCTGTAAATGAGAAATTTATAGATTTACAACAAAAGAATGAGAAATATAATACTTTACAAGAAAACCGTTCAGTAATTGAAATGAAAGAAATATCTTTTAAGCGTGCGGAACAAGCGAAGCGCTTATTACCATTTGAACAATGGCACGAAGAAGCGATGGGAAATGAGCAGAAAGCTGAAAGTTTGTTAAAACAAATTATCGCTAAAAAAGAAAATATAATGAATAATTTTGAACTTGCTCAGGAGAAATATGAAGCAATAAAGAATAAAGAACCTGAGAGAGAAAATGCAAAAAAACTTGTTCAAAGATTAGAAGAGTTACAACCGATTATTGCATCATTAGCTGAGAAACAGTTGAATTTACAAAATGCAGAAATTCAACTAGGAAAATTAAAAGAAAGTATGCAAAACTTAGATCGACAATTAGAAGAGCATACAAATCAAAAACAGCTAATGTCTGGTGAATTACAGCAATTAGAGCGAGCGCTTGAACGATATGTAGATAAAGTAGAAGAACTAACGAATATGCGAGAAGATGCAAAAGTTTTAAAGCAAGCATATGATGTATGGCAAGAAAAACAAAAATTCGAGCAAGAAAAAGAAACTGCATTTACTAAGATGCAAGAGACAGTTCGTGCATATGAGAATATGGAACGTCGCTGGTTAAGTGAACAAGCTGGTATATTGGCTCTTCATCTACATGATGGTGAATCTTGTCCAGTATGTGGCAGCACGAACCATCCGAAAAAAGCTTCAGAGCAAAGTGATGCCATTAATGAAAAAGAGTTAAATGATTTAAGAGACAAGAAGAATATTGCCGAAAAATTACATGTGCAAGTAGAGGAGAAATGGAATTTCTATCATCTTCAATATGAGCAAGTAATAGAAGAAGTTAAGAAGCGAGGCTACCAATCGGAAGAATTAGTTGAAACATATAGTGCGCTTGTTCAAAAAGGAAAACAATTAGCAACTGAAGTGAATACGTTAAAAGCAAGTGAAGAAACGCGTAAGCAAACAGCTGTGAAAATAAAAAGCATAGAAGAAAAAGTAGATGCACTTCAGAAACAAAAACATGAGGTAGAAACAGAACAGCACCGTATAGAAATGGATTGTATGCAGCTTCGTACGTCATATGAACATGATAAGAAAAACATTCCTGAAAACTTACAAACAGTCCAAGCTTGGAAAGTTCAGTTTGACCAAGCTATGCATGAGCTCAAATTAATGGAGGACGAATGGAAGAAAGTGCAGGAGGCGTATCAACATTGGCAAAATGAAAATATACGTATTCAAGCAGAACAGGAAGGTGCTTCTAATCAATTTGAAAGTGCAAAATTGAAGAAAGAAGAGACTTTCACGCGCTTTATGAAAGAGCTTGAACAGAGTGGATTTACAAATCAAATTACGTATAAAGAAGCGAAATTAAGTGATGCCGAGATGGATATGTTACAAAAAGAAATTCAAAGCTATTATTCATCTCTTGAAGTACTTGCAAAACAAATTGAAGAGTTACATGCTGAATTAAAAGATAAAGAGTATATGGATATTACGGCGTTAGGTGAACACATTAAAGAATTAGAAATTAACCTTGATATCATTAAAGAAAAACGTCAACGTGCGCAAAATGCGGTAACATATATTTCTGATTTACATGAAAATATTAGACGTATCGATGAGCAAATTCATGAGGAAGAAAAAGCTTTCCAAGAACTTGTTGACTTATATGAAGTAATGAAAGGTGATAACGAAAGCCGTATATCATTTGAACGTTACATCTTAATTGAGTATTTAGAACAAATTGTTCAAATTGCAAACGAACGATTACGTAAATTATCAAATGGACAATTTTATTTAAAACGAAGTGAACGAGTTGAAAAGAGAAATCGTCAAAGTGGATTAGGGTTAGATGTATACGACGCATATACTGGCCAAACACGCGATGTAAAAACATTATCTGGCGGCGAGAAGTTCAATGCCTCACTTTGCTTAGCGCTCGGCATGGCAGACGTGATTCAAGCGTATGAAGGCGGTATTTCAATCGAAACGATGTTTATCGACGAAGGATTCGGTTCATTAGATGAAGAATCATTAACGAAAGCAGTTGACGCCTTAATTGACTTACAAAAATCAGGCCGATTTATTGGTGTAATCTCACACGTTCAAGAGCTGAAAAACGCAATGCCAGCTGTATTAGAAGTAACGAAGCAGAAGGATGGGTGTAGTCAGACAAGGTTTGTGGTGAAGTAAGTTCAATTGTAATTCATATTATTTGTGATTCTTTAGTATAGAACTTTTGATAAAATAAATGCCTCCTCTGTATTGAGGAGGCATTTATTTGTTATTCAAAATTAGATAATTCATCTATGAGTTATCTGTAGACGGCGGCGTATTTTCCAAACGGTTATAAGTTTTAAAAGCCGAAATTGCAGATATAACACCACCTACTAAAAATAAAGCCGATCCACCGACCAAGATGATACGACTGACATATGTTTCGCGCGCTTCTTCAACTTCTTCTTGTAACATTGTAGGCATTTGAATTCCCCCTAAACAACATTTATTTTGTAGATAGTATATACAAATGCCTAAAATATGTTAAAATCACTGGATAGTGTTAGGAGGAAGTGAATAGTTACATGTGAATTGTTTGAAAAATCTTCATTACAAATTTATGCGAACTTCACATAGAGCACATATTAACATTGTATTATGTATATGTACCAAATAAATAAAGTGAATTGTATTTCGTTCTGTTTTTAAAAATTTAAAATTCTATTATTTTTATATAAAGGTTTCTCGTCGGAGTTTTAAATATTTTGGAAATAGATCTAAATAAAAGGAATTCATATAAAAGGGGAATGTCTTATGACAACATATACGAGTGAAATGAGAAAAAGTTTAGTTTCAGAAGAAGATGTAGATATTTTAAAAATTATGGCGCACCCAATCCGATTACAAATTGTAAATGAATTAAGCACGAGAAAAACTTGTAACGTAACACAACTAACAGAATTACTAAATATTCCACAATCGACTGTTTCGCAACATTTATCAAAAATGAAAGGTAAAGTGTTACGAGCTGAGAGAAGAGGTTTAGAAATTTATTATCATATTAATAATTTAAAAGCGAGTAAGATTGTAAGTGTTTTAGGATATATAAACTAATGAAGTATTTTCATATAAAATAGCCGCTGCTGATGAGCAGGGGCTATTTTGTGTTGTTTTATCCCGTGTTAACGGACAGTAAAACTCCCATCTCAAAATTCAGTTGGAGCAAAGAAGTTAGATGGGAGTCGGGCTGTCCGTAAACGTCCGATTGGTTCAACTAATAATCAGTGGGGGATGAACAAAACCCCCCACTGATTAAAGTTTCACTTTATGTATTCGTATTTAATATTTTATAGTTTTTATGATTTACAATTGTTCGTTCAAATTCAAAAGTACCACCGCTTACATTTGTAATTTCAACTAAGACCGATTCAGTATAAAGTTTTAGTACAGATCCTGTAATCTTTAAATTGTTTCGTTGAAAAAGTATAGTATCCCCTACGTTTGCTTTCATAGTACCTCCTCATTAAAGACAGAAATATTTTTTATTATATATATTAAACCACGTATAAGTATATTAGTGAATATTTAGTTTTATTTATCAAAAAAATATTTGTTGTCTATGTGTGCAGAATGAAAAGAAGTTTTAACAAAACGTATTAAAAATGCTTTCATTATAATGGAATTTGTAGAGCCGATTGTTACATTTGAAGAAACAATGATAAACGTATAAAGAAAGTCAGGATTATGAATTGACCTAATAAAACCGTCTCTTTTATGAACATTAAAGAGACGGTTTTATTGTTTCATTTTTTAGAAAGGGTTCAAAAACAAATGTGAATCAAACTTATACAAACCAATTTAAATAACTGTTACGTATTTAATAAGTAGTTTTTTGTATTTCATCCTTCGTTTTCTGTAACTGATTCCATGTTTTTGACGCTCTGTCTTGTAAGTGCTTACATAACTGAAAACATCTTATACAATGAAGGTGTTAAATCAAAAGAGGTGACCAAAATGAATATAAAAAAACAAGACTTAGCGAAAAGCATTGAAATAGAAAGAGGAGGCGGAAAGGTATGAAAAAATCAGCTGTTAATCCATGGCTTGTTGTCCTTGGTACAGTCATAGTTCAAATGGGACTTGGAACGATATATACATGGAGTTTATTCAATCAGCCTTTAGTTAGTAAATACGGTTGGAGTCTTAACGCGGTTGCGATAACTTTCTCAATTACTAGTCTTTCCTTAGCATTTTCAACTTTATTTGCAAGTAAATTACAAGAAAAATGGGGACTTCGTAAACTTATTATGATAGCTGGACTAGCATTAGGACTAGGATTAGTACTTAGTTCACAAGTTTCTTCGTTAATATTGCTTTATGTACTAGCAGGAGTTGTTGTAGGTTACGCAGATGGTACAGCTTATATTACTTCACTATCTAATTTAATTAAGTGGTTCCCTGAACGTAAAGGTTTAATCTCTGGTATATCTGTAGCTGCATATGGTACAGGTAGCTTAATTTTCAAATATATAAATGCAAAGTTAATCGATTCAGTTGGTGTATCGCAAGCGTTTATATATTGGGGTTTAATTGTTACAGCTATGATTGTCCTTGGAGCTTGTTTAATCCATCAAGCTGCTGATCAAGGTGCAGTTCAGGAAACAAACACTCATGAATATACAATGAAAGAAATGTTAGGCACAAAACAAGTATACTTATTATTCATCATGTTATTTACATCATGTATGAGTGGCTTATACTTAATTGGTATGGTAAAAGACATTGGTGTTCAACTTGTAGGGCTTAGCGCAGCGACAGCAGCTAATGCGGTGGCTATGGTTGCAATATTTAACACATTAGGTCGTATTATTCTAGGACCGTTATCAGATAAAATCGGCCGCTTAAAAATCGTTACGGGTACTTTTGTGGTTATGGCGAGTTCGGTATTAGTTCTAAGTTTCGTAGATTTGAATTACGGTATCTACTTCGTATGTGTAGCAAGTGTAGCGTTTTGCTTTGGTGGAAATATTACTATTTTCCCAGCTATTGTTGGTGATTTCTTCGGTATGAAAAACCATAGTAAGAATTACGGAATTGTGTATCAAGGATTTGGATTTGGAGCGCTTGCAGGTTCCTTTATCGGTGCACTTCTAGGTGGATTCAAACCAACCTTTATGGTGATCGGTGTATTATGTGTCGTGTCATTCATTATCGCAATTTTAATTCAAGCACCTAAACAGAAAAAAGAACAAGAAGAAGAGTATCGCAGTGTAGCATAAGTATATAAATCTTCTATAACACTATAGTTACGAAAAAGCATCCTGTTAAATAGGGTGCTTTTTTTGAGTTATTTTAACAAGGTTAAATTATTTTTTATTTTTTTTTGATATAAAAGTGAGTGAAATGTCCATTTGGATTATATTGGAATATAATAAATCGATACATCATATTCGAAATATGTATTAAATCTTAAATAATAAAGAAAATATGCATTGATGTTTGCAAGATATATTTTCAGAAAAATATTGAGAAAATAAATGCTCGATTTTTTGTTAAGGCTTTGTAACTGAAGGGATCTCCAGTTTAGCATCTTCAATTTTTACAAAGAGGAGTAAGAATTAAAGTATTAATGTAAGTATTTATTAATACTTTTAGATGTAATTGTATTGAAAAGAACTAAAGTTTTTGTCTGAAAAATAAAAATAGGTTGACAAGTTTATTGAGAAAGATTATCATTTCGGTGTAAGAACGTTAAATGAAAAACATTATCAATGAATAATATTTTAATGAAAAGTACACTTGACCAATTAGTTTAGTAAGTGTATTATTTTTTACATCGATAATGATAATCATTATCATTTTTGTTTAATTAGATTGATTTTTAAATGAAAGGATAGAGGAAATGAACTTAGGGGAATTTGATGGGAAAACTGTTTTAGTAACAGGTGCAGCTCAAGGTATAGGTAGTGTTGTTGCCAAAATGTTTTTAGAAAGAGGAGCTACAGTTATTGCGGTTGATCAAAATGAAGAGGGATTAAACGAACTCTTAAATGAAATACATTTGAAAACGTTTTGCTTAGATGTGAGTGATAGTACCGCAGTTGAACAGATGGTAAATGATATTGAAAATGAAATAGCGCCAATAGATATATTAGTAAATGTTGCAGGGGTTTTACGTATGGGAGCGATTCACTCGTTAAGTGATGAAGATTGGAATAAAACGTTTTCTGTAAATTCTACAGGAGTTTTCTATATGTCCCGAGCAGTAAGTAAACATATGATGCAAAGAAAGTCAGGGGCAATTGTTACAGTTGGTTCAAATGCAGCAAATACGCCGAGAATGGAGATGGCTGCATATGCTGCATCAAAAGCTGCTACGACGATGTTTATGAAATGTTTAGGATTAGAACTTGCAGCGTACAACATTCGCTGTAACGTAGTTTCTCCAGGTTCTACTGAAACTGAAATGCAAAGGCTACTATGGGCTGATGAGAATGGAGAAAAAAATATAATTGCTGGTTCTCAAAGTACATATAGACTCGGTATACCGTTACAAAAAATTGCACAGCCTTCAGAAATTGCTGAAGCAGTATTGTTTTTAGCTTCAGATAAAGCTAGTCATATTACAATGCATAATTTATGTGTTGATGGCGGAGCTACATTAGGCGTTTAATAAAAAATTCAGGGGGTTACTATACAATGAAGGAATTTACGGCTGTAAAGGAACTGTCAGAAAAATTACTAGAAGATTATAAGACTGAATCTTCATTCTTTTTCGCTTCACCAACTCGAACGATATTAGCAGAAGGAGAGTTTACTACAGTAAAGCATCATGAAATTGAAAGTTTCCCAGAGCTTGTACAAGCAGTATTATGTAATGCAAAACAAGCCGGAAATCCGAATCCTATCGTTGTCGGTGCTTTGCCATTTGATCATAGAAAAGAAGTCCAACTTATCGTACCAGAATATAGTAGGACTTCTGAGCGATTACAATTGGATACAACAAATCAGCTTGAAATAAATGAGAACTTAACATTCGAAATGACGCCTGTACCAGCGCCTGAAGTGTATATGAATGGTGTGAAGCAAGGAATTGCAAAAATAAAGGGCGGGGATTTAAAAAAAATCGTTCTATCCAGATCGTTAGATGTTAATTCTTCCGAAAAGATTGATAAGCAAAAACTTCTTCGAGAATTAGCAGCGCATAATAAGCACGGATATACATTTGCTGTGAATTTATCGAAAGATGAAAATGAGAATAGTAAGACGTTAATTGGAGCGAGCCCTGAATTACTCGTCTCACGTAATGGTATGCAAGTTATTTCTAATCCGTTAGCTGGTTCAAGGCCACGTAGTGAGGATTCAGTTGAAGATAAGAGAAGAGCAGAGGAATTACTTTCTTCTCCAAAAGATTTACATGAACATGCGGTAGTAGTAGAAGCAGTTGCTGCAGCGCTTCGTCCGTACTGTCATACATTACATGTTCCGGAAAAGCCATCCGTTATTCATAGTGAAGCGATGTGGCATTTATCTACTGAAGTGAAAGGTGAATTAAAGGATCCGAATACTACTTCTTTGGAATTAGCAATTGCTCTTCATCCGACGCCAGCAGTTTGCGGCACACCGATGGAAGAAGCGAGAGAGGCGATTCAAAAAATTGAGCCATTTGACCGTGAATTCTTTACAGGAATGCTAGGGTGGAGTGATTTAAATGGAGACGGTGAATGGATTGTTACAATTCGTTGTGCTGAAGTACAAGAAAATACACTCCGTTTATATGCAGGAGCGGGCGTTGTTGCTGAGTCAAAACCAGAAGATGAATTAGCAGAAACATCAGCTAAGTTCCAAACAATGTTGAAAGCTTTAGGATTAAATGATAGTTCACTTAATGAAAAGTAGGGGGCAGAAAGAATGCTAACAGGTTATACAAAATGGCCAAAAGAATTTGCTGATCGTTATCGAGAGGAAGGCTGTTGGCTTGGGGAAACATTTGGCGTGATGTTAAGAGAGCGAGCTGAAAAATATGGCGATCAAATTGCAGTTGTAAGTGGTAATACGCATATTACGTATAGTGAGCTTGATAAAAAAGTAGATCGATTAGCTTCAGGGCTACTGAATTTAGGAATAAAGCAAGAGGATCGAGTTGTAATCCAGCTACCTAACATTATTGAGTTTTTCGAAGTATGTTTTGCGCTATTTCGAATTGGGGCACTTCCTGTTTTTGCATTACCTTCACATCGAAGCAGTGAAATTAGTTATTTTTGTGAGTTTGGTGAGGCGAGTGTTTACGTTATTTCAGATAAAACTCTCGGTTTTGATTATCGAAAACTAGCAAGAGAAGTGAAAGAGAAAGTGCCAACTTTACAACATGTAATTGTAGTGGGAGAAGAAGAAGAATTTGTGAACATAAGTGATTTATATATAGATCCCGTTCCATTACCAGAAGTTCAGCCAAGTGATGTTGCGTTTCTCCAATTATCAGGGGGGACAACAGGACTTTCTAAATTAATTCCTCGAACGCATGATGATTATATTTATAGTTTACGTGTTAGCGCTGAAATTTGTAATTTAAGTGCAAAGAGTGTCTATATGGCCGTTCTTCCAGTAGCACATAATTACCCGATGAGCTCTCCTGGAACATTTGGAACTTTCTATGCGGGTGGAAAAGTAGTGCTGGCAACTGGAGGTAGTCCAGATGAGGCGTTTGCACTTATTGAAAAAGAAAAAGTTACGATTACTGCTCTCGTACCGCCATTAGCAATGATATGGCTTGATGCTGCATCTTCACGTAATAACGATTTATCGAGTCTAGAGGTGATTCAAGTAGGTGGCGCGAAATTTAGTGCTGAAGTTGCAAAACGTATACGCCCTACATTTGGATGTACATTACAGCAAGTATTCGGTATGGCGGAAGGATTAGTGAACTATACAAGATTAGATGATCCTGAAGAAATTATTATTCATACACAAGGTAGACCAATGTCTGCACTCGATGAAGTACGAGTTGTTGATGAAAATGACAACGATGTAAAACCTGGCGAAGTAGGTAGTTTATTAACAAGAGGGCCATATACAATTCGTGGTTATTATAAAGCAGAAGAGCATAATGCACGATCGTTTACAAAGGATGGATTTTATCGCACAGGAGATCTTGTGAAAGTAAATGAACAAGGTTACATCATTGTAGAAGGAAGAGATAAAGATCAAATTAATCGTGGCGGTGAGAAAGTTGCCGCGGAAGAAGTTGAAAATCATCTATTAGCACATGATGCAGTACATGATGTAGCGATTGTATCTATGCCTGACGATTATTTAGGAGAACGTACTTGTGCATTTGTTATAGCTCGCGGACAAGCTCCGGCAGTAAGTGAATTAAAAATGTTTTTAAGAGAACGCGGTATAGCAGCTTATAAGATTCCAGATCGAATTGAATTTATTGAATCATTCCCGCAAACAGGCGTTGGAAAGATAAGCAAAAAAGAATTACGTAAAGTCATTGCTGAAAAACTTATTACAGTAAAATAATAATAAAAACAGGAAGGAAGTGATTAGATGGCTATCCCATCTATTTCAGTATATAAAATGCCAATTGAATCAGAACTACCAAAAAATAAAGTGAATTGGACACCAGATCCGAAACGTGCAGTACTTTTAATTCATGACATGCAAGAATATTTTCTTGATGCATATAGCGATAAAGAATCACCGAAAGTAGAACTTATTTCAAATATTAAAATGATAAGAGAAAAATGTAAGGAACTTGGTATACCAGTTGTTTATACAGCGCAACCTGGTGGGCAAACGTTAGAACAACGAGGTTTATTACAAGACTTTTGGGGTGACGGTATTCCTGCTGGACCAGATAAAAAGAAAATTATTGATGAACTTACTCCTGATGAGGATGATATATTCTTAACAAAATGGAGATATAGTGCATTTAAAAAGACAAATCTATTAGAAATTTTACATGAACAAGGAAGAGATCAACTCATTATTTGCGGTATTTATGCGCATATTGGCTGCCTTTTAACAGCTTGTGAAGCATTTATGGATGGTATTCAGCCGTTCTTTGTAGCAGATGCAGTTGCTGATTTTTCACTAGAACATCATAAACAAGCATTGGAGTATGCATCTAATAGATGTGCAGTAACGACATCAACAAGCCTATTGTTAAACGATTTACAAAGTGTCAAAGGTGATGAGAGTGAAGGGATCACTATACAGGAAGTGCATGAATTAGTTGCACAATTACTTCGTGAGCCAGTAGAGAGTATTGATATTGATGAGGACTTATTAAATAGAGGGCTTGATTCGGTCAGAATTATGAGTTTAGTAGAGAAGTGGCGTCGTGAAGGGAAAGAAATCACTTTTGCAGATTTAGCAGAACGTCCAACTGTTGCGGGTTGGTACAGTTTACTATCTTCACAAACAGCACAGGTGCTGTAACAAATAGACTACATAATAAAGGGGTAGTAAAGAATGCCTAACAGTCAAAAGATTCGTCATTCGTTATCATCTGCGCAGTCTGGCATGTGGTTTGCGCAACAATTAGATCCACTTAATCCGATTTATAATACTGGGGAATATGTAGAAATAAACGGAAATATGAATCAAGAAATTTTCGAATTAGCAGTACGTAAAGTTGTAATGGAAGCTGAGGCACTTCATGTTCGTTTCGAAGAAGATGAAATTGGCCCATGGCAAGTTATTGAAGAATCACAGTTTCATATGCATTTTATTGACGTTCGTAAAGAAGAAAATCCTGAAGAGGCTGCTAAAGCATGGATGAAAAATGATTTATCTATGCCAGTCGATTTGAAAAAAGATACTTTATTTATTGAAGCACTTATTCAAGTTGAAAATAATCGTTTCTTTTGGTATCAGCGCATCCATCACATTGTGATGGATGGCTATGGATTTTCACTTCTTAGCCAAAAGGTAGCGAATGAGTATACATCACTTATAGAAGAAACAAACAAGAATGAAAAGACATTTGGTTCTCTTGCAAAAGTTGTGCAAGAAGATATGGAGTATCGTGAGTCTAAACAATTTCAGGAAGATCGTGCTTTTTGGTTAGAAAAATTTGCGGATGAACCAGAAGTTGTAAGTTTGGCAGAACGAGCACCGAGAACATCAAATGGATTTTTACGCGAAACAGCTTGTTTATCTAGTTCTAGTACAAAAACTTTACTAGAAGATATCAATATTTCGTTAACAAGTTGGCCGGAATTCATTGTCGCTGTCACAAGTATTTATATGCATAAATTAACAGGTGAAAATGATATTGTTTTAGGTTTACCGATGATGGGGCGTCTAGGTTCTGCATCTATTCATACACCTAGTATGGTAATGAATTTAGTACCACTTCGTCTTACTGTAACTCCAAATATAACTCTCGTAGAATTATTACAGCAAGTTTCTAAAGAAATCCAAGATGTACGTCGCCATCATAAATACCGTCATGAGGAATTAAGAAGAGACTTAAAGTTATTAGGTGAAAATCAAAGATTATTTGGACCGTTAGTGAATGTTATGCCTTTTGATTACGGGCTTAACTTTGGTGGGAATCGTGGTATTACGCATAACTTATCAGCAGGACCTGTGGATGATTTATCGATAAATGTATATAAACGTTTTGATCAAAATGAGCTAATGATTCATTTTGATGCGAATCCGGAAGTATATAATGGTGCGGAGCTAGCATTGCATAAAGAAAGATTTATGCAATTATTAGAATTAATGATAAATGCTTATCAAAAAGACGAGTCGATTGGAAAGATAAATATTACTCTTCCTGAAGAAAATCATAAAGTTTTATTGGAATGGCATGAAACGAAGGAAGACGATGAGTTAATCAGTCTACCTATATCATTTGAAAAACAAGTGCAAAAAACTCCAAATAAACTAGCGATTACTTGTGACGGTGTAAACTTTACGTATAAAGAGCTAAATGAACGAGCGAATGAACTAGCACATTATTTAGTAGAAGAAGGAATACGACCAAATCAGTTTGTAGCTTTAGTATTTCCAAGATCAACGGAAATAGTGGTTAGTATGCTAGCAGTTTTAAAGGCTGGTGCAGCGTATTTACCAATAGATCCAGAATATCCAGCTGAGCGAATAAATTATATAGTAAATGATGCAAAACCAGTTTGTATCATAACACATTCATCTGTTTCATCTAAGTTAGTTATAAAAAATGATATAAAAAAAATTGTATTAGATGATGAAGAAACGAAACTAGCATTACATACATCTTCTCGTATGAATATAGCATGTAAGAATGATGTATCACTTTTAAACTCAGCCTATACAATATATACTTCAGGCTCAACAGGAAACCCAAAAGGTGTAATTGTTCCTATGAGAGGTTTAAGTAACTTTTTAATGGCTATGCAACAAAAGTTTTCGTTACATGAACATGATCATTTATTAGCAGTTACAACATTTGCGTTTGATATTTCTGCTCTAGAAATTTATTTACCTCTTATTAGTGGCGCGAGTTTAACAATTGCGCAAAAGGAAGACATACAAGAGCCTTCTGCATTAACGACACTTTTACATGAAGAAAGAGTGACCATTATGCAGGCTACACCGACGCTTTGGCAGGCGTTAGTAACTGATTATCCAGAGAAGTTACAAGGGCTAAATATACTTGTTGGTGGTGAAGCTCTTCCAGGGCATTTAGCAAATAAATTAAGAGAATTAGGCTGCTCAATAACTAATTTATATGGGCCAACTGAAACGACGATTTGGTCTACCTTCATGAACATTGATGAAAGTGAAAAGGGGATACCTCCTATCGGAAAGCCAATTTGCAATACAGAAGTGTATGTATTGGATGCAGGGTTACAACCAGTTCCACCTGGAGTTATTGGTGAATTATATATTGCAGGGGAAGGACTTGCAAGCGGATATTTAGGAAAACCAGAGTTAACAGCTGAACGGTTTGTTGCAAATCCTTATGGAAAACCAGGGCAGCGCATGTACCGTACAGGTGATCTAGTAAAATGGCGCAGTGATGGTGTTTTAGAGTACATGAACCGCGCAGATCATCAAATTAAAATTCGTGGTTTCCGAATTGAATTAGCTGAAATCGAAATGGTAATACAACGACATGAAAATGTTAAGGAAGCAGTGGTTATGGTACGAGAAGATCGTCCAAATGATAAACGAATCATTGCGTATATTGTTGCCAAAGAGAAGGAAATGATTAACCTTGCAGAAATTCGTTCTTATGTTTCAGAAAGTTTAGCGAATTATATGGTGCCATCAGCATTTGTATTACTAGAAGAATTACCATTAACGCCAAATGGTAAGGTTGACAGAAAGAAATTACCTGCTCCTGATTTTAATGGAATGAACAATGAGAGGGTTGCTAGAAATCCGAAAGAAGAAATATTATGTCATTTATTTGCAGAAGTACTTAGTGTTTCTCGCATTAGCATTGATGATAATTTCTTTGAAATGGGTGGACATTCGCTTCTTGCATCGCGTTTAATGGCAAGAATTCGTGAAATGTTAAGTGTCGAATTAGGAATTGGAAAACTATTTGAATCGCCAACTGTTGCTGAATTAGCGAAACAATTGGATCAAGCGAAAACTGCAAGACCAGCGATTAAGAAAGTAAGAAGACCAAATGAAGTTCCACTTTCATTTGCACAACGTAGATTATGGTTCTTGAATTGTTTAGAAGGTCCAAGCCCTACTTATAATATTCCGTTAGTTATACGTTTGTCTGGAAAGTTGAACGAGGAAGCATTGCAAGGTGCCTTTTATGATGTAGTCGAGAAACATGAAACACTTAGAACAATTTTCCCTAACGTATTAGGTAGTTCCTACCAGGAAATTTTACATATGGAAAATTTAAATCTAGAAATGATTAGAACAAAAACATGTAAAGGTGAATTAGAAAGTGCACTTGCGGAAGCGGTAAGATATAGCTTTAACCTCGATGTTGAACCAGCAGTTCGTTTGCAAATTTTTACAGTGAGTGAAAACGAACATGTAATATTAATTCTATTACACCATATTGTAGGGGATGGCTGGTCATTACAACCGTTAACGAGAGATTTTACAGCGGCGTATAAAGCGCGATGTCAAGGTAACAAAGTACAGCTAGAGACACTTCCGGTTCAATACGCAGATTATGCACTTTGGCAACAACAATTGTTAGGGGATGAAACTACACAAGAAAGTCTCATTTCAACACAATTAGATTTTTGGAAGAAAGAGTTAAAGGGATTACCAGATCAATTGGAGTTGCCTACAGATTATCAGCGTCCAATGGAAACGAGTTACAGAGGAGAAACCATTCATTTTCATATAGATGTAGGTATGCATAGTAGGTTAGTAGAGCTCGCACGGAAAAACGGAGTTAGTTTGTTTATGGTATTGCAAGCAGGACTAAGTGCGCTATTTACAAGATTAGGTGCAGGTACTGATATACCAATCGGTAGTCCGATTGCTGGAAGAAACGATGATGCACTCTCTGACATAGTCGGTTTATTTGTAAATACGTTAGTGTTACGTACAAATACTTCAGGAGATCCAAGTTTTAAAGAATTATTAAATAGAGTGAAGCAGGCAAATCTTGCAGCTTATGAAAATCAAGATGTTCCATTTGAACGACTCGTTGAAGTGTTAAACCCGGTGCGTACTCGAAATAGTCATCCGCTATTTCAAGTTATGTTAGCTTTCCAAAATACGCCAGAAGCAATCTTTGATGTCCCGGATATAGAAGCGAGCCTTGAAATTCAAAGTGTTGGCTCTGCGAAGTTTGATTTAACATTTGAAATTAGTGAGAGTAACGAGGTTGATGGTACTCCGAACGGTTTACATGGATTACTAGAGTTTAGTACCGATTTATATAAACGTGAAACGGTTCAAAAACTAATAGAACGATTCATTTTGTTATTAGATGATGCGGCGACAAATCCGGATCAATCCATTGGCAGATTAGAAATATTAACTTTAGCAGAGAAAAATGCAGTGTTAGAAAAGTGGAATGGTGGTTTTCAAATTGTACCAGAAATGACATTATTACAATTATTTGAAAAGCAAGTTCATATAAATCCAAATGCTATTGCTGTCGTCTTTGAAAATAAGAAATTAACTTATGAAGAGTTAAATAGAAAAGCAAATAAAATAGCTCGATTCCTAATAGCAAAAGGAATTGGTCCTGATCAACTCGTTGCTTTAGCGATGCCAAGATCATTAAACATGGTTGTAAGTTTATTAGCTGTTCTTAAAGCTGGTGCTGGATACCTTCCGTTAGATCCAGATTACCCAGCAGACCGTATTTCATTTATGCTACACGATGCGAAACCATCATGTGTTTTAACGAATTCAGAAGTGGAAATTGAATGTAATGAGGCACTAAAAGTTTTAGTTGATAATGTAAAAGTAATAGAAGAAATTGAGAAACATAGTGAAGACAATATTGATGAAATGGAGCGCGTGAAGCCATTAACTCCATCACATATTGCTTACGTTATTTATACATCAGGTTCAACAGGTAGACCGAAAGGTGTTATGATACCTCATCAAAATGTAGTAAGACTTTTAGGAGCAACTGATCATTGGTTCCAGTTTGATGGAAACGATGTGTGGACGATGTTCCATTCATATGCTTTTGATTTCTCGGTTTGGGAAATTTGGGGACCTTTATTATACGGAGGGCGTTTAGTTGTAGTTCCACATACTGTAAGTCGCTCGCCGAAAGAATTTTTACAACTTCTTGTTAAAGAAAAGGTAACTGTTTTAAACCAAACTCCATCAGCGTTCTATCAATTGATGCAAGCAGATCGTGAAAATGAAGAGATTGGCCAAAAATTATCTTTACGATATGTTGTTTTTGGAGGTGAGGCACTTGAGCTAAGTCGATTAGAAGATTGGTATAGTCGACATCCTCATGACGCACCGAAGCTTATTAATATGTACGGTATTACTGAGACGACAGTACATGTTAGTTATATTGAGTTAGACGAAACAATCGTTTCTTTACGAGCAAACAGTTTAATTGGGTGCAGTATACCTGACCTTAAAGTATACGTATTAGATCATTATTTACAACCAGTGCCACCTGGAGTAGTGGGAGAAATGTATGTTGCAGGTGCAGGGCTTGCTCGTGGATATTTAGGAAGGGCAGGTTTAACTGCAGAACGTTTTATTGCAGATCCATTTGGCAAGCCAGGTACAAGAATGTATCGTACTGGAGACTTAGCTCGTTGGCGTCATGATGGGACGCTCGATTATATAGGACGTGCAGATCATCAAATAAAAATTCGCGGATTCCGAATTGAATTAGGAGAAATAGAAGCGGTCATAATGAAACACCCTACAGTTGAGCAAGTAGCAGTTATTGTACGGGAAGATCAACCAGGGGATAAACGATTAGTTTCTTATATCGTCGCATCAAATAATGAAGCGATTGATACGAATGAAATGCGTCTGTTTGCTAGTGGTAGTCTACCAGATTATATGGTTCCATATGCTTTTGTAGTAGTAAATGAGTTGCCTTTAACTCCAAACGGTAAATTAGATAGAAAGGCATTGCCAGTTCCAGAATTTATCGCATCATCTTCTAGTCGTGGACCAAGAACACCGCAAGAAGAACTGTTATGTGACTTGTTTACAGAAGTGCTAAGTGTACCTCAAATTGGAATTGATGACGGATTCTTTGATTTAGGTGGTCATTCACTCCTTGCAGTGCAGCTTATGAGCCGTATTAAAGAAGCGCTTGGGATCGAATTAAATATCGGAACTTTATTTGCAGCACCTACTGTTGCAGGCCTTGCTGAAAGACTTGAAGTGGGAAATGGACAAAGTGCACTCGATGTGTTGCTTCCGTTACGAGCAAGCGGAAACCAATTGCCACTATTTTGTGTACACCCAGCAGGTGGATTAAGTTGGTGCTATGCAGGACTTATGAAATCTTTAGGAACAGATTATCCAATCTACGGCGTGCAAGCACGTGGTATCGCTAAAAATGAAGAACTTCCAAGAAGTTTAGAGGAAATGGCAGCGGATTATTTAAAACACGTTCGTGAAGTACAGCCTCACGGACCATATCGTTTACTCGGTTGGTCGCTCGGAGGAAATGTTGTGCATGCAATGGCAGCGCAACTACAAAATGAAGGGGAAGAAGTAGAATTACTCGTTATGCTAGATTCTTATCCTGGTCACTTCCTACCGAATACGGAAGCGCCTACTGAAGAAGAAGCGTTAATCGCACTACTGGCTCTAGGTGGATATGATCCAGACAACATGGATGGCAAACCACTTACGATGGAAAGTGCGATTGAAATACTTCGTAAAGATGGAAGTGCATTAGCAAGTCTTGAAGAAGAGACCATTTTAAATTTGAAAGAAACATATGTAAATTCGGTAGGATTGTTAGGGAGATACGTACCGAAAGTTTATAACGGAGATATTTTATTCTTTAGATCTACTGTAATACCGGACTGGTTTGATCCTATCTCTCCAAATACGTGGTTAAATTATTTAGACGGACAAATTGTGCAACATGATATTGATTGTAGACATAAAGATTTATGTCAACCAGGGCCACTTACGGAAATTGGACAAGTATTAGCGAAATATTTACAGAATAAGAAAGGGGTAGGGAGAGTATGACGAATCCATTTGAAAATGATAATTACACATATAAAGTATTAATAAATGAGGAGGGCCAGTATTCTCTCTGGCCTGTCTTTCTTGATGTACCTATTGGGTGGAATGTCGTACATGAAGAAGCTAGCAGGCACGATTGCTTACAATATGTTGAGAATAACTGGAAAGATTTGAATCCAAAAAATAATCAAGCTGACGAAAAAATAATAGTAGGAAAACGATAATGAAAGAAAAAATAAATCCAAAAGTAGTGGTAAGTATCGTATATATAACAGCGATGTTTATGGCTGCTATGGATGCAACGATTGTAAATGTAGCACTACAAACGATAAGTAAGGAACTGCAAGTGCCACCATCTGCTATGGGGACAGTTAATGTTGGATATTTAGTTAGCTTAGCTGTTTTCCTTCCGATTTCTGGTTGGCTAGGAGATCGATTCGGTACGAAAAGAGTATTTCTAACTGCTCTTTTCGTATTTACAACCGCATCTGCGTTATGTGGGATAGCGAACGATATTACTTCATTGAATATTTTTCGTATTATTCAAGGTGCTGGTGGGGGGCTTCTAACACCAGTTGGGATGGCGATGTTATTCCGAACATTTTCACCAGAGGAAAGGCCGAGAATTTCTCGGTTTATTGTGTTGCCAATTGCTGTCGCACCGGCAGTAGGACCAATTATTGGTGGCTTTTTTGTAGATCAAATGTCTTGGCGCTGGGCATTTTATATTAATTTACCATTTGGAATTATGGCGTTACTATTCGGTCTTCTATTTTTAAAAGAGCATATTGAAAAATCAGCTGGTCGCTTTGATTACCTCGGTTTTGTTTTTTCAGCACCAGGGTTTGCGATGCTAATCTATGCGCTCAGTCAAGGACCATCAAGAGGCTGGATTTCTACAGAGGTTATAAGTACTGGAATAGCTGGGATTGTATTTATTACACTGTTTATCATTGTAGAACTTAAAGTAAAGCAACCGATGCTAGATTTACGCTTATTCAAAGAACCAGTCTTTAGAAAAATGAGTCTTATTTCATTGTTTTCTTCAGCTGGTTTACTAGGAATGTTATTTGTTTTTCCGCTTATGTATCAAAATGTAATAGGGGTATCCGCACTGGAATCAGGCCTTACTACATTCCCAGAGGCCATTGGATTAATGATATCGTCACAGATCGTACCATGGTCATATAAGAAATTAGGAGCTCGTAAGGTAATTTCTATAGGGTTAATTTGTACGGCGATTATCTTTATTTTATTAAGTTTTGTAAATCACGATACGAACCCTTGGCAAATACGGGTATTATTGTTTGGCATAGGTATTTTCTTAGGCCAATCAGTTGGAGCAGTTCAATTTTCTGCATTTAACAATATAACGCCGCCTTCTATGGGGAGAGCAACTACTATATTTAATGTGCAAAATCGATTAGGTTCAGCGATAGGAGTTGCTGTTTTAGCTAGTATACTAGCCGGTTTTGGAAATAGCAGTGTACAACATAATACTCATTCAGATTTATTGCCATATCAAGCAGCATTAATTGGATCAGCAATATTTTTACTCGTAGCATTACTATTTTCTTTACGTATTTCTGATAAAGAGGTAATGTCAAAAAAGAAGAAAAAACCGTTACCTGTATTACAAAAAGAGAAAGAAATTGTCAATGAATAAGTTTGGTAATATTATTTTGGAATAAATCTACATTGGGTATTTAGAAGGAGAGAGTTTACATGATAGAAAGTAAAGTTGTAGATTCTATACCAATTTTGAATGAGAATGATTGTCAAATATGGTGGGGAAGGATTTCGGATTTACAATCATGGCATTACAATTTACTAAATGATGTTGAACGAGAAAAAGCAAATTCATATCATCATTCGGCAGATCGTGCCCGTTTTATAATAGGCTGTGTAATTAGTAGATTAGTTCTAGGTAAAATGCTTTCTATGTCGCCAATTCAAGTTCCAATTAATCGAATGTGCCCAGTATGTAAGCTACAACATGGTAGACCACAATTACCAGAGGGGATGCCGCAGTTATCTGTTTCGCATTCGGGTGATTGGGTTGTTGTTGCATTTACAAAGTCTGCACCTGTAGGCGTTGATGTTGAACAAATGAATCCAAATGTTGATGTTATGAAAATGGCAGAAGGCGTATTAACCGACATTGAAATAGCGCAAGTTATGAAATTACCTAATGAACAAAAAATAGAAGGTTTTTTAACATATTGGACTAGAAAGGAAGCTGTGCTCAAGGCGACAGGTGAAGGTCTAATGATTCCACCAGTGGATATTACTATATCAGCTCCAAATGATTCTCCAAACTTGTTAGTTTTTAAGGATAGACAAGAGTTAGTAGAAAATACAGTGATGAGAGATTTAAGGCCAAGTGTAGATTATATGGCTTCAATTGCAATATTTAGTAAAGAAGTCACCGAAATCATACAGCTGGATGCAGTAGCGCTTTTAAATTATAAATAAGTTTAATAAAATATTTTATAGAAGAGGTGTTCCTCATGCTAGTAGCGGAAAATAGAACAAATGAATTCACTTATCATGTACAAGCAATTAAAAATATTTTATTTTCTGGAGATACATCATCTATTCATGCTTTAGAAAAGTTATTGAATGATACAGTTCAGTTTGATGTTCTAGAACAAGAGGTGCTGGATAGACAGTATATCCCGAAAGAAGCAAAGAGTTTCTTTGATAAAAACGGAACATTTCTTTACCGTGTATCCAATATTAGTTATAAAGGAAAAGTATTATCTGAAAATCTCATTTTTGCGGATACCTCGTTTTTACCAAATACAATAAAGAGGGAGCTAGAGAGTGGAAACATTCCAGTTGAAAAACTTATAGAGAAGATGGAAGTAAGAAGGAACGTATTATATGAAGGATATCAGCCTTCTGGGAATATTATTGAATTGTTCGATGGATGCTCTGTTTCGGCGCATGTGTATCCAACAAGAAAATATCAAATTGTAAGTAACTGCAGATGCATATTTTATATTTGCGAGGTGTATCATGCAGAAAATATAAAGCAATTACTAAATTAAAACAAGAAACCAGCCTAAAATGGCTGGTTTCTTGTTTATTTCACAGCTTCTTTTAACTCTTTACCTGCTTTAAATGCAGGAACTTTACCAGCAGCGATTTGAATTTCTTCGCCGGTTTGTGGATTACGTCCTGTACGAGCAGATCTTTCACGCACTTCAAAAGTTCCAAAGCCGATTAATTGAACTTTATCGCCAGACTGTAATGCAGTAGCAATTGTGTCAAATACAGATTGTACAGCTGCAGAAGCATCCTTTTGAGAAATATCAGCTGATTGTGCGACATTTTTAATTAATTCTGTTTTGTTCATGTTTTCACCTCATAAAAAAATTTTTTGGAATGAATGATTTAGTATAATAGATAGTAAAGATAAAGCTATTTATATTGTTAGAAAGAATGCTATATAGTTATGTTAATTTCGTTGCAAGAAACTGAATCCCTGCTAACAATTAGGGATTAATTAAGAATTGATGAATAGAAAACGCTGTAATATGAGGATGAGGGGGAGTATACGGATGATTTTTCGTGAAAAGGATGAGAAAGAAAGTATATTAATTCGTCAACATGATCATGGTTTTTTAGCTGGAGAGATTGCAAAGCATATAAAAGAAGATTTTTTTGAAGATGATACATATTTAAAAGAGACAATTGATGCAATATATGAGCATGATAGAGGATGGATAGAACTTGATAAAGTACCAATTTTGAATGATGCTAAAAATATCCCATATACATTTATGGATTGTCCAAGTTCATTACGCTTTGTCTTTTATACGATTGGTTTGAATGAAATTGAAGATTCCAATCCATATGGAGCATTACTTTGTAGTAAGCATTTTTTATCATTTCCATTAAATGAGGAAGATGAAGAGATGATGACATTTTATGCAGGTGAATTGGAACGACAAAAAAGAATATTGACAACGCTAACAAAAGAGCAATTTGTGATGTTCGATAAACATTATAGATTATTAAAGTTTTGCGATGAACTTTCTTTATATGTCTGTATGAATAAATCAGGTGTAGAAAAGAAAGATGAAATTGATTTGTTTAAAGATGGTTTTGAAGGAACAGAAATGTTTAATAGTAAAGAAGAGAAACCTATTCAAGCTGAATGGATAGATGAGGAAACTATTCGGATTACACCGTTTCCATTTCAAACGGAATTTCAGACGTATGTAAAATATAAAACGGTAAATAAATATGAAATGAAAGAAAAAGGGATTGCAAAAGTTGATAGGGAATCAGAAATAAAGAAACAAACTATTCGTTTCATACAATAAGGAGGCGATTTCGATTGAAAGAGTACATGTTAAAACAAGTGGATTACCATGCTTGGGCTAATATACGATTATTCAATCGACTAAAAGAATTACCAAAATATGATACTATTTTTACTGAACAGATGCAGAGTGCATTTCCATCAATCAAGGATACGTTTGCCCATATTTATATTACAGATCAAGTGTGGTTACACATATTGCATGGTAAAAGTATGAATGAAGCAATACAAGGCCGAGAAGAATTACGAAAACAAATGGAAAACAAATCGTTACATGAATTAGAAAAAATGTTTGAAAACATGGCAAATCAATATAAAGACTTTTTAAGTACAATACAAGATGTGAATGCTGTATTTGTTATCGAGAATCCATATGTAGGAAAATTAGAAACTTCAATTTTAGAGTTAGTACAACATGTTGTAAATCACGGTACATATCATAGAGGAAATATAACAGCGATGATCCGTCAACTTGGTCATTCGTCGACAATGATGGATTTTGTTCTGTATTTACATATGGTTAAAAAGCAGGGAGAGTAATATAGTTTATAAGAAGGAGAGGGAGAGGCTTTAGTTGTGGAAGTCTCTCCTTCTATTTTAGTAGATCAACTGATTAAAGTTTTACTTTATTTCTTAAGAAGCTTTATTTTCTTGTAATTGCTTCGCATATTGTACAGCCTTATATGCATTGACTCTACCGTTTTTCCAGTACGTACCTGTACCACTAATTTTATCAGAAGTTGACTCAATAATTTGGCGAATTTGTGTATTGCTATATCCTTGATTTGCTAAAAGAGCAGCGACTCCTGCAACGTGAGGTGTTGCCATAGATGTACCACTTAATGATTGATACGTGCTTCCTTTATAAGTAGAATATATATTTGATCCTGGAGCTGCAACATCTACCCAGCTACCATAAGTAGAGAATGAAGATTTTTTATCTGATTGATCTGTAGAAGCGACTGAAATAACTTCGTTGTAATAAGCAGGGTAATTAGCTTTTGTGTTTCCAGCATTCCCAGCAGCTGCAACAATAACAGAGCCTTTATTCCAAGCATATTGTACAGCTTGTTGTAATGCAGTACCACCATTTGGAGCACCTAAACTTAAACTAATTACTTTTGCACCTGAATCTGCAGCTTCTCTAATACCTTGGGCAACAGCGTCAAGAGTACCACTTCCTTGACTGTCTAATACACGAACAGCATAAATCGATGCTTGTGGTGCAACACCAGCTATTCCGACGCCATTATTCGTAAGTGCCCCAGTAATTCCTGCACAGTGTGTACCGTGTCCATTGCCATCATCAGAGATATTGTCATTATCAACATAATCATATCCGTAAATAACTTTAGAAGCTAAATCGGGATGTGATCCTTGAACTCCTGTATCAATAATAGCCACTTTTACACCAGAATCGCTTCTTTGACTATCCCAAGCTTGCGGGGCTTGAATTTTTTGTAATCCGTATTGATTATTAAAATAAGGATCGTTCGGAGTCCAAAATGCATGAACGTAATAGTTAGGCTCCGCATATTCTACATCTGGATTATTTTTATAACTTTTTATTTTTTCTTTTACAGTACCTTTTGAAAATTGTACGACTTCAAAACCTAACTTATCATCTTTAGATAAGACATTAGCTCCGACAGATTTATGAAAAGATTGCACATTACTTAAAGATGCATTTTGTTTGAACTTAACGATTAATTGGTTAGGAACGTAATCAGTAGATGATGTTTCAGCACTTGAAGTATTCGTGTTAAAGAAGAAACCACCAATAATAAATGATAAAACAGATAGGAAAACAATGATTTTGTTTTTCAAAAGATTTTTCCTCCCTTTTCTTGGATGAGTTTTTCAGCGACACTTTAATGTCGCATTCCTTTTCAACTATATAGTTAGACCATACGATTTATGACATTTATGTGAAAAACTTTTAGTGGAATAAAAAAGAGAAAGATTTATATAAATATATTTTTAATGATATTTACTGAGTAAGAAAACGAAAAAAGGAATGCTCATTATGTATGAGTCATTCCTTTTTTTAGATTAACTTGCTTGTTTTTTATGGTTTTCTTTCAATTTCTCTGCTTGTAAAAAGCGATTCGTTTCAGCAACAACAATACCACTTAACCCAATAAGACCAATTAAGTTTGGAATCGCCATAAGTCCATTTGCAATATCCGCAAATGTCCATACGATGCCTAATTTTAAATTCGCACCAATAGCAATCATGACAATAAAGATTGCTTTATAATATTTAACGGCATTTTCTCCAAATAAATAAGCTACACATTTCTCACCGTAATACGACCAGCCTAAAATAGTAGAGTAGGCGAATAAAATAATGGCGATACCAAGAATCATACTACCAGCAGTACCGAATACAGATTGGAACGCAAGTGTTGTAGCTTCAACCCCAGTTTTACCAGACTTCCATGCGCCTGTAGTAATTAAAACTAGTCCTGTAATTGTACATACAATAAACGTATCTAGAAAAGTACCAGTCATTGAAACTAAAGCTTGCTTTGCAGGGGAATCAGTTTTTGCAGCCGCCGCGGCAATAGGGGCACTCCCTAAACCAGCTTCGTTTGCAAATACGCCGCGCGCCATTCCAATTTGAATAGCTGATGCAACTGTTGCACCGATAAAACCACCAGCAGCTGCAGTACCATTAAACGCACCAGAAAAAATAAGTGAAAATGCTTCAGGAATTTGATCGTAGTGATAGAAAATAATGATAAGACCAGCAATGATATAAAAGAAAGCTTTAATAGGAACAACATATCCTGTTACTTTCCCGATTTTTTTTACACCGCCTAAAATAACGATAGCGATTAAAAATGACATTACTATACCAGTTAAAGCAGGAGGGAAAGAGAAATTAATTCGCATTGCCTCTGCAACTGAATTAGATTGCACCATATTCCCGATACCGAAAGAAGCAGTTGTACCGAATATAGCAAATAAAACTGCAAGCCATTTCTTACCTAAACCACGTTCTAAATAGTACATTGGCCCACCTGAATATTCACCATTTTCATTACTAACACGGTATTTCACCGCAAGAATTGCTTCGGCATATTTTGTTGCCATACCGAATAAAGCAGTAATCCACATCCAAAAGATTGCACCAGGCCCACCAATCGTCACAGCAGTTGCAACACCAGCTATATTTCCCATACCGATCGTTGCCGCCATAGCTGTCATAAGTGCTTGGAAGTGGCTAATATCTCCGGAGGAAGATGTATCTTCTGATTTTTTAAAAGCTAGTTTGTGAGCGTATAATAGTTTACTAAACTGTAAACCTTTTAAACGCACTGTGAGAATGATACCAGTACCAACGAGTAACAACAACGTTGGTAATCCCCACACATAGTGATTGATTTGTTCTAATACTTTACTTACTGTCTCCATCTTTATTCTCCTTTTTTAGAAAAAATAAAAACCACTTCAAGTAAATGAAATGGTCTCTGGAGAAACAAGGGATAGAAAAATAAACCGATACAAATCGGCATTTTCTTTCGCTTGTCTCTGTCCTTTTACCTGAGAGATTATCCGCTATAGTAGCGGATTTGCTCCTTCGGTGCTCGTTTTCCTCTACGCTATATAAAGCGAGAGGGAGTCTCTCCAGAGATTCGTCCCCATGCAGTTCTACTTGTAAACAAGACCTGAGAGTTTCAAAGTCGGTTAACAACTTTTTGCCCCGTCGGTAGATCAATAGACCTTCTCCTGAATGGTTCATCCGAATTATAAAATTAATAACCTATACGCATTGAATGTGTATAAGATCAATAAAAATATTATAGATATACAATTAGTGAAATGCAATCATTTTTTATTTTAAAATAGTAAAGAATTCTATTTTTTCGAAAGTCCTAATTTCTCTTCAACTTCAGTTAAAGTAGATAAAGCAATAACAATATGTTGATCCGCAAGCCCTAAAGCATGTTTCGTATTTTCAATTGTTGCACTGTTTAGAGTAGAGTTAGTGGCTCCATCTATAATTAAATCTGCCGCGTTTTTCATAAATTTAGAAGCAGCCTTAAATTCAGTTGTGAAATAAAGAAGTTGTTCTTGTATTTGTACTTCCGATATATTTTCTTTAATTTTCAAAATGTCTATTTCATTCATAATGTTTTCATATTGTTTGGAAACAGCATTCATTGTAACTAATAGTTTATCTCTGTCTACTGAATCACCGTTCGTGTTAATCTCTTCCCAGGCAGGCAACCAATCCTTTTCGATGATATCATTATAATTAGTAGTCAATTCATTAATTTTAGGCTGTAATTTTGTTTTGAAAGTTTTTGTATCCGCTGTTTCTACAAGGGCTTTTTCGGTGTTATTTTTACCATTCGTAACGTAGAAAATTGTACCGAAAATGATGAGAATAGAAATAACAACTGTCCATTTAGTAAAAAGTAATTTTTGCAATATGTAACGCCTCCAAAATTTAAAAACTTATAATTATAATATATAACAATAATGTTGTTTAAAGTAGAGAAAATAGGTTAGAAATGATTTAAATTATATCTTTTCTATACACGGAGGGTGATTATAAAAATATTATGTGAACTAATTATTGTGAGAAGAAGATAAATTATATGCTAAAGGGGAAATTAAAAATGTTGCTAAAAACAATCTATTGTAAAGTAGAAGAAGAGAAAAAAGAGTTATTTTCAATGGCACAAGAAAAATGGCGTGATATACAGCATCTAGATGGATTTCATTGGCAATTTGGTGGATGGAATGAAGATGAGGCGTGTGTATTTACTTTATGGGAAGATAAAAGTGCATATCAATCATTTATGAATGGTGCCCACGATACAATTTATTTAAATAGTAATCAAGAGGATACGTTTCTTTCATGTGAAATTGAATTATTTCAAACTTTGTATGATATAACTGATACGCCTCTGAAAGACGTTGTTACAGAGGGATCATTCGTAAGAGTTGCTATATGTGATATTAAAGTGGAAAAAGAAAAGTATTTTTTACATAAACAAGAAACAATTTGGAATAAAGGGATGGAAAAAGCAAAAGGAATGTTAGCTGGCGTTGTTGGGAAGTCTTTAAAAAATGAAAATCATTACATAGTGTTAACTTATTGGAAAGATGGAATGGCGCATCAAAATTATGTAGAAGAGATTTTCCCTGAGTTGTATAAACTAGCTAATATTCATGAAGATATAGAAGATATAAGAGGTAAACAAGCTATATGTAAGGAAGAATGGCTTGTATATTAAGCACAGAAAAAGTGCATAAATGAATGTATAATAAAGATAATTTCTTATAAACAAGAAATTAATAGAAGACGTTATATACCCTTTCATGTTAATATATTTAAGTTATAATAGGAGGCTTACCCTTTTGTATTGTACGGTAGAAGCAGTGTGAGCTTGAAATTTTTTTAGAAAAGGATGTGCCTAATTTGCGTATCAATAAATTTATTAGTGAAGCTGGAAAAGCGTCTCGACGCGGAGCAGATAAATTAATTAATGAGAGAAGAGTAATTATTAACGGTAAGGTTGCAAAAATTGGTGACCAAGTGAATCCAGGTGATGATGTACGCGTAAATGGAGAGCAACTTCGTATTGCTCGAGATCACGTATATATCGCTTTAAATAAACCAGTAGGTATTACATGTACAAGTGAAAAATCAGTAAAAGGTAATATTATCGATTTAGTGAATCACCCTTTACGAATTAGCCATATTGGACGTCTTGATAAAGACTCAGATGGTTTAATTTTGTTAACGAATGATGGTGATATCGTTAATGAAATTTTACGTGCTGAAAACAAACATGAGAAAGAATATATCGTTTCAGTAGATAAGCCAATTACACCTGATTTCTTAGAAAAAATGGCAGCGGGTGTTAAAATTCTAGGTACAAAAACACTTCCTTGTGAGATCACACAGTTATCAAAATATGAGTTCAAAATTATTTTAACACAAGGGTTGAATCGCCAAATTCGTCGTATGTGTGAAGCTTTAGGTTATCAAGTATACACGTTAAAACGTACGAGAATTATGAATATCGAATTGAATAATTTACCTGTTGGACAGTGGAGAGATTTAACGAAGAAAGAGAAACGACGTCTATTTGCAGACTTAAATTACGAACCACAAGATTGGTAAAATTGAGAAGGAGAAACCAAAAACATTTTTTGGTTTCTTTTTTTATTAAATAAAAAATCTTTTCCAAACACTTGCAAAAATAAAATGAATAAGATATAGTAAATAACAATTAATGGATGTATTTAAAAAAAGCAAAGAAAAGGACACGAGTTATTTTCCCCGGTTATACAGAGAAGGAAGGAAAGCTGAGAACTTCCTAACGCAGAAAAATAACTTACCACCTTAGAGCTGCACTGGGGAAACGAAGTATCTAGTGCCGTGTAAGCGACGTTATCGCAAAAGAAGCCATTATGTTTTTTGTAATGGGAATCTGGGTGGAACCACGAATATAAGCATATTCGTCCCTAATTTTTAGGGATGAATATGCTTTTTTGCATTCAATTTCATAATAAGCGAAGAAAAGGACACGAGTTATTTTCCCCGGTTATACAGAGAAGGAAGGAAAGCTGAGAACTTCCTAACGCAGAAAAATAACTTACCACCTTAGAGCTGCACTGGGGAAATGAAGTATCTAGTGCCGTGTAAACGACGTTACCGTAAATGAAGCCATTATGTTTTTTATGATGGGAATCTGGGTGGAACCACGGGTATAAGCACGCTCGTCCCTATTTTAGGGATGAGTGTGCTTTTTATTATGAAATGGAGAGATGAAAAATGAAAGAACAAATGATTGAAATTAAATTTCCAGATGGTAGTGTGAAAGAATTTGTAAAAGGAATTACTTTAGAAGAAATTGCGGGATCCATTAGCAATAGTTTAAAAAAGAAAGCAGTTGCGGGGAAAGTAAATGATGGGTTATATGATTTACGCCGAAATATTGAAGAAAATGCGGAAGTAGAAATCATTACTATAGATTCAGATGAAGGTGTAGAAATTGCAAGACACTCCGCGGCACATATTTTAGCGCAAGCTGTAAAAAGATTGTATGGTGATATAAATCTTGGAGTAGGGCCTGTTATTGAAAATGGATTTTATTATGATATGGATCTTCCAAGTAGTGTAAACATAGAAGATTTACGGAAAATCGAAAAAGAAATGAAAAAAATCATAAATGAAAATATAAAGATAGAACGAGTTGAGGTTTCTCGAGAAGAAGCAGCTAAACTGTTTCAAGAAATGAATGACCGTTTGAAATTAGAACTTTTAGAAGCAATTCCTAGTGGGAAAAGTGTAACACTATATAAACAAGGTGAATTTGTAGATTTATGTAGAGGACCACATTTACCATCTACAGGTTATTTGAAAGCATTTCAATTAACTCACGTTTCCGGTGCATATTGGCGAGGTGATAGTAATAACCAAGTGCTTCAGCGCATATATGGTGTTGCGTTCGCTTCTCAAAAAGAATTAGAAGAGTATTTACATTTCGTTGAAGAAGCAGCAAAAAGAAATCATCGTAAATTAGGTAGTGAGCTTGAGTTATTTATGTTTTCTGAAGAGGCTCCGGGAATGCCGTTTTATTTACCGAAAGGTCAAATTATCCGAAATGAGTTAGAAGCATTTTTAAGAGAAATTCAAAAAGAGTATAAGTATCAAGAAGTACGTACTCCGTTTATGATGAACCAAGAGTTGTGGGAGAAATCAGGACACTGGGGACATTACAAGGACAACATGTATTTCTCAGAAGTAGATAATAAGAGCTTTGCATTAAAGCCAATGAACTGTCCTGGTCATATGTTAATGTTCAAAAATAAATTACACTCTTATCGCGAATTGCCAATCCGTATGTGTGAGTTCGGTCAAGTGCATCGACATGAATTTAGCGGTGCATTAAATGGACTATTAAGAGTTCGTACTTTTTGCCAAGATGATGCTCATTTATTTGTAACTCCAGAACAAATTGAAGATGAAATTAAATCCGTAATGGCGCAAATTGATTACGTATATAAAACTTTTGGATTCCAGTATGAAGTAGAGCTTTCTACACGTCCAGAAGATTCAATGGGCGATGATAAGTTGTGGGAACAAGCAGAATCGGCGTTAGCAAATGTATTACATTCATTGAATTATAAATATAGACTAAATGAAGGTGACGGTGCATTTTACGGACCAAAAATTGACTTCCATATTAAAGATGCTTTAAATAGAAGTCACCAGTGCGGAACAATCCAGCTTGATTTCCAAATGCCAGAGAAATTTGATTTAAATTATATAGATGAGAAGAATGAAAAGAAAAGACCAGTTGTCATTCATAGGGCAGTATTAGGATCTTTAGATCGTTTCTTAGCAATATTAATTGAGCACTTTGGAGGTGCATTCCCGGCATGGGTGGCGCCAGTTCAAGTGAAGGTCATTCCAGTTTCGAATGCAGTCCATGTACAATACGCAGATGAGGTTGCGGATAAATTAGCACAAGCTGGTGTTCGTGTCGAACGAGATGTACGAGATGAAAAATTAGGATATAAAATTAGAGAAGCACAAATGCAAAAAATTCCTTATGTACTTGTTATTGGGGATAAGGAACTGGAGAACGGAGCTGTGAATGTACGTAAATATGGAGGAGAGAAGTCAGAAGTTGTTGCGCTAGATGTATTTGTCTCAAGTATTGAAGAGGAAATAAAGAATAGAGGATATTGAGTGTAAAGAAAACACACCATTAAAAATTGGTGTGTTTTCTTGTTTACCTTACAAAAATGTAAGGTAAATGTAAGCGAAATCGAAGGAACGAGTTGTAGAAAGATGAGAATATGAAGTAGGAAATAGGTTCATGTTATCTGTATAACCTTTTTAGTTAGAATAATTAAAAAATATTAAGAATTTACATGAGAAAAAGATAAGAAATGTGTGAGAAATTAAATTTATACAAAAGGGATGGAGTGAAAGAGATGTCAACAAATGTAGTTACTGTAGAAAGTGTAGAAAAAACGTATGGGAAAAGAAATGAGAATCAGTCAAAAGCATTAAGGGGTGTGTCATTAAATATTAAAGAAGGGGAATTTGTCGGGATTATGGGTCCTTCTGGATCTGGAAAAACAACTTTATTGAATGTGATTAGTACATTGGATCAAGCGACAGGTGGTAGTGTGACAATAGCTGGTACAAATATTACTTCTATGAAGGGGAATGCATTATCAGATTTTCGATCTCAAAAATTAGGGTTCATCTTTCAAGATTTTAACTTACTAGAAAACTTATCAATTTATGAAAATATTGCTTTACCACTTTCTCTGCAAGGTGTACCTTCAAGTGAGATTACTGGAAAGGTAAATGAGGTGGCGAAGAAATTAGGAATTACTGAAATTTTAACAAAATATCCAACTGCTGTTTCTGGTGGGCAAAAGCAAAGAACAGCGGCAGCTCGAGCTTTAGTACATAATCCAGCAATCGTTTTAGCAGATGAACCGACAGGAGCGCTTGATAGTAAAAATGCAAAAAGCTTATTAGAAGCGATGCAAGATTTACATGAAAATCACAATGTAAGTATTTTGATGGTAACACACGATGCATTTAGTGCAAGTTATTGTGAGCGTATATTATTTATTCAAGATGGTCTTCTATATAAAGAGTTAAAGCGTCAAGGAACGCGAGAAGATTTCTATCAAGATATATTAGGTGTGCTTGCTCATATGGGCTCAGCTGCAGAGTCTAAGTAGGGGGCGAGACTATGTTATTCAAATTATCACGTCATAGTATGAAAAAGATGTTAAAAGATTATATGGTTTTACTTATCGGTCTCGTTATTAGCATTAGTATTTTTTACATGTTCCAAACGATGGCGATGAATAGTGAATTTACGAAAGATAATAGTCTCATTAGTAGTATTAGACTCGTATTTTGGGTAGGTGCCATACTATTATCTTTCATTACTGTATTTTATATTATATATGCCAATTCTTTCTTACTCACATTAAGAAGAAAAGAACTCGGTATGTACATGATGCTCGGAGCGAAAAAGAAAAAAGTAGCACAGTTATTATTTATTGAAACATTCGGTATGGGTATTGTTAGTATTATTATAGGAATTTTAGTAGGGATGTTACTTGCAAGTGTAGCAGGAAATTTTTTAATGAATGGTATGGAAATTTCAGCAAAAGGTAGTTATTCATCTGTATATACACCAGCAATCTTAGTTACAGCTATTTTCTTCGTAATACTATTTTTTATTACTGGTTTAATGAATAGTATCCGTTTATTACGAAAAACAGAACTAGAATTAATACGTGAAGATGAAACACTAGATGAAGTGAAGAAAAGTAAAACTCGCATTATTATAATGACTGTACCTGGTGTATTACTAGTAAGTACAGGATACTATTTTATGATAAATATAAAAACGTTTGCTGAACTCGGTTTTATAATAGCAACAATCGTTACAACACTTGGAACATATTTTATCTTTAGTTCATTGCTCCCATTTTTTGTGATGAAAATTAAAGGGAATAAAAAACGAAATGAAACGGGCTTAAATAGTTTTACATATGCACAGCTACGTTTCCGAGTGAATAGCTTATCGAGAGTACTAGGTACTGTAGCAATGTTAATTGCATTGGGCGCAGGTGCGATGACTGCAGGTATGGCATTCCAAAAAAATGTAGGTATTATGACAGACTTCTCACGTGTATATGATGTCGTAATTCATGATCCAAATGAACAAGATACAGCTGCATTAAAAGAAATGGAAATTGTTGAAGAAAGCCAGTACAAGTATAAAGTTGATGGAGAAGCGGTTTATTACTTACGTAACGATTTAACTGCGAAACCACCACTTGTTTCAGACCACTTTGATACAAAAACTTTAAAAGAGCCTGTTCGTAAACGTGTGACTGAACCTTTAACTGAACCAGTATATTCTGCTTTAGAGTCTCCTGAATTAGCAAAATTTCCTCGTATGCCGAGAGATTGGGAAGATGCAATTGTAAGAGAAATACAAATTACACATAATCAATTTAACGGAAAACCTGTAAGAATTGCAGATGAAGCACATTATAAAGGAATTCAAGGAACAGAACACACTGTAACATTAGCAAAAGTAGACGATATGAAAAAATATAAACCGTTGTTGATTGATATAGATAAGAGACAAAAAGAACAAATTGAAAAAGCAACAGGTGTAAAAGTAGACTTATTTACGAAAATGACAATTTATCAATTTATGAACAGCTTCATGAGCGGAACAATGTTTATGGGATTTTTCCTCGGAATTGCATTTTTAGCAATGATGGCAAGTTCCCTTATGTTCAAAATATTAACAGGTGCTTCTCGTGACGTACGACGTTATGAAATGTTACGAAAAATTGGTGTGAGACGTAGTATGTTAACAAAAAGTATATATAAAGAAATTTCATATTTATTTATCTTCCCAGCGGTTATTGGAATTTCCCACGTGTTAGTAGGGCTAAACTTATTTAGCTTCATATTAGTTGACCCGTTTGTAAAAGTGTGGGTGCCAATTGGGATTTTCTTAGTCATTTATTTCATCTATTACTGGATAACTGTTCAACTTTATAAAGGTATGGTAATGCCGAAAGAAGAGGTAGCTAAGTAGTTTATGAAAAGAGTCCTTGTTTGAAAACAAGGGCTTTTTTTTCTATATTTGTAATACCAGTGATCAAGTTTTTCTACGATTAATGTATTGAAAATTAAGAAAATATTAAGGGTTTATATAGCGGAATGTTAAGAAGTGTATAGGATATTAATAATGTAGTTTTATAGAATTAAATTGTTATTTTTACAAATTTATAAGAAAGGATGCGTCTTATGAAGAAGATAAAAAAATTAATAACATTTATTGGAGTCATAACTACACTAACACTAATGGTAGCGCTAGTATTTCCTACATGGACCTCGCAAATAAATAGGGAAAATAGTATAAGTACATTAGAGCAAGTAGAGATAAATGGAAGTGGTCATGAAATTATGATACGCGGCAAAGATAAGAACAATCCGGTAATTATTTTTGTACATGGTGGACCAGGTACTTCAGAAATACCATATGCTCAAAAGTATCAAAAATTATTGGAAGAGAAATTCACCGTAGTTAATTATGATCAAAGAGGAAGCGGGAAATCGTATCATTTCTTTGAGGACTATTCAAATCTTACATCAGATCTTCTTGTAGAGGATTTATTAGCTATGACAGAATATATTTCAAAACGTATGGGAAAAGAAAAGGTAATATTAATTGGTCATTCTTACGGTACATATATCGGAATGCAAGCTGCTAATAAAGCACCTGAAAAATACGAAGCGTATGTTGGGATAGGGCAGATGAGTGATACAGTAGAAAGTGAAATGGATAGTTTAAACTATGTAATTGAACAGGCACAAAATGCTGGGAATACAGATGAAGTTTCCTATTTTAATGGATTGACTGAAAAAATTAAAAATGGCGATACATACACTCCGCGAAATTATGTTGCGAAATATGGTGGAACATCAAGACTCATTGAAAACCCAGATGGTGATAACATCGGAATGTTACTCAGTAATGAATATAACTTGTTTGACGTAATTCGTTATAACGTTGGATTATCAAAATCTCAAACAATCTTATTAGAAAAGGATTTAAAGAATCCATTGCCTACTAAGGTGACGAAACTGAAGCTACCGTTTTATTTCCTTATGGGGAAATATGACTATAACACTTCATCTCATGCAGCAAAAACATATTTTAATACAATTGAAGCAGAGAAAAAAGAATTTATTACTTTTGAAAAATCCGCGCATTATCCGCAATTTGAAGAGAAGGAAAAGTTTTATGAGTGGATGTCCGATACATTTGTAAAATAAATAAAGTGTATCCGAACTATAGAGAATTAAAAAAAGCGAAGTTAAATAAAAAAGACTCTTCTATAAAAAAACAAGAGTCTTTTTATAATGTTCTCTATATAGAAGGAAAAGATTGGATAATAGTCGAAAAATATAATATAACTTCTGAGAAATGACTAAAATAATACTATTTTGTCGAGAGAAAGGATACGAAGTATGAAAGAAATGTTACAGTTATTTCGCAACAAAGTGTATGCGCGTTTTTTTCTAGCGAATATTTTAGAGCGACTCGGTTCTATGATTGCTGGAGTTTCTTTAATGTTTTATTTGCTAGATCAATATGGAAAACAACCAGTTTACGCAACGATGACACAAATTATGATGGCATTACCTGCATTAATCTTTTTTCTATTAGTAGGGACAGTAGTGGATCGTTTTGATAGACAGCGTATTTGTACGGTAAGTAACATATGCTGTTCGTTCTGTAATATTGGAATTCTAATTTCGCTTTATTACGGGATGATTATACTTGTCTTCATATTTTTATTTTTGGAAAATGCATGTATACAATTTTTCTCTCCATCAGAACAGTCGATGATACAGGGTGTAGTTGAATCAGACCAATACGGTGCAGCAGCAGGTGTGAATCAAATGGTAAATAGTTTGTATGCTTTGTTTGGTGTAGGAATTGCAACGATGGTGTACTGGACTTTTGGAATTTACGGGAGCATTTTAGTAAATACGCTCACTTTTATTATGAGTGGTATTTTAATTCAAACGATCTCCATTCCAGAAAAAGTTCGTTTACCAAATGGGAGAACAAAATGGAAAGAAGTTAATTTGAAGATGTTAATAACAGAGTTTCAAGGAGGGATCAAGTATATATATCGAAATGAAACTTTAAAAAAATTACTTTTAGGATTTATCGTGTTTGGACTATTAAATGGTATTTTAAGCGTATCTACTACTTACATATTAAAATACAAATTGGCACCAGCAACTTATGAAAGTTTAGCGATGGTGGGCGGTGCAGTTGGAGGGATTTCATTACTAATTGGAAGTATAGTAGCAACAAGTGTAGGTAAGAAATATGCACCCAAACCTATTATTGTATTTGGTATGGCGGGCTCAGGGGTCTTTTTCGGTATGTGTTACTTTGTAAACCACGTATGGTCTTTTTACGTATGTATCGCTTTTGCGACATTCTTTTTACCGTTTATTAATGTTGCAATCATGGGCTGGATGTATGAAATTGTAGAAGAGTCATTCATGGGGCGTGTACAAAGCTTACTTAGTCCATTAACGACAGGATTCCAGCTTTTATCTCTCGGTGCGATAGCAATGTTATTCCCAAAATGGATTCGTGCAGATACATTGTATATTATTTTATTTGGTTTATTATTATTTGTTACATGTTTATATCAAGCTATTCTACCTAGTGGGCAAAAGCGAGTACATGCTGTAGCTGAAGAGATGTGATATATTTAGTTTTTGTTTCTGAATATTCTATCGAACGGTAAGGGGAAATCGTTATGTTGATGAGAATGGTTAAGTGGTGTGGGATTACTTGTTTACAACTAGTAGCTGCAATTTTATGTATAATCTGCCTAGGAGTAAGGATAAAGAAGTAAAGGAAGAGAAACAAGTACAATCTACTGTGAATGATTTTTCTTTCTATAGAGATATACAAAAATAAAAAAGATAGCTGAAGACAAATCGTTTTCAGCTATCTTTTTTGTTTATAGTGGAGGTAAATCAATCTTACCTTCTTCAAATAATTCTTTTATCATATGCTTCGTATAACCAGCTGCTTGACCAAATGTGATTTTTGCTGGCATTGGTGCTTCATTAGCATCTACAACTACATCGATAATACATGGTCTACTTTGTTTTACCGCACTTTCGAAAGCAGGAAGTAGTTCATCTAAATTTTCAACGCGGTATCCAATACCTCCGCACGCCTCTGCGTATTTTGCAAAATCAGGGTTTGTTAAGTCTGTACCAAATTCGATATTCCCCATAACTTCTTGTTCGAATTTGATCATGGCGATTTTATTATTGTTTAAAACGACGACAACGATTGGTAGTTTATATTTAACAGCTGTTACGAAATCGTTCATTGTCATTCCAAAACCACCGTCTCCACAAACCGCAAATACTTGTTTATCCGGGAAAGCAATTTTTCCAGCGAGTGCACCAGGTAAACCGCAGCCAAGAGTTGCAAGCCAGCTAGAAATGATAAATTGTTGATTTGTCATACGGAAGTGCCTTGCTGTCCATACTGTTACATTTCCGACATCGACTGATAATATTGCGTCATCTTGAGCTACGTGTTGCAGTGCATGCATAACGCGTTGTGGCTTAATAGGAGTAGAAGAATCGTCTTCTTGATTGTGTAATTTTTCTTCCCACTTTTTCATCATTTCTTGATGATGCTCTAAGAAGGAATGGTCCTCATGTTTTTCTACATTTTCAAGTAACCATTTTAATGTTTTATCAGCATCACCAGCTAAGCCGATATCTGTTACATACCGTTTTCCGATTTGGGCTGGATCGGTATCGATATGGAGTGTTTTTGCTTTTTCAGGTAAGAAACCAGTGAACGGATAGGAAGTACCAACCATAATTAAAGTATCTGCATGTTTCATTGCTTCATAAGAAGGTTTCGTGCCAATTAATCCTAATCCACCAATACAAAGAGGGTGTTCATCAGGAATAATTCCTTTAGCTGGCAATGTAAGTACGATTGGAGCACCAATATGTTCTGCCAATGCAAGTAAAGATTCTCTCGCATGTTTCGTACCTTTTCCAGCTAAAATCACAGGCTTTTTCGCTTCATTTATTGCGAGTTTCGCTGCATCTAAATCTTCTTTTTGCGGAAATAATTCAGGTAAAGTAAAAGAAGTGTTTGTAACACGAGCACCATTTTTTACTTCAAATTTTGGAACATCATCTGGAATCGTAAGAACAGATACACCTTTTTTCGTATAAGCCATTCGAATTGCTTGATTCACGACAGCTGGTAGTTGTTCTGCTGACATAATGCGCTGATTATAAACCGCGACATCATCGAACATTCTTTCCAAGTTTACTTCTTGGAAAAAATCCGTTCCGAGTAAATCAGTTTCTACTTGACCTGAAATTGCTAGCACAGGAGCCTTATCGAGTTTCGCATCATATAAACCATTTAATAAATGAATAGCTCCAGGTCCTGCAATTGCCATACAAACACCAAGTTTCCCTGTTAATTTCGCATAAGCAGCAGCTGCTAATGCGCCAGCCTCTTCGTGGCGAACTTGAATAAATTTGATTTTATCTTGTTTTTTTCTTAAAGCTTCAATAATAGAGTTGATAGAATCTCCAGGCATTCCGTATATGTGTTCTACTCCCCAGTCAATTAACAAATCAACTAGTGCTTCACCGGCCGTTTTCCCAAACATAATTGTTCCTCCTTATAGTAGGTAGATAACATTATGTTTTGGAGAAACAGGAAAAATATACAAATGATTATATTTTTAACTTTAATGATGGCCAGTAAATAGTGTAAATACTGTTATTAATAAAAATCCACTAGTTGCCCACATTAAAAATGTAAGGAAAGAAAGCTGTTTCTTTGCCTTCCAAAGCATTTCATGAATTGTAACATAGCCAAGGGAACCGATAGCACTCCCCATAATGAGTCCTTGTAAATGAAGCGCTTTTCCTTCCATTAAAATACCAAAAACCGTACCGGTACCGAGAATAAGAGAAAGTAATAAAGTTGTTAATAAAAATGAAATATATTTATGTTTTGTAAAGAGAAAGGGGATGATTAATGCTAAGCCTTCAGGAATATGGTGAACGACGATCGCTATTAAAAAAGGTATGGCAGAGTCAGCATGATTAATAAAAGCAGTACCTAAAGCAAAGCCACTCGGCAAATTATGAATAAATATAGCAAAAGAAAGAAAAAGGAAAGTTTGCCATGCTTGTTGATCTTTTTTATGTATGGTTGGATGGTGACAATAGTTATCTAATAAGCTCATAACTAAAATACCAATAGCTATACCAAGTATAGGCCCAATTATTTCATAGCTTGCAAATGTTTCAGGAATAATTTCAAGGGATAAAAGACCAAGCAAAATTCCACCACATAATGCATATAAACGATGCATTTTTTCTTCAATTAGCTGGCGCGTAGCAATGCCAACAGCACCGCCTAATAATAAGCCACCAAATGAAAAAAATGTAACTATCATAGGAATCCATAATCGTTCCATATTATCACACTCCGATTCTTCCACCTTATTTTTAGCTTACGAAAAGGAAAGTTAGATTAGTCCAAGTAATTATGTTTGATTATAGAGAAAAAACTAATAATTCGTTATAATTTATATATTAAATTTAAGTGGAAATATGAAATGGGGAGTAAATTTTGCAAACAAAGTGGAGTCTATCGGAATATGAAAATCCAAAACGATATGATATAGAAAATAAAAGTTTATCAGATTTTCCGTTTTTACTATCATGGGCACAAAAACTACATATACAAATGAATGGATTCCAGCATTTCCTTACGAATACAGATCAAGATCAGTTATTAACATCTATTCATCACGTATTAGCTGAGAATGGTATATTCATATTCGATACACGTTTCCCTTCAAAAGAAGAATTAATACAGCCATCTGCAGAAGAATATTGGACAACTATTAGTGATGAAAAGGGAAGAAAATGTGATTTATATACTGAAATGATATACGATTCAATTCAGCAAATACAGCATTACATAACAACAAGAAGGTTTTATGAGGACGATGTACTAGTAGAAGAACTGAAAACAACGATAGATCTTCGCTATACGTACCCGCAGGAGTTAGAAAGATTATTAGTAGCGAATGGTTTTGAATTATTACATATATATAATGATTGGGAAGGCAATGAGTTAGGGGAAGATTGCTATTCTATGGTAGTAGTTTGCCGGAAGAAAAAATAGTATTATTTTAAAAGTATGAGTGTAAAAAGCCTTTAAGGAGAGAAAAAGATGTCTTGGTACTTAGATAATGTTTATGAAATAAATAAAGAAGCGCCCTATACATTCTATCTTCCTAGCTCAGAAGTGTTGGAGAAATTAAAGATTGGAGATTTGGTAAAGCTAATTTTTGTATCTAAAAATGAGGAAGAAGATGGATTTAATGGTGAAAGAATGTGGGTTGAAATCATTGAAAGAAATGAGAAGAAGTTTGTAGGGGAACTGAGCAATGAACCATATCGCTTAGATTTAAAAATAGGTGATAAAATTTCATTTGGAATTGAAAATATATGTGATACGGAATATAACGACCCATCTTCAAAAGATTGGGATTTTTATTTTGATACGAAGGTAATTGTTAGTAATGATGTACTTGAAAGAAGAGAATTTAACTTTATGCTTAAGGAGGATTCGAGAGAAGAAGGCGACTCTGGTTGGTCAATTTTAAGTGGCTATGAAAGTGATGACTATGTGAATGATCCTAAAAACTTTCAAATTATTTCAATTGGAGTCATATTGAATATAGATGATACTATTTTGAAATTTCTTGAGGAACCACCATTATGTGCATATGAAAGAAATGATGAAGGTAGATTCTATAAAATTGAAGACTACGATTGGGATGCATATTTAAATGGATAGAAAAATTTACTATGTTTTAAAGAAAAGTATATTTTGTTTCGGAATCGTATTTATGTTTTTATTAAGCGGATGTATTAGTTTTGGTAAAGAAACTACAGATACTATATACTTAATTCCTGAAGAGTACGAAGGGGATTTGATTGTTGTGTACAACGTACCTGGTGCTAAGTTGTTACCGAAGGAAGAGGAGTTTAGTATTGTCACTTTTGCAGCCGACGGGACTGCTTTGACATCTACAAAAAATATGAAATATGGCACGGTAAACGATTTATATTACACAGTAAATAAAGAAGGTCAGCGTACAAAAATTGATTCGAGCTGTATACACTTTGCTTCAACTGGAAGTAGAAGCGAAAATTCGTGGGAATTTCCAGTTGCAAACTTAGAAGTAACTCGTACAGCATGTTCTCAAAAATTTTCAGCAAATGGCAGAGAGGTACCAGAGAATCAAGAACATCCTGCTGAAAAGAAGATGAGAGATTTAATGCAGCATGTACAAGAACAGTATATGAATAAAGTGAAATAGTTATTATGTTAGATTGCAGAAATTTAAAGTGGTGGAAATTGAAGAGAGTAGTAGTAAATGGAGGGTTTTGTAATGCAACAAATTAAAAAAATAGGAAACTCATTTTGGTATATGACACCAGTTTCTGAAACAGATAGACCTATATTAGGAATGGTCGTTGGAAAAGAAAAAACTTTAATGATCGATGGAGGGAATTCAGAGGAACATGCACAATTATTTTTAGAAATGTTAAAAGAAAAAAATGTATCGAATCCTGATTTTGTAGCACTAACGCATTGGCATTGGGATCATATTTTTGGATTATCTGTATTACAGAATGCATTAACTATTTCGCACGCTGAAACGAAAAAAGAAATGCAGTCAATAGTATCTTATGAATGGACAGATGAAGCGTTGGATGCACGCGTGAAAGAGGGTACTGAAATTGTATTTTGTGCGGATTGCATTAAAAAAGAGTTTGAAGAAAAAGCGAGAAATATTAAAATTATTCTTCCAACCTTAACGTTCCAGGATCAAATTGAATTAGACCTTGGTGGGGTGACATGTGTGTTAAAACATGTGGGCGGAGATCATGCACATGATTCAGTTGTTATTTACGTGAAAGAAGAAAAGATATTATTTTTAGGAGACTGTATATATGCAGATATCTTTTCTTCAAAGTGGAACTATACGACGAAAAGAACGTTTGCATTAATAGATGAATTAGAAAAATTTGATGCTGAAACCTATATCCTTTCTCATGGGACAGCTATAAATCGGGAGGAGTTTTTACAAGAAATGCGTTTACTAAAAACAGTAGGAACTTATACTGAAATACATAAAGGCGATGAAGAGAAGATAAAGGAAGCGTATAAACGAGACATAGATAGAGAATTAAATGAAGATGAATTAGAAACAATAACGTTTTTTGTAAATGGTTATGAAATGAATAATCTGTAAAATACAAATCTAATCAAATAGCATTAAATTACACAAAAAGAGTATTGAGAGTAAGTGCAATACTCTTTTTGAAATTAAATTTGAAGTTATGAAAAGTCATCAATAATCTCGACTACTTCAATTTCGCCATTAATGAGTAGCTCAGGGAGTTCGTTATTCACATTTCCTTTCCAATATTCTCTAGCTTGTTCCATTTTTTGAGAAAAAGGAATAGCATCTTCTTTCGGTAAAAGATTCCCGTCACCTTCAAAAGAATTTCCGATTACTCGTAGTTTAACAATCTGCAAAACTTCTCGATTGTAAGAATCAAATAATGCTTTCCATTTTAAAGCATCTTCATAGCTTTTAGCAGCATATAAACAAGACAATCTTGACGGATAATTAGGATATTCTTGCAGTCTAATCATTTCCACAATCGTTTCTCTAATGGCTCTAATTGTTTGATCCATGTAATTCATAACTACTGTAGCATTTTCATTCTTTATATGTAATTCTTCATTTGTATAATGCTCTTTTAAAATTTGCATAGAATCTTTACCACTAGAATTTAAATGTTCTCTTTCAAAAAAGAAGTGGAATAGGGTATTTGTTTGATTTTTATTAAATTGAATGATCTGTCCGATCTTCATTTTCTTCCTTGTTACGATATGATATACGAAAAATCCTTGTTCATTCATGGTTCTCCTCCTAGTAGTAATGTTTCAATGTAGTAATTCAACATTGAAATATATAAAACCTTTATAAGTAAAATTGAGAATTTGGGATGAAAGTAAAGGGAAAATGTGAAAGCGTTTTAAATTTGTTCACAAAATGTTCACTTACGAAGGGGTTTCCAATATCGATATAATGACAAAGACTCAAAGAGAAAGGATGATGAATTTTGCCAACAACAAGAAAGGAAAACCTCCAATTTGGTATGATGATGTGCCTTGGGATGGTTATCGTAATGACGTTTTACAATTTACTAATGAATGGATCAGGAGGGCCAATTCATATTAAGGAGATCGCATTAGAACTATTAATCGGATTCATTATTGCACTATTAATTGAAATGTGTATCGTTGGACCTTGTGCGAAAAAAATTGTATTCATGTTACCGTTTGATAAATCGAAGAAAATAAATATTATTATTGCAATGGCGACAGCAATGGTAATTGGAATGGTGTTCTTTATGTCATTTTTCGGTATGGCTATGATGTATTTACATAATGGGCTACATGGTGACTCATTCGTTTCAATGTATTTCTCAATTTTTATTAAAAACTTTATGATGGCGTATCCGTTGTAATTAATTATTATGGGGCCACTTGTGCGTTTCTTATTTGCAAAGTTTGTTTTAAAGAATAAAGTTGTAAAAGTAGTGTAAAATGATTCCTGTTATTCGATTATAAAAATTTAATAATATTAATATACTCTGTGGCATGCAAAAAGAGGGTTGCAAATGCAACCTTCTTTTTACGTTTCTATAAGCTATACCGTGCCAAGGAATATAATATATATATAAGAATATGTGCATTGATAGGATTATTGTTTGGATTGAACCAAATCAAAAAAGGATTGTACGTTTTGAGGGCTTGAAAAATTGTCAAATACAATAAAATCATCTCCATGGTTCATAGTTATTTTTTTGATAAAGGGGATCGCAGACATCTCTAATACAACTCCATCCGTATGACTGAAATCTTCTATTTCAGTGTATTCGAATTCCCATTTTAGCCCTTTTCCAAACATGGCATCAGAGCAGAACAATAATTTTTTATTTGTAGCAGCTAAAATACCAGATCTGCTCATATAACCAAAATGTATTACGCAGTAGAGAGTAGAAAGAATATCTTCCTCACTGTTTAAGTGTTCTTTTATTGTTCCTAGATTCGCCTTCATGATCAGGCCTCCTTATTGTTGAAAGTAAAGTGTAAAGTTTTCATATCTATTTTATCATATATTAATCTTTTTTGATTTCACATCCTATAATCAAAAAATCCCTTTAGAATGGAAATATGTAGTGCTGATTTTTATGTAAGGAATGAAAAGAGAGGGAAGCCTTCTAGTTTTTGTACAATAAAAAGTAAGGGGTAGTGGTGTATGTGTGTGTACCATAATGCAAAGATATTTTAGTTAGAAGCGATGAAGTTTGCGGAACATGTTACAAATAAAATTAGCTGAGCCTTTCTATGACAAATTCGTTGGTAGTTATAAGGAACTTTGAACTGAGAAAAGCCCCCACTCTATTAAGCTCGTTAAGAGATACTAAGTGGGGGAGTTGACTATATAAGGTATTAATATGTTACTTCTCAAACCGCAAATGAACAAACTTCAACATCTTTATTAAGTTTACAATTTGTATCATTATACGCGTACTTCCATCCCAACCTTTATTTGTAGGTATATTTTTAAAGAAAGGGGAGCAGCTTAATACTTTTATGTTTGGAGACCATTTTTCTAATGTCTTTGGATTATTTATATAAAAATACATTAGAGCGCCATTATTACCAGATTTTTTTACTGTAGCATTTGAAAGATTTAGGGCAAATTTTGATTCAGCGTCAAAGTATAACTCGCCTCCAGGAAAACGTTTTGACATAGCAACTACAATCTTTTTTAAATCTTCTTCTTTAAAGTAATAAAACACGCCTGCTGATATGAACAGAATACCGTCATTTGGATCATATTTTATATCGTCAAACCAAGAAGTATCAAAAAATGATTTAGCTATACTAGTATTCCTCGATGTATCTTCAATTAAAGTTTTGCGAAAGGAAATGGCATCGGGCAAATCTAGATTATACCAATGTATCGTTCCATTATCAATTCTAGAAAAAGTAGTGTCTAGTCCGGAACCGATATTTACTATAGTAGCATTAGGGTGTTTTGTTATGAATTGTTTTATCGTATCGTCAATTTTTCGTGCACGGGTAATGTAAGTAATACATCCGTATTCGCCAAATGTATTTTCTATTGTTGAAAAGTCAAAATCAAATTCTTTAATAATTCGAATTGCTTCTGTATCATCTAAAATATTCTTATTTTTCTCACTACCGTATGCCCGTCCCCATAAGGGAATAAGCATCGTACCTTGTACTGATTGTAAATTTAATTTTTTAATCATAAAACATCCTCCGTTTAATAATAAACAATATATTTAGTCGTTATTTAACATTTTTGATAGCAGCATATTTGTTTTATATAGTCCGTAAGTTAAATCCCGCTGATCTTCTTCACTTAGTTTTTCAAGATTGTGAGTGAAATTATTATATATTTGTTTCCATCTCTCATAATGTACTTTTTCAGCTTTTTCTGTCAGAGAGATTAATATAGCTCTTTTGTCCACCGTATCTTGCTTTTTTACAATGTATCTGTTTTGTTCTAAGTTACGTACTGTTACGCTTAATTGCTGTTTAGGTATGTTTAAATAACTAGCAATCATTTTTAAATTTACAGGCACCTTTTGCTGGGCGATATACTCTACTACGTGTTGCTCTAAATGTGTAAATTCAGAGGATTTCACCGATAGTAATTTGAAAGTACTCGACATATTTAATAATAAATTCATGTATTCATTTAATAATTCATTTTGGGTCATTGTTTCACTTCCTTTATGCGTTTAGTAAATATTTTATTACTATTTTTGTTTTTGAAACTAAATGAATTAAAATAAAAGAGCATAAGGGATGCTTTTAGGGGAGGAGAATATGAACGGAAACAAAATATTACTAAATACATATAACTAATGAATCCAATGTCTTTTTCAGTTATTATGTTGTAAATCATTTTATGATAAAATCTTTTACATAATTTAATAAAGGGGTAGTATTCAATGGGTTATTTCTCAAATGGTTTATTGGTTTTGTTTGTGCTAATCGTATGCAGTTGTATAATTTTTGGTTAATAATATAATGAGAGTCTTATATAAAAGAAGTTATCTCTAGTGAGATAACTTCTTTTTATTTTATCACGCTTTAATGGGCAGTAAGAACCCCCTCAAAATTCAGCGAAAGCAAAGAAGTTAGGTGGGGGTGGGGCTGCCCGTAAAAGTCCGATTGTTGAGGGTTGATTAAAGTTTCACTATATGTTGAGAAGGAATTCTATCTTTCTTATTGAAGTTTGTTCTAGTTATTTTCATGCCAATCGCAATTTTCATAAGAGGAATTTTACTGAATATTAACAAAATATAGAATAAGGGAGTGTTTACATGAAAAATAGTATACACTATACAAGTGAACATCCTACAAATTTTACTGAATTATTAGATTTATATGAATCTTTAGGATGGAATTCTCTTAAATTAACAGTGAATGAATTAGAACAAATGTGTAAACAAAGTTGGTATGCAATTTATGTATTTGATGATAAAAAGTTAGTAGGAATGGGGCGTATTATATCAGATGGTGTAATAACAGGCGTTATTTGTGGTGTTTGCGTGTTGCCAGAGTATCAATCTAAAATGGTAGGGCGGTTAATCCAGCGGTGTGAACAAAGAAAAGTTATTCCTCAACTTATCTGTGTAGAATCGTTACAATCTTACTATGAATCTATAGGATTTGAGGCATTCTCGATTGGGATGACAAAACATATTAAACGATAGCGGTATTAGAAAGGAGAATATAAAGATTCAACTTAAAAATTTGTAAAAGTTGAAGATAATATTTGTTTGATAATAGATGCTAAAGTGTAGTCTAATTGTTGACATATAAATAAAACACTTAAATGATAAAAAAGCATGTTTGAAAAAATTCAAACATGCCCTTTTATTAAAGGAAAGCAGTTTAATATTAGTGAACTAGACCGTTCCAATAAAACGAAACGATTTCTTCTGCTAATTCATCTATATTTACAATAATAGGATTGTCATTTTCATCTTTAAAATTTCCAATTGATAATAAAGATACGAATGCATGAGCAGTGAATTTAGCATTTCTTTTCGGTATTTCTCCAAGTTGCATTGCATTATCGAGTGCTTTTTCTAATACTTCATACATGTTGTCTTCAGCATGTTTTAATTGTTTTAATTGTTCTTCAGATAAAGATAGTTTTGCATCTTTCATAAAATTCTTCATATCAATATCCATCGTTGCGTGTAAGTATACTTTAGCGAAGTCCAATAATCTTTCTTTTAAAGTCTTATTTGTAGAAAGGATTTGAGACATATTCTCGCGTATACGTACCATCATTTGAATCATGGTAGCGGTAAATAAATCTGCTTTTGTTGAATAGTAATAGTAGACGGTTGCTTTCGTAACACCACAAACTTTTGCGACTTCATCCATGGAAACGACTTGATAATTTTGAGTAAGAAATAACCGAGTTGCCACTTCTAAAATGGTTTCTTTTGTAGATTTTGTATTTTTATTTTGACGAGGCCTTCCGAGAGGACGTTGTTTTTGTTCCAAATCTATTCGCTCCTGACATGTATGATTGAGATAATTATAACATAATTTTTATTCATTCTTGATTAATTAACCAACCAGTATATATAATTAATAGTGGAGGAAAAAAGGAAGGTGGGTTTTTTATGAAAAAGCACCCGTTACATATGTTAGGGAGGCTTGTAGCAGGGAAAAATACGCAATGGATCACTTTATCGGTATGGATTCTTATTACATTATTACTTTCATTTACGTTACCACAAGTAAATAGTACGAAAGAACCGAACCCGAAAAATTTACCCGAAACAGCTATGTCGCAGCAAGCGGAAGCACTTTTGAAAAAAGAGTTTCCGAATAATGCGGGGAATCCTTTGTTAGTAGTATGGTATAGGGATGGTGGATTACAGTCGCAGGATTATAAACTCATACAAGACGTTTATAAAGAGTTAAAAGCTAGTCCTTTAAAGGAGCAATCAACATTACCACCATTTGATACAATCCCGGAACAAGTATTATCAAAAAGTGCATCAAAAGATGGTACATCATTTGTTACACCAGTATTCTTCAACAAGTCGGCTGGAACAGATATATTAAAAGGAAATCTTGAAGATTTAAGAAAGCTAGTGAATAGTAGGGTCGATGAAGATCCATTTAAACAAAAAATAAGTGATTCTGGATTACATGTTCGATTATCTGGACCAGTAGGTATTCAAACAGATGCAGTTAGTTTATTTAGTCAAGCAGATGTAAAATTATTAGTTGCTACTGTATTACTCGTATTAGTCCTATTAATTTTGCTATACCGTTCACCAATTTTAGCAATTTTACCTTTACTTGTTGTTGGCTTTGCATACGGTATTATTAGTCCTACACTCGGTTTTTTAGCTGATCACGGATGGATTAAAGTCGATGCCCAAGCGATATCAATCATGACAGTGTTATTGTTTGGTGCTGGGACGGATTATTGTCTATTTTTAATTTCGAGATATCGAGAATACTTGCTAGAAGAAGAAAGTAAATATAAGGCATTGCAACTTGCAATTAAAGCTTCTGGCGGGGCAATAATAATGAGTGCGTTAACTGTTGTACTTGGATTAGGAACATTATTACTTGCTCAGTATGGTGCCTTTCATCGATTTGCAGTACCATTTAGTGTTGCTGTATTCATTATGGGAATCGCTGCTTTAACAATTTTACCAGCGTTATTATTAATTTTCGGTAGAGCTGCATTCTTCCCATTTATACCGAGAACAACTTCGATGGATGAGGAATTAGCAAGAAGGAAAAAGAAAGTAGTAAAAGTAAAAAAATCAAAAGGCGCCTTTAGTAAAAAACTTGGAGATGTAGTAGTACGAAGACCGTGGACAATAATTATGCTCACTGTATTTGTATTAGGTGGATTGGCTTCATTTGTACCACGTATTCAATACACATATGACCTATTAGAATCGTTTCCAAAGGATATGCCTTCACGCGAAGGATTTACGTTAATTAGTGATCATTTTTCAGCTGGTGAACTAGCGCCAGTAAAAGTTGTTGTTGATACGAAAGGAAAAGATCTTCCTATTAAACAAGAACTCGAGAAGTTTTCTTTCGTAAAAACAGTGAAAGATCCAAAAGAGGGGAAAGAAAATAAGCAAATACAAATGTATGAGGTTTCTTTAGCTGAAAATCCATACTCCATTGAAGCGTTAGATCAAATCCCTAAATTGAAAAACAGTGTAGAAAAAGTATTAAAAGATGCTGGGATTAGTAATGCAGAAGATCAACTATGGATTGGCGGAGAAACAGCTTCATTATATGATACTAAGCAAATTACGGAACGTGATGAAGCAGTTATTATTCCAGTAATGATTAGTATTATAGCTTTATTATTACTTGTTTACTTACGATCAATTGTTGCAATGATTTATTTAATTGTAACTGTTGTATTATCATTTTTCTCTGCATTAGGAGCAGGGTGGCTATTACTTCATTATGGTATGGGAGCGCCGGCCATTCAAGGTGCGATACCGTTATACGCATTCGTATTTTTAGTTGCTTTAGGTGAAGATTATAATATCTTTATGGTTTCAGAAATATGGAAAAACAGAAAGACACAAAATCATTTGGATGCAGTAAAAAATGGCGTTATACAAACAGGTAGTGTCATTACATCAGCAGGTTTAATTTTAGCTGGAACTTTTGCTGTGTTAGGAACACTTCCAATTCAAGTGCTTGTTCAATTTGGTATCGTAACAGCAATTGGTGTATTACTAGATACGTTCATTGTAAGACCACTACTTGTACCGGCAATCACAGTCGTTTTAGGTCGCTTTGCTTTTTGGCCAGGGAAACTTTTAAGAAAGAATGAAGAGATACAAAAAGTGGATGCCTAGTTGGAAAAGCCAAGGATATTTTCCTTGGCTTTTTTCAATGTAATTCATTTTTTGAAGTTAAATCGTCAGATGCAGTATGATCAGCATCTTCAATATCGGTTTCTGGCATTCCATATAAGCCGTTCATTGCTTGTTCTTCGATAGTAAGATTTGCAGTATTATTATTTTGAATAGGTGTAGCGTTTTCGATAACATTTTCTTTTTTATTTACATTTTTGTTATTCATGTATGAATCCTCCAAATTTCATTTGATTTATTTATAGTATGTGGATGGCTTTCCAGAAATATGTGAATGGATTCTTATAGATGTAATATAATTAAATAAACAATTAGGGTGAAATGTAAACTGTTAGGAGTGAACAATTATGGTGAAAGCAAGGAAATTAGCCTTCTAAAATAAAAAGAAAATTTTAGGAGGCTATTAAAATGACGTTTCACGTAATTGATAGAGAAAATTGGAATAGAGAGCAGTATTTTGAACATTATTTAGAATTAAAATGTACGTTTAGTATGACAGTGAATGTTGATATTACGCTTCTGATAGAGAAAGTACATCAAAAGGGAATTAAATTTTATCCGACTTTTATTTATATAATTTCGAGAATAATAAATAAACATAAAAGAATTTCGAACATGTTTTAATGAAGAAGGAGTTTTGGGCTATTGGGAGGAAATGATACCGAGTTATACAATCTTTCATAAAGATGATAAGTCTTTTTCAAGTATATGTACGGATTATTCAAGTGATTTCCGCACTTTCTATAAAAATTATGAAGACGATATGAGATGTTATGCTAATGTTCATGGTCTTTTCACGAAAGAAAATATTCCGCCTAATGTATTTCCGATTTCTAGCATACCTTGGACTAGTTTTACTGGATTTAATATTAATAATGATGCTGATTATCTATTACCTATTATAACTTGTGGGAAATATTTTAATGAAAAAAATAAGGTTATGCTACCAGTTTCATTGCAAGTTCATCATTCGGTTTGTGATGGATATCATGCAAGTCGATTTATAGAGGATTTACAGGCGTTAAGTAATAGTTGCAACGAGGAGTGGCTGAAATAAAAACTAATTTTTAATTATATACAAGTGAAAATAAATAATAGAAGAGATCATGTTTATATTGCATGGTCTCTTTTTTATTTATCTAAAGAACAGTGGAAAATATAGGTTAATTTGTAGTTTAATAATAAGTAGAGTGATTAATTTTAATTTTCTTTATTTTATAACTGTATTGTTTACAAAAAAATATTATCTTGTAATAATAAAGGAGAAAACAAAAATGACAATAATATCTATAGAAAAAGCTACAATTTTAGATGCAGAAAAGTTAACAGAAATAATGACAAGAACATTTGATGAAGAAGCAAAACGATGGTTTTGTGGTCAAGGTGATGTTATTGACTATAACATCCAACCACCAGGGTATTCTTCAGTAGAAATGATGAGATATTCAATCGAAGAATTGGATTCTTATAAAGTAATAATGGATGGAAAAATAATCGGGGGAATTATAGTTACGATCTCAGGTAAGTCATATGGCCGGATTGATCGTATTTTTGTAGAGCCTGTTTATCAAGGGAAAGGAATTGGATCGAATGTTATTAAATTAATAGAAGAGGAATATCCAAGCATAAGGATTTGGGATCTTGAAACATCGAGTAGACAAATTAATAATCACCATTTTTATAAAAAGATGGGCTACCAAACAATTTTTGAATCAGAAGATGAGTATTGTTACGTGAAAAGAATAGGGACGAGCTCAAACAAAGAAATTGTATTTAAAAATAAAGACATGAAAAATAGCCAATACGAAAACTGTAACTTGGAAAATACAGAGTATTATCAAGTAAATTTAAAAAATAGTGCATTTGTTGGTAGTAATATAATGCATATGAATATGAGTAATTGTAATGTAAGTAAATCTAAGTTTAGAAATATAAACTTTAAAAGATCTTTATTTGCAGATTTAAATCTTTCCGGTAGTAAATTTAATTTTGTGACATTAGGTGGAGTGCAATTCAAAAATACAAGTCTTAGAGATGAGAAGGAATCTATTTTATTCGATAGTTGTGATTTGGAAGGTACTGTAATACATAATAGTAATTTGAAAAATATTGAAATAGAAAATTGTGATATAACCGGTATGAAAATAAATGGTATTCCAATTGAAAAACTGCTTGCGTTATATAATAAAGTAAAAAGTTAATGAATGTAGATAAGGAGTTTGTAAATCTAATATTATTCCGGAATAATTATGTAAAAATAACATAAAGAAATCCAGAAGAGAAGGGGTTTCATACAGGAGGATAGAATGTATTATTGTAAATATGGAGGAGGGGAAATATGGCGATCATAGTAAGAGCGGTAGAAATACAAGATGCTAGAGCGATTCACCGTATATGCATACAAGATGACGTTTTACCTTATATGGTTTTCTTACCTAGCATGCGTGTAGATGCGATGGAAAATAGAATTCGAAATTTAGCTTCAAATCAATTTGAATTTGTTGCAGAATATAATGGGGAAGTTGTAGGATTTGTTGGGTTAACCCAAAGCCCTGGACGTAGATCTCATTCGGGTGATTTGTTTATAGGGGTAGATAGTGAATATCATAATAAAGGCATTGGAAAAGCTCTTCTTACAAAAATGATTGATTTAGCGGATAATTGGTTAATGTTAGAGAGAGTAGAACTAGGTGTTTTAGAAACGAATCCGAAAGCGAAATCTCTATATGAAAAATTAGGATTTGTAGAAGAGGGAGTAAAGATAGGAAATTTGAAGGCTCACGGAAAGTTTATTAATGAAATTATGATGAGTCGTTTTAGACCTGACGGTTTAATCGTACATAATGGATAGTGAAAGCATGACAGTATAATGTCATGCTTTTTTATTAGAATTTGGTTGTAATAAAAATAATGCAAGACCAATAAAAATAACTGTAATGCCTAGTCCTTGTTGTAAAGAAATAGTCTCATTTAATATAAAGTACGCTAGTATACAAGTCCCAATTGTTTCTCCTAAAATGCTCATGGAGATTACAGTAGCACTCATCCATTTTAATAACCAATTAAAAATCGTTTGCCCTAAAATCGTAGCAATAAACGCCAAACCAATAAAGCATAGCCAAGTTTGTGTAGAGTAATGGATAAAAGATTCGTGTTTCATATAAGAAAATATACCAAGAAAACAGGCGCTACTTCCATAACTAATGAGCGAATACGGTATAAGTGACAAATCTTTACGAACATGTTGGCTAATGAAAAAATAAGCAGTAATAATTCCTGCCGCAATAAATGCTAAAATATCTCCGTATAAGGCTTCCCCGCTCATTTGGAAATCTTGCCAGCCAATGATGATACTTCCTGAAATAGCAATGAGACAACCGATAACCGCGCCTCTCGCAAACTTCTCCTTGAATAAAAAATAACCACCAATCATTGAGAATAAAGGTTGTAACGTTACGATAACAGTAGAGCTTGCTACAGAAGTATATTGTAACGATTCAAACCATAGTACATAATGTACAGCTAAAAATAGCCCAGAAATGAATCCGAATGTCCATTGTTTTTTCGTTAAAGTTTTTAGCTCATTTCGACTATTTTTACTAAATAGTAATAACGGTAACAGAATTAGTGTGGCAAAGAATAATCGGTAAAAAGCAATGATTGTCGCAGGAGCATCTGCCAATTTTACAAAAATCGCTGAAGTTGATAAGGCGAATACACCGAAAAATAAGATGCAATATGAAAGAATAGGTGATTTCAAAGTTTGTCCCTCCGATAGATTGTCTATTATAATGAACTAAATACGATAAAATGTACAAAGGTAAGTATATAAGTCTCGGAGACGATAGAAAAGGATTATTTGCCTTTGTTTAGTAAGTCAGCACAAAAGCGATGAAATATATATTATGATGGACGAAGGAAGGATTTACTATGATACATGATAGACTTGGACAAACTGTATTAAGTTATCGTAAGAAAAATAAAATGACTATTCGCGAATTTGCGGATTATGCAGGGATTAGTACTTCATTAATTAGCCAAATTGAACGAGGACATGCGAATCCCTCGTTAAGTGTATTGGAATTAATAGCGAAAGCATTAAATGTACCGCTATTTACACTGTTTATTAATGAGATTGATACAGATTCGCTCATTTCTAAGAAGAAAGATAGAAAGAAAGTATATCGAGAAAATAGCGATCACATAGTTTACGATGTATTAACACCAGATTTTATGAAAGCGCGTATTGAAATGTTAATGATGGACCTAAATAAACAAGCAAATACAACGGAAAATCACTATTCACATGAAGATAAAGAAGAAATTGCTGTTGTTATGAAAGGAGAAGTTTATGTGGAGTTAGAAGGCAAAGAGTACTTCTTAGAAGAAGGAGATGTTGTACGTATCCCGCCAAATGTGAAACATCGTTTTTTGAATAAGAGTGATGAATCCAATCATATTTTATTTGTATTGACGCCATCTTTAGGATGAGTAAAAAGTGGTTTTTTACGGGGGATAGAAAGATGGAAAATAAAACTGTTTTAAAAGGTGGCTTGTCAATTATTTCTCAATGTAAAAAAGAAACAAATGATATTTGGCATGCACATTTCGGAGCAGCTGCAATTGCTAGTTACTTTTTCATGAAAGATATCAATATGGAAGAAGAGATAGCTCGAAGTATGTTTTCTCAAACTAAAATGATGCTAAGCAAGCAAAACTTAGGTGAAATCATCGATCATAAAGAAGAAATTGATTTTCAAAGTGCTGAAAAAATGATTATAAGATCATTAGAGCATACAATTGATGAACTTCATTGGGTCGGACATAATGTCATTTATGCTGCATTAAGTTTATTAGCTATGAAAGAGTTACAAAAATGGGGCGATAATCAAGCAATTGAAGGGATTACGAACCTTATATTATCGTTTCGAAAAACAATTCCAGGTAGATCGTGGATTGGTTTTACGACGAAGGAAGTAAAACAATTAAGTATAAAAGATGAGATAGAAAGTGAATTGAAAAATCCGAAACAACTATCAAAGTTTATTTTAAAGGAGCTATCGCAATTTAATATTATTTATAGAGCGGAATCTCATCATGATTTAATTGGTCATTTACTTACATTTTCTCATGCAATTAATATTATGTATGACTTAGGGCATATAGATATATTCCATCGAGGGATACGTCCACTATTAAAACTAGTATACGTGTTACGTGCTAGTCAAAATCTAACGTCAAATAGTGAAATAACTCTACACTCACCGATAGATTGTTTACCTTTAATCGAAACGAAACGTGCTCATATTTTACCAACAGAAAATCAGTTTTGGCTAAAAGACTACAGTACATTTGATTGGGATTTTGGACATGTCTTTAAATTCTCATATAGTTACTTTGATCATATTAAGAGGGCTCCAAAATATAAAGATATAACTTTAGAGAAATTCCGATTTGTTATGAATACGTAATGAAGCCTAATGGTCTGTATTAAGGTACAAAAATATAAATTTATTTGTTGTTAGTATATTATTTTAAAATATGTAAGATTTTACATGAGTATTTTACTTTTACTAATTATGTAAATAGGCTATACTAAAATACATATATTTTAGTATTGGAGAGAGAAGTAAAACGACATGGAATTAGTGAAATTGGAAAAAGTAATTGAAATAAAGAAAGAAGAACTTTTATATTTAGTATCAGATTACGGAATTCAACATGAAAAAGTATTGGCATTAAGTCAAGAAATAGACAAATTAATTAATTACTTTATGTTTTTAAAATAGGAAGAACTATGACATGATGTGAAAATGTTATAGTTCTTTTTTATTTGGAAATTTAGATGTATATTCTATATACTAATAATAGATGGAATATTCTGTTTTATGAGAGGGGAATATATGATATTACATGCACACATTTCAGGTGAAGGAGAACCAATTGTACTTTTACACTCTGGAGGTATGACAGGTTTAGTAGAATATGAAGAGCAGGCAGCACTTTTTGGAGAACAAAATTATCAAGTCATTCGCCCTGATTTAAGAGGACATGGAAAATCAGGGGGGACATTGGAGAATTATTTCCTACGTTCTGTAAAGGATTTATATGATACGTTAGAGCATTTACAAATTGATAGATGTCATATCGCTGGTGTTTCACTAGGAGGATTAGTCGCTTTATTATTTGCAAAAAAGTATCCAGAGAAAGTGAGAACATTAACTTTTTCAGGTATATTTCCGGTTAAGAGGGATAATTGGGAAGAGTCGTTGGAGTATGAAGCGAAGTGTCATCAGCAATTGATGGAAAATGAAGAAGTTGTAACTTATATGAATCAAATTCATGAAAAAAGTGATTGGAAAGCATTGCTTGAATCGTGGCAAGTTAAAGATTGGTACCCTTACGATGAAACTGGTGAAGTAGCGAATCTTCAAATACCTACACTTTGTATTGCTGGGGGAGATTCAGAAGATGAAGTTACAGCTGCTACAACGTTCAAACAATTAAACAAAAATATTTATATTGCCGTTATTCCGTTTGCTGGTCACTTAGTGCATAGTGATCAACCAAAAATTTATTCGAATATATTGTCTAATTTCTTACAGAACGCGCAAGTTGCTAGTCGAATATAAGGACTTTTGGGTATAATAATAAAGGAATTATTAATTGTATCGGTTAGGAGCGCAATACATATGAAAACAGTTGTTGTCATCGGTGGAGGTATAACGGGACTTTCTACTATGTTTTATTTAGAAAAATTAAAAAAGGATTATAATATAGATTTAAATTTAATCCTTGTAGAAAAAGAAGAGTACTTAGGTGGGAAAATCCATAGTATAGAAGAAAAGGATTTTATTATGGAATCCGGAGCAGATTCTATCGTTGCTCGTAATGAACATGTCATGCCGCTTATAAAGGATTTAAATTTAGAAGAAGAAATGGTGTATAACGAAACGGGTATTTCTTACATATATTCTGATAATACTTTACATCCAATTCCTTCTGATACTATATTTGGGATACCGATGAGTGTCCAGTCGTTGTTTAGCAGTACGCTAGTATCAACGAAAGGGAAAATTGTTGCTTTAAAAGATTTCATAACGAAAAATAAAGAGTTTACAAAAGATACTTCTCTTGCTGTATTTTTAGAAAGCTTTTTAGGGAAAGAGTTAGTAGAAAGACAAATTGCTCCGGTGCTTTCAGGTGTATATTCTGGTAAATTGAATGAGCTTACTATGGCGTCTACACTACCGTATTTATTGGATTATAAAAATAAATATGGAAGTATTATTAAAGGTTTTGAAGAGAATAAAAAACAGTTTCAATCAGCAGGAAATAAAAAGTTCGTATCATTTAAAGGTGGATTATCTACGATTATTGATCGTTTAGAAAAAGTGCTGACTGAGACTGTTATTAAGAAGGGGGCTGTAACGACCGCTGTAAGCAAACAAGGTAATCGCTATGAAGTCTCCTTTGCAAATCACGAATCAATCCAAGCTGATTATGTTGTTTTAGCAACTCCGCATGATATCGCAGAAAGTTTATTACAGTCTAATGAGTTAAACGAGCAGTTTCATACATTTAAAAATTCATCACTTATAAGTATTTACTTAGGATTTGACATACTAGATGAACAATTACCAGCGGACGGCACAGGATTTATCGTAACAGAAAACAGTGATTTACATTGTGATGCTTGTACATGGACAAGCCGGAAGTGGAAACATACATCTGGAAACCAAAAGCTATTAGTGAGAATGTTTTATAAGAGTACGAATCCGGTATATGAAACGATTAAAAATTATAATGAAGAAGAATTAGTACGAGTCGCTTTATATGATATTGAAAAGAGTCTCAGAATTAAAGGTGAACCAGAAGTAGTTGAAGTGACAAATTGGAAAGATTTAATGCCGAAATATCATTTAGAACATAATCAAGCAGTTCAAACATTACAAGAAAAAATGACGGATCTATATCCTAATGTATACTTAGCGGGTGCCTCATATTACGGTGTCGGAATTGGTGCGTGTATTGGAAATGGAAAGAACACTGCGGATGAAATCATTGCAACATTAAATGAACCGGCAAATTAATATAGCATATATAAATAAAATGTCCCTCCGTTATATTGGAGGGACATTTTATTTATTTTACTTGAATTGAGATCTTTTTATTCGTTGTATGATTTTCAGTAATCGTTAATGTTATGTTACCGGATTCTTTAAATGAATATGATGAGAGTTGATAAAGCTCTTTTATACCATGTTTCTCTTTTAATTTATTGACAGGAAGTAATGTTATGTTCGGTTTCCATGTTTCCTGTTTACCGGAAGGATAGCTTACTATTATTTCTGGATTATTTAATTGCATTGGTTTCCAAGAGGCAAAATGTAGCTTAACTTCTGTATCTTTTTTTAGTAATTCTTCTGAGAAATATCCAAGCTCTCCAATGTTACCGAAAACCGTAAAGTTTTGATTTTGTAATGTGATGTCTAAATGTTTAGGTTGATATGTTGCTGCGTGATAGATTCCATATGAAAGAGAAAGAGTAGCGGCGATTAAAATGCTGATTGAAAATGTCTTAAAGCTATTACCTTTAAAACTAGTGATCATGAATGAGTTTGGGGCGAACTTTTTTGCAAATAAAAATATGAGTAATATGAGTAAGAGGGATAAGCTGATGAATATATACAAAGGAAATTTACACCTCCACAATAAAATAATGTATTGACTATATTTTACCATAAATGTATGGGGTAGGGTGTTGTTTTAGAAGGGAAAAGTGAGTATGGAATCGAAATGGTAAGGTATATCAATTCGAACGGAGTGATGGCAATGAGAATAATACAATTACTTTTTAAAAATGAAGATAAGAACAGGATAATAGGAGGGAATGTGATTGTTACGTACTGTTGAAGCAACGCAAAAATTATTTGACGAATGGGCAAAAACTTACGATGAAAATTTACAAGAAGCAACAGGTCCATTATATGGATATAACAATAGTTTGATTGAAGCGGAAGAAATGATTCAACTATATAAGAAAGAAAAAATTATTGATATTGGAATTGGAACAGGTGCATTCGCTTCATTAGTGAGTGAAAATAATGAGAGTGTAGTAGGGGTGGATGTATCAGAAAAGATGTTAGAAACATGTAAAGAGAAATATCCAATGTATCATTTAGAGGTAGGATCATTTACAAATACGAATCAAGCAGATGAAGCTTTTGATATAGTTATTTCCAGTTTTTGTTTTCATGAGGTGTTACCTTCAGAGAGGAAAAAAGCTTGTGAAGAGGTTTATAGAATAGTGAAGAAAGAAGGGAAATTTCTTCTTTTAGATATTATGTTCATATCTGATTTTGCATTAAATGAAGCGCGAGAACGAATTGGGAGGAAGTGGGATAGTACAGAAGTATATCCATTTGTGAATGAGTTAGATACACTTCTTAGAGAAACTGGTTTTTCAAGTATAAATTGGAGACAAACAGCTCCATGTCATTGGGCATTAGTTGCAAATAAATAGGGAATAAAGAGATGATCAGTGTACTATGATCATCTCTTTATTTTTCGCATCATGTAAATGCAAGAAGGGTTACTCTTAGTTCGTATTGAATTAAGAGGGTAGGCTACTCTTGAAATATTTGATTAATGGGACATTGAGGACTTTCCTAATTATAAATATTTTTTCTGCTATAATGAATATGTAGAAAGAAAGGAGTGATCCTATGGCATTTCCTATATTAGAAACAGAACGTTTGCGTTTAGTTGAAATAGAACAATCTTATTGTCAAAAAATATATGAAATCTTTTCATTGGATGAGGTAACATGTTATTACGGTATGAATTCTTTTACGGAGTTTGGACAAGCTTCACGTATGATTGAATCTTTTTCAAAAAATTACTTTGAGAAAAAGGCAATACGATGGGGGATTGTATTAAAAGAAACGAATACTTTAATAGGTACAATTGGATTAAATAATTTACAATTATGGAGTAAACGATCTGAAATTGGATATGACTTACATCCTCGTTATTGGGGGAATGGTTATGCGTCAGAAGCGGCTAGGGAAATTATTCATTATGGATTTCAAGATTTAGGTTTATTTAGAATTGGTGCTATTACATACCCTGAAAATGTTACTTCTTGTAAAATGTTATCTAAAATAGGCTTTCATAAAGAAGGATTATTACGTGGATATATTCATCAAGGAAATAAGCAACATGATGCATTATTGTATTCTATAGTTCGAACGGATGTTGAACATATAAATTTATAATAAAAAACCCCTCTTAAATAAGAGGGGTTAAGCTAAAAATTAACCTAACTTAGGTAATAAACGTTCTCCGCTTTTCATGCTACTTTTACATAAAGGGCATTTAGGCTCTTCTTCAAATGAAAAGTTCTTTCTCATCCATCCTAAACAATCCTCTGCTTCACATTCCCAGACAGGGGTTTGTTCTGGTGGTACTTCTGCTACATCGTTCTTTCGATTGCGATACATGTAACCACTCCTTTTATGTAAAAAATTTTAGTTATATATTAAAAAGGTTGTTAACCGTGCTGGTAACAACCTTTTTATTGTTTGAATTATAGCTTTACAACGTTTTTAGCTTGAGGTCCACGGTTACCGTCTTCAACTTCGAAGCTAACTTCTTGACCTTCGTCAAGAGATTTGAAGCCGTCGCCAGTGATAGCTGAGAAGTGAACGAATACGTCGTTGCCACCTTCAACTTCGATGAAACCGAAACCTTTTTCGCTGTTAAACCATTTTACTTTACCTGTTAATGTCATGGTAATGCCTCCTAAAAATTAAAAAGATTACAATATGTTCGGCCTTATTTGAATGAAAAATAAAATTTCACATATTATCAAAAACCCATAAGGAATATAAAATGTTCCTCATTGATACTTGATAATATGCAAAGAAAATATACTGTTAAATTGACCTTAATTACTATCTTACAACAAATGGTGGGAAATAGCAAGTGCTGGTAATACCAGTGTGAAATAGGATGGTAAAAGACACAAAAACATCTCTTTTATTTATATATTATTCCTAATTTTGGTTTATGCTAAACTAAGAACATTTTTATTAGGAATTTGTATTAGTAAATCGATATATAGTATAAGAATAGTGTTGATGTATTTGTTAAGGAGGCGAGAATATTGCAGTCTAATCAATTTAAAATAATTGAAGCAGCCAAAGAAGGAAGAAGAAAAGTTCATCCAGTATTCGCTGTTATACTTGCAATTGTATTTTTAACTTTAGGTGAATTGTTCATGTTATTTATGTTGTTTTTACCGAAAGCAGAAACGCTTTTAATGAAAGCAATTTATAGTGATATTGAAATGATATTGACGTTTGGCGGAGCTATATTTTTTGTTTTTTTATGGATTAGATTTGTAGAGAAAAGATCAATTTCATCCATTGGGTTTTGGAGAAATCAGTGGATAAGAAAATATTTAAGAGGTGCATTAATAGGTTTTGTTTTTATTTCAATACCAGTCATGCTACTTTTATTAAATGGAAATGTACAACTACAAATGCAACACATTACACCAACCGCTATACTTGGAATTTTGGGATCTTTAGTTGCTTTTTTGGTACAAGGTGCAACAGAAGAAATTGTTGTTCGGGGTTGGTTATTTCCAGTTCTTTCTGTTAGAAGCCGTATATGGATCGGTATTGTTGTAACTTCATTTTTATTTGGTTTTCTTCATTTACTAAATCCAGGTATTACAATTCTTTCAATATCGAATATAATATTAGTTGGTGTGTTTGCAGCTTTTTACGTTTTGAAAGACAGTAGTCTTTGGGGGATATGCGCATGGCATTCCATTTGGAATTGGGCACAATATAACGTATTTGGTTTTGCGGTTAGTGGAATGACAATGTATTCTACACCACTTTTTAAACCTGTAACAAGTGGATCGGAATTCCTTCATGGAGGCTCGTTCGGAATTGAAGGGAGTATCATTACAACTATAATGCTCTCCATCGCTTCAATTGTTTTATGGAAACAGTTATGGGGGAGAAAAACGAAACAAAGAGATTTTAGTTAATGAAAGAGGGAGAAACTATGGGGATTATAGCGTTTGAGGGAGCGAGTGCGGTTGGTAAGAGCACAACGTGTCGTGAGTTAGAAAAGAATTATGGTGCTTATATTATACCTGAAGTGAATTTATTATTTGAAAGACCAAAAAATGAACATAGAACATGGTATTTTGAAAAGCAAGTAGAGCGCTGGAAAATAGCAGTGCAGAAGTCAGAGCAATATAAATTAATAATACTTGATGGAGACATTTATCAGCCACTTAGCTATAATTGGTGTTTCCATTTTGAAATATTTGATCAGCCATTATCTTTAATAGAAAACTTTTATAAAGATAAGCTGGTTAATAGGGAAATTGGTTTTCCAGATCAATATTTTTATTTATATACAAATGATGAAGAACTTAGAAAACGGAAAGAATCTGACGAGACTAAAAGAAGAAGAAATTTTGAAAAACATTTATATATATCAAAATCGTTTCAACGTTATTATGAAAATTTAAATAACGTTACAGACGGGTATTGTAAAATAATTGAAGCGAAAAGTGTGAAAACGAATGAACTAGAAATTGTAAATAACTTAAACAGTTTACATGTGTGTGAAGAGAGTCGTTTTGATGTTTCGAGATTAGATGCGATTACGAAGTGGTTAAAAGAAAATCGCGCATAAAAAGAACGAGTACCTTATAAGGTACTCGTTCTTTTTATGCATATTGAATATGTAAGTTCGTTTCATAAATTGTTTTTAAAATTTGTAAGTTTGCTTGTTCATTTTTATGGATAGCATTTTTATATTTAGGTAAGAAAAGTTGAGAAGGATAAACTGGGAGTTCACCGCAAATATCAATACCATAGATAGATTTATTCATAATTAGAGAATGAATAAATTGTAAAAGTCTAGATAATTTCATGTGCCCTTGATCCCAATTGGTAATAGTAACTTTTGGATCTAACACATCTTTATCAATGCTTACATATATTGTTTCTGTATGAATATGTGAAAGTATTGTATGTATGGATACTTCATGTGATATATCAATTGGAAAAATTTCTACGTATGGACAATCATTAGAATGAATTGTAAGAGAAGAAGGCCCAATAATGATTACCTTCTTTAAATTATCATTATTTCGAAGAGAAAATGATACCCAAGATCCACAGGAAATAAGAGTCTGTTCATTCGCTCCCTGTAAGTTCATATCAGTATGATGATCAAATAGTATAAGGGTAAAAGGCTTGTCCATTTCTTCTAATAGTAAATAAGATACATAATGATAATTCCCAGAACCTATAAAAGTAATCCCCTTATTTTTTCTACGATTTAATGCTCTTTTTATTTGCATTAAAGAAGTGTTTTCGCAATATAGATTTGTGTGTGTTAAATGAGTAAAATCAATATCTTCATGTGAATAAGAATGTAGTTTATTTTGTAATAAATACGTATCATCAAAGTTTAAAAAAGTTAAACCGTTATGCAATAAACTCATATTTATTCATCTCCTTTATAGGTAGGCTAGCACATATTTTTATAAAATTAAAATGAAATGCTTAGAGGTGAAGTTGCATTTGAAAAAGATGGTTTTTTTTGACAGAATAATCTTTCAATTTGTAAAAGAAAGAAATATAATATAAGGAAATACATATGTGGTTTAGGGAATAGAAAATATGAAATGAGATATGCGGGAGGAAACAAGCAAGATGAAAACATTCTTTAAAATAATTGGAATTATAGCTGGCATGGCGGTAATCGGAGTAGGTTTAACATATGGTATGCTGTATTATTTGAATAATAGTAAACCAGCTGCGAAAAAGGCATCACCAGCTGCTCCAGCAGCAGAAGTGCTGGCTGATAGTAATGTAAAAGCTGAAGATGCAAAGCTTTTAGAAAATGGCAATCATTCATTACCGAATAGCGGTTTTAATAAAAATTTTAAATGGACAGATGAGAACATACAGACAGCGTTACATGAAATGGCACATCAAAAAACGAAGGCTGATCAAAAATGGGGTTATATTTTTATTACACAAGAACGAATTGAAAGTTTGCTTGATATTGTAAAAAGTAATGATCTAGTACAAGGAACTACATATGCAGACATTTTAGAGAGATGGAAACAAGGAAAATATGAAAAGATGGATGAGGATCATAATAAGATTTGGAAATTACAAAGCGGGAATTTAGGAGAAGGAAAAGGAGTAATGTCAGAAGCGGAACAAAAAGAGTTAATTAATCAAGTGTTTATGCAAAAAGGTACATATTCAGGTAGTAAATTAATTGCAGGTGGAGAACAGACTAATAAATAAGAAGTATGTTGATTTTGAAACACCTTTGTTGTTATACATACAAAGGTGTTTTTGTTGACACAAGAAATAAATGGCTTTCCGTTTTCTTCTTTAGGAATAATGTGTGCAATTGCTAGTTTACTCGTCCTTCCAATTATATTTGTTCTAGTTAAAGGAAAAGCATTATCTAATAAAAAGAAGGTGACTATATAAGTAGTATGAAAGAAAACGTGGATTGATATTTTTCAAAGGATTTCAATTCATGTTTTCTTTCATATTCTTTTTATACTTTCATCACTTTTAAGAGTGAAAGAAACGACTGTACTACAGGGGAAATCCATCTAGATTTATGATAGATTATATGACTTTGAATAACAGTTGACGTTTCGATAGGCTGAAAACAGAGTTGCTCTTTTTGACAACTTTCTTGTACAACGATGTAAGGAAGAATTGAAATTCCTAACTCACACATAACGGATTGTTTAATAACTTCAACGTTGGAAGTTTCAAATGTTTTAGCTGGAATATTCCCGCTTTGACGTAAAAAACGATCTACCATTGGTCTATAACCGCAGCTTTGTTCAGTAAAAATAAACTGAGTATCCTTTAATAAACAAAACGGATTAGATTGTGTAGAATAATGAGGTGGTAAAATCCATCCAAATGTTTCATTACTAAATGTACGCGTAATAAAATCATTATGTTCTATACATTCTCCAATTATGAAGACAATGTCTGTTTCTCCTTCACGTAATTTTTGTAATGCTTGTTCATTTGTATTTGTTTCAAGTACGATATTTACTTTCGGATTTTTCTGTTTGTAAGTACGTAATAATTGTGGTAAACGGTACACTGCTAATGATTCGTTTGATGTAATACTTAATGTACCTTCTAATTGATCGGTATTTTGAGGGATTTCTTGCGCTTTTTCATAAATTGCAAGTAATTCTAAAGCATAAGGATGAAATTGATGACCTGCTTTTGTAAGAAGTATTTTTTTCCCTAATCGATCAAAAAGAGGGAGGTGTAAATCGTTTTCTAATGCTTTCATATGCGCTGTTACAGTAGATTGCGCATAACCTAACGCGTGAGCAGCTTTAGAAAAGCTACCATACTTAACGATGGCACAAAAAGTTTTAACATGTCTCATTTCCATAAAAAATCCCTCTTTTATTATCATGATTTGTGAATGATTATATCACGTATTTCAATTTTCCAAATGATTAAATTCCTTATAAAATGAAATTGTAGAAATATTTATTCATTTAACATTGGAGGAGAAAAGATGAGTGAAAAGGGCTATCATGTAGCTGTTGTTGGGGCTACGGGTGCAGTAGGTCAGAAAATTATTGAACTGTTAGAAAAAGAAACAAAGTTTAATATAGCTGAAGTTACGTTACTTTCGTCAAAAAGATCGGCTGGTAAGACAGTACAATTTAAAGGGCGAGAGATCATTATACAAGAAGCAAAAATAAATAGCTTTGAAGGGGTAGATATTGCCTTTTTTAGCGCTGGAGGAGAAGTTTCTAGACAATTTGTAAATCAAGCTGTCTCTAGCGGTGCAATCGTAATTGACAACACTAGTGAATACCGAATGGCACCTGATGTACCGCTTGTTGTTCCGGAAGTAAATGCGCACACTTTAAAGGAACATAAAGGTATAATAGCAGTTCTGAATTGTTCAGCATTACAGATGGTAACAGCTCTTCAGCCAATACGAAAAGTATTCGGATTAGAACGAATTATCGTTTCAACTTATCAAGCTGTATCGGGTTCTGGTATTCATGCGATTCAAGAATTAAAAGAACAGGCTAGGTCAATACTTGCAGGTGAAGAAGTGGAGAGTACCTTATTACCAGCGAAAAAAGATAAAAAACATTATCCAATTGCATTTAATGTACTTCCTCAAGTAGATATATTTACGGATAATGATTTCACCTTTGAAGAAGTAAAGATGATTCAAGAAACAAAGAAGATTTTAGAAGACCCCAACTTGAAAATGGCAGCTACTTGTGTGCGCGTTCCGGTTGTATCAGGTCATTCAGAAGCGGTTTATATAGAACTTGAAAAAGAAGTAACTGTTGCAGAAATTAAAGAAGTACTGCTTGATGCACCAGGTGTTATTTTGCAAGATAACCCTAGTGAACAGCTGTATCCAATGCCATTATATGCAGAAGGGAAAATAGATACATTTGTCGGAAGAATTAGAAAAGATCCTGATATGCCAAACGGATTCCATCTTTGGATTGTCTCCGATAATTTATTAAAAGGTGCGGCGTGGAACTCGGTTCAAATTGCAGAAACGATGGTGGAAGAGGGAATCATTTAGTATTAAAAAACTAGGGAACTGTTAAAGGTTACAGTTTCCTAGTTTTTATTTTATAACTGTTCGCTTTATTCCAATCGCATTTGATTTGAAAGCCAGTAGTAAGTGGTTTACAATGTTTTGCAGTAATTCGACTGTTGTTGGAGAAAGTCTTTTGAAAAGCGTATAAGTGGAGAAGAAATTAATACGAAGGAAAGACTTGAAGGGAAAAAATAATAAAAAATATTTTTTTATAAATGGTGTATTTCTATGAGTAAAAACGAAGTAGAAAGCACTATTTTTCTATAATAAACTCATTAATATTCAAAAATCCTAATATTGTTTTATTCGACTTATTTTCGAATAGTCAAAACATAAAATTAATTAGACTCTTTTTTTATATTTTATGATAGTATATTGATTGGTAAGACCTATTACTTTAAGGACAGGTCCTACAACTATATCTAATTGGACGGAATTAACGTATGGAGGGACAACATGGGGAATGTTGAAATTTTTGAAAAACTTCTTTTAGAAGAACCGAAAAGAGAGCAGTTATTTCCTTTATTTGAAGAAGTGTTTGGAATTACAATTCAAACATTGAATGATTTCTCAGAGAGAGGTTATTGGGATGATACATACAAAGCTTTATCCTTTTTACATGACGATAAAGCGGTTGCAAATGTTGCGGCATTCTCGCTACCATTGCTAGTAAATGGTGAAAGAATAAATGCAGCGGGCATTCAATCGGTAATGACACACCCTAATTTTCGTGGACAAGGACTCATGACGCAATTAATGAGTAAAATGATAGAAGAAATCGATAAAACATGTGAATGTACATTATTGTTTACGGAAAAACCTGAACTATATGCATCATTTGGTTTTAAAGTTGTGCAGGAATATTTGATGACTATTCCATATGATAAAAAGAATAATAATGATTTCTCACTTAGAGAGCTAGATTATTATATGGAAGAGGATAGAAAGCTAATACATGAGACTATAGATAGTAGCCAAAGACTTTCAAATAATTTTTCAACATTAAACTTCCGCCCTTCGTTTTATTTGAATATGTATGATTCGGAATGGAGTGGAAAATTGTATTATTCAGAGAAGCTAGATGCTCTAATTGTGTATGAAGTAGATAATGAAAAGTTGAAATTATATGGAGTGTTTGCACCAGTAATTCCAGTTTTAGATGAAATATGTGGGGAGATCGCTGAAAGATTTACAGAAATCAAATTTTACTTCTCTCCAGATCAATTAGGGGTTGAGGATGTACAGTTTACAGAATTACAATCAAGTAAGTATTTAATGGTTCGAAGTAATAGAGAGTTGGATTTGAAAGGTTATAAATTCCCAGTATTAGTAGAATTTTAAATGTGCATATAGATGCTTTATTATGGAGGAACTATGAAAATATCACATATACCAGAACATATTGAGCAACTTACTATAATGAATGTACCTGAGTATTATAAGCTTAATAACAATCATGCGCTTATTGTCCGCTCGAAAGCCGAAACAGATTTTTGGCTTAAAACACATTATGGATTCGAAGTAATGAATGGTCATGTATTTTATACAGAGACGATGACAGATTTTCAAGCTGAAGTTCAATTGCGTATGAATCCAAATTCAAAATTCGATCAAGCTGGTCTTTTTGTTATGGTTTCGGAAAAGTGTTGGCTGAAAACTTCATTAGAATATATTCCAGATGGTCCATCTCATTTAGGAGCTGTCGTAACGAATAATGGATATTCCGATTGGTCCACGCAAGACTTTCCGACAGAATTAGCTAACGAGCAACTTCGTTTTCGAATTGTTCGTAAACGTGGTGATTATACAATATATGTAAAGAAAATCCACCAATGGGAACAAATCAGAATCGCTCATTTGATGGAAGATATAGGGGATAAGCCTATTAAAATAGGTTTTTACACGTGTAGTCCTTCTAAAAATAATGGATTTGAGACTGAGTTTTTAGATTTCACAACTGAAAAAATATAGATGAAAAACCGTATTCTTTTCATTGAGAATGCGGTTTTTATTTTTATATAATACAAAGCACATTTATTGACCGAAAAGTCATTCATGCTTATCATTTAATAATGTTAAATATTAATTTACATAATATAATAAAAGTAAGAAAGAAATTACAAACTATATCACTTAAATAAGGGGGGATATGAATTATTCATTGGTAATTTCATAGAAAAAGGAGATTATGTATGAAATCATTTCGCAAATTATTACAGTATTTAAAACCATACATGTTCTTCGCTATTATTGGACCACTATTTATGGTACTTGAGGTTGCGATGGACTTAATTCAACCGACTATTATGCAACATATTATTGATGTTGGGATAGCAAATCGGGATATGAATTATGTAATAAAAATGGGACTTCTTATGATAGGAGCTGCAGCACTCGGTTTAGTTGGAGGACTTGGGTGTATGATGTATTCTACAAAAGCAGCTGTTAATTTCGCTACTGACATACGAAAAGATGTGTTTGCGAAAATAGAAACATTTTCTAGTGAAAATCGTGATTCGTTTGGAACGGGAAAGTTATTAACAATTGTTACAAATGATATTACTTCTATTCAATCGGCGATGACGATGACATTACGTGTTCTTGTTCGTGGACCTTTGTTATTTATCGGAAGTATAATCATTGTTTTTATGACAGCGCGTGAGTTATTTCCTATATTACTCGTAGTCGTTCCAATTTTATTACTTGCAATTATATTCATTGCGAGTAAAGCAAGCGGGACGTTCAGAAAAGTGCAAGAAGCATTAGATAAAGTGAATACAAAGTTACAAGAAAATTTATCTGGAGTACGTGTGATTAAAGCGTATGTAAGACAAAAATATGAAATTAATCAGTTTGGAAATGTTAATACAAATTTAACGAAGATAAATATTCGAGCGGTGCAGCTTATTTCCTTAATGATGCCAATCATTATGTTAGTTGTAAGTGGCGGAATTGTCGCAACATTATGGGTTGGTGGAGAGAAAGTATTTAATGGAACCCTTCAAGTAGGGGCTATATTAGCGTTTATAAACTATTTGAATATTATTTTAATGTCACTTATGTCTATAAGTATGGTATTTATGCAAATCGCGCGAGCATTTCCGTCAGCGGATCGTGTACAGCAAGTTTTAAATACTGACGTTGATATTATGACCCCAAAAAATGCGCTTGCACCTAAGCAAATTGAGGGACAAATTGAATTTAAAAATGTTAGTTATAGTTACACGAAAAATAATGAATATGTTTTAAAAGATATTTCATTTCGCATAAGTAAAGGTGAAAAAATCGGGATTATTGGTTCTACAGGGAGTGGTAAATCTACTTTAGCAAAATTATTACCACGCTTATATGATGTTGATCAAGGGGAAATATGCATTGATGGAATAAATGTTAAGGCGTATGATTTACAAAAACTTCGTGCGTCAATCGGTTTTGTACCTCAAAAGGCATTGTTGTTTTCTGGTAGCATAGAAGAGAACTTACGTTACGGTAAAGAAGATGCATCAAATGACGAATTAGAAGTAGCAGCTTCATCAGCTTGTGCGACTGAGTTTATTAACAAGCTGGAAGATTCATATCAATATCATTTAACACAAGGTGCGACGAATTTGTCAGGTGGCCAAAAACAACGTGTATCAATTGCAAGGGCGCTTGTGAGAAAGCCATCTATTCTTATATTAGATGATTCTACATCAGCAGTGGATGCAAAATCAGAATCTAACATTCAATCGGCATTAAGAACACAATATAAAGGAACAACAACCTTATTAATCGCTTCTAAAATCTCATCTATAATAGATGCTGATAAAATTCTCGTTTTAGATAACGGTGAATTAGTTGGTGATGGTACACATGAAGAACTGTTAGAACAATGTGAGGTATATAAAGAAATCTATCTTTCCCAAGGTGGTAATTTATATAAAAAAGGTGGGAAAGAACATGCGTAATTTTCAAGGACAATTTGCTAATAAAGGTGGGCGTAACGCATCAAAGATGGGGAAGGCTAAAAATACGAAAGGAACTGTGATGAGAGTATGGAACTATATGGGCTACCAAAAGGCTGCCCTTACGTTCGTTATATTCTTAGTGTTTGTTACGACGTTACTTGGGTTATTAGGTCCGTATTTAATGGGAGTAATTATCGATCAATATATTGTACCGAAAGATTTAAGCGGTACGGCGAGAATGTGTTTGGTACTTATCGCGATTTATGGTGTAACAGTATTATTAACTTGGTTACAAACATTTGTAATGGTTAATGTTGCATTAAAAACGATACAAAAAATACGACAAGATATTTTTGAGAAAATCCAAACGCTTTCTTTACGGTTCTTTGATGTACGTTCTCAAGGGGATTTAATGAGTCGTGTAACAAATGATATAGATAATTTGAATCAAGCGTTGACACAAAGTGTTGTACAAATTATTTCATCAGCGCTAACTTTTATAGGTGTGACGATTGCGATGTTCGCATTAGATTGGATTTTAGCGATTGTTACTTTAATTACAGTACCTATTATGTTTTTCGTTACAAAAAAACTAGTTGCTTATAGTGGTAAAAACTTTGCAAAGCGTCAAAAAGATTTAGGAGAGTTAAATGGATTTATTGAGGAAGCTATAACAGGTGCGGATGTTACAACGTTATATGGGAAAGAAAAAGAAACCGTACAAAATTTCAATAAAATTAATGAACAGCTAAGAGTTTCTGCAACGAAGGCGGATACATTTTCAGCTTTTATTTTTCCGAGTATGAACTTTATTAACAACTTAGGTATGGGACTTGTAATTGGGACTGGGTCAGTAATGGTTTTAAATGGAATGACAACAGTAGGTGTCATTGCAGCATTTATTAATTATTCTCGTCAATTCTCAAGACCACTCAGTCAATTCGCAACTTTAATGAATACGATTCAAGCGGCAGTGGCTGGTGGGGAACGTGTCTTTGAAATTATGGATGAAGTACCGGAAATCAAAAATAAAAAAGATGCATTCGTTGTACAAAATTTACAAGGACATGTTGCACTCGAGAATGTTTCATTTGGGTATGAGGAAAATAAAACGATTTTAAAAGAAGTGAGTTTTAAAGCGCGGCCAGGGGAGACAATTGCTTTAGTAGGTCCAACTGGATCGGGCAAAACAACAATCATTAATTTGCTAACGCGCTTTTACGATATACAGCAAGGGCAAATTCATATTGATGGAAAAAACATAAAAGAATATGATATGAATTCGTTGCGAAGTAAAATAGGAGTAGTTTTACAAGATACGTATTTATTTGCTGGGACGATTATGGATAATATACGTTATGGTCGATTAGATGCTAGTGATGAAGAGGTAATCAATGCAGCTAAGGCAGCATCTGCACATTCTTTTATAAAACATTTACCGAATCAATATGAAACGAAAATTGCTTCAGAAGGATCGAATTTAAGTCAAGGACAAAAACAACTTCTTGCGATTGCACGGGCAATTTTAGCAGATGCAGATATATTAATTCTCGACGAAGCAACATCTAATATTGATACGAGAACAGAATTACAAATACAAGAAGGACTAAACAATTTAATGAGAGGTCGAACAAGTTTCGTAATCGCTCATCGACTGAAAACGATTGAAAAAGCAGATCAAATCCTTGTTATAAAAGATGGAAGTATTTTGGAAAAAGGGAACCATGAATCTCTCATGGAAGATAGAGGATTTTACTTTGATCTGTATACGAGTCAGTTTAAAATTTAATAAGAATTTTTGATAGGGTGCGGTTTCTCTAGAAAGGAGAACCGCATTTTTATATTTATCCTTTTCGGCAAGAAAACTCCATCTGATTTGTGTTACGGGTGAAACCCAACAATTCAGGTGGAGATGAATTGCCGTCAGAAGGTAGGCTGAACTCTGTTGTTTCGCTCATAGTAATTTTCCCAGTGCTAATGTTTTTTTCGTTTTACGATATAATCTGCGTAGATAAGGAGGGAATGGATTGTAAGACAACGAAATTAAATAATGATAATAATTATCATTATCATTATCATTTATCTACTTGAGTCAAAAGGAATTACGATGAAGAACATGTTCGCATGTTGTTTCATTTCGTTCCCAATATTGATTTATCAAAAGTAATGAACTCTCTAAGAAAGGTGGTGAAAACAATGGCTAGAAAGAAAGCAGTGAAAGTATTACGGAAACAAAAGAAAAGAGAAAACATGCAACGATTCACGCAGAAACAGAATATTGGACGAGCTTGTCTGACTACAAAAGAATTTCGTTTACTGCAACGTATGTCGCATAGTTCAAAAGCGTTGCGAAATGTTGGCTTGTACACGATGAAACAAAGTTACTTGAATCATAACAGGATGGCTACTGTCAAAGAAGTGGACACTGCCATGCAAAATGATATGAACTACTCGGGCATTCAATCAAACTCTGTTCAAGCGATTCGTAGATCCTTATTTACAGAAGTGAAGAGCTTTTTTAAGGCATTGGAACAAATGAAGAAACCATCCACGACTACGAGTAACGCTTTGAGTTGCGATTTAGGTGTAGACAGATTGTTAAGTTGCGTAACCAATACAGGTGATACTTTCTTAATTGATGGAAAAAAACTAAAATCCATAAATCAATACTTCAACAAAATGATAGGTAACCTCCAACAGAAAAATATGGACAATGGAATTTCAAAACGTATTGTAACGAATAAAATGGCCGCACTTTGGCATAAACGAGAAAGACAAATAAACGGTTACATTGCACAAACAGTAGGTCTGTTGTTCAAAAAAGTGAAAGAATTCGATATAGATACGATTATTGTAGGGTATAACGCTGGTTGGAAACAAAACTCTCATATGGGGAAAAAGAATAATCAAAAGTTTGTTCAAATCCCATTTCAGAAATTGATTGCAGCGATTGAGAATAAATGTGTAAAAGAAGGCATTCGTTTTTTAAAACAAGAAGAAAGCTATACTTCAAAAGCTAGTTTTCTTGATAAAGATCCGGTTCCAGTTTGGTCTAAGGATGATAAGACGGCGTATCGCTTTAGCGGCAAACGAATTACTCGTGGTTTGTACCAAAGTAAAGCAGGAACATGTATCCATGCTGATATGAATGGTGCGCTGAATACATTGAAAAAATCAGGAGTTGTAGAATTGGATGACAATCTCAAAGTGAAAACGCCGATTCTATTAGAAGTGCAAAAACGTAAGGCTATTGCCTCACGCATAGCTTAGTGGGTGTGTCAACCATCCATGTGTACGCGACTTGTCGGGGCAAGTGGGGAAACAATCGTTCGTTGTCAGTACCAACCAAAAACAGACTTGGGGTGTTACCATAAGGTAGCATGAATGCTAGAGCGTCAACCTGTCTAGCGATAGACGAAAAGACCTAGTGTTCGAACTCAAGCTCCCACTGAAAGGCTTTATCTCAGTGGGGGTAGTTGACAAAGATAATTAGAAATATAGACTTGAATTTTTTTAGATACACGAATTGCTAGCAAAGACTAGCAACTTCAGTGCCAGACGGGAACAATAATTTACGAGGTATTGTAATAATCTCAAGAGCCATCTGGGCTGAATGGAGAAGTATTGGAGTTAACTCTAAAGCGTGTGTTAATAATAATATAAAGCTTGTTAGGATTGCAAAGCTTCCCCAAAAGAAACTTTTTGAAGTGTTACGGAAATCTTTTATTAAGGAAAAGAAAGAAAAAAATGCTGTAACAACAAGAATTAAAAATTTATACTTATCAGCCATTAAACCCCTCCTAAAGAACAATAATTTATATTATAGCGTATTTTTCTGCATTATTATAAAGAGATTTTAAAATGAATGATAAAAAGTAGAGGCCGCAACTTAAAGGAATGACGGATTACCTTGAGCGTAGAGGCTGGTGGTATGAAGTTAAGTAAAGATTTTATTTTAGTGAAACAGAAAAATCACTCGGCCTAAAAAAGAGGATACTTTTATTGAGTAATCCTCTTTTTTTTAATAAAGGAAATTTAATTGGTTATAATGGAAAGCGCACTGAAAACTAATAAAACGGCCATAATGATGTTAAATGATTTAGTATGCTTCAACAAAAGTTTTTGAAACATGGAACCGAATAATGTCCAACTAAATGTGCTCATTAATCCAACTACACCTAGAAATAATGAAAAAAGTAGATAACTTGAATATGAATTGTAGTAAGGAAGAATAAAAGTTGATACTACAGTTAGTCCGAATAGTATTCCTTTAGGGTTAATAAACTGAAGGAAAATCCCAACTGTAAATAAATTTTTATTATATTTTTCATCGGGATTTGTGCTAGTTTTACTTGTGAGTATTTTAAGAGCTAAATATAGCATATATGCTACACCTAAGATTTTTAAAGGAAATTCGATTATGGGTAGGATTTTAATTAGTACAATATTAAAGAAACTACATAAGGAAGTTAGGATGAAAAAACCGAAAGCTACTCCGAAGCAAAATGGCATACTCCTTTTTAAACCATGTTGATTAGCGTATGTCATAGCTAAAAAATTGTTAGGTCCGGGTGTGAAGCTACTTATAAAAACAAATAACAAAAAAGAAAATATAGGCATTTCAAAACCCCCCTAATTATTTTGTATGTTATAATGACTGAAAAGAACAATATAACGTGTGCTTTTTATTATACATAACGGTCGTTATATTGTATATAGTGTAGGAGTGTTTCTTATGGAAGAAATTCAACTTATTCTGGCGAAAAATTTAAAAACAATTCGAGAAAAAGAAAAATTAAGTTTAGAAAAGGCTTCCCAATTAACAGGGGTGAGTAAAACAATGATTGGACAAATTGAACGTGGAGAATCAAGTCCAACATTAACAACGATATGGAAAATTGCGAATGGTTTGAAAGTGTCTTTTACTTCTTTAATCAATAATCCGCAATCAGATACGAAAGTTGTTTTACGAAATGATGTTCAAGTATTATCAGAAGACAATGGAAGATATAAAGTGTATCCTTCGTTTCCTTTTCAAGATGATAGGAACTTTGAAATCTATACGGTTGAAATTGAAACAGAAGGAAAATTAAATTCGGAAGGTCATAAAGAAGGGACTGAAGAATTTATAACGGTGTTTGAAGGGGAATTGACAATTGAAATAAATGATTGTCAATATAAATTAAATAGTGGGGATTCAATTCGCTTTAAGGCGGATAGACCACACTCTTATCATAATTTCGGAAGAACGCTAACTAGGTTAAGTATGACCATATATTATTCGGTTATATAAATTTACTATTGCATGAAGAATATAAAGAAAAGTGCGTTGATAAACCATCTATAAAAGATGGTTTTATTTTTGAAATTCATAAAAAAGGACACTCGTTTGAGTGTCAACATAGTATTGCTCTCGCGTATAGGATTGGAGTTTGTTTCTCATATACGTATTGAGATGGTTCGCATTTGAGAAACTACCTTCACCTTTAATGTAACATTGGCAGAGAGCAGTGTAAATTGATAATGTATATACGGAAAATTTAGTATAGATACTTTGTACTATGAATATAGTACAAAGTGTTTCTTATTGCAAAATCACTGTCGTGAAGTTATTAATATATAAGCTTAAGGAATGATGTAACAGTTACTATTTTAGCATTTAAGAATGATTATTATAAAAAAGAACGAATCATTTTTTAATCGATTCGTATAATTGTTAAAGAGGCACCTGTTAAACCACCCCAAACTAAATTAACTATGGATAATACGCCGAATAGTTGAAGTGAAATTGTATTACCAGCAATTAAATTGATTATTAAATTATTATTATAATTTGAAGTTGATATTGCGGGTGAAAAGATAGATCCGGAAAGTGGAGTCGAAGAGTTTAATAGTAGCGATTTAGTATTTTGGAATGGAACTATCATTTTATTATATTAATACTACTAGTTATAGTAACGGTAAAAAGTTTACTTTGTGTAAAATCATTTGAGTATGAAAAAGTAGTTATGGAATTGTACTAAAATGATAGAGGTTTTATTTTGTTAATCAGTAAACAAAATGTGGAATGAGGTAGTAAATTGAACAGTAATGAAAAATTATCTTTGAATAAAGGGATGGTAAGACCAGAGAATATTGGACCTACTTTTCCGGTTCTTCCGCCAATTTATATTCCAACAGGAGCAACAGGAGCGACAGGAGCAACGGGTCCAGCAGGGACTGGAGGAGGAGCAACAGGAGCAACAGGAGCAACAGGAGCAACAGGAGCAACGGGAGCAACAGGCCCAACAGGAGCAACGGGAGCAGCAGGCCCAACAGGTCCAACGGGAGACACAGGTCTAGCAGGAGCAACGGGAGCAACAGGTCCAACAGGAGCAACAGGAGCAGCAGGCCCAACAGGTCCAACGGGAGACACAGGTCTAGCAGGAGCAACGGGAGCAACAGGAGCAACAGGAGCAACAGGCCCGACAGGAGCAACAGGCCCGACAGGCCCAACAGGTCCAACGGGAGCAACAGGTCTAGCAGGAGCAACCGGTCCAACGGGAGCAACAGGCCCGACAGGAGCAACAGGTCCAACGGGAGCAACAGGTCTAACAGGAGCAACAGGAGCAACTGGTGGTGGAGCTATTATTCCATTCGCTTCAGGTACAACGCCAGCTGCGTTAGTTAATGCAATAGCAGCTAATACAGGAACTCTCCTTGGATTTGGTTTTAGTCAGCCTGGCGTAGCTTTAACTGGCGGAACAAGTATCACATTAGCGTTAGCAGTAGGTGATTATGCATTTGTAGCGCCACGTGCAGGGACTATCACGTCATTAGCTGGTTTCTTCAGTGCAACAGCTGCATTAGCTCCATTAGCACCTGTTCAAGTACAGATACAAATATTAACTGCACCTGCAGCAAGTAATACGTTTACAGTTCAAGGAGCACCTCTATTATTAACACCAGCATTTACTACAATCGCTCTATTTGACACAGCATCAGGAATCATACCTGAAGCTATTCCAGTAGCAGCTGGAGATAAAATATTAGTATATGTTTCCTTAACAGCAGCAAGTCCAGTAGCTGCGGTAGCTGGATTTGTAAGTGCAGGTATTAATATCGTCTAACTTGTAACAATGTCTGTTTGAAATTTGAACTGACATTTGTATATAGCCCTTCCTAATTTTATTAGGAAGGGCTATATTTTTTTGCGGGAAATGGGTAATAAATCAATTGAACAAATATGTTTTATAATTTTATGAAATAAGTTAATGAGCTTTCAATATTCCACATACATAAGAAAGGCTGAACTCTATTAAAAATAGAATTCAGCCTTATACTAGGGGAGTAAACAGTTTATTGTGAGTGATGAAATTTCATTGCCAAAATAACTATTTGTTTTTATTACAGTTACATCCTTTTTTCTTTACATAGCCTTGATTGGTTAAATCTCTTTGCGATTGAGAATTCGAAGACTGAGAGGATGCTGATGAACTACTATTTTTATTATGAGAGTAGTTTTTTCGGTAATTATAATTACTCATAGTACTATCACCTCCAATTAAATATATAAATATTATATGTATGAACTCTATTAATTGTTACGATAATAAATAGGAATGAGGATTATTCAATAAAAAATCTCCTACGTATTTTCCGAGGAGATAAATAATTGTCTATTAATGATATAAATTAATATCCCCAGTAAAGAGGGAAATAGTATGAATCTTGGTAATATAAATCTTGTTGTAGATTAGGAGGTTGAGTTGCAGGGTTTGTCGTTCCGCGGTTTTTATTACAATTTGCTGGAGGGCCAATTACTGTAGTGGATTGAATAGGGGATACCGCTTGTTTCCATTGTTGTTCATCGAGACAGTAAGTATGAGCCATTATATTAGCAGGAGTTAATCGTAAAATATCAGAACCAAAAATAACTTCTGGCGTTGGGGCGTCGAAAATAGCTAATAAATGGGTACCATCTGCTGTCGCAATTTCATAATGCCACCAAGCTTTTGGAATGTTGGCAACTTGCCCTGGTTTTATCGGTAAGTTTAATATTTGATTTGTAAAAGGATTCAGTAAAGAAACAACAGCAGATCCTGAAATACAGTAAACAAGTTCAGCTGCATTTTGATGTATGTGCGGCTCTACAACATTTCCTGTACTTAAATAGATATCTAATAAAGAAGTATTTTCTAACGTATTTAATTGATTCACGCCAAGTACGTTTATATAATTTTGAGCATCTTTCTGAAAAAAATTACTTCTATTTAAATCATGAGTGAAGTTAGTTGAGGGGGAAGTGTAATCGATATTAGAGGTCATTTGTATTACCCGCCTTTCTATTAGTAAGTAAGGTTACAAAATTAGGATATGTGTCTAGTGTTTGTTATGTGCAGTTGTTGGTATCATAATAAATTTGCCTATTCCATACGAAATATGGGTTATTTAAGATATTTTTTGCTGAATAATTAATTGTGCTTTAGCGGTATTGGCATAATTGGGTCACTCTAATACCAAGTTTTGTTTTAAATCAAAATGGATTTCTATGACATCAAAATGAGATACCTTTTTTAAGTGGAACAGGTATACCATTTATTTCGCTTTTTTCATGTTATGTGCAATGTTTGGAAATGCAGAGAAAGTAAAATCACTAATTGTAGCACCATCTGGTAAATAAATAGGGTGTAAATCTGAAGTATAAGCCGTTAGGGTATTTTCAAATAGTTCATACGATACTAGATTTTGGAACGCAATTGGATCTGTAGTTAATAAACTGTTATTCACAATTGTATCATTCATTATTTTATATGATGGTTAATCCGGAAAAACTTATACGCTTAAATATAATAGTATAAAAAAAGACGCATTTCTTTAGAAGTGCGTCTTTTTCATTATTTCTCTAACATTTCAAGAGGTACGTCTTTTTCGCCAGCTACCTCAAATTTAATTTCCCCGTCTTCTTCATAAATACGTGAAATAATCGGTATAGTAATCATTAATTTTTTATGCTGCTTTCGCTTTCGAGCGGCATCTAAGCTAATCACGTTCATTATAAGCATCCTTTCTTCTAAAAATATATAAACAAAAGAAAATGCGTCCGGAAAGGGCGCTTAATTGAATTTGAAATACCGATTCATTTAAATGAGGGTTATATGATTTAACAACTGCAATTGAATTAAAAATAGTATGAATGGAATAATTGCACGTAGAAATTAACTTTACCAAAAAACGAAACAATATGCTATAAAAAATTTCAAATCTTTATCATATAACGAGAAAAAGGTTTTCGTTTCGCATATAATGAAAGTAGACGGGCAACGAGAGCTTTTTCATCATATTGCTGTGGAAAGGCGATGAAAAGAATGGATACGTTAGATTCATTATTATTTCAACTTGAACAATATGGAGAAGAGCATGATCGAAATAAAAAAACACGGGAAGAAAAATTACGGAATATTTCTCGTGAGATGGGGCAATTTTTATCAATTTTAGTAAAAGGGTGTAGTGCAAAAAATATTTTGGAAATTGGAACTTCTAATGGTTATTCTACATTGTGGTTAGCTAATGCAGTAGAAGAAACAAATGGAAATGTAACAACTGTAGAACTTTCTTCAGAACGAGTGGGAGAGGCACTTGCCAATTTTGAAAAGGCAAATCTTTTACAAAGGATTGATGTTCACAATCAAGAAGCAGGGGCATTTTTAGATTCACAACTAGATCATTCATTTGATTTTATTTTCCTAGATTCAGAGCGTACGCAATACATGTGGTGGCTGGAGCATATAAAACGCATTTTACAACCAAAAGGTCTTCTTGTTGTCGATAATGCTACTTCTCATGCGAGTGAATTAGTTGAGTTTATAAAAATGATTGAAGAAGATGAAATGTTTGAAACAGTATTATTGGCATTTCAAAATGGTGCATTTGTAGCGCGTAAGAAGAAATAGATTTTAGCGTAATATAATTATCACATTGAAAAAGGGTGTATGTCAAAAGATTGAGTGCAGTAGTATGGGAAGGACGTAATTTATATACGTAACATACGAAGAATCCGCCTTCAGCATGTCGGTCTCTAGGTCTTAAGTCTGAGGAAAATTATGTTGTTTACAGGTATACTTATAGTAAGAAACAGGGAATGACTGCATAAGCAGGTATTTCTTGAAAATTGATTTCATATAGGCTGTTTGCAAATGAAATACAATATATTAGATGAAATATAGTGCACATAAATTCGCACATATAAATAAAGGAGCGATTTTGTTGACTGAACTCGAGAAAAAAGAACCCGTATCAATTGTGAAAGATAATAATGTAGAAGTAGTAGTTGATACAGTTATAAAAGATGAAGAACTTGATGAATTAAACAAAGAAGCCGATCTTTATGTACAAAAGTTGAATAGCGAGCAAAATACAGATTTATCGAAAGTATTGTCTCAGCTAGGAGATTTAGGGGATAAAGAACAGCAAGCAGCAGGACAAACGCTATCAGCATTAAAACGTCCTGTCACAGCGATGATGAATGGAAAGAATGAAGAAATTCCAAATACGTTGTTAGAATTACGCAAAGTAGTATCAGAGCTTGATCCAAATTCACTAAAAGCAAGTGGTATGAAGAAAATTATGTTTAAAGTATTCAAGAAAAATCCACTTGAAACATACGTGCATAAATATCAATCTATAGATAAGCAAATTGAGGAGATTATAAGATCACTTCTAATTGGTCGTGATAATTTACAAGAAGATACAGTTGGTCTTGAAATGCTTAAAGAGCAATCACACGATAAAATTCACGCGCTTGATAAGCAAGTATACTTAGGGAAAAAACTTGCTGGCATGCTGGAAGCTGAGAAACAAAATCCAGAACGTCAAAGGGATATTCCATTAATTAATGATGCATTAGAAAAGATTTTAGTGCGTACGCGCAATATGCAGCAAGCGAAAAGTGTGTTATTACAATCCATTGCATCTGTAGACATTATTAAGAAAAATAATGAAAAGTTAACAGAGGCAATTCGTAATGCAATTACGATGACGCAAAACGTTGTAACAGTTTCTGCTGCTATCCAGTTAGCATTAACAAATCAACGTAAAACAATTGATGCAGTGAATGCAACAAATGAAGCAATTGAGTCTATGGTATTAAGTAATTCTCAGGCATTAAAACAAAATACAGAAGAAACAACGAAATTACTTGAAAATCCTGCAATTAGCATGGATAAATTACGTGAATCATTCCAAAACGTATTCGCTGCAATTGAAGCTTCTGAAAAATCGTCAGAACGTATTATCGAGTCAAGTAAGAAGTTTGTTATTGAACTAGACACATTTAATGATGAAATGAAACAAAAACTCATTCAGCGCCCAAGAAAATAGCAGACTTTTAGAGGAGGTGAAAAAATGAGTTTTATTCAAACTGTATTATTACTACTCGGTACATTGTTTTTAATCGCATTTACTGTCGTTGTTTTAGTTGTATATTTCGGACGTAAACTGTATTTTTCGTGGACGAAGCCATATAAAAGAGCACACGATTCTTTAGATAAGTTATCGAATAAATCATTACCGTTTCTACAAGAATTTACACAACATCCACTCTTTTATCGTTGGATTCGTACGGAAGGAAAGAAAGAACAACATATATTAAACACGCTTTTCTGTGCATCGGGTCAACGTACGAGAGAGCAAGTATTCTCAATGTTACCGAAAGAAAAACAGAAAAAAGTACATGTAATGGCAAAAACGACGAAAAAGCTTACTAATGAAGATATTGATGTAGCAGCGATGAAAGTAAAAGGTTTTTTAAGACAAGAAACGCAGCAAACAGTAAAACCGACAGATTTATCGTTTTATAAATTGTATTTTTATGATCGATATCCAGATGCATTAAATACAATTCAAGCGTATAAACGCTCAATAAATCCTTCATTACAACGAACGGTTGATGATATTACAATTTCAGTATTAAATGCTTTGCCATATTATCAAGAGCAGCGTATGTTTGAACAGCAACATAAACTTGAAACGTTCTTAATGAAAGATTTAACGGCGATGCTATCGTTAGTCGTACAATTACCACCTTCACAACGACCAGAAAAAGAAGAAGAGTTAAAAATCTACTTGCAAAATTTCCAAAAAGAAATGGAAGAAGTAGAGCGAGATATTCGTGACTCGATTGATCACGATTTGAATGTGAAGATGAGAGCAGCGACAGAGAAGTTTAAAAATAAGTAAGAGAGATTTCCTTAAAAAAGCTGATAAATATAGCTTTTTTGAGGGATCTCTTTTTATTTTGATAAAAATTATAGTTTAATCAGAAATTGCGGAATTAGTTGAAGTATTAATAAGTAAGTAAAAAGCTTTTATTATGATATTATTATTGCTATACTGACAAATGTTGAAAATGTAAGATTCCAAAAGCAAGTGTTTTTATATAAAAATATCCAAAAAACATGTATAGATAACTAGTTTGGATCTTATGAAATACATAGGTAGAGGAGTATATTTAAATAGTGGATACTTTGTTAATGTTTATTGGGATGATTGCTTTAATTGGAGCAATAGTGTTTTTTATTGGGATGATAGGGACGTTAGTTATAAAGAAATATCGTTCACGCTTGAAAAAATTTGCTATTATTTTTGGTTCATGTTTATCGGTATTTATAGTTTCATTAACCTTAAGTCATATCTTTTATCCAATAACTGCGGAACAACAAGCTGAAATGGATAAGAAAGCAGAAGAAAAGAAGCAATTAGCAGCTAAAAAAGAAGAGGAAAAGAAATCGGAAAAAGAAAAACTAGAAGAAGAAAAAAATGCTGAAAAGACGAAAAAAGAACAAGAGAAAAAATTAGCAGTTGAGGCAAAGGAAAAAGAAAAAGCTGAAAAAGAAGCAGCCGAAAAAGCAGAGGAAGAAAAGAAGATTAAACAAAAGGAAGAAACAGATAGGTTAAAAGCAGAGGAAGCAAAGAAAAAGGCAGAAGAAGAGCAACGTAAGCAAGAAGAGGAAGCAAAGAAAAAAGCAGAAGAAGAGCAACGTAAGCAAGAAGAGGAAGTGAAAAAGAAAGCTGAAGCGGAGGCACGCAAGGCAGAAACACAACAAAAAGTGTTGGAATCAAATTATAGATCAGCATATGCTACTCATAGTAAAAAGCTTACAGATTCTTTAAATCAGACGGGGAATCTATTAATTAATAATAAGATCGGGAATGAAGAATGGACGATTAAATTAGCTGCTAGCTTAATCATGTTACAAGATGTAACTGAAAATCCACCGAATGTTCAGGTGCCTGATAAATTTAAAGAAGTTAATAGTTTATATATGCAGGCTTTAGAGAAATTTAATCAATCTGCGAAATTAACTCCAGAAGCTTTAGATGAAGGAAACACAAATAAAATGCAAAAAGCTACGAATTTAATGAATGATGGCGGAGAAATACTTAAAAGTGCTAACACTTTATTAAAAGAAATTATGTAGTTTAGTATTTAAATGATAGTATGAAAACTACCTATTCTTTTATGAATAGGTAGTTTTTTGTTGTATACTATTTTGCTTTTACAATGGCCTTACTAGAAGCAACACTTTCATTATGCAATCGATCAACCGCAGTTACTACATACGTATATGTTTCTCCAGGAATAGCCGTTTTATCTACATAAATTTCTCCAGGCTTTGTCTTTCTTACAGTAGTAAGTAAATTTTTCGGATTTTGTATATCCACTTCACTTTTTCCATTCACGCGGTAAATAGCGTAATAAGCAGAATCATTCTCTCTATTATCAATGATACCTACAGCAACCCCTTCATCTCTTGGAATGGCACCTTTTAAAGTAGGTTGTTTTGGTGGTTCATGATCAAGCCAAGGCATAGGTGGGACTAATGCAGGATGTTTATATATGTCTTTTGAGAGTCTATCTTTCACTCCAAGTGGATTATTATTAATGTCTTTTAAGCTAAAATGCATACTACCTTTAATTTGAGGGAATAGCCGGTTTAATGCAATCTGTCTTGGATATTCTTCAGGATCAGACCAAGCGGGGACAGAATTATTATTAATTTTATAGGCTGCCTGACCAATGTATAGGTGGATCGGTTTATTATTTGTTTCTTTTACCCACCAATCTACTAATATGTCATACGCAGCAGGAGTGAAACCTATATTCCAATATATTTGCGGTGTGATGTAGTCAATGTAACCTTTTTGTATCCACTCACGTGTATCAGCATAAAGATCATCAAAGTTTCTTTGGCCGGCAGTTGTGTTAGAGCCAGTCGGATCATCAGCTATATTTCGCCATACGCCAAATGGGCTAATGCCAAATTTCACATATGACTTTTCTTGTTTAATAGCAGTATTTAAATCTCTTACAAGTTCATTTACATTGTCACGTCGCCAATCTTCTATATTTGTAAATCTACCGTTATTATATAATTCGTACGTTTTTTGATCGGGGAATTGTTCACCCGCCACTTTATATGGATAAAAATAATCATCCATATGTAATGCATCAACATCGTAATTTTGTACGATTTCTAAAGCACCTTCAGTTATAAACTTTTTTACTTCTGGAATACCGGGGTTGTAATATAATTTTCCGCCATAAGGTACAACCCAATCCGGGTGCTGTCTTGCAGGGTGATTATTTGATAATCGATTTATATCAGTGTGATTCATCGTTATTCGGTATGGATTAATCCATGCGTGGAATTCTATATTTCTTTTATGTGCTTCTTCAATCATAAATGCTAGTGGGTCGTATCCGGGATCTTTTCCTTGTGTACCGGTAATATATTCAGACCAAGGGCCGTAATTGGAAGGATAAAAGGCATCAGCAGTTGGTTTTATTTGTACAATGACTGCATTCATACCAGTGTTTTTTACATCGTCTAATAATTTAATAAATTCTTGTTTTTGATTTTCAATTGGTAAACCAGTTTTTGAGGGCCAATCAATATTAAGAACAGATGCAATCCATACAGCACGTAATTCGTGTTTTTTGTACGTAGTAGTTACTTCAGCATAAGTAAAGTGAGGGGAAATGAAAGAGAAAGGGATGAACAAGATGACGATGCAACATATCATAAATAAACGTTTAACGATCATGTATACGCCTCCCTATCATATGATTATCTAAGATAATATACGAGGCAAGGTTGGCCTTGCAATAGAGAAAATTGTATATTGAAACATTAATTTAATAGGAAAAATATTTTTAATGAAATTTACTTTCAGTATAACTAAATTCTTTTACTTCTTCATATGCTTGTTAGTAAAGTGAAACTTCCTTTCATTTGAAGGGTAGTAAATTATAAGTATAGGAGGATTCATAAATGAAGGTTTTGTTCGTTTGTTCTGGAGGAATGTCCAGTGCAATTGTTGTAAACGCTTTAAAAAAAGAGGCGGAGAAAAAGGGTATGAACATGGAAGTGCATGCGATTGGAACAAATGAGGTAGAGGAAGAAGTAAAGAATGGTTGGGACGTTGTAATGGTTGCACCTCAAGTTAGACATCGATTTGATTCTGTTAAAAAATTCGCAGAAGAGGAATCTATCCCGTGCGGTATTATACCGCCGCAAGCATACACGCCGCTTGGTGGACCGACTTTATTAAAGACTGTAAATGATTTAATTCGTTAGGGGGAACCGTTATGAATAAGTTTGTCACGTTTCTTGATAAAAACTTATCTGGACCGATGGCAAGACTTTCTGAACAGAGACATTTACAAGCAATCCGTGATGGAGTTATTTCAGCATTACCGTTTATCATCGTAGGAAGTTTCTTTTTAATCGTAGCATTTCCACCATTACCGAAAGATAGCTTCATATCCGTTTGGGCATTAAAGAATCAAACAAGTATATTAATACCATATCGGTTAACTATGTTTATTATGTCTTTATATATAGCATTTGGAATAGGATATAATTTGGCGAAAAGTTATAAACTAGATGCTTTATCAGGAGCACAGCTTGCAGTATGTTCACTGCTATTAACATTAACTCCTGAATTAATTGATAAAAAAGGATTTATGCTTCCGATGACAAATCTCGGAGGTCATGGATTATTCGTGACGATGATTGTTTCTATTTTATCCGTAGAGATTTTAAGGTTTTGTAAGAAGAAAAATGTAATGATTAAAATGCCAGAACAAGTACCGCCATCTGTGTCGCGTTCATTTGAAGCACTTATACCTGCTGCATTCGTTATTATTATAATGAGTCTAGTAACTGTCGTTTTTAGCATTGATTTACACCATGTTGTTGATAAATTAGCAGCACCATTAGTAAAAGCTGGGGATAGTTACTTTGGTGTAATGATTCCAGTGTTTTTAATTACGTTTTTTTGGTCATTCGGAATCCATGGTGTGTCGGTTGTTGGAACTGTTGCTCGGCCATTATGGGAAGTATACCTAGGGAAAAATGGAGAAGCTGTTGCTAGTGGAGCAGATCAATTGCCATTTATTTCACCAGAGCCGTTATATCAATGGTTTATATGGATTGGTGGTTCTGGTGCGACATTAGGGCTTGTATTAGCTATGATTGTATTTGGTCGATCAAAATATTCGAAAGCATTATCAAGAACTTGTATTGTTCCGGGGATTTTTAATATAAATGAGCCAGTCATATTCGGATTACCGATTGTACTAAATCCAATTTTAATTATCCCATTTATCATTACACCACTTGTAACGGCAACTGTTGCATATTCTGCAACTGCAATGGGATTTGTAACACCAACGCATATTATGCCACCGTGGACATTACCTGCTCCAATTGGTGCTTATTTAGCAACAGGTGGGGATTGGCGTGCGATTGTATTAGTTTTTATAAATATAGCAATATCGTTCCTTATATATTTACCATTCTTTAAAATGTACGACAAAAATATGCTTGAAATTGAGAAGAATGGTGAAGGGGAATCTGTTAATCCATAATCTTTATGCTTTAATTTATGAGTGATAGGTATTTTGCCTATCACTTCTTTCACATGAAGTCCAGAGAGGATGAAATGGAATGAATATAAAATTTAGTTATAAAGGTGTATTTTTATTATTATTTGGAGTGATATGTGCGAATTTACTTTTTGTGCCTTTATTAAGAATGCTACATTTATCACAAATGTATAGTATATGGCTCGTTACAAGCATTGCGGCAAGCATTTTGCTTACAATAGTTGTTTCTTTTATTGATGGATCGTTTGCATCGAAAGCTCAGTTGTTTTTTAGATTTATATTATTTTCAATTGGCTGTACGTTTGTAACTTACATGATTGTTTTTTAATAAAGAGGAGGTCATACATGTTATGTATGTTGCAGGGGTAATGTCTGGTACTTCGTTAGATGGTATAGATGTAGCACTCGTTCATATAGAAGGAAGCGGTGTAGGTTCTAAAGTTGAATTCATCCATTTTACTACTGTGCCATTTCGTAATGATATAAAAAATGAGATTCAGCAAGTATTATCAATAAAAAATTCAAATGTCCAACTCATATGTAGTTTGAATTTTAAGTTAGGTTTATGTTTCGCTAAAGCCGTAAAGGAAGTTTGTAAAGAGGCCAATTTTTCTTTGGAACAATTAGATTTGATAGGTTCTCACGGACAAACGATTTACCATCAGCCAAAGCCAGAAGGTAATATGATATCTTCCACATTGCAAATTGGGGAACCTGCAGTAATAGCATATGAAACGAATACGACGGTTATTTCTAATTTTCGAACGATGGACATGGCAGCTGGGGGACAAGGTGCACCACTTGTACCATATTCAGAGATTATTTTATATCGTCATCCAACTAAAAATAGACTACTACAAAATATCGGTGGGATTGGTAATGTTACCGTAATACCAAGTCAAAAAAGTGATCAGAATGTTATAGCTTTTGATACTGGTCCGGGTAATATGATAATTGATGAAGTATGTCAAAGGTTATTTCAGTTGCCATATGATCAAAATGGTAAAATTGCAGAACAGGGTGAAGTTGTAGATGAAATTTTGACATATTGTATGAATCATTCATTTTTGAAAATGAATCCACCGAAATCAACTGGTAGAGAACAGTTTGGTGAAGAGTTTGTAAGTCAGTTATTGAAGCGGTATGAAAAGCATAGTAAAGAAAATATATTAACGACTGTCACGATGTTTACAGCAAGTTCAATTGTTCATCATTATAAGGAGTTTATTCTGCCATATTATGAAATTGATGAGGTAATTTTAGGCGGTGGCGGCAGTTATAATGACACACTTGTTGAAATGATACGGTATGGATTGAAGGATGAAAAATGTACAATATTCATTCAAGAAGATATAGGCTATTCTTCAGAGGCGAAAGAAGCAATCGCCTTTGCCATTTTAGCAAACGAAACGTATCATCGTAATCCGAGTAACGTGCCGAGTGCAACAGGTGCAAAGAAATCTGTAGTTTTAGGGAATGTAACGTACCCTTCAATATGAAGAAAATGAGGAGAACGTATATGAAGTATATGATTGGAATAGATGGCGGGGGAACGAAGACAGAAGCAATTGCATTTGATAAAGACGGAAATGAACTTGTAAGAGCTACTAGTGGATTTGGGAACATATTAATAGATTTTGAAGAAGCTCTTGTGCATATTATGGAAGCAATTGATCAATGCCAGAAAAGTGTAGTGAAAGAGCGTTGCGTTTGTATTTGTTTAGGATTAGCAGGTATAAGCGGAGTAAATACAAATGAATTAACATTACGTCTAAAAAAGAAGTATGGAATACAAATTGAAGTTTTTAATGACGCAATGATCGCACATGCAGCTACTTTAAAAGGCAAAGATGGAATTTTAACGATTGGCGGTACAGGTGCAATTTGTATTGGAAAGAAAGGAGAAGTGTATGAGTATAGCGGCGGATGGGGACATATTTTAGGAGATGAAGGAAGCGGATATTGGATTGGATTACAAGCTTTAAAGAGAATGGCAAATCAATTGGATCAAGGAATTAGACTCTGTCCATTAAGCATAAGAATTCAAGACGAGTTTCAACTTTTGACAGCGTCTCATATAAAAAGGCTAGTATATAGATCTTCAAAAGATAAAGTTGCAGCAATCACACCATTCGTTATTCGAGAAGCTAGAAATGGAAATGATGCTGCACATGAAATTATGATGCAAGCTGGAAAGGAATTAGCAAGGATTACGATAGATGTTTATAACAAGATGCAGCTTGATTTATTAGTTTCAATTGCGGTAAGTGGCAGCATATTGCGTTTCGTTCCTGAAATATATGATGAATTTAAGAAATGCTGTGAGAAAAGTGTAGGAGAAGTTACATTTGTATTACAATCCGAACCAGCAGTGAAAGGAACATATTATTTAATGAAAAATATGTATTTTAAAAAATAGCTGTATGAGAATTTTTGTATGAATTGTAAATATATGATGTTAAAATGTATAAAGGGATGTGGATAAAAAGTACAATATACATAGTTTTTGAATATTGTATAAGTACTCCTACGTAGAAAGTGAATGATTATATGATTAATAGTATGCAGTTTTTGTATTTGGTCGCTTCTTATTTATTTGGAAACATATTGACTGCTTATATAGTAACGAAATGGAGACATGACGTTGATATTCGGAATGAAGGAAGCGGAAATCCCGGCGCAAGAAATATGGGACGTGTATATGGAAAAGGGTATTTTATCGTTACATTTTTAGGTGATGCAATTAAAGGGGCAATCGTAGTTTCTATTGCAGAATACCTTTTTGGAGATTCTACATTTGTAATGTTAGCTTTACTAGCTGTTTTACTTGGACATATTTATCCAATTGTATTTAAAGGCAAGGGTGGAAAAGGCATATCAACTTTTATTGGAGGATTAATCGCATTTGATTACTTGATAGCGCTTACCCTTGTTGCTGTTTTCATTATATTTTATTTAATCTTTAAAGGATTTACTAAGCCAGGGTTAATTACAATTGCTTGTTTACCAGTTTGCATGATTTTGTATTCTTATTCTATTGTTACGACTATTTTAAGTGCTCTTATCATTGTGCTTATTTTATATGTAAATCGAGACTGAAACGAACTTTTAATAAGTGGAGGAAATCTCCACTTATAATTTTTATCAAACACATAAAGGAGATAAGGCATGGGGTTAATTTATAAAGTTGCTGATCAAGATTGGGAATTTGAACGTATACATAAATTGAATTATAAAACATTTGTAGAAGAAATTCCGCAACATGAAGAAACGAAAGATCGTGTTCGTATAGATCGGTTTCATGATGAAAATACATATTTAATTTGTTTAGAGGAAGATAAGTTAGTAGGTATGGTTGCATTGCGAGGAAAACGACCATTCTCGTTAGATTATAAAATTTCAAATTTAGATTTTTATTTGCAAGAACATGGAGAAAACATGTATGAAATTCGTTTACTTTCAGTAGAACGTGAATATCGAAATGGAAGAGCATTGTTAGGATTAATTCGCTTTTTACATCGTTATTTGCTTCTAAACGGATATGAATTGGCACTCATTTCTGCGACAACACGTGAACTACCTTTATATGAGCAAATGGGGTTCAAATCTTTCCATACGTTATTTGGTACAGAAGAAGCAGCCTTTCAGCCAATGTATGTTACTCCTGCTATGTTTGAAGAGTCGAGTGTTGGGGGGATTATGACGAAAGAATATACATTTTTACCTGGTCCAGTAGATATTGAAGAGAATGTTCGAAAGGCTTTTTCTACTAAGCCGATTTCACATCGTTCTAAGTCATTTCATGTGACGATGGAAAATGTAAAAAAACGTTTACTACAAATGACAAAAGCAAAACGTGTGCAAATCATGTTAGGAACAGGGACGTTAGCAAATGATGCCATTGCTTTACAGTTACGCTCTTTAAAAGGAAATGGACTAGTATTAACGAATGGGGAATTTGGCAATAGATTAGTTAGACACGCAACACGCGCGCAATTACATTTTGATACGTATAAAAAGGAAATGGGACAACCATTTATTTCTACAGAATTAGAACAAATAATGGAAGCTGGAAATTATGAGTGGCTTTGGTTTGTTCACCATGAAACATCTACCGGAATGTTAAATGATTTAGACGAGTTAAATGCATTATGTGAAAAGTATAAAGTGAAACTATGTGTAGATTGTATTAGCTCAATTGGAGCGATACCGATAGATTTAAAGAGTGTATATTTTGCGAGCGGCGTTAGCGGAAAGGCAATTAAATCGTTTACTGGATTATCTTTCGTTTTTCATAATCATAATGTGAAAGTAAACGAGACTTTACCGGCCTATATGGACATTGGTATGTATGAAGAAAATGAAAGTATTCCATATTCACATTCATGGAATTTAATTTATGCATTGCAAGAAGCGTTGAAGAGATTTGAAGATGAAAAAGCATTTGTAAAAATTAAAGAGACATATGATTATATGGAAGAAGCTATTACTAGTATAGGCTTAAAACTTGTTTCACCTAAAGAACATGCCGCACCAATTATACTTACGATTCAATTAAATGGAGATCTTTCTTCTAAAGCGGTCGGTGATGCGTTAGCGTTACAAGGATATATCGTCCATTATGAATCAGCGTACTTACAAAATAATAACTGGATCCAAATTGCATGCCTGAATCATTATAAAGAACGTGATATGAAAAGGATGTTGAATTGTTTACAACTGTGTGTATTACAGAGTGAGGTACATATTTAAAGACTTTTTCTTAATATAGAGGGTTTCGTATAAAGGGGCTACGACTTACGAAAACTTAGGAATAGAACATTGGAAGAGGTGTTAGTATGATAACTAAAAAACTACCATTACATATAGACGATATTAAAAAAGCGCAAAACATTTTGGATAGAAATGCTCGTAAAACTCCATTAGTAAAATCATTTTACTTGACTAGTAAAACAGGCGGAGAAATTCACTTGAAATTAGAAAATATGCAATTAACAGGTTCGTTTAAATTCCGTGGTGCGTTTAACAAAATGTCACAGCTGACAGATCAAGAAAAAGAGAGGGGAGTAATTGCTTGTTCTGCTGGTAATCATGCGCAAGGAATTGCTTTATCAGCTCATTTACTCGGTATTAAAAGTAAAATTATTATGCCAATTTCTGCACCTCAGGCGAAAGTTGAAGCAACAAAAGGATATGGATCTGAAGTGATTTTACATGGTGAAACCTTTGATGATGCAAAGGCAAAATGTGAAGAGATAATAAGAGAAACAGGTGAAACATATTTACATCCATATGATGATGTAGAGGTAATGGCTGGTCAAGGTACAATTGGATTAGACATTCTTGATGATATGTGGGATGTAGATACTGTCATTGTACCAATAGGTGGAGGCGGAATTATTTCTGGTATTGCTGTAGCATTGAAATCTTTTAATCCATCAATCAATATAATTGGTGTACAAGCAGAAAATGTTCATGGGATGAAGGCTTCTTATGACAAAGGTACGATTGTAGAGCATTATGAGGCACCTACAATAGCAGATGGTTGCGCAGTTAAAATACCTGGTAACTTAACTTTTGAAGTAGTAAAAGAATTAGTAGATGATATTGTAACAGTATCAGAAGGTGAATTAGAAGTAGCGATGAAAGACTTATTACAACGTGGTAAAGCTGTTGTAGAAGGGGCTGGCGCATTAGCTACTGCTGCTCTACTTGCAGGGAAAGTTGATAGTTATATAAAAGGGAAAAAAGTAGTAGCTGTTATATCTGGTGGGAACGTGGACTTACAGCGCATATCAAGTGTATGTGAGCACTTTTTTGTCGCTAATGAAGTGAAATAGTTTTATAAAAGAAGAGCTAAGAGAAATAGTCTTAGCTCTTACTTTTTGTCTACCGTTTACTGTAAGTAGCAATAACCTTGCAGAATTTGCTTTTTAATGAATTGTTTTATTTAAGCCCCTATTTTTACACATATCTTTAATGTCACAATAATTATTTCAATATTGTCGAAACGTAAGTAGAAATTTAATATAATAGTTGTAACGTGCTAATGAGCGGTGAGGAGGGCAGGTCATGAATAAAGAAGAACAGGTCATGAACGGTTTTAGGGAATTATATAATAAGCTGGTTTGGCTTAATAAAGATAAGATGGAAGACGGTCTTAAAGGTTTTAAATCTTCTGAAGTCCACTGCATTGAATATATTGAAAACAATGCAGATTCTAACGTGACACAACTCGCAGAGGCTTTTTATGTAACTCGTGGTGCTATAAGTAGGATGACTAAGAAGCTCATGAAAAAAGGCCTTATTGAAAGCTATCAAAAGTCAGAGAATAAAAAAGAGATCTATTTTAAGCTTACTGAACAAGGGAAAGAAATTTATAAAATACATGAAGACTTGCACAAAGAGTTTCAAGAGCGGGATAAAGTCGTATTTGAGCAAGTAACTGAAAAAGAATTCGACAGTATAATTAGCTTTGTGGAAAAGTATAGTAGACATTTGGATGCAGAAATAAAGAAACAGGGTATACATATTAAGTCGTAATAAATTTAAATAATAAAAAGGTAGCCTTACTCCTGAGAATAGGCTGCCTTTTTATTATTGTGTTTTTGTTGACTAATCAACAAAACAGAGTTATTATTTTGTTGACAAAGCAACAAAATTTTTAAGGAGAGAAATTAAATGTCTATATTTAGATCACAAAATGAAAGGAAAACTGAAAAAAGCATAGATAAACATGCTTTACTATTCGGACTTATTTCTGTATTTCTTTGTGGTATAGGTTTCAGTATCATCATGCCTGTAGTGCCATTCTTAGTGCAACCTTATATAAATAGTACGGAAGAACAGGCTTTATTTGTTACACTACTGACCTCTGTTTATGCGGTCTGCGTATTTTTTGCTGCTCCTGTACTTGGAGCTTTGAGCGATAAATATGGCCGTCGCCCCTTACTTTTAATATGCCTGTTCGGTTCTGCAATTGGGTACTTAGTTTTTGGAATAGGAGGAGCTTTATGGGTACTATTTGCTGGACGCATAATAGAAGGAATAACAGGCGGGAGCATAAGTACGATCTTCGCATATTTTGCAGACATTATCCCCCCAGAGCAGAGAACGAAATACTTTGGATGGGTGAGTGCAGTTGTAGGTGCGGGGACTATTATTGGACCAACTCTTGGGGGGGTACTTGCAAAGTTTGGTCATTCTGTACCTTTATACTTTGGAGCGCTCATAACTTTATTAAATGTTTTATATGGCATGAAATATATGCCTGAGAGTCTTGATAAAAATAATAGGTTAACAGAGATTACTTTTGTAAGGTTGAATCCTTTTGCACAGCTAGCAAACATACTTTCCATGAAAAATTTAAAATGGTTACTTGTCTCAGCGTTTTTACTATGGATACCTAACGGATCTTTACAAGCAATTTTCACTCAATTTACGATGGATACTTTTAATTGGCAGCCTGCACTAATCGGAATTATGTTTTCAATTATGGGCTTTCAAGACATTATTTCACAAGCTTTTATAATGCCAAAACTTTTGATCAAGCTTAGTGATAAACAAATAGCGATACTTGGAATGGTATCGGAGATTATTGGCTACAGTTTTATTGCAGTGTCTGCTTTGTTTTCCTTATATCCACTTTTAATCGTTGGGATGTTACTGTTTGGTTTTGGTGATTCAATTTTCGGGCCTTCATTCAATGGGATGCTCTCAAAGTCTGTCAGTTCTAGTGAACAAGGAAGGATACAAGGTGGTAGTCAATCTATTCAAGCTTTAGCAAGAATGATTGGTCCAATTATTGGGGGACAAATCTATGTATCACTCGGCCATGCAGCACCTGCTTTTATGGGGATGATTCTTATAGTAGCGGCAATAGTAGTTTTATATAGGGGGACGCATGTAACTGCATAAAAACGAATGATAGGGTGTCGGAACTTAAGAATAAGTGCTGGCACCCTAATTTTCTAAGGGTAAAGAGCTAAGAGAATTTCTGTTGTTTCTGACACGATTTATCCTGTAAAAGTGCAATTCATGCAGGATAATATTTAGTGGCTGCAAAGAGTTTACCTTAATTAAAGATTGGTTGTCGTTGAAACTAGAAAAGTTAGGGTAAATGACTAACTATTTTAAGTCACGCCTGAGCTCAAGTAAATAATGACTCCATTTTTATTTTACTCTTTTCTCGAATTTCAGCGTCGGCATGGCGCATTACAAATTTATGCGCAATAGCAATTGCTAAAACATCATCTAATAAGCCAATCCCAATAATAGCAGCTATATCTGGAATGAAGTCGATTGTTAGCACGTAATAGGATAAAGCGACTAATATGATAAATTTCGCTTTAGTAGGTAGCTCTTTTTTTCTCATTGTGTAGTATAAAATAATACTTTCATATACGCTAGATTTACCGAGATCTGCTGAGCTTTTCTTGAATTTTTTCCAAAGTGTTTGTTTCTCCATATAAACACTCCTTTTACAAAAAATAGATTTTTTAAAAGGATAGACAAAGAAGTGAGGAAATAATCAATTGTATTGGTTTTCTTATTGTATATTTCCATAAAAATAAGGAATTACCTGTTCAAAATAATAGAATGTTGGTTATGTAACGACTCACAGTGTTTTGTTACATAAGTATGTACAGTAAAATGTATGTGGATGATTTATTAATTATTAAACATTAAATAATGGGTATGGGGGAGGAAAAATGAAAATAATAGAACTACCAATTGAATTCGAATTTAATGGACAAAAACAATGTATTTATCCAAGTTTAATTATATTACATAATGAATTAACATTAGTCGATACAGGATATCCAAGTTTTTTACCTTTAATTGAAAATGCAATTTTAAAACATGAATATGAGATGAAAAACTTAAAAAATATAATTATTACTCATTATGATGACGATCATATAGGGGCTTTATATGATTTCAAAGTGAAATATCCTCACGTTAATATTATTGCTAGTGAAATTGAATCCCACTACATTGAAAGTAGGTAGTTCAACTCCATCTGTTACATATGACCTCATTAATTTTTTATCATTTTTCAGTAAAGCTTGTTTAAATTCACTTATCACATTTGTTTGAGCTTTTGCCATAATAATTGAGGTCGATTGAAAATATAGTAAGAAAAATACGCAAAAAATCTTTATGCATGTATTGGTCAATTTCATCACCCTGTAACTATATTTCCATAACATTGAAATATATATGTATAGGAGGGGAGAAAATGAGTTTATTGTTTGATGTAATTGCAGATATCATTTTATTTTACCCTCGAAATGACATGAAATTAAAACATAATATTGCAAAATTAAGTGAATTAGAGTGGTTTCGAAAGCTACACGAAGATACAAAGTATACAAAATTAATTTGGAGTAATAGAAAAATTAAGAAGTTTATTTTGTCTACTATTAATATGGAGGCATTAATTAATTCCGAGAAAAAACAAAAAGAATTTGTCCACCTAGTACACGATGAATATAAAAAAAGAAGATAAGAATTTTTTTATTTTTCATATTTAGCGAAACAAATGGTACAATGAAAGCTAATGTGAAAAATAAGGAAAAGAAGTGGTCTATTTGAAAAACTTTTTAGAATTAGGAATTAGTGAAACGTTTAATCATACATTACGTGAAAATGGAATTACAGAAGCAACACCGATTCAGGAGAAGGCAATTCCTGTTATTATGTCTGGTAAGGATATTATTGGGCAGGCAAAAACAGGCACGGGTAAAACATTAGCATTTGTGTTACCGATTTTAGAAAAAATCGATCCAGAGTGTAGTGATGTTCAGGCTTTAATTGTTGCGCCAACAAGGGAACTAGCACTGCAAATTACGAATGAAATTAAAAAAATGCTTGTTCAAAGAGATGATATTAATGTTCTAGCGATTTATGGTGGTCAAGATGTAGCACAGCAATTGAGGAAATTAAAAGGCAATACACATATTGTTGTTGCGACACCAGGACGATTATTAGATCATATACGACGTGAAACAATTGATTTAAGTAATCTTTCAACGATTGTATTAGACGAAGCGGATCAAATGCTTTATTTCGGTTTCTTATATGATATTGAAGATATTTTAGATGAGACACCTGGTAGTAAACAAACGATGTTATTCTCAGCAACGATGCCAAAAGATATTAAAAAATTGGCGAAACGTTATATGGATGAGCCGCAAATGATTCAAATACAAAGTGAAGAAGTAACGGTAAATACAATTGAGCAGCGTGTCATTGAGACGACAGATCGTGCAAAGCCGGATGCACTTCGTTTTGTTATGGATCGTGATCAGCCATTTTTAGCAGTTATTTTCTGTCGTACAAAGGTTAGAGCAAGTAAGCTATATGATGATTTAAAAGGGAGAGGTTATAATTGTGCTGAACTTCATGGTGATATACCTCAAGCGAAACGTGAAAGAGTTATGAAGAGTTTCCGCGAAGCGAAAATTCAGTACTTAATCGCAACGGATGTAGCAGCTCGTGGACTTGATGTAGATGGTGTAACACACGTATTTAACTATGATATCCCTGAAGATGTAGAAAGCTATATTCACCGCATTGGCCGAACAGGACGTGCAGGTGGATCAGGTCTTGCAATTACGTTCGTTGCAGCGAAAGATGAAAAACATTTAGAAGAAATTGAAAAAACGCTTGGTGCACCACTGCAAAGAGAAATAATCGAACAACCGAAGATAAAACATGTTGATGAAAATGGAAAACCGGTACCAAAGCCGGCTCCAAAAAAATCAGATCAATATCGTCAAAGAGATAGCCGTGAAGGTTCAAGAAGTGGTTCTAAAGGTGGCCGAAGAAACGATTCAAGAAATAGTTCGAGAAATGATAGTAACCGATCATTTAATAAGCCAAGTAATAAGAAAAGTAGTGCAAAGCAAGGTCAGCAAAGACGTGGCCGTTAAATAGTTAGTATTCAAAAATAGTCGCAAAGCGTTGCGGCTATTTTTTGCTTTTATGCAACGAAGTCGATATAAGCACAAGAGTGATTGCATAGAAATAATCTTTGAAATTTCATTTACCGTATTAATAAATTTAAAATTCATAAAGGAAATAGAAAGTAAGATGGTGTATATGTACAATAACAGGAAACTTTTTACTAACTAAGCATATAATTTAAATAGACCAACAGTCGGTCTAGCGGGAAGGAGAACTTGAATGCGAATAGTAAAGGAGTATGAGGAGCGTAGAAAAGAAATTTTAGAAACGGCTGAACGCTTGTTTGTTACGAAAGGTTATACGAAAACAACAGTAAATGACATTTTAAAAGAGATAGGGATAGCAAAGGGGACGTTTTATCACTATTTTAAGTCGAAAGAAGAAGTAATGGATGAAATCATTATGAGGATCATTAAAGAAGATGTTGCTAAAGCGAAAGTAATTGTCTCTAATCCCAATATCCCAGTGTTAGAAAAGTTATTTCGAGTTTTAATGGAGCAATCGCCAAAATCAGGGGATGTAAAAGATAAAATGATTGAGCAATTTCATCAACCAAATAATGCGGAAATGCATCAAAAAAGTATAGTGCAATCCATTATTCATTTATCTCCTGTTTTAGCAGAGATTTTAGAACAAGGAATCGATGAAGGTGTATTTTCTACACCATACCCACAAGAAACGATTGAACTATTACTATCCTCCGCGCAAGTCATATTTGATGATGGGTTATTCCAATGGAAACCGGAAGAAATGATGAGAAGAGCGAAAGCTTATATTAAAATGATGGAAGTATCTGTTGGAGCGAAAGAAGGATCCTTTGATTATATGATGGAGGTTTTAATGAAGCAGAAATAATGCTTTTTTGTTTGTTTATTATAGACCGACAGTCGGTCTAAATTAAGGGAAGGGTGTGATTATAATGTCTATTAGTATAAAACCTTCGATGAAAGATTTTTATTTAATGGTGAGTGGACAAATTATTACTATTTTAGGTTCAACACTTTTACGTTTTGCTCTGTCATTATATGTGCTAGATATAACAGGGCGTGCTGATATATTCGCAGGATTATATGCGGTAACGAGTATTCCGTTTTTGCTAGCTCCTCTTGGCGGTGCGATAGCAGATCGTTTCAATCGCCGTAATGTAATGGTTATATTTGATTTTATAAACGCTGCGATTGTATTAAGCTTTATAGTTTTGTTATTTACTGGATCTGTATCTATTTTATCGATTGGAACAATTATGTTTTTACTAGCGATTATTAGTGCAATGTACGCACCGGTAGTAATGGCCAGTATTCCGCAATTAGTTCCAGAGAAAAAGTTAGAACAAGCGAACGGTATCGTAAATGGTGTGCAAGCGTTATCTAATATAGTTGCTCCTGTATTAGGAGGAATATTGTACGGCATAATTGGTTTGAAAATGCTCGTCATAATAAGCTGTCTTGCTTTCTTTTTATCTGCGATTTTAGAAATGTTTATTACAATACCTTTTATAAAGAGAGTGCAAGAAAGTCATATCATACCGACAATTGTAAAGGATATGAAAGAAGGGTTTATATACGTTTTAAAACAGCCATTTATTTTGAAATCTATGCTTTTAGCCGCATTACTAAATTTAATACTGACGCCGCTATTTGTTGTTGGTGCTCCAATTATTATACGAGTCACAATGGAAAGTAGCCACACGTTATATGGAATTGGAATGGGATTGATCGATTTTGCTACTATAATAGGTGCATTATCAATAGGTTTTTTTGCGAAAAAGCTACAGATGAAAACATTGTATTATTGGATGATTTTAATAGCTTTATTAGTAATACCAATGGCACTATCAGTTACACCATTTATTCTTAATTTAGGATACTATCCACCATTTATCCTCTTTATACTTTCTTCTATTCTAATTGCAATGATCATGACAATTGTATCCATCTATGTGATTACTGTAGTTCAAAAGAAAACACCAAATGAAAACTTAGGAAAAGTAATGGCAATTATAACAGCGGTATCCCAATGTATGGCACCGATTGGGCAAGTCGTTTATGGTTTTATGTTTGAAGAATTCAGTATGAAAATTTATTTACCTATATTAGTTATTAGTTTCATAATGTTATTAATAGCGGTTGTGACGAAGAAAATACTATCGAATGAAGGGAACTAGCTTAATATGATTAGGAGAATGTTAAAAAGAGATTTCTCTCAAAATAAAATGATAATTACCATTTTATTTATGTTTATCATGTTATCAAGTCTTTTAATGGCTAGTGCTTCAAGTAACGTTATAAATCTATTGAACTCAATGGAGCAATTGGTTAAAGTATCAAACGCACCGCATTTCGTACAAATGCATGCCGGAGAAGTAAATCAAAAGTCAATTGATTCCTTTGTAGAAAAAACTCCGTTTGTAAAAAAACAACAAACGGCTGAGATGGTCCAAATAAACGGATCTAACATTTTTATAAAGAAGAAAAATGAAGCGGAACATAATAGTGTAATGGACATAAGCTTCGTTAAACAAAATAGTAAGTTTGATTTTTTATTAAATTTAAATAATGAAGTGGTTGATGTTAGGAAAGGGGAAATAGGTGTACCCATTTATTATATGCAAAAATATAATTTGCGTATTGGAGATAAAATATGGGTTGATAAAAATAAGAATGAACTAGAATTTACTATTTCAGCATTTGTTCGTGATGTTCAAATGAATCCATCAATTGTTAGTTCAAAACGATTCGTAATAAGCAATGAAGATTTCAAAAGAATAAAAAGGAATTTTGGAGAAAGCGAATATCTTATTGAATTCCAGCTAACTGATGTAAATAAAATAAATGAATTTGAAAATCTATACGAGTCATCGAACTTACCCCAAAAAGGTCCCTCTATTACGTATTCACTATTTAAAACACTCAATTCATTAACAGATGGAATAATAGCTGCGGTACTTATCATAATAAGTGCATTATTAATGTTAATTGCAATGTTATGTATTAGATTTACGATTACTACTTCGATGGAAGAAGATTATCGGGAAATTGGTGTTATGAAAGCTATTGGCATTACAAGTAAAGATATTCAAAAACTATATGTAACAAAATATGTTGTTATTTCAGCTGGTGGGTGTATATGTGGATATATACTTTCCCTATTTGTTACAAAGATATTCACTTCGAATATCACTCTTTATATGGGGGCAGCAGATAAAAGTATTTTACACAATGTTGTGCCATTCATAATTACAACACTGTTATTTTTAGTCGTTATCTTGTTCTGTCGTATCATTTTACGGAAATTTAGGGGAATTACAGCAATAGATGCTTTACAATCAAGAGATAAAATAGGGAAAAGAAAGATTAGAAACTCTTTTTCACTCAATCGATCTAAATTTAAAAATGTAAATATATTTATTGGTATACAAGATGTTATAAAAAGATTTAAGTTATATCGCGTATTAAGTATCGTATTAATAATAGCTGTGTTTATGATTGTTGTACCTGTTAACTTTTTGTATACGATTCAGTCACCGAAGTTTGTTAATTATATGGGAACAGGAAAAAGTGATATTCGAATAGATTTACAGCAAACTGAAAATATAGAGAAACGATTTAAGGACGTTATATCATATTTACGAAATGATGATGAAGTAGAAAAATATGCAACATTTGTAACGAGTACATTTAAAATGGTAAGCGCTGATGGTACACATGAAAACTTACATGTAGAAGTGGGAGACTTCACTACATTTCCATTAGACTATATGCAAGGTAGGGCACCAAAAAATGAAAATGAAATTGCTCTTTCTTATATGAACACAAATGAATTAAAAAAGAATGTAGGGGATTCTATCGTTTTATTTGTTGATGGGAAAGAGAAAACACTTACGATTAGTGGTATGTATCAAGATGTAACAAATGGCGGGAAAACAGCTAAAGCGAGCTTTTCTTATAATAACGAAAACATATTATGGTATGTAGTAAATGTAGATTTAAAGTCTAATGTTGATTTGCAAGAAAAAGTGAAGGAGTATAAACAAAATTTTAGTTCTGCAAAAATAACAGATACGGATGATTATTTAACGCAAACTTTAGGAGAGACAATTAAACAATTAAGACTCGTGACTCAAGTGGCTATTTTGATTGCGATATTGATATCAGTTTTAATTACTGCAATGCTTTTTAAAATGTTATTAGCAAAAGATTCTTCGCAAATTTTAATTATGAAAAATATCGGTTTTTCTAGTAAAGATATTCGTATACAGTATATAACACGTTCTATCGTCATTGTATTATTAGGCATTGTGATAGGGACATGTATAGCTGCTACGTTTGGTGAAATGTTAGTAAGTCGGTTAGGCTCATTTATGGGAGCAGCTCATATAAAGTTTGTCGTAAATCCTATCGTTTCTTATATAATATGCCCAGCGATATTATTTATATGTGTGACTGCAACAACACTTTTCAGTAGTTTTACTATAAAGCACACAAACGATGTAAAGCCAAATGGGGAGTAGGGGTGTAAAACTTGAAAAAAATTGTAGAAGTAAAGCAAGTAAACAAAACATATTCAATAGATGGAAATGCAAATTATCACGTGCTAAAAAATATAGATTTAGAGGTTTATGAGGGAGAATTTGTATCGGTTATGGGGCCTTCTGGTTCTGGGAAATCGACGTTACTATATAATATTAGTGGAATGGATCAAATGTCATCAGGAAGTGTGAAAATTGGTGGTAAAGAAATATCTTGTATGAAAGAAGAAGCGTTAGCCAAGTTGCGCCTTACTGAAATAGGATTTATTTTTCAGCAGAGTAACCTTCTTAGAAACTTGAATCTATTTGATAATATCATTTTGTCAGCATATTTAGCGAAGTGTGAGAGTAAGAAAATAGTAAATAAACGTGCTCTAGCGCTAATGGGGAAAATGGGGATAAGTGATATAGCGTCTCATTATATAACCGAAACATCTGGAGGGCAATTACAAAGAGTTTCTATTTGTAGAGCGCTCATTAATAATCCAAATATTATTTTTGCTGATGAGCCAACGGGTGCTCTAAATTTAAAATCAACAGAAGAGGTAATGCAAATTTTATTAAATATTAACCGTGATGGAACGACTATTATGTTAGTGACTCATGATGTAAAGGTAGCAGCGAAAACAGAAAGAGTTCTTTTTATGGCGGACGGAGAAATTGTGAGTGAAATACAGTTAGGTAAGCTTAGGAACGATGATTTAAAAGCGCGAGAAGAGAAGTTGTTAAAATGGTTAGCTATACTTGGATTTTAAAAAGAAAAACTCCTATTGAATGTAGGAGTTTTTCTTTTTGTCTGAAAGTTCTAAAAGATGTATAATGATTTTCTGACTATTTAAATTTGGAGGGATACAAGTGAAAAATGAAACGTTGCATAATCAAGAAGATATTATTAAAATGCTTGATTCATTATTAAGACCAGCAGAACCATTTTGGAATGAATTTTATGCGAATAGAGAAAAAGATGTTCCGTTTTTTGAAAACGTTCCAGATGAGAACCTAGTTTCGTATATAAATAAAAATTGGGTTTCAAAAGGAAAAGTACTAGAACTTGGATGTGGTCCGGGTAGAAACGCAATTTATCTAGCAAATGAAGGGTTTGATGTAACGGCAGTGGATTTATCTATAGAAGGCATTAAATGGGCGAAAGAGCGGGCTTTAGCAAAAGGGATAGAAATTGAATTTATTTGTGATTCAATTTTTAATTTAGAGGTCCAAAATGAATTTGATTTTGTATACGATTCGGGTTGTTTACATCATATTCCACCACATAGAAGAATAAATTATGTGGATTTAATTAAAAACTCATTGAAATCAGGTGGTTATTTCGGATTAACATGTTTTGCGGCAGGCGATTTAGATGAGCGAAATGGCTCAGAAATAACAGATTGGGACGTATATAGAGGATGGAGTCTGCAAGGTGGTCTGGCTTATTCGGAAGAGAAATTAAGAGAGGTATTTAAGGGATTTGAAGTGATTGAAATTAGAAAAATGAAGCAAATTGAACAACCGAATATTATGTTTGGAGAATCATTTCTTTGGACAGCATTATTTAAGAAGAAATAAGGAAGTAGATAATTGACAAACTCATCGTTTTTATAGACAATACACTTACGGGAAAATACGTTCGGTTTTGCTGGCCGATGTATATTTTGCATAAATACATAACAAGGGGTTGTCTCTGTATGAGTAACACAAATCAAAAAATCACTACATTTTTAATGTTTGAAGGCAAAGCTGAAGAAGCGATGAATTTTTACACATCACTATTTGATCAATCAGAAATTGTAAGTATCTCTCGCTACGATGAAAATGGACCTGGTAAAGAGGGTACTGTAATTCAGGCAACATTTACGTTACACGGGCAAGAATTCATGTGCATAGATAGTTATGTAAATCATAATTTTACATTTACACCAGCTATGTCTCTTTATGTAACTTGTAATACGGAAGAAGAAATTGAAACGGCTTTTAATAAACTAGCGGAGGATGGAGCAGTACTTATGCCTTTAGGTGCCTATCCGTTTAGTAAAAAATTTGGTTGGTTAAATGATAAGTATGGTGTGTCTTGGCAGTTAACGCTTGCGGAATAAATTGTAATTGATTTGTTTAATGAGTGTAGTTAAGAGGTTAAAAATTTAAATAACAAATAAAAAGGTGTTCCAACCATCAACAGGTTTGGAATGCCTTTTTATTTGTTTAAACGAATTTGTATTTTTCCTATTTAGAATATTTTGTTTTTATTGCTGCTTTTTATCTGTTAATATAAATATAGAAAAATATGTATTAATTATTGGTTACGTTAATAGAAAAAGGAAAGCTTTTATAGTAAATGATCTTACATTTAAAATATAATAAGATAGCTAGGGGGAATAGTTATAATGGATACAACTCAACAAAACAGTAATGCATGGGATAAAAAGGTTGAAGAAGGTTCTAGATATACACAACCTGTAAGTCGCGAGGTTATTGAAAGAAGTAAATCAGGTGAATGGGAAATCACAGTTACCACAGAAAAATCAGTTCCTAGAGAGTGGTTTCCAAAATCATTAGATGGATTAAAGATACTTTGCTTAGCGTCAGGTGGAGGGCAACAAGCACCTGTTCTAGCTGCTGCTGGAGCAGATGTAACAGTTACTGATATATCAAGGAAGCAGTTGGAACAAGATAAAAAGGTAGCAGAACGGGACGGGTTAACTTTAAAAACAGTTCAAGGGGATATGTCAGACCTTAGTGATTTTGAAGATGAATATTTTGATATTGTCGTAAATCCCGTTTCTAATTTGTTTGTAAAAGATGTTAACCTTGTATGGAATGAGATATCAAGGGTACTAAAGAATAGAGGAATTCTTATTTCAGGATTTACAAATCCGTTACTATGGATTTTTGATGACAATCAAGAGCAAAAGGGTATACTTGATGTTAAACATTCTATACCTTCATCAACACTAGACTACTTACCAGAGGATGAAGTTCAAGATTATGTAAATTCCAATCAAACAATAGAATATGCACATACTCTTGAAGACCAAATTCAAGGTCAAATTGAAGCTGGTTTAGTTATAAGTGGTTTTTATGAGGATGATTTTGGTGGAACTAGAATATTAGATAAGCATATTAAAACTTTTATTGCCACAAAAGCTATAAAGTTAAAGATGGATTAAAAATTATTACTTGTTATACCGGGATTAGTTGAAGAATGGTCTTCAAAATAGGGAAAGTTCAATATATGTCAAAAAGGATGGCAATGGCCATCCTTTTTCTTGTGTATTTTGAGTATATAAACAAATTTTACAACTCTCAGCTGAACCTGTTATTATTTTTTGCTACACGTTGCCTTATTAAGAATTTTGCATGCCGAATCTTTTCCCAAGTTTAGCTAACAATTCAGGCTGATCCCCTTGGCTCATTACAACTTCAATAAAGATAAGTTGATTGTTATTTACAGTTATATTCGTTAAAACTTCTGCTAACTCTGTTTCATTTTCCACTTTCCATGTTAGACTTTTTTCTTCTGTTCCGAATACGTTCGCTAGTTTTGTGTAATCCCACATTTGTATGTCATTATACGTTTCATTTTGACCATGAATTGCACGTTCAACAGTGTATCCATTGTTATTAATTAAAAATATAATCGGTTTTAAATTTTGCCGAAGTATAGTTGATAACTCTTGAACAGTTAATTGGAAAGAACCATCACCAATAATTAAAATGTTACGCCGCGATAAATTAGCGAGCTGTGTACCAAGTAGAGCAGGTAATGTATAACCAATTGATCCCCATAATGGTTGTGCTACATAAGTGGTGTTATTTGGTAAAGGGATAGTGGCACTACCGAAGAAAGGCGTTCCTTGCTCTGCAATTAAAACATCGTTTTCTTGTAAGAAATGATATATTTGTTGCCAAAATCGTTTTTGTGTAATCATTTGTGCTTTTGGATTGAACTCTTCTGTTATAGGTAGTGATTCTGAAATAAACGGCTTAATTTCAAGTGTGTCTTCTTTGCGATGTTCGATTAAATCATTTAATTGTTTTAAAACATCTTTCATTACAACGGGTCCATATTTTTTATCCATAATTTTCACAGTATAGGGATGGATTTCTATTACTTGCTCTTTTTTAAATCCTTGTGTAAAGCCACCGGTAATAGTATCAGTTAATTTCACGCCAATACTAATAATACAGTCAGATTCATCAATTCTTTTTCGTAAGTATGAAGGACTAACGTCACCAGTATAAATTCCTATAAATTGGGGGTGTTTTTCAGGGAATATTCCTTTCCCCATACTTAATGTCGCGATAGGAAATCCAGTTTTTTCTACGAATTGATGCAAATATTCTTCAGCATGAAAACGAGCCACTTCAAAATCAGCTAAAATAACAGGTTTTCTGGCACTGTTTATTTTCGAAGTTGCATGTAAAAGCATTTTATCCAGCGCATCTTTATTACTTACAACTGGTTTATGTAAAATGGATTCCGTAGGTTTATTAATTGGTTTATTATACACATCAATCGGTAATTGAATATGAACAGGGCGTTTCTCACTCCAACATGCACGTAACACACGATCAATTTCCTCAGCAGCATGTTCGGGGGTTAAATTTGTTTGCGCTACAGTAATTTCTCGATACATATTGGAAAAGTGATCGAACTTTCCATCACCTAACGTATGATGAACGAGTGCTCCATTCTCCATTACTGTTGTAGGTGGTGTCCCCGTGATTTTTATAACAGGTACATTTTCTGCGTATGAGCCAGCAACACCGTTAATGGCGCTTAATTCTCCAACACCGAAAGTGGTAATAAGAGCAGCGATTCCTTTTATACGAGCATATCCATCAGCAGCATATGCTGCATTTAATTCATTACAATTGCCAACCCACTCTAACTTTTCATGTGCTACTACATCATCTAAAAAAGCCAAATTATAATCACCAGGGACACCAAAAATATGCTCAATTCCTAATTCGCTTAGTCTGTCTAATAAATATGTACTTACAGTATATTGCGTTTTCAAATGAATCATCTCCTAATTGTGCAATGAATATTTCAATAGACGAAAGAAGTTCAAATGCGTTCATTAAAATATTGATTACTGGATTGTGGTATAATTTACATACAGGGGGAAAGTAGATGACACAACATAAAGAAGAACAGATGAATGAAGCATTAGCATTATTTTACTTTGCATATAAAACATTTACTGAAAAGCCAGATGAAATTATAAAAGAGTATGGCATACAACGAGTACACCACCGAATTTTATTTTTTATCGCACGCTTTCCAGGTCTAAGCGTAAATGAGTTATTATCACTGTTAGAAATAAGTAAACAGGCTCTACACGGACCATTACGACAACTTGTGGAAAAGGGTTTAATTGAGAGTAATGAAGCTACACATGACCGTCGTGTGAAACAGTTATCTTTAACAGAAAAAGGTACCGAATTAGAGAAAAAATTGAGCGATGTACAAAGGCAACAAATGGGTACTATTTTTTCAAAATTTGGTGAATCGTGTGAAGAAAATTGGCATCAAGTTATGAATGAAATGGCAAATAGCCGATCAGGTTTTGATGCTTGGATGTCGAAGCGAGAAGTTGTAATCGATCAAAAATAATAAGAAATATATCTGTTTTATAGTTTGAAAAAGAACAAATTTTATCCATACATTTGGCAACTATGATTTGGTCATAGAGTGAATGGATAAAAAGATACATTACTAGATACTTTATACGTGTACGCGATGGAACAATAAAATTCACATTTCCGAAAGGGGAATTATAATGATAAAACTTGTACTTATTCGTCACGGACAAAGTTTATGGAATCTTGAAAATCGTTTTACTGGTTGGACTGATGTAGATTTATCAGAGAATGGATTAAGTGAAGCGAGAGAAGCAGGAGCAATATTAAAGAAAAATGGATATACTTTTGATGTTGCTTATACATCTGTATTAAAACGAGCAATTCGGACGTTATGGATTGTACTTCATGAGATGGACCTTGCATGGATCCCAGTACATAAATGTTGGAAACTAAATGAAAGACATTACGGTGCATTGCAAGGATTGAATAAAGATGAAACGGCGAAAAAATATGGTGAGGAGCAAGTTCATATTTGGAGAAGAAGTATTGATGTAAGACCACCTGCTCTTACTGAAGATGATCCTAGGTATGAAATGAATGATCCAAGATATAAAGCACTTAAAAAAGGTGAGCTTCCATTGACTGAATGTTTAGTGGATACGGAGAAAAGAGTACTTGCTTATTGGCATTCAGAAATCGCGCCATCATTAAAAAGTGGTGAAAAGGTAATTATTTCATCACACGGTAATACGATTCGTTCGCTAGTGAAATACTTAGATAACCTTTCAAGTGATGGTGTTGTTTCATTAAATATTCCAACGAGTATACCACTCGTTTATGAATTAGACGATAATTTACGACCAATTCGTCATTATTACTTAAGTATGGACGGAGAAGTACCAGAAGGGGAAATTCCGAAACATATTTCTTTTTAACATGAAAATTTGAAACGCGTGCTTGTCTACATATACAATGTAGATTCAGGATAAAGTGAAACTTTAATCAGTGGGGGGTTCGTCCCACTGATTATTAGTTGAACCAATCGGGCTTTTATGGGCAGTTGATCCCCCACCTATTTTCTTCGCTTTTGCAGAATGTTGAGATGGGGAGCTTACCGGGGTAAAAGACGTGGCACCTTCTAATGTATATGCAATGTAGCTCAATTTAGAAGCTTGTCCACGTCTTTTGTCATAAAGAGAGCTGCTTGTGCATGTAATGATATCGTGAGTAGTTTTTGAATGGAGGGTGATGTCATTGGTGATCTCTAACATTCGAATCGGCTTATTTATTTTAGCAATCGTTTTTCTAGTACTTGTTTTCTTTTATTGGAAAAACGAAGAGTTGTACGAGGAGAAGAAGCAACGAATTAGAAAGACTTGGTATGGGTTGTTTATAATATCAGTCACCGTGTATTTCATGGTAAAAGGAATTGATTTAACCCTCTGGAAAAATCTTTTAATGTTCACTGCAATGGTTATTTTCGTTGATATTGCATTTATTTTAACACCTAATATTTCAGAAATATGGGGAGCAAAATTTAGCGATATCGGCAAGACTGTTCAATCGATAAAACGGTCATTAATTGCTTCTAAAGCAAGAGGAGAAATATACACAACAATTATTCAAAATGTCAATCCGGCAGTATTCGGTACGATGGAATGGCATACGGAAGAAGAATATACAAAAAGCTTAAACGTATTTTTAGATTCGTATGGTGAAAAGATTGGGGCAAAAATTGTTGTATTTGAAGCGGCAAAGGAATTAAATACCAACTTTCGCGGTATCCGTTCTCAATTTAGTATCATCGTTCCGTTTGAACATATTGAGCAATTGAATGAGCAGAAAGCGGTGCAAGTAGAAAATGTCGGAATTATACCAGCAAAAATAGTGAGTGATGTTTTCATTGTTATTGATGGTAAGAAAAATAACCTGCAAGATCGAGATTTTGAAAATGTATATAATTTAACAATACATCATAGTTATTTTAGTAAGTAGGACAGAACTTTCTGTCCTACTCTTTTATACATAAATTCGGAATAAATCGGAAAAAGTTGAATAAAATCGGACAATCATCCCTACACTAGCACGTAGAGGTGATTGTAGTGATAAAAGATTATGACAATGATTTTTTTAAAAAAGATAATGAAGATACAACAGATTTCTCGTTAATAAAAGGAGATACATTACAGCAAGTAGAAGAGCTAGAAGAAGAATTAAAAAGAAAATCATAAGTGTACACTCTTTCTGCATTTGCTATATAATATAAATAGAAGATTGTATCTTTTTGAAGAGGGGGAGAAGAGATGGCTGAAGTAAATATACAAAAGTCTTCATTTTTTAAAGAAAAAAAAGAAGAACCAAATACAGATTTCTCTCTTGTGAAAGGTGCGTTAACGGAAAATATAAATCGCTTAGAGAAACTGATGAATAATAGCAGTTCAAAATATATACGAGTGAAAAAAACAAAAGAAAATGCATAGTGCATTTTCTTTTGTTTTTTATTTAATATTAAACTTTTCTTTTATTTTTTCAGGTAAATCTGCTTTCTGAATCTCTTCATAGGATTTTACTTCAATTGATGATATTTCATTTTTGTTATTATCATCTTGATTTACAAATAGGCGTAAAAGTGCGTCTTCATTTAATTTATGGTCGTTTTCTTTTTTTGTACTTCTAAATGTAATTTGTTTTTTTACTCCGTTTTCATCATAAGCAGGGAGTGTGTAGTTACGTAAGTTTCTACCTTCTACTTTTTCGATAGTTCCTTCGCCTTTTATCTGCACGTAATATACATCTTTACCAATTCGATTGAGCGATGCTCTCTCACAGCCAATAGTAAAACTAGAAAATAATAAACATAGTGTAATTATACGGCTATTATGAAGTGAGAAAAATCGATATAGATTACAACATCCTTACAATGTTGTAAGAGTGTTGTACATAAAATGAATAATATATTAAAAAGTTAAAAGAAAAGTAAAATAACGAATCATGGTATAATGATAAAAGACTTACATATTATTTTGTCATTTTGAGAGGAGCTTAAAAATGTATTCTACTTTAGAACAATTAACAAAGCACCCTGTATTTTATCATTTTGCAGAAATTTCAAAGATTCCTAGAGGATCGGGTAATGAAAAGGAAATTAGTGATTATTTAGTTGGTTTTGCAAAAGAGCGTAATTTAGAAGTAATTCAAGATGAAGCAATGAATGTCATTATTAAAAAAGAAGCAACTGCTGGCTATGAAAATGTACCAGCTATTATCATTCAAGGTCATATGGATATGGTATGTGAAAAAAATCAAGCAACCGTACATGATTTTGAAAAAGATCCAATTGAATTGCGAATCATTGGGGACATGTTATATGCAAATCAAACAACTTTAGGCGCTGATAATGGTATTGCAGTGGCGTATGCGATGGCTTTATTAGATTCGAAAGACATTCCGCATCCAGCACTTGAAGTAGTTATTACTACTGAAGAAGAAACAACAATGGGCGGTGCTTTTGCTGTTGATTCAAATCATTTTGAAGGAAAGATTTTTATAAATATTGATTCTGAAGAAGATCATAAATTACTTGTAAGTAGCGCAGGTGGTGCGAAAGCTGTTGAAACAATTCCAGTAATTTGGGATGAAGCGTCAGCGAATACGGATGCATATCGTCTATATGTTGGTGGTTTAAAAGGCGGACACTCTGGTATGGAAATTGATAAACAACGTGGTAATGCAAACAAAGTATTAGGACGAGTATTACGCGATTTATCAGCAAATATTCAATTTGATATAAGTGAAGTTCACGGCGGGTTAAAAACAAATGCAATTCCGCGTGAAAGTGTAGCTACAATTTTATTACGTCAAGAAGATGTAGAGAAGGTAGAAGAAAAGCTAGAGTCATGGACACGAGTATTACAAGAAGAAATGCGTGCTGTTGATCCAGATGTTCATGTTACACTTACAAAATTGGATGAGAAAGTAGAAAAAGTATTTGCTAAAGAGACGCAAAAACAACTTATTTCATCATTATTCTTAATCCCAAACGGCATTCAAAGTATGAGCATGGATATTAAAGGTCTTGTAGAAAGTTCAACAAATTTAGGTGTTATTGAAACGTTGCAAGATGAAATTAAATTACGTAACGAAGTGAGAAGTTCTGTAAGTAGTTTAAAACAACATGTTGCAGATGAGATTAAATGTATCGCCGATTTAGTTGGTGCAACATTTGAAATCGAGTCAGAGTATCCAGAATGGCCATACAATCCGAATTCACAAATTCGTAATTTGTTTGAAAAAGTGCATCAAGAAAAATACAATAAAGATGTTGAAATCTTTGCTGTACATGCAGGAATCGAATGTAGTGTATTCGTTCAAAAGATGCCTGAATTAGATGCAATTTCATTCGGTCCAGATATATTTAATGTTCACACTCCAGATGAACATATTAGTATTTCTTCTGTTGTGAATAACTGGGGATTCTTTGTTGATGTAATGAAGGGTACGAAAGAATTAGCTAAGTAATAATGATGAAATGAAAAGTAGCCTATAAAAATTTATAGGCTATTTTTTTGTATAGAGTTTTATTAGAGATTCCTTTGTAATAAAAGAAAGGCTTGAAGACAATGATTCGTCGTTTGAGAAAGCTAAAAAATGTAGCAGTCATAGTAAGCTTCTAAGTAAATTGTAAAAACCTACACTACTTAGAAGCGAGGAATAAAGTTATGAAGCATCCATTATGTAATCATTGGTCGGAAACAAAGTATATAAAAGATATAGTAACAAATCCACTCATTGAAGTAGGAGAGTACTCCTATTATTCAGGGTATTATGGTCATCAAAATTTTGAAGATGGCTGTGTAAGGTATTTGTGGGGGATGCTAAGTCCCGAGCACTTTTCAATCCAATTGAACAGATGGGATGGCATCTTGATAAACTCATTATTGGGAATTATGTTTGTATTGCCAGTGGAGTAGTCATTTTAATGGGTGGTAATCATAATCATCACTCAGAATGGATTACAGTATATCCATTCGCTGAGCAAATTGAACAGTCATATCAATTATAATGCCTGGCGTTACAATCGGTGAAGGCGCAATCATTGCAGCAGGATCTGTCGTAAGTAAAGATGTTCCGCCGTATACAATAGTGGGGGAACTCCAGCTAAAGAAATAAAGAAACGATTCACTGATACAGAAATAAATTTGCTGATGGAAATGCGTTGGTTTGATTGGGATAGAGAATTAGTTGAGAAGGCAATGCCTATATTATCTAGCTCATCTATCAATCTATTATATGATTTTTATAAAAAGGAAGTAAAAAATAGATAAGTCTGTGAAAAAACTACATTCTATATAGGATGTAGTTTTTTATTATAAGAGATTAATAGTCTAGACTAAGGAGAATTTATCTCTGGTATGAGTCTAGCAAATAACTGAATTGAATAATTAAACCTTTATAGTTAATAAAACCAGTGTGTCTCGATATTTAATCGAACACACTGGTTTTATTTTTTGTAAATGTGGAACAATTTCATTACTTGCACTGTCTATTAAGTGTTACAACATTTTTTATTCAATATATCAAGAAAGAAATAAATATTTTTAACTAAGGGAGAAGATTGAATTGAAAAAATTATGGATGCTGCTTTTCTTTTGTTCCGTAGTTATATTGGTAGGATGTAATAAAAACGAATCGCCAAAACAAGCATTTGAAGAATATATAAATTTATGGAATGATAAAAAATTTGCAAATATGTATGATCATTTATCAGAACATGCCCAAAAAACGATTTCTAAAAAGGAATTCACAGAGAAATATCAAAAAATTTATGAAGGTATTGGCGTTAAGAATTTAAAAGTTAAAACGAAAGGAGAGAATGCAAAAGATAAAGAACTTTTACTTTTTGAAGTTAAGATGGATACAGGTGGAGGAACAGCTTCATTTATCCATGAGGCAAAACTTGTAAAAGAGAAAGAATCTTGGAAAATAGATTGGACACCAGATTTTATTTTTCCAGGTATGAAAAAAGATTACAAAGTACGTATGCAAATAGAACAAGGAAAACGTGGGGAAATATACGATCGAAATGGGAAAGGTCTAGCAACGAATGGTAAAGCGACTGAAGTTGGAATTATTCCAGAGAAACTAGGCGAAACGGCGGCGCAAACAAAAGAAATAGTAGCACAGTTACTGGATATGTCTATAGAAGAGGTCGATCAGAAGCTTACAGCGAAATGGATAAAGCCGGATTCCTTTGTACCAATTGGTATTTTAAAAGAGGGAACTAGACAGAATGATTATATTGAATTAGAAGGAGTATCATCTCGTCCAGTCAATATTCGTACGTATCTATTAGGTGAAGCAGCTGCACATTTAATTGGATATATAGGAAAGGTGAATGCAGAGGAATTAAAATCGCTTCAAAAAAGAGGTTATCAAGCTGATGATTTAATAGGTAAGACAGGTTTAGAGAAAGTACTGGAGAATAAATTGCGTGGTGAAAAGGGTGGACGCGTATTTATAGAAGATGAAAACGGGAAAGAAATTAAAAACGTAGCTAAAAAAGAAGCGAAAGCAGGGGAAAATGTTACGTTAACAATTGATGCTGCAATTCAAGAAAAAATCTATAATGAGATGAAAAATGAAGCCGGCTCTAGTGCAGCTATCAATCCTAAAACAGGTGAAACAATCGCGCTTGTAAGTAGCCCTGCGTATAATCCAAATACAATAGTTAGAGGAGCATCAAAGGCCCAACGAGAAGCATGGAATAACGACTCGAAACTACCAATGATGAATCGCTTCACACAAGCATTTGTACCAGGTTCCGTATTTAAAACGATTACAGGTGCAATTGGTTTGGAAACAAACGCAATAAAACCTAAGGAAGAATTTAATATTCAAGGATTAAAGTGGACAAAAGATTCCTCTTGGGGAAATTATTATGTAACACGTGTGAAGGATGCAAGTCCAATTGATTTTGACAAGGCAATGAAGTATTCTGATAATATTTATTTTGCTCAACAAGCTTTGAAAATGGGAAAAGATCAGTATGTAAATGAATTTAAGAAATACGGATTTCATGAAAAATTACCAATTGAATACGAATTTCCTATTTCAATCATTGCAAGAGATGGGATAAAAAATGATATTCAACTAGCAGACACGGGATACGGACAAGGACAAGTATTAATGACACCACTTCATTTAGCATTAACATATGCACCGATTGTGAATGAAGGGAATATTCCGTCGCCTCATCTTTTAAAAGAAGCAAAAGTTACGGGGAATTGGAAAGAAAATGTGATTTCTAAAAAGAATCAAGACATATTAAAGAGTGCATTAATCAAAGTCATTAATGACGCTGATGGCGCGGGGAGAATTGCTAAGATTGATGGTGTAACTCTTGCTGGTAAAACAGGTACAGCAGAATTGAAAGAATCGAAAGAGGCAGACGGAAAAGAACTCGGATGGTTTGCAGCTTTTGATGCAAATGAGCCAGACATGATTGTAACCATGATGATTGAAGATGTAAAAGGAAGAGGAGGGAGCAATGTTCCAGGCGAAAAAGTAAAACATGTTTTTCAGAAATAATAGCTTATCATAAGGTGAAATCTTCTAGTAAATTCACTATATGTTTGCTTAACTCAAAGGTATAAATTGCGTGAGATATAGAACAAATATATTTTGAAAAAGCATTCTTGCTAGTCGAGAATGCTTTTTTACTGTGGCTACAGAAAGTTGATAACTCATCTTCATTTTTGAAAGGTTGATATTGTAAATAGTAAATAGAAGAGTAAAACAAAATGAAATGGACAAGTTTTAAAATTAAACAAAACAGTTATTTAGTAAAACATAAATAGAGCACACAAATAAGCATGCTCTAAGAAAAAATGTGATATAAGTGGAGTGTTGTATGAAATTCACAAATAATAATCAAATTTTTATGAGTGTATTTTTAACATTGTATGCTTTACTTGTTTTTTAGGAGCCTGTCATGTAAGAGAATGTATAGGGGATTATTTTATGAAAGTAATTGCACACCTTTACATTCTCAAGAGGATTTTTCTATCAAAAAAAGATAAACAATGGAACAAATGAAACTTGTATCTTGTCTATATATTGAAACCATAATAAAAGTGAGGGCAGTTTTATGTTTATTCAAATAAGTTTGAGGTGTGGAAATGGAACAGACGTTTATTGAAAAGTGTAATCATGATGAGCTGGACTATGTTATAAAAGACTATTGGCAAGATGTATGGAATTATTCATTTATTATTACGAAAGATCCACACTTATCAGATGATATCACGCAAGCCGTATTTATAAAGGTATTTAAAAATTGGAATTCATTTCGAAAGGAGTCATCTATTAAAACGTGGATATTAAAAATCACAAGAAATACGGCAATAAACTATTTGAAATCATCTTATTTTAAAAAAATATCTTTAGTAGGTTTTTTTAGTGACGATAAGCAAACTGTGTCGGCAGAACAAGAATTTTTTAAGCAAGAAGAAATGAATGATGTGTGGAAAGTTGTATTAAAACTACCTAAAAAGCACCGTGAAATAATAATATTGGATGCAAAATATGAATTATCTTATGAAGAAATGGCTGAAACACTAGGAGTATCCATTGGAACTGTAAAATCTAGATTAAGTAGAGCAAGAAGTAAGGTTTCAAAATTAATAGGGGAGGGTAGTAGTGATGAACAATAAACAAAATCCTGACTGGTATAGAAAATTAAAAAAAGGCCCAATGGAACACCGTAAAAACGAAGAAGAATATATTTATAAAATAAAGCAATCTATATATGAAAGTAATGAGGGAGGCTCTCTAAAACAAACAAGACGATTTCGTAAAAAAGTATTGCCAATTGTTGTGGTTTTAGCTTGTACATTTTTATTTTTTATTGTTCAACAACCTTGGCTTGATGATAATAAATCACCGGTACAAAGTAGTACACAAATTAAGCCTAAAATAAAAGATGAGTCTGCTCAAGATCCAACATTAAAACAATTCATGAATGAGTTATATCAAAGTACAAATGTAAAAAATAAAAATGAATTGTATAAAGCGTTAAACGATGAAGTTCAATTTAAAGGGAAGAGTTATAAGAAGGATGAATTGAATTTTGATGAAGATATTTTTCATGAGTTGCAAGTCGCACTTACAATGGGGGGAGAATTTGCAAATGATACAAAACATGTATATAAAGTACCAAGTGGATTGACAGAAAATAACCAACCAAAGCAACCTCATTTTATATATGCGACTGTTACTGGGAATAAAACGAAAATTTTAGCTGAACCAAAGCGAGAATCACAAGTTTTATATGAAGTATCGAATGAAATGGTAAAAGCTTGGATTCCAGAAAAAGTGCAGAAGGATGAATATATAAAAATATCGACAATTAACGGTAATACTGGATATGTACAAAAAGAGTATGTTTTAACTGACATTAAATACTCATTTATGTTTGAAAAGAATAATGAAGGTGAATGGAAAATAATAAATATAGATTCTATTTGGTAAAAAAGGAAGGTTCATTAAAGTGAACCTTCCTTTTTGTTTTTATTCTCTTTTTGAAGAGTATTCCAGGACTCTAAAATTTCTGATGTAACGAGAGCAGCAATGTTTTTTTCTGAATTACTACCAGGAATAACGACAGAAACGGCAACTTGTGGATCTTCGGTAGGAGCATATGCAATGAATAGAGAATGATTGATCATTCTTGCTTGCTCATTCGGAAAACCTGTAATACCTGTTTTACCAGCGACGTCGAAGGGCAACTTTTTAATCTCCTCTATATTTTGACTCATTCCACCTTGTACGACACTCCAAAAGTTCATTGGGTAACGATTTGAACTTTCTAAAATTGGTTTAAACTTTTTTGTTTCTTTACCATCTTGAACAATAATAGCACTTGCCATTTGTGGTTTATATTTATCACCTTTACTTGCTAAAGTTGCTGCATATTGAGCAAGTTGAAGAGGAGTATGCACTTCATTTCCTCCCCAAGAGGCATTTAATAAAGCGGAAATTCCATTTTCAAACTTATTAGAGGGATGGAATTCATATTGTCCGTCTTCTTCAAAGGGTAAATCAATCCCGGTTTTAGAACGTAGGCCGAATTGCATTAAATAATCTGTCCATATATGTGCCACTTTTTCTATATTTCCATTATTTTGGTTAAATAAGGGCAAAGCTACTTTTGCTGTCATAAATGTGTTAGATGAATTAATGATAGCCTGCCTCGGTGTAATCTCACCTGTTGGTGTTCCAGGTGCATTCGTAATATTATTTTGATTATCATACTGAAAAGTACCCTTATCTAAGTAAGTATCTTCAGGTTGAAAAAGTTTTTCGTTTAATCCAATTAAAATAGTAAGTGGCTTTATAGTAGAAGCCATATTTACATAAGATTCACCATACTTTAATTTTTGAATTGCTTTATTTTGCGAAAGTGATTTTATGTTATTTATTTTAGTTGATACATGTGTATGTAATATATTTGGGTCAAAAACTGCCGAGTTGGCCATAGTTAAAATTGCGCCAGTTTTTGCATCGCTCACTACAGCATAACCAGCTTTAGCATCAGGTGTTTTCTTAATTTGAGATCTTAATGCTTCCTCTGTTTTTTGCTGCAACTCAGAGTCTAAAGATAGCCGGACATCTTTTCCTTTTTGTACTTTTTGAATGTTCCATAAGAACTTTTTATTATTCAATTTAAAAATAAGAGTTTTACCTGGTTTTCCTTTTAAATCATTTTCATATTGCAACTCAATCCCGCTTTTTCCAACAACCATATACTTTGAATTAAGGTCATGTTCTACATACCCAATTACCTGTGAACCAATTTCGTGTTTAGGATAATAACGTATTACTTCATCTTTAATTATTACATTTTTGGGTTTGTTTTTGTTTATGAATGCAAGTTCGTTCTCAGTTATGTCAGAGTATAACGGTATATCATTCATAGTTTGCTTTTTACAAGATTGTTGTAATTGAGATTTTATATTCTCTGTAGAAATATGATGTTGAAACTCGTTTGAAAATTGATTGAAAAAAGCTAATGTGTTTGCTGTATCTTGTTTTGATAGCTTGTCCTCATTAGAAGTGCAATATAAAGACTTAACTTTCTTATTTGTAGCTAGTATTACACCATTTTGATCAAGTATTTCTCCTCTTTCAGCTGAAGAAGTTTCGGTAGTAATTGAAACGAAATGGCTTTTTAATAAAATGATTAAAATAACACCTACAATAGAAATAACCGCTATAAATCTCCATCTTTTTATTTTTGTATGTAACATAAAATCCTCCCTTTTTAGCCTATTCCATATTATAGTTAATTATTTTTTTGTAAATGTGGAACAACTTTATTATTTAGATTGTCTATTAAGTATTACAGCATGAAGAAAGGAATAATTAACATGAAAATTTACTAGCAAGCCTATATGTAAGTTTAATAAGAGTCATTATACAGTTTAGCACTTCTGATACAAGCGGAAAAAATAGAGAGAGAACAGGAAGGCAGAGTTATTAATTACGTAGCTAAACGAAAAGAAATAGATGCTTACAAGCATTAAGCAAAAAATTGTGGCGATATTTATAACCGATTATTGTTATCTAATATATAAGGAATGCTTTTGGTATTTGTAGCAATTTCTGAAAGGATTAAATGGAGGATTTATGAAAGAACAAAAAGGTAAGAAGCAGAAGACATATATATATATATTCGATTAAATATAATGTTCCTTTGCATATTTTTATTATTTTCAGCTATTATTATGCAGCTAGGAAAAGTACAAATCGTTGAAGGAGAGGCTTATAGGAACCAAGTGGAAAACAGTCAAAATGCAATAACTAGTATTTCAGTTCCACGTGGACAAATTTTAGATCGAGAAGGGAAAACAGTCGTTAATAATAAACCTCTTCGCACAATTACGTATACAAGGGTAAAGGGGATTACGAGTGAAGCTATTTTAAAAACAGCAAAAGACTTGGCGGAAGTACTTGAAATGCCCGAACAAGATATAAATAAATTAACTGATATCGATAAAAAGGATTTTTGGATGCAGTTGAATACGAAGCGTGCGGAAACAATGATTACGAAAAAAGATATAGAAAAGTTTAAAGAAAAGGGAATAGAGGGAAAAGAGTTAGATAAAAAAATAGAAGATTTAAGACGAAGTCGCGTTACAGAAGTAGAATTGGGTGAGTTAACAGAACAAGATTTAAAGGTGTTAGCTATTAAAAGTAAAATGAGTTCAGGTTATCAACTAACACCACAAATTATTAAAAAAGATGTAACAGATGAAGAGTATGCGCGGATAAGTGAAAATCTTGCGGATTTTCCAGGGGTAGATGCAACGGTTGATTGGGAGCGCAATTATGTAAATGGTGATTTATTTCGTTCCGTGTTAGGTAATATTACGAGTAGTGAAGAAGGTTTGCCAAAAGAAAATTTAGATTCTTATTTAGTACGCGGATATAACCGTAATGATCGTGTAGGGAAAAGTTACATTGAACAACGATATGAAGATGTGTTACATGGCACAAAAGAAGAAGTGAAAAATATTACAGATAAATCAGGAAATATTATAAACACAGAAATAATTTCTAAAGGAAAAAGTGGTAATAGTTTAACATTAACGATTGATATGGAATTACAACAGAAAGTGGAAGAAAGTTTAGAGAAAAATTTGAGAACTTTTAAGAGTTCAGAGCCACTATTGGACCGAGCTTTTGTTGTTATGACGAATCCAAATAACGGACAGATTTTATCTATGGCAGGCAAAAGGATTGTAGAAAAAGAAGGGAAAATGGAAATCGAGGATTTGGCATTAGGTAATATGACAACTTCGTATGAACTAGGATCAGCTGTAAAAGGTGCAACTTTATTAACTGGATATGAGACAGGGGCAATACAACCAGGAGATCAATTTTATGATGCGCCGATGAAATTTAAAGGTACACAAGCTAAGAAATCGTGGAATGTATCCGGATTTGGTAATATTAATGATTTACGAGCTCTACAAGTATCTTCGAATGTATACATGTTCCAAACAGCTTTAAAAATTGCGGGCGTTCATTACGTACCAAATGGTTCATTGGATATAAAACAAGAAGCATTTAATACGATGCGCTATTATTTTAAGCAATTTGGTTTAGGAGTTCCTACGGGTATTGATTTACCGAATGAAATAATTGGACAAACTAGAAAAGTAGATAGCCAGCCTGGGTTTTTACTAGATTTTTCTATCGGGCAGTATGATACGTATACGCCATTGCAATTAGCACAATATATTTCAACAATTGCTAATGGCGGTTATAGAATGCAACCTCAAATTGTACAAGAAATACGAGAGCAATCAATAAAAGAAGAGGTTGGAAAAGTTATTCGCTCAATAGAGCCTGTCGTATTAAATCGAATTGATATGAAGACAGAACATATTAATCGGATAAAAGAAGGCTTTAGATGGGTATTCCAAGAAGGTGATGGAACTGGCGTGAAGTATTTCAAAAATGCTCCATATAAACCAGCAGGAAAGACAGGAACAGCTCAAACTGTATATGGTGGAGATGATCCAATTGGTAGAAATGCAAAAGGAGAACGTATGGAATGCTACAACTTAACGTTAGTTGGATATGCTCCATACGATAATCCAGAAGTAGCGTTCTCAGTAGTAGTTCCGTGGCTTCATAATGATAAAAGTGGAATTAATTCTATAATTGGAAAGGAAGTTTTAGATGCATACTTTGATTTAAAACAGAAACGTATACATGGTGAAGCTGCTAGTACAGATAGTTCTAAGTAAAATTAGTAATATTCGAGTGCTTTTCTCAGGGAAGAGACCTTGTTTATATAAAGGTATTTATAAGTGGAAAATGAGATGTGAAATAAGAGATAGCGGCGATCATAGCTACTATTTCTTATTTTGTTAATAACTCTCATACTAATTATAAATTTTTTAGTTTATGGAACAAATTTGTTTCGGTGATTGTCTATTATGTGTACGTATAAAGAGGTATTAAGAATTTGAAAGGAATGATGATTTTGAAAAACAAGAGGATGCTAAAAATAGGAATATGCGTTGGTATATTAGGTATAAGTCTTACAAGCTTAGAAGTTTTTAAAGGAGAGACATTGCAAGTTGAAGCGAAAGAAAAGACTGGAAAAGTGAAACATAAAAATCAGGCGACGCATAAAGAGTTCTCTCAACTTGAGAAGAAATTTGATGCACAATTAGGTGTATATGCGATTGATACTGGTACAAATGAAACCATTGCTTATCGACCTAACGAAAGATTTGCCTTTGCATCAACTTACAAAGCTTTAGCGGCAGGAGTATTGCTACAGCAAAACTCAATTGATACATTAAATGAAGTTATCAAATTTACGAAAGAAGACTTAGTGGATTATTCACCTATTACAGAGAAACATATAGATCCTGGAATGACGCTAGGAGAAATTGCAGAGGCTGCAGTTCGTTATAGTGATAATACTGCAGGAAACATTTTATTTCATAAAATAGGCGGACCGAAAGGGTATGAAAAAGCGCTTAGACAGATGGGGGATCGGGTTACTATGTCTGATCGCTTTGAAACAGAGTTAAACGAAGCTATTCCAGGAGACATTCGTGATACTAGTACAGCGAAAGCAATTGCTACGAATCTTAAAGATTTTACGGTCGGAAATGCGCTTCCAGATGATAAACGTAAAGTACTTACAGATTGGATGAAAGGGAATGCAACTGGAGACAAGCTTATTCGTGCGGGCGTACCAACTGACTGGGAAGTTGGAGATAAATCAGGAGCGGGAAGTTATGGAACACGAAATGATATTGCTATCGTTTGGCCACCAAATAGAGCACCAATTATTATCGCAATTTTATCTAGTAAAGATGAGAAAGAAGCTACCTATGATAATCAACTAATTAAAGAGGCGGCTGAAGTTGTAATTGATGCTATTAAATAATAATCTCTTAGTTATTTCAATTATTTACCATATGTTATTGGATGTATAAAATTAGAAAACGATTCTTTTTCGTATGAAAAGAATCGTTTTTGTATTTTTATTATTAAGAGGATAAAGGTAAAATAAATATATATGACGTATTCGATATGAAATTTCATGTACTGTACTATATTCAATAAAAACCAAAATGTATCATATAATTCTGTTAACATAAAATAAGTGTTTTATAAAAATAAAAGGAGAGAATATGAAGAGAAATATTAATAGAATCATATTGTTTATTGGCATATTAGTAGCTTTTATTACTTTTTTATATTTACAGAACAATTTAATAGGTATAACTGAGGTTAAAATAACCTCTAGTAAAATACCCTCCTCTTTTAAAGGGTATAAAATTCTACAAATTTCAGACTTACACAATAAACAATTTGGCAATAAGCAAGGTGTGTTAATTCAAAAAATTGAAAGCATAGACCCAGATATTATTGCGATTACGGGTGATTTAATTGACAGTAAATCATACGATGCAGAAGTTAGTATGCAATTAATACGAGAAATTGTAAAGGAGTATCCTGTATATTTTGTGACAGGAAACCATGAGAAATGGTCAGGAAAATATAATAATTTAGAGAAAGAATTAAAGAATCATCATGTTACTGTTTTAAGAAATGAACATGTTACTATTCAAAAAGGAGAGCAAAAAATAAATTTACTTGGTATTGATGATCCGGAGTTTGTAACTGGAAACCGTGATGAAGGAAATATTGTAAAAGATGCAATTTTAAAAGCGAAATTTGAAATGCCTCCAAATACATTTGATGTATTACTATCCCATAGGCCTGAATTTTTGACAGAATACGCTGATGAGCAACTAGATTTAGTATTATCGGGTCATGCTCATGGAGGGCAAGTTAGATTGCCATTTATTGGCGGGTTAGTTGCTCCGAATCAAGGGGTATTCCCTACATATACAGCTGGTTTATATGAAGAACAAAATACGTCTATGGTAGTAAGTAGAGGATTAGGTAATAGTATCATTCCGCAAAGAATTTTTAATAGGCCAGAACTTGTAGTCGTGCAGCTAAATTAAGCTGTACGATTTTTTTTATACAAAAATGAGTAAAGGGGCTTTCTGTATTTTGCAGGAGTAAACATTACAATTTTGTTAAAAATTTTCTACGTTACATAAAGTAACAAAATTTGACCCGAAGAGTTTGTTATAGTGTAAATAATCAAAAAACTTAAAAATTAGTCGAGTGAAAAATGTGATAAGTAACTCATGTGAAAAAACTTAAAGGGGTGTACACATGCATAAAGAATATGAAATTGAAGAATATACGGCGATTGAGGAACAAATACATTATTATTGTAAATGTTTATTAGTAAGTCATCCTGATCAAATAATTAAGTATTTAGAAAAAAGGTTAGAAAAATACGCAGAAACATTACAATATGCCCATTTATATCCTGATACAGTTATATTACCGTTACAGCAGTTAGTTATCGAGTATTCTTTAGATGTTGCTAGAATTAGAAAATATATGAATTTAAAAACGTAAAATAAAATATATAATTTAAATGAAACAGAGTCGGCTTTAGGAAATGAAATTCTAATGTTGACTCTGTTTCATTGTTTAATATTGTGGATTGAAAATATATACTAATCAATGAAGTTTGACATATAATTACGCAAGAGTAAAATAAAAGTGAGTACTCACTCATTTTGAAAAGGGGGAAGAAAACGTGCAGCAACCTGCAATTATTTTACGAACCGTGTCAAAAAGTTTTGGAAAAAAAGAAGTTTTACACAATCTTTCATTACAAGTTGAAAAAGCAGAGATATTTGGTTTAGTTGGGCCTTCTGGTTCAGGGAAAACGACACTTATTAAATTGATTGCTGGTATTAATGAGCCGACTAAAGGTGAGGTGCTTGTTTACAACACGAACATGCCTAATTTAAATGAGATGAAAAGAATTGGTTATATGGCTCAGGCTGATGCATTATACGAAGAATTATCAGCATATGAAAATGCAGATTTTATGGCAACAATGTATGGATTAAAGGGAAAGCATAAAAAAGAAAGAATTGAAGAGGTTTTTGATCTTGTTCAATTATCACAACATATGAAAAAGCAAGTACAGCATTTTTCGGGAGGTATGAAGAAGCGTTTATCATTAGCGATAGCACTCATTCATGAGCCTGAAATATTAATTTTAGATGAGCCAACAGTGGGGATAGATCCACTTCTTAGAAAAACGATTTGGGAAAAATTTTATGATTTGAAAAAGAAAGGAACTACCATTATTGTAACAACACACATTATGGATGAAGCTGAGTTTTGTGAGCGTCTAGGGTTGATTAGAGAAGGAAAGCTAGTTGCGACTGGAGAGCCTGAAGAATTGAAAAAGCTGGTATCATCAGGACGGATTGAAGATATCTTTTTGTTGGAAGAGGTGGCCCTATCATGAGAGTTACTGGTGTAATTATTCGTATTATTCGCCAATTTTTTCGAGATAAGCGTTCGTTAGCCATGATGTTTGGAGCACCTATGTTATTACTTTGGTTATTATCGCTAGTGTTTACACAAAAAGACTATGTACCGCATATCGCAGTTGTTGATATGCCGGTTCAGGTAGTAAAAGTGATGAAAAATCAGGAAGCGTCAATTTATGAATATAGTAAAGAAAAGGCAATGTCTGAGCTAGAAAATCAAAAGGTAGATGCAGTAATTCGTTTAGAAAATGGAAAAATGAATATTGTATTAGAAGGTAGTGATTCGTCAAAAAATCGTGCTGTACTTCAAATATTACAAAAAAGTACAGAGAAGAACGATGTATCGATAATGAAACCTGAAGTGAATTATTTACATGGCTCTAAAGACTTTACAATGTTTGATGGGCTTGGCCCTGTATTGATCGGTTTCTTTACATTTTTCTTTGTATTTATTTTATCAGGGGTGTCTTTCGTAAGAGAACGTTTAAGCGGTACGTTAGAAAGGTTATTATCGACTCCAATTAAAAGATGGGAAATAGTTGTAGGATATATTATTGGTTTTGGAATCTTTGCATTTATACAATCCATTATAATCGTAAGTTTTTCAGTTTATATTTTAGATTTGTATGTAGCTGGCTCTATATGGCTAACCCTACTTATTACATGTATGCTTTCTTTAACGGCACTAACTTTAGGGACGTTTTTATCAGCATACGCAAATAATGAATTTCAAATGATTCAGTTTATACCGCTTGTCATTGTGCCGCAAATATTCTTTTCTGGTTTGTTTCCAATTGAATCGATGAATAAGTGGCTCCAAATGTTAGGGAAATTATTTCCGCTCACATACGGCGCTGACGCAATGAGACAGGTGATGATTCGAAATCAAGGATTTACAGAGATTGCATTAGATTTAACTGTTTTACTATTTTTCTCAGTATTATTTGCAGTAGGGAATGTGTTTGCATTAAAGAAACATCGAAAAATATAATGATGATACAAAGGGGCATTATAGATGAAGAAGGATTGGCTGGAAGAATTAATTGCCGCAACAAATACAGACCAACGAAATGAACGTCAAATGCGTATATTAGAGGCGGCTGTTGATATGTTTGGAGAAAAAGGCTATGCTTCAACTTCAACAAGTGAAATTGCAAAACGGGCTGGTGTAGCGGAAGGAACAATCTTCCGCTACTATAAAACGAAAAAAGATTTATTGTTAGCAGTTGTCATGCCGACATTAACGAAGTTTGCTGCACCATTTTTCGTGCAAGCATTCGCAAAGGAAATATTTGAATCGGAGTATGAATCATATGAAGGGCTTCTAAGAGTTGTTATTCATAATAGATTTGAATTTGCAAAAAAGCATTTTCCAATGATAAAAATATTAATTCAAGAAGTGCCATTTCAGCCGGAACTGAAAAATGAAATACAGCAGTTAGTTGAAACAGAATTACTTTCACATTTTAAAAAGTTGATTGAAAAGTTTCAAGAAAAAGGGGAAATTATTGAAATGCCCCCAGTTACTGTTTTACGACTTACTTTATCAGCTGTATTAGGTTTATTATTAACACGATTTTTATTATTGCCAGAAGAAAAATGGAATGATGAAGCGGAAATTGAAAATACGATTCAATTCATATTGTACGGATTAACGCCACGAATTTAATCGCAGGCAAAAATGTGTGGCAGTGTGAAGTACATATTTTCCATTAAAAAAATAATAAATCGCCTTTAAAAAGGCGATTTATATCCATTATATATTTTTGATAAATAAGTACTGGTTTACTAAAAATGTTCTAAATTAACGTGTTTCTTTGTCTCTTCTTCTAAGGCCTAATAATCCTGCTAGTCCTAATAAACCGAGCCAAGCCCAATTATTATTTCTATCACGATTATCATTTAAATCATTTGTTGTATTTACATTTCGAGTTCTTACATCATTATTAACTCTGTCTAAGTTATTGTCATTAACTCGAGTTGAAATATCAGTTTTATTAACTCTATTCATATTAGTTCCATCGTATTCAGCTTGTACAGATGTACCTAAAAACATAATAGATAGTGCTAAAACACTTAAAATAGATGATAATTTTTTCTTCATAACGCTCCCTCCTTTCTTACATATTAATTTCTCCAGAGCATGTGTGTATTATTCGTTTCACAGTTTCTAAACCATCATTATAAAGGCCACATTTATAGAAAATAGAGTTGAATGATTGCTAATATATTATTGGCTATATATGTATCATAAAATTAAATGAATCAAACTTTGCTTAAAATGTTAATCTTAGTACAATTTATATTATACGGACTAGCATTAAGGAGGTAATGAAATGCGACAATTTGCAAAACCTACAATCGTTGTAAGTAAATGTTTAGAGTTTGATGCTTGTCGTTATAATGGAGAGATGATTCCCGATGTAACAATACGAAATTTGCAGCCATTTGTTACATTTATACCTGTTTGTCCAGAAGTCGAGATTGGATTGGGGACTCCTCGTGAAACGATACGCATTGTAGAAGAAAAAGGGGTGAATAAACTTATGCAACCGTCTACAAGAGAAGACCTCACTGAAAAAATGGAGCAATTTTCAAATGAATTTTTACAAACGATATCAGATGTGGATGGTTTTATTTTAAAAAATCGTTCGCCAAGTTGTGGTACGCGTGATGTGAAAATTTATTCTGGTTTTGAAAAAGCACCAGCAAAAGGAAAGGGACCTGGTTTATTTGGCGGAGCAGTAATAAAAAATTTTTCGCATCTTCCAATTGAAGAAGAAGGTAGATTGTCGAATTTTATTATTAGAGAACATTTCTTTACAAGGTTATTTACAATCGCATATTACAAGATGATGAAACGGAATAAAAATATGAAAGACCTCGTATCGTTTCAGTCGGATAATAAATATTTATTTATGGCATATAATCAGGTAAAACAAAAGGAATTAGGGCGTATTATTGCAAATCACAAAAATGAAAAGATTGAAGTTGTATTTGAAAATTATGAGAAGACTTTATATGAATTATTTATGCGCACACCCCGCTATACATCGAATGTAAATGTATGTGAGCATATTTTTGGATACTTTAAAACAAAGCTGAAAAAACAAGAAAAAGATCATTTTTTAGATTTGATACAAAAATATAAAGAAAAGAAAATTCCGCTTAGTAGCTTACTTGCAATTTTAAAATCATGGGCTCTTCGATTTGATGAAAAGTATTTATTAAGACAAACATATTTCGAACCATATCCTGAAGCTTTAGTAGAGATTTCAGATTCAGGTAAAGGTAGAGATTATTAAACAAAAAATTACATAATTCGACAATAAAACTCCTATGTTGTTGTAGAACAATGTAGGAATTTTTTTGTGCATTAGTACAGAATCTGTTTTAAAATTAAATTATGACAGAATTATAACAATTATCTAACTAATATTCTTGTCTTTTCATTCGTAATGTTTGTAGTAGAAACTCGCACGCTGTCGAAACTCAATATTCGATAAGGGGTGTGTAGCGGAATGGAATTTACTCTAACTCGCGAAAAACAAATGATTAAAGAAATGGTACGTGACTTTGCTGAAAAGGAAATCGCACCGAAAGCTGTATATTATGACAAAACTGCAGAATTTCCATATGAAACATTTCAAAAAATGGGCGAACTAGGATTATTAGGTATCCCATTCCCAGAAGAGTATGGAGGTTCAGGTGGCGATACTGTATCGTACGCGTTAGCAGTTGAAGAAATTGGTCGTGCTTGTGGTGGAACAGGATTAAGTTACGCTGCAACAATTTCATTAGGTGCTTCTCCAATTTATTATTTCGGTACAGAAGAACAAAAACAGAAATATTTAGTTCCAATGGCATCAGGCAAAACGTTAGGTGCTTTCGGACTAACTGAGCCGAATGCTGGATCTGATGCAGGCGGTACACAAACGAAAGCTATATTAGATGGAGACGAGTATGTTATTAGTGGTGAGAAGTGTTGGATTACAAATGCAGAGTATGCAAACACAATTATTGTAACCGCTGTCAACGGTGTTGAAGAGAATGGTAGAAAACGTATTTCTGCATTTATCGTACCGACTACTAGTGAAGGGTTAACGATTTCAAGCCCTTACGATAAGATGGGCGTACGTGCTTCTAATACATGTGAAATCGTACTTGATGGTGTACGTGTACCGAAAGAAAATATACTTGGTGATGTAAATAAAGGGTTTAAACAATTCTTATATACACTTGATGGAGGACGTATTTCAATCGCAGCATTAGCTGTTGGTATTGCGCAATCTGCATTTGAACGTGCACTGCAATATGCGAAAGAACGTCAACAATTTGGAAAGTCAATTTCTAATTTCCAAGCGATTCAATTTAAATTAGCTGATATGGCGACTGAAGTAGAGCTAGCGCGTAATTTAGTACATAAAGCAGCTTGGTTAAAAGATAACGATAAACCTTTCGGTAAAGAAGCGGCTATGGCAAAACTTTTCGCATCTGAGGCTGCTAGTCGTATTGCCAATCAAGCGGTACAAATTCACGGTGGATACGGCTATATGCGTGAATATGAAGTAGAACGACATATTCGTGATGCAAAACTATTAGAAATTGGTGAAGGAACTTCTGAAATTCAACGTCTTGTAATTGCTAGACATTTAGGATGTAGATAAAAAGGAGGAATCACTATGTTTCAAAAAATATTAATTGCTAATCGCGGGGAAATCGCAGTTCGTATTATGAAAACTTGTCAAAAACTTGGCATTCGCACTGTTGCTATTTATTCTGAGGCAGATGAAAATGCCTTGCATGTAAAAATGGCAAATGAAGCTTACTTAGTAGGTGGGCCGCGTGTCCAAGAAAGCTATTTAAACCTTGAAAAAATTATTGAAATAGCTAAGAAGACAAATGCTGAAGCAATCCATCCGGGGTATGGATTATTATCTGAGAATCCATCTTTTCCGGTTCGTTGTAAAGAAGAAGGAATCGTATTTATCGGTCCATCAGAAGAAATCATTACGAAGATGGGAAGTAAAATCGAATCACGTATTGCGATGCAAGCTGCAGATGTGCCAGTAGTTCCGGGTATTACTACAAATATTGAAACTGCTGAAGAAGCAATTGAAATTGCTAAACAAATTGGTTATCCATTAATGTTGAAGGCATCCGCAGGAGGCGGAGGCATTGGAATGCAGTTGATGGAAACTGAGCAAACGCTCACCAAAGCATTTGAAAGTAACAAAACGAGAGCACAAAACTTCTTCGGTAATGGAGAAATGTATTTAGAGCGCTATATTGCAGATGCACATCATATTGAAATTCAGCTTTTAGCAGATACACATGGTAACACAGTGTATTTATGGGAGCGTGAATGTTCAGTGCAGCGCCGAAATCAGAAAGTAATTGAAGAAGCACCTTCACCATTTTTAGATGAAGGTACACGAAAAGCGATGGGTGAAGTTGTTGTACAAGCTGCTAAAGCTCTAGGGTATACAAATGCTGGTACAGTTGAGTTTCTAGTAGATGATCAGAAGAACTTCTATTTCTTAGAGATGAATACGAGATTACAAGTAGAGCATCCAGTTACAGAGGAAATTACTGGTTTAGATCTTGTAGAACAACAACTTCTAATTGCATATGGTGAAAAATTATCGTTTACACAAAATGATGTAAAACGTAGTGGTCATGCCATCGAGGCACGTATTTATGCAGAAGATCCGAAAACCTTCTTCCCATCACCTGGGAAAATTACAGATTTAACGCTTCCAACAAATGTACGTATTGATCACTTTTTGGAGAATCAAGTAACGATTACACCTTTCTATGATCCAATGATTGCGAAAGTCATTGCTCATGGTGAAACGCGTGAAGAAGCAATTTCCAAATTACACGATGCATTAGAAGAATTAAAAGTAGAAGGTATTAAAACGAACACGCCAATGCTACTTCAAGTATTAGAGGACGAAGTGTTTAAAGAGGGCATTTATACAACAGGTTTTGTAACGAAACAACTTGTTAAAAAATAAGATTTAACAATACTAAGGGGGAAAAAATGATGACGAAAGTATATGCATCGATGGCAGGAAACGTTTGGAAGATTGTTGTAGGAGTAGGGGATACAGTAGAGGAAGAACAGGATGTCGTCATTTTGGAATCTATGAAAATGGAAATTCCAATCGTTTCAGAAGAAGCTGGCACAGTTATGAAAATTAATGTGCAAGAAGGCGATTTTGTAAATGAAGGAGATGTATTACTAGAAATTGAATAGGGAGATATAGGGGGAAGCGAATTGAAACTACCTAATTTTGCTGTCATTAAAGAAGTCGGGCCACGTGATGGCTTACAAAATGAAAAAAAGATTGTTGGCACAAAAGATAAAGTAAAATGGATTCAACTACTTACAGAGGCTGGATTATCGTACGTTGAAGTTTCCTCATTCGTTCACCCTAAATGGGTCCCTGCATTAGCAGATGCAAATGATGTGTTTTCTGAGCTGAAAAGGGATCCAAATGTTACATATGCAGCGCTTGTTCCAAATCAAAATGGTTTGGAGCGAGCTTTTTTGCAAAATGTAGATGAGGTGAATGTTTTTTTATCAGCAAGTGAATCTCATAATAAAAGCAATATTAATAAATCAATTCAAGAAGCATTAGTTGTAATTGAAGATATAACAAAACAGGCATTATTCGAAGGGAAAAAAGTAAGAGGCTATGTTTCTACTGTATTTGGATGTCCTTATGAAGGCGATATAAGCGTCATAGCAGTTGACGAATTATGTGATCAACTATTTTCATACGGCATTTATGAAGTGTCTCTTGGTGACACAATCGGAGTAGCGAATCCGTTACAAGTAGAGCGAGTATTAGAGCATTTATTAAAGAAATATAATGCTTCACAGTTTGCAATGCACTTCCATAATACGTACGGAATGGCTCTTGCGAATGTAGTAAAGTCTTTAGAATATGGTATTACAACATTTGATAGTTCTTGTGGTGGTCTTGGCGGCTGTCCATATGCACCAGGAGCATCGGGCAATGTTGCAACTGATGACTTAGTTCATATGCTCCATAAGTTAGGGGTCCAAACGAATATTGATGAAGAGAAGTTATTGAGAGCGAGTCAATTTATTCAAAGTAAATTAAATATCCAATTACCGAGTCATGTGTATAGAGCGCTTCAACATAAAACGATAAGTAGGTGAGAAGATGCTACAATTACAAAATATTTCAGTTGATTATGTAACACCGCACGTTGTAAAGATTTCATTAAATCGTGAAAGACAAGCAAACTCATTATCTTTAGCGTTATTAGAAGAGTTACAAAACATATTAACTCAAATAAATGAAGAGGCAAATACTCGTGTAGTTATTCTAACAGGTGCTGGTGAAAAAGCGTTTTGTGCTGGTGCTGATTTAAAAGAACGCGCTGGTATGAATGAAGAACAAGTTCGCCATGCTGTTAGTATGATTCGTACTACTATGGAAATGGTTGAACAATTACCACAGCCAGTTATTGCTGCTATAAATGGCATCGCACTTGGTGGTGGTACGGAATTAAGTTTAGCTTGTGATTTTAGAATTGCGGCTGAATCTGCAAGTCTTGGTCTTACTGAAACTACACTTGCAATTATACCAGGAGCGGGTGGTACTCAGCGATTGCCAAGATTAATTGGTGTTGGTAGAGCGAAAGAATTAATTTATACAGGAAGACGTATTTCAGCAAAAGAAGCGAAAGAATATGGTCTAGTAGAATTTGTTGTACCAGCTCATTTACTTGAAGAAAAAGCAATTGAAATAGCAGAGAAAATTGCTAGTAATGGCCCTATTGCTGTTCGATTAGCGAAAGAAGCAATTTCAAACGGTATTCAAGTTGATTTACATACCGGATTACAAATGGAAAAACAAGCGTATGAAGGTGTAATCCATACGAAAGATAGATTAGAAGGATTACAGGCATTCAAGGAAAAACGCACACCAATGTATAAGGGGGAGTAAATATGTTAGATCAAAAACAACAATCGAATACATTTGAAGAACGAGTTGAAACGATTAAACAAGGCGGCGCACCAAAATATCATGAACAAAACAAAGCGAAAGGTAAACTATTCGTTCGAGATCGCTTAGCTCTTTTATTTGATAATGGTGAATATGTAGAAGATGCATTATTTGCAAATTGTGAACAAACAGGGTTACCCGCTGATGGTGTTATAACAGCAACGGGTAAAATACATGGTCGTACAGCATGCGTAATGGCGAATGATTCAACAGTAAAGGCTGGATCATGGGGTGCACGTACAGTCGAAAAGATTTTACGTATTCAAGAAACGGCAGAAAAATTACGTGTTCCGTTATTTTATTTAGTTGACTCTGCTGGAGCACGTATTACTGATCAAGTTGAAATGTTCCCAGGGCGCCGCGGTGCAGGAAGAATCTTCTATAATCAAGTGAAATTATCAGGTAAAGTTCCTCAAGTATGCTTGTTATTTGGACCTTCTGCAGCTGGTGGTGCTTATATTCCAGCCTTTTGTGACGTTGTAATGATGGTTGAGGGAAATGCATCTATGTATTTAGGATCTCCTCGTATGGCTGAGATGGTTATCGGTGAGAAGGTAACGTTAGAAGAGATGGGCGGAGCTCGTATGCATTGCTCTGTATCAGGATGCGGAGATGTTTTATGTAAGACAGAAGAAGATGCAATTACACAAGCAAGACAATACATTTCATATTTTCCAAACAACTACTTAGAAAAGACTCCATTAGTTACACCTCAAGAACCGAAACAATTCGATAAAACGTTAGAAGAAATCATTCCAGAAAATCAAAATGCTCCTTTCAATATGAAAGATCTTATTAATAGAGTTATTGATGAAGGTTCTTTCTATGAAGTGAAAAAATTATTTGCTCAAGAACTCATTACAGGTTTAGCACGTATTGATGGTAAGCCAGTTGGTATTATTGCAAATCAACCGCGTATGAAAGGCGGCGTATTATTCCACGATTCAGCTGATAAAGCAGCGAAATTTATTAATTTATGCGATGCATATCATATTCCGTTACTATTCCTTGCAGATGTACCTGGATTTATGATTGGTACAAAAGTAGAACGTGCTGGTATTATTCGTCACGGTGCAAAAATGATTTCCGCAATGAGTGAAGCAACTGTACCGAAAATTTCTATCGTTGTTCGTAAAGCATATGGTGCTGGTTTATATGCGATGGCAGGTCCAGCTTTTGAACCAGATTGCTGCCTAGCATTACCAACAGCTTCTATTGCGGTAATGGGTCCAGAAGCCGCGGTCAATGCTGTATATGCAAATAAGATTGCAGCTTTACCTGAAGAAGAGCGTGATAGCTTCATTGCTGAAAAACGCGAAGAGTATAAGAAAGATATTGATATTTACCATTTAGCATCAGAGATGGTCATTGATGGTATTGTTCATCCGAACAATTTAAGAGAAGAGTTAAAAGGACGATTCGAAATGTATATGAGTAAATATCAAGTGTTTACGGATCGTAAACATCCTGTTTATCCAGTTTAAAAGCCCTATTTAGGGCTTTCTTGCTCAAAAAGTCAAGGAGGGGAAAACATTGAAACAAGCAGTTTGGTTTCCAACAGAAGAGTATAAAGAAAAAACGCGTTTATATGGTTGGATGAAATCATTGGGCTATGAAGATTATGAAACGTTTTATAATAAGTCAATCGAAGAAACAGCTTGGTTTTGGGGAGAAGCTGAGAAAGCAGTTGGCTATCAATGGATGAAACCTTATACAGAAGTGCTAGATTTAGAAAATGGTACGCCATTTGCACAGTGGTATAATGGCGGAACATGTAATGTTGTAGAATCGGTTTTATCACGCTGGCTTGCAGATGATGAAACGAGGACACAACCAGCACTTCAGTATGAAGGGGAAAATGGAACTTCAAAATCATTTACATATGAGGAGCTTGATAGCTGGGTAAGTCGCGTTGCAAACGGTTTGAAACATGCGGGTATTGAAAAAGGTGATCGTGTCACAATTTATATGCCGATGATTCCAGAAACCGTTGTTGCGATGCTAGCGGTTATGAAGATCGGAGCAATTATTTCACCAATATTCTCAGGATTTGCATCTGATGCAGTCATGACACGTGTACAAGCGGCAGGGTCTAAAATGATTATTACTGCAGATGGTTTTTCACGCCGAGGTAAAATTGTTTCATTAAAAGATGAAGTAGATAAAGCTTGTGAGCATTGTCCAACTGTTGAAAAAGTTGTTATCGTGCGTCATGCAGGAAATGATTTTACACCGCATAATTATGATTTCTCATGGAGTACGTTAGAAAAAGAAAAACCATTTGTACATGCTGAAGAAATGCATAGTGATGATCCATTAATGCTCATTTATACATCAGGTACTACTGGAAAACCGAAAGGGACAGTACACACTCATGCTGGATTTCCTTTAAAAGCAGCTTTTGATGCGGGATTTGGAATGAATATCAAACAAGGTGACCGCGTATTATGGGTAACTGATATGGGATGGATGATGGGACCATTTTTATTATTTGGCTCTCTCATTAATGGAGCAACGATGGTTATGTATGAAGGTGTTCCGGACTTTCCAGAAGCAGATCGTTTATGGGAGACAGTTGATAAATATGAAATTACACATCTCGGTATATCACCAACATTAATTCGTGCGTTAATGGCAAAAGGTGATAAGTATGTAAATAAACATTCACTCAAGAGTTTAGAAGTATTTGCTTCAACAGGTGAGCCTTGGAATCCAGATCCTTGGATGTGGCTATTTGAAACAGTTGGAAAAAGTAATGTACCAATTTGTAACTATTCAGGCGGGACTGAAATTTCTGGTGGGATTTTCGGGAACGTCCTTATTAAACCAATTGCACCGATTAGCTTTAACGCTTCTTTACCAGGAATGGCAGCGGTTGTGCTCGATGATCAAGGCAATCCGATTCGTGATGAAGTTGGAGAATTATGTTTAGAGAAACCTTGGGTTGGTATGACGAAAAGTTTCTGGGAAGACGATGAGCGTTATGTGAACACATATTGGTCACGTTTTGAAAATAAATGGGTTCATGGTGACTGGGTTGTTTACGATGGTGAGCAATATATTATTACAGGACGCTCGGATGATACGTTAAACATTGCTGGGAAACGTATTGGACCTGCTGAATATGAATCAATTCTTGTAAAGCATAATGATGTCATAGAAGCTGCCGCGATTGGTGTACCAGATGATGTAAAAGGTGAAGTCTGTCATTGTTTTGTAGTATTAAGAGATAATGTAACATTTACTGAAGAATTAAAGAAAGAATTAATGAGTTTAGTAAACTCTCATATTGGAAAAGCATTATGTCCAAAAGATATTCACGTTGTAGAAGATTTACCGAAAACACGTAATTCTAAAGTAATGCGACGCGTCATTAAAGCCGCTTATTTAGGAAAAGAATTAGGCGATTTATCGTCACTTGTGAATCCTGAGGTAGTTCCGTTTATTCAGGGGTTGCAGTCTAGTAAATTATAAAGTTAGAAAGGAGCTCTATATAAATAGTGCTCCTTTTTTATTTTTATGAAAAGAGAAGAAGTGCAGTTGATGAAGAAGAAAAATTCTACTATTGGTGTTAAGTATGTTTTATAGTTTTAATCTAAATACGATATTATGGGATGTTTATTCAATGGAGAAATATTAATTTACAACAACAAGGTGATGACAAAGCGTGACTGCTTATATGTCTGTTTAAACCTTTACGCGTTAATATATAAAAAGCTGACTATACTCAGTCAGCTTTTTATATATTACATTCTAGTATTTATCTTGCTATTTGCCAGACAGTAATGCCCCCACTTCAAAATTCAGCGAAAGCAAGGAAGTAGGTGTGGGATCAACTTTCCGGAAAAGCCCGATTGGTTCTAAAAGACATATTCTTGCCTTTAAGTTGACATCGAAAATATTACCAATTCTTCCTTTTACAATGGCAACAAATAAAGAAACATTTACAACGACACTTATTTCGTTTAGAACTCCAATCATCATCACGATGACACTTTTCTTTAGATTTCCACCAATCATCATTACAATGTTTTTCCTGAGAACTCCAATCATCATCACAATGACACTTTTCTTTAGATTTCCACCAATCATCATTACAACGCTTTTTCTGAGAACTCCAATCATCATCACAATGATGTTTTTCTTTAGATTTCCACCAATCATTACAACAATGCTTTTTTTGAGAACTCCAGCAATCATTTTTCCAGGACATTCATTTCTACCTCCTTTCAATAGTGTTCATATTATTCTATGTTTTAATAAAAAAATGGCTTGTTTATTAACCTACTATTTTACCTTTATATGATAGAGTGCTTTCTACTTGATATAGAGTTCATACAAACTATGCTAATTTTCAAGAGATAGTAGAGAGAACTTTTATTTATGATATTGTTCAATAAACACTTGTTGAAGAAAACGTTATGTTTATAAATAATATCTTATTTTGGAGTACGCTTTTCTGAATGTATATTTCATAATAGCGAAGGAAAAACCTACTATATTAGCGCAAACAAAGTCTATGTATATGTGAAGCAATGGGGAAATCTGGTGCACCTTTAAGGGGCGACTTATTTAAAAGAAAAAAGATTTTTTTAGAAAGTGGTGCTTAAACATTAAATGAAGTAGGAATAAATTCACGGCTTCTAATGAAACAAGCTTTTAATTAGGAGAGGTATGTTTTTATAGTTAATAATGCAAGAAGAGTTTAGTACAATCGTTTGTTTTTTTCTTTCTATGTGTTTGCCTCGTACCCTTTTTAGCTAGTGGACATACTTTACTAATAGAAAGGATTAGGGGGTGAGGTATTGGGTTCTCGATTTAATAATTGTAAAAAGAAGTGTACATGTAAACAGGATGATTGTTGGGAAGTATTCGAAGAGTGTAAAAAAGAACAGCATGAGAAATGTGATAATTCTTGTGTACAAGGAATTAGAGATGAACTTAAGAAATTAATTAATCGAACAGTTCAAATTAATACAGAGGGACGTACTTATGTAGGTACTGTTTCGTCTGTAAGTTGTGATGTAGTTAAGCTTGCAGCTATTCCTGGATCGGTTGGAGTAATTATTTCCATTTGCAAAATTGAAGCAATTTTCCCACCTGTTACAACGGTTACTGCTGAGTTTGATTTTAATGGTGTCGATGTAGCAAATAAAGCATAATTATGCTGTTTATTTGTAAAGCCATTCATATGAATGGCTTTATTTTAATTTTGTATAAAAGGAGAATATATTCTTTACGTAGAATTAAGGTTGAGGCTAAAAATAATGCTTTAAGAAAGGAGAATAGGAATGATTAGACTAGAGCCTTTTAAAAGAAAGGATTTTAAACAGTTAATGAACTGGATTCATTCTGAGGATTTTTTAATACAATGGTCAGGAAATGCATTTACATATCCTTTAAATGATCAGCAATTAGAACAATATATAGAAAGTATAAATACACTTGCATTTAAAGTAATAGATGAAGAGACTAAAGAAGTAATTGGTCATATTTCACTTGGACAAATTGATAATATAAATAGATCTGCAAGAATTGGAAAAGTACTAGTTGGTGATACGAAAATGCGAGGACGTTCTATAGGGAAACATATGATGAAAGCAGTACTTCATGTTGCTTTTGAAGAATTAAAACTACATAGAGTAACACTTGGTGTTTATGATTTTAATACATCAGCCATTTCATGTTATGAAAAAATAGGATTTGTAAAAGAAGGTTTATTAAGAGAGTCAAAAAAAGTAGGGGAAATGTATTGGAATTTATGGGAAATGAGTATGTTAGAATATGAATGGAGAGCTAAAAAATAATCATTTCCTATAATTATATTATGTTAATTAAAAGAGGGTTGGGGGAAAATTATGAATAAAAAGACGAAAATCATTACAATTGCAGCTGTTTCAGGGGGAGGTAAAACTACTGTTACAGAAAGATTAACTTATAAGTTAATAAATTCAAAAGCTCTATATTTTGATAGCTACCACTTTGATAACTGTCCTGCAGATATTTGTAAATGGATTGATGATGGAGCAAATTATGATGAATGGGTACTCAAACCATTAATTAAGGATATTCAGCATTTTATACGAGATAGTAATGTAGATTATATTATTGTAGATTATCCTTTTGCATACTTAAATAGTGAAATGCGGCAATTTATTGATGTAACTATATTTATAGATACGCCTTTAGATATTGCGATGGCTAGAAGAATTTTGCGAGATTTTAAGGAAGATACAAGGAGTGAAATACATAATGATTTAAAGCATTATATAACATATGCTAGAAAAGCTTATTTGGAGGCGCTTCATACTGTAAAGCCAAATTCAGATATTGTTTTGGATGGATCTTTATCTGTAGATGAAATAATTAATCAAATTGAAGAGGAACTTAATCGAAGAGAAGTGATCGTCGATGGTTAAAAGTATAGAAAAATATGTACAAGTTGATGATTTTAGAATGTATTCAAGAGTATTTCAAGGAAAGAAGTTGCAGCCAGTTATTATAATGGATGCAGGTTATGGCGATTATTCAAAGGCATGGGAGCATATTGCTGAAGAACTGACTGAATTTGGGACTGTACTTACATATGATCGAGCGGGATTGGGGAAAAGTGGGGTTAGTTCCAAACGACGTATTAGTTCTGAAATGATAAAAGAATTAAGAAGTTGCTTAGAGAAATTGCAACTGAAACCGCCTTATATTTTCATAGGACATTCTTTTGGCGGTATAAATGCACGTTTATTTACGACTTTTTATCCCGAGAATATGATGGGAGTAGTTTTAGTTGATTCGACACCAGAAAATTATAAAGAAGCTTTTTTGCCGATCATGTCTCCTGAATTTCAAGAAGCTTACTATAAACAATTTGTACATGAAAGTTCTTATGAAGAGTTTATGTTTAGTCTAGGTGAAGCAGATAAACATTGTCAGTCGACGAGAGATATTCCACTCGTCGTGTTAGCTGCTGGTAAAAAAGCTTTTTATTCGCAAGATGCACAAATAAAATGGTTACAATTGCAAGAAGAATTATTAAGATTATCAAACAAAAATAAACTAATAATTGCAGAACAAAGTGGTCATTATATTCAAAAAGATGAACCACATTATATGATAGATGCTATTAAGTGGATAATTGAGGTAGGGGAGGGATAAACGTGTACACTTTATTTCGATACAATTGGCAAGTAAGAGATGATTGGTTTAAGTGGTGTGAGCAACTTTCAGAGGAAGAATTACTCCGCAAACGTGTTGGTGGTGTTGGAAGTATTTTAGAAACATTATTTCATATTGTTGATGTTGAGTATAGCTGGATTAATGCGCTTCAAGAAAAAGAAGATCGGGCACCGCAGTTTAAAGAGTATCAATCTATCCAAAAAGTGAAAGCGTTATCTGATTTATATAAAAGAGAAATAGAAGATTTTTTACAAGTATGGTCAGCTAACTTAGAAGGTAAAATATTAAAAGCTTCATGGACAGATAAAACATATACATATGGTGAGGTCTTAAGGCACGTAATTGTACATGAAATTCACCATATCGGTCAGTTATCTATATGGGCGAGGGAGTTAAATCTTCAGCCTGTTTCAGCGAGTTTAATTGGGAGAGGACTATAGATTTATAAAACAGCTTGCACTGAAAATGCAAGCTGTTTTATATATATAAGAAGATTTCCTAGTTGAAATCCTCGGATTTTTTCTGACGTATATGTAAGAACATTAAAATTGTTATAATGAAGAAAATTAACAATGTTTGTATAATCAAATTTTTAAACTGAAGCAAAACTGCCCAAGATGTAACAGCATCTTTAAACGCTTGGAGTGCAGAGTATGAAGAAGGATCAAAGCCGTACTGAAGTAACTTTTTTGTTTCAATAAAAGTACTGTTTTCATTTTCGGCGTCTAATATTACTGAAATAAGTCTAGTATCTCCTCGTTTTGCTGTACTGACAAAACTATAATTACCATTAGTTGAAAAACTAGTTTGTAAGCCATCAACACCTTGGTGTTTAATGTTTTTATTAAGGGAATAAATCATTTTATTGGTGTTGAAAACTTTCGTATCTTTGAAGGTGAACTGGTAAGAGGTTAGTTTTGTAACGTTCAGTACATCTGGAAAGTCTGTTACTAATTGTGTTGCTAGTTTAGCAACTTCAATTGCTGTTGTAGTTGAAAGTTTATTTGTATCGTTATTCATTCCAGTAGCGTTTAGAAACGGAGATGATTGTGATAACTTTAGGTGTTTTGCTTTTTCATTCATTAACTGTGTGAATTTATCTTCGTTTCCAGCGATGTGTTCTGCAAGAGCAAGTGCGGAACGATTATTTCCTGTCAATAACAGTGTATGAAGTAAATCACGAACCGTCGTTTTATCTTTCGAAGTTACTTGTATAGGACTCGTTTCTGCTCGGAAAACTTCGTTACTTATTTTTACTACTTCATCTAACTGTATAGTTCCTTCATTTAGTTGTTCCAGTGTGATATATTCAGTCATTAATTTAGATAAAGTAGCTGATTGTATAGGAGTTTCTTCATTTTTTTTATAAACAACTTCACCAGAATGAGCATCTATTAAAATAGCTGATTTAGCTTGAATAATTGGGCCATTTACATAAAGGTAAAAATATAAAACGATAAGTGCGGTAATAAAAAAAGATAATAATAAAATAGCGAATTTTTTTAAGAATTGCATAAGCGATCCTCCTATTATGACATCGATAATAATATTGTAAAAAGGAATGCTTAATTAGGAAGAAAGAAAAGGTAAAGAATTTCTAAAGAATTATAAAGGATTATTAAAATTTGGATGTTGCTGGAAAATGAAAGGTCCAATTTCTTATATCGTAAGAAATTGGACCTAAAATTAAGCTGTATTAACATTTATATGGTTGTAGTTTTACAGTGAATGTTGTTTTTTTGTCATCACTATACACTTCAATTGTTCCTTTATGCAATTCGACAATACTTTTTGCAATTGCCAATCCGAGTCCAGATCCACCAGTGTTTGTAGAGCGCGATTTCTCAACGCGATAAAAACGTTCAAAAATATGAGGTAAATCGGTACTAGGAATAGGTTGGCCGTAATTGGTTATATCGATTGCGATCATATTATTACTTTCATAAGCAGTAATATCAATATAATCACCATCGTTACCGTAAGCGATAGCATTAATAATTAGATTTTCAAATACGCGCACTAATTTGTCTCCATCAGCTAATACCATTAACTTCTTTGATGGGAAAAAGGGGCGACAATCAATATTAGCCTCTTGAAGCTGTATTCGAAATTGAACGGTTAATTGTCCAAGAAGTTCTACAATATCAATAGGGACAGAATATAAACTTAATTCTTTATTTTGAACACGTGTATATTCAAACAAATCATTCATTAATGCATTAAGACGGGTTACTTTATCATAAATGACTTGTATATAATGACGTAATTCCACTTCATCTCTATAATTATCATGGTGGATTAAATTCACGTATCCAACTATAGAGGTAAGAGGAGTGCGTAAATCATGTGATACATTTGTAATCAATTCACTTTTTGCTTGTTCTGCCTGTCTTTCTTCATCAATTGAGACTTTCAATTGTTCAACAATTTGATTAACCCCGCTTGCTAACTCTTCCAAATAATTATGGTTTACGATAGAAACTTTATGATTGAAGTTTCCATTTGCAATATAACGAATCTCTTCTATCATTTTTTTAATGCAAGTTTCATAGTAAAGCTTTCTTTCATGACGGTAAAAAATGTATAGGTAAGATGAGAAAATCGAAAATAAAAATAAATAAGAGACGATCATCATCCAAAGAGATTCTTTTATTCCTTTATATTTTTCATAACCAAAAATTCTAATGAACTCTTTGCCGAGTTCGCTTAATGTAAGTGAACTTTCAATTACACTTGTAACAAGACGATATATAATTAATTCAGTAATAGGGGTAAGTGTGATAGCTAACATGAACCAAAAAATTAACTTCCACTTTGGGATATCCTTTAATATATCAAATGCTTCATTTCTCAATTTTATAGCCCACTCCCCAAACAGTATGAATAAATTTTTCTCCATTCATTCCTGTTTCAAGTTTGTCCCGTAAATTACTAATGTGGACCATTACAGTTTTATTTGAACCATAACCATCTTCATTCCAAACACGTTCAAAAATTTCTTCGGAACTAAATACTCTCCCCGTATTACTCGCAAGTAAATATAAAATATCAAATTCAATAGATGTAAGCTTAATATATTCTCCATTGACTTTAACTGTATGATTATGTTTGTGTATTTCAGCAGAACGAATGCGAATCATACCATCTTCATTTTTGGAAGAAGTGGCATTTTGGAAAGATGATCTTCGTAGTAAAGCTTTCACTCTAGCTACTAATTCTAATGGATTGAATGGTTTAATCATATAATCGTCTGCACCAGTCATAAGACCTAATATTTTATCCATATCCTCTGCTTTTGCACTCAACATAAGAATAGGTACAGTATTATTCTCACGAACCTCTTGGCAAACTTCTAATCCGTTTCGTTTTGGCATCATAATATCCAAAATCATAAGGTCAACTTCATATGTAGAAATCATTTGCAATGCTTCATCGCCATCGTATGCTTTATAAATGTTATAGCCTTCATTTCGCAAATAAACAGCAAGTAATTCAACAATTTCTTTATCGTCATCAATAATTAATATGTTTTTATTCATTATGTAGTTCCTTTCCTTACAAATCATTAACATTACTATAATATCAAACATTTATGTGTTTTGTAGGAATGATTCTCTATAAAATTTCATGTAACGTATAAAAAAGGGATTAAAACATTAATAACGAATACAAATAAAAAGGATATTTAAATACAGCGTTATATTGAAAGTTAGGAAGAAGGGGACATACGATGCTATATAAGGATATATACTCATTTACTCCAACTGGAAAAATTGAAAATGATATAAAAGCTTTTCTATTAAAATACAATAAAGAAGTTACATATAAACATTCAATTCGAGTGGCAAATGAGTCTCGTAAAATTGCAGTTATGTATCATGTAAATGAAGAAAAGGCAGCAATTGCAGCATATTTACATGATATTAGTGCAATCTTTCCAAATGAAGATCGGATTGTAGTTGCTGAGCAATTTGGAATAGAGATATTACAAGAAGAACGAGAATTTCCAATGATTATTCATCAAAAGTTATCGAAAGTAATTGCAAAAGAGATATTTAAAGTGGATGATGAAGAAATTTTGAATGCAATTTGCTGCCATACTACACTACGTAAACATGCAACGAAAATGGATTTAGTGTTATTTGTTGCTGATAAAATAGAATGGGATCAAAATGGAGCGCCACCATATTTAGCAGAAGTAAAAAAAGGATTAGAAAAATCTTTAGAACATGCTGCTTTTGCATATATTTCATATTTGTGGGATAGAAAAGATAAGTTGAAAGTTTTGCATCCTTGGTTAGAAGAATCATATTGGCAGTTAAAAGAAATTGTAGAGTAGAAAGGGTATGAAAATGTAGCTAAGAAAATAAATGAATCAAAGATTTTCTGGGGTTACATTAGTGCCGTACATTTAATAAACACTTATTTGAAGATATATTTTCAAAAGAAGATAAAGTGTTTTTAATAACAAATGGTTATCGATTGAAAAAGGAAAATGTGAAAAATCTACAGAAAATAAATATATAGACGATTTATTTAGAAAAGAGACTTAAAGCATCATATAAGGCAAGAAACAATGCCATTTTTATTTAAAGATGAAGAAGTTGCTTTGTATTGTACATATCAATTTTCATTAAAATGGTTCACTGGTGATATAAAGCATAAGCGACCTATTTAAACACCGAATTATAAAGGTTTTCCAAATCGTTTTCCTCGTTTTGGACGAAAAAAGAAACTTCTTATCCAGATGTATTTCTCATAAATATAACAAAAGATATTATTATGTTTATGTATGATGATAGAGGAAGTGAAGTAATTACGAAGAATAAAGAAACAATACGAAGTTTATCCCGCTTTAATGGGCAGTAAGACCCCCACCTCAAAATTCAGCGAAAACAAAGAAGTTAGGTGGAGATCGGGCTGCCCATAAAAGTCCGATTGGTGAGGGCTGATTAAAGTTTCACTTTATATGAGAAATATAAAGAGTGGATTCCAGATTATGAACGAGAGAGGATAGATAAAGTATTTACATGATAACAATAGGGGAAGTGAAGCGTGTAATGAAACGTATTGCAATTGTAGCAGCTTGGGAACCTGAACTTACGTATTTGCATCAATATTATCCAAGTAAACGTATTGAAAAAAGAGCAGCTTGGGAATTTCATTTTCATACTATAAATGATCTGGAAATTATTTCAGTTATAACTGGAGTTGGGAAAGTAAGCTGTGCAAGTTGTGTACAATTATTAATTAGTGAGTTTCAGCCAGATGAGTTGTTTATGACAGGAATATGTGGAAGTCTATCAAATAAGGTGAAAAATGGACATATTGTAGTAGCTCTTAATGCAATACAACACGATGTTACTGCTGCCGGTTCGGGGGAAGATGTTTTTAATTTATATAATGGTAGGACAGCACCTATTGAAACAACAAAGTGGCTTGTAAGAAGAATAAAAAAGATACGATCATATGATCCGATTCATTATGGTACATTTTTATCTGGAGATCAACGTATTCGTAGTTCAGAAATGAGATATTTACTCCATACTGTATATGGAGCATTAGCGGTTGATCAAGAAGTGGCAGCTTTTGCTTATGTGTGCCAAATCAATAACAAACCTTTTCTATGTTTAAAAGCTGCTTCAGATCAAGCGAATGATAAAACGAAAGAGGAACAAAAAATCTTTAAAATGTTAGCATGTGAACGAGCGTGTGAGCATTTAATTGCTTTTTTACGTGTATATGAGATTAATGTAGTAAATCATAGATAGTAAGAGGGGTTAATATTGCACCATTTGTTATAAAACAAATTAATAGTGACAGATATGTAGGGAAGTGTCCGTTCATTTCAAATTAAGCAGTAGAATTCAAAATTAAAGTATGATGTGACTAGTAGATCTTATATATTTGAACATTAGTTTAACACGAGTAAGTGGGGGATAATTTTATATGATTCAATATAAAAGATGCAGTGAGATAAATATAGATTTAGTGTATGAAGCTTTTAGAGATGGCTTTTCAGATTACATTATTAAAATGGAAGTTTCAAAGGAAGATTTTATAAAAAGATTTTTTGGAGCTGAAGGGAATTCACTAAAACATTCATTTGTTGCTTTAGAGGGTAATAAATCTGTTGGTGTAATACTTGGCGGGATAAAGGATTATGAAAACATAAAAACAATGCGCTGCGGAACATTAGCAGTTCATCCCAATTACCGTGGTATTGGTGTGAGCCAAAAGTTATTTGAATTACATAAAGAAGAGGCGATTCAAAATGAGTGTAAGCAACTTTTCCTTGAAGTCATTGTAGGCAATGACCGGGCGATTCGTTTTTATAATAAATTAGGCTATGAAAAAGTGTACGATCTATCTTATTATAATTTAAAAGATATGACTAAAATAATACATAAAGAATGTAAGGGAATTGAAGTAAAACAATTAGAATTCCCTGCTTTTAAAGTTGAAATTCAGAAATGGTTACACTTCCATATAAACTGGCAAAATGATATGGATTATATCGAAAAAACAAATCATACATTTTATGGCGCATATGTCGATAATGATTTAAAAGGTTCTATATGTATAAATGAACAAGGTAAAATTAGTTTTATTTTCGTAGACAAAGAGTATAGAAATCGTGGTATTGGATCAAAATTATTACAAGTAGCAAGAGATGAGTTGAATTTAGAAAGCTTATTAATTAGTTTTCCAAACAACAGTTTACTGGAAGGGTTTTTAAAGAAAACTGGATTTGAAAAGAATTCTTTAGCACAATATGAAATGTATGTATTACTGTAAAAAGCGAAAGAAGTTATTCTTTCGCTTTTTATTTTTGTACTATACTGATATTTTACTTTGTATAATATTCTTTTTTTATGTAGAATAGATAGGAGGGGATAAAATGAATAACGGATTAAAGCTTAAGATTGTTGAGTTGCATTGTTTCGTTCAAAAGACTTATTCTGATATGAAAATAGCATGTGATATTGCTATTTATCAAGAAAACACTTCTAAATATTTAGTTTCATTAGGATTTTTAAATAAATCATATATGACTTATATAGAAGCAAGAAGATTTTATCGTGAAAATGAAGAACTTGTAAGTGTAGAATTTGATAATTTCTTTCATACATATGATATATTAGAACAGGAGTTAAAAAAAGTTATTTCAACTGAAGATAAGAATCCTTCATTGTTACATAGTAGATTTGATCAGTTTCAGCAGAAAGTTGAAAATATAAATGACCTAATAAAAGTATTGCAAAATGCTCGTTAATGAATGCTTTTTTCTGTTTATATAGAAATTATGCATTAAAAATATATTAGGGATATTACATATTGAAGGGATGACTTTTGTTGATTACAAAAGTCATCTTTTTATGATAGGAATAAATTGTATGGATTTTAGCAGTTTCATATTTTAGAAAATTATACGAGGAAAATAACATGAAAAATAAAAAAGAAATAGCTATAGTTGCATTAACAACAGGATTAGCTTTAGCAAGTGTAACACCATATGGGGTAGGTTATGCAGAGGAAATGGTTCAAATGCAAGTTGATGTTCAAGAGGATTCGTTTCGTACCGGTGAACTTACACAACCATCACAAAAGACGCCAGAGAATGTAGTGAAAGATGCACTTAAGGAAAAGACAGAGCATGCTTTGTCTCCAAAACAAGTTAGTGGAGACAAAGGGGTAGATTACAAGGTTCTTCAAAAACGTAGTTCATATGATGGGACGACACTTTTGCGTATGCAACAAATATATGAAGGAAAAGAAGTATATGGACATCAATTGACTGCTCATGTAGATAAAAAAAGTGTTATTAAAAGTGTTTCAGGAGACAGCGCACAAAATTTAGCAAAAGAAGATTTAAAGAATCCTATTAATTTATCAAAAGAAGAAGCAAAACAATATATTTATACGAAGTATGGAAAGGATATTCAATTTATTTCTGAGGCAGAAGTTAAGGAAGTTATTTTTGTTGATGAAAATCGTGGGCAGGCTACAAATGCATATCAAGTTACATTTGCAGCTGCCACACCAAACTATGTATCTGGAACTTATTTAGTGGATGCTCATAGTGGTGATATGTTGAAAAATATGGTGCAAGAGTCAGATTTAAAAGTAAGTGAAGAGCGTGTTGAAGCTATTCAGGAGAGTAAAAAAAGTAATTTTAAATCATTAACCGGGACTGGAAAAGATGATTTAGGAATAACTCGTACATTTGGTATTTCTGAACAAAGTAACGGGAAGTATGCGCTTGCCGATTATACAAGAGGGCAAGGAATTGAGACGTACGATGTAAATTATAGAGATATTACTTTTGAAGATAAATATTATCCTGGTATATTAGCAACTAGCACATCAACAACATTTAATGACCCAAAAGCGGTAAGTGCTCATTTCTTAGCGACAAACGTATATGATTTTTATAAAGACAAATATAAGCGTAATAGTTTTGATAATAACGGAAAAAAAGTAGTTTCAGTTGTACATGCATGGGATTCAGGAGAAACAAATGATCCTAAAAATTGGGGGAATGCATTTAGCGCTAATATTAACAATGTTAGTATGCTTATATATGGTGATCCAATGGTTAGAGCGTTTGACATAGCGGGCCATGAATTTACACATGCGGTTACATCTAGTGAATCTAATCTTGAATTTTTTGGAGAATCCGGGGCAATTAACGAGGCATTATCTGATATTATGGGAACGGCTATTGAGAAATATGTAAATAATGGAGAATTTAATTGGACAATAGGAGAACAAAGTGGATCCGTTCTCCGTAATATGAAAGATCCATCTTCAGTCAAATTTTTTGATGGAGTACCGTATCCGGATGATTATAGTAAATTCAGTGATTTAAACGGAGAGGATAATGAGGGCGTTCATTTTAATTCAAGTATTATTAATAAAGTCGCATATTTAATTGCACAAGGTGGTACTCATAACGGTGTAACTGTAAATGGTATTGGTGAAGATAAAATGTTTGATATTTTCTATTATGCAAATACTGATGAATTGAACATGACTTCTAATTTCTCTGAATTAAGATTAGCGTGTCTTAAAGTTGCAACAAATAAATATGGGGCAAATTCCATTGAGGTTGAAACGGTCCAAAAAGCTTTTGATGCGGCAAAAATTAAAGGACCAGTGAAAGAAAACGAAAAAACTGAGGCAAACCAAGTCCCAGGGCTAACAGTACCGCCAACAATTACACTACGTGTCGGTGATAAGTTTGACCCAATGAGCAATATAACAGCTATTGATAAAGAAGATGGTGATTTAACAACTCGAGTAGAACATAAAGGTGATGTAGACACTTCTAAACCAGGCAAATACATTGTGGAGTACTCTGTCGTTGATTCTCAAGGTGGGAAAGCAACGGTAACACGGACTGTAATTGTAGAGGGAGATGGAGAAACATCAGATCTAAAACCTACATTAACAGTTCCTATTGCAGCGACAATTACTGTAGGAGAATCATTCGATCCGATGGCAAAAGTAAAAGCTATTGATAAAGAAGACGGCGATCTTACTTCTAAAGTAAAAGTTGAGGGGGAAGTAGATACCTCTAAAGTCGGTACTTACATAGTAACGTATATAGTTACAAATTCTAAAGGCCATGAAGAAATTGCGAAACAAACTGTAACAGTCACAGGTAGAGAAGAAGTTAAGAATGACATACCAATACTAAAAGTACCTTCTACAACTACAATTACTAAGGGAGATGAATTCAATCCGATGGTAGGTGTATCAGCTACGGATAAAGAAGACGGTGATCTTACTTCTAAAGTAGTATATAAAGATATTGGAGATACCACTAAAGCTGGTACTTTTGAAATAATATATAGTGTGACAGATTCTGTAGGTAATAAGGTACATGCAATACAAAAAGTATTAGTGAAGGATACAGACGCTAGCAAAGCTAAAGGTAGTACTAATAACGGTAATATCCAAAACAACAGTAATTTCGATAAAAAAGAATCTACATATAAAGAGCTTCCAAACACGGGGGGCAGTACAACTAACAGTACAACAATGGGCTTATGGATGGTTTTTGCAGGTATAGTGTTCACTTTAGTTCGCAAATTTAGAAAAATATAAAAGTAGATAGTACAGCTTATTCGTTTGAAGAATAGAGTACAAAAATAATTGTGCATCATGAACTGTTTTCATAACTCATTTTTGTTAAAGCAATCACCATTTTTTCTTAATTTATTTTAGAAGGTAGAATAATAGTAAACATAGAATATATTAATAATTAAAATGTTTACGAGGTGAAGGTGATGGCAATAAAACAAGACGAAATTAAAGTAGTAGTCGGAGCAGGGGTGTTTAATAATAATCCTGGATGGATACAAACGCAAGAAAATGAACTTAATTTACTAGATAAAGCTACGTGGGAAGAAAGATTTGAATACAATTCTATTTCAGCTATCTTAGCTGAGCATGTATGGGAACACCTTACGTTTGAAGAAGGTGTAAGAGCTGCTGAAATTTGCTATGAATTTTTAAAGCAAGAGGGGCATATTCGGTGCGGTGTTCCTGATGCATTTTTCCGAGATGAGGCGTACCAAAAGATAGTTCAAATAGGTGGACCTGGCCCAAAAGATCACCCAGCAGCAAGTCATAAAATTGTCCATACCTATAAAACACTAATGAAAATGTTTGAAACTGCTGGATTTGAGGTAGTTTTACTTGAATATTGTGATGAAAATGGTCAGTTTTATTATAATGAATGGGATGCAAACGACGGTGTTATTTTCCGTTCGAAAAGGTATGATTCTAGAAATAAAGGTGATAAACTTGGTTTTCCATCGTTAATTGTTGATGCGATTAAACGATAAGTTTTTCAAGTAAGTAGATTTAGTATAATAATTTCATGAGTCATAGCGTTTCTTTATATGCTGTAATTCTATGTTCGATGAAAATGAGAACGCAACATAAGGGGAATTCCTTAAAGTTGCATAATATGAATTAAATTGAGCATAAGAAATATAATACTAATTATAAAATTGGCAGAAAGTAGTCTTTCTGCTTTTTATTTTGCAAAGGGGATGAATATACTATGCAACCTATAAAACAAGTGGCATTAACATGTATTACTCATGATCCAACAGGGAGCTTATTATCTGCAATAAAAGAATTAAAAGAGGAATTGTCAAACTTAAATTATGATGAGAAATATATAACAATTAGTAATGTAACACCAAAAGAGATTGTAAAAGAACTAGAGGAAAGTAACTTCCATATAAATATAGTAGAAAAATTAGGTGTAGGGAATGCGCGTAGGGATTCTTTAAAGTTTGTTAGTAACTATGATTATGATTACTATCACTATTGTGACTTTGATCGTTTGCTAACTTGGATTAAAGAATATCCAGCTGAACTTAATTCCTTCATTCAGAATATAGTAGATGTAGATTACTTAATCATTGGCAGAACAGAAAAAGCTTTTCAGACACATCCTGAAGAATGGCAAGTTACAGAATCAGTATCAAATAAAATTATGTCATTACAATTAGAGAAACAAGTAGATATTACAGCTGGTTCATGTGCGTTATCAAAACGAGCAATTGATTACATAATAAAATATTCTAAATGCAGAATGACTGATGGAGAATGACCGATGATTATAAATACTTTTACAGATTTTAATATTGGTTACATTGCAGTAGAAGGTTTAAAATACGTGAACAAGCTTAACCAAGATAATCTAGTTGATCCGATAAAAGCATGGTCAACTAGATTAGAGCTCTCATATATAATAAGTCAATCCATTTTGGAGCTAACAAAAACCTCTTAAATTAATGGGGTGTAATAGTGATTTCTTTTTTAATTGAAATCATGTAAAATAAAGAACATACATTCGTTTTGACGAAAAGGGGGTTAATTAATAATGTTAGCAGTAATAGAGAAACAAGGTAATGAATATGTAGTGCAATTTGAGCGTTATTTTTCATATTCAATAGAAGAAGTTTGGTCTGTTTTAACAGAAAACAGTAATTTGAAAAAATGGATGTCTAATTTACAAATCGAAAGCCTTAAAACAGGTGGAATAATCAAGTTTGATATGATGGACGGTTCATTTATAAATATCGATATTTTAGAGTGTCAAGTAAACGCAGTGCTTGAATTTACTTGGGATAAAGACTGTGTACGATTTGAAATACATAAAGAGGAAAATGGTACTCTTTTACTTCTTAAAGAATACATTCATGAGTTAACAGATCATACTCCGAAAGATATAGCGGGTTGGCATATTTGTTTAGATCTTTTTTCCTCCGTACTAGAAGGGAAAGAAAAAGAATTTTCTAAAGATGAATGGCAACAGTGGTTTGAAATATATAAAGATAAGGTTCTTGAATTAAGAGTGTAATCAACTTAAAGGTTATATTCATTGTGTAATTATTATATTGCAAATATGATTTTAATGAGAAATAAGAATAGAGGTTAATATGAAGGTAAACCAATTAATTGCTAATAACATAAACAAATTAGATACAGTCATTCCATTTAATAAGTCTTTTGGAATCGCTGGTTTATCAGGATCAGGTAAAACAACTTTTTGTCAAACAATTGGTGAAGAATCAAAAAAACGATTAGTTTCTTTATTACCAAAGGCTGAATATCAATATTTATTTCCTAATATCATGGAAACGAATTTTAGTGCTATTAAGATGGAGGATATGCCTTTAGTACTTTTTCTGGGGAAATCATCAATTTCTTCTAATCCACGTTCAACGCTAGGTACTCATACTGGTGTTTTCACTGAAATTCGCGAAAAACTTGCTGACGTATTTCATCTTTCCCCTGAGGTTTTTTCATTTAATAACCAGTTAGGTTGGTGTTCTGGTTGTAAAGGCCGAGGTACTAATAAAAATATTGAGTGTAAAAAATGTAAGGGAAAACGTTATAGTGAAGAAATTGAACAACATACTATAGATTTATTTGCTAAACCACATACCATTTCAAATATTAATGATTTAAGTGTTGAGTCTATTCTTTCGCTAGCGGAAGTGTTAAATATTAGTGAAGCAAAGCAACATATATTACAAAACATAATAAATATGAACATTGGTTATTTAACATTAAATCGAATAATGGGTACGTTGTCAGGTGGAGAGTTAACACGACTATATTTAGCTGAATTCATGGCAGTAAGTGAAAATGCTGTAATTATTATTGATGAGATTTCAGTTGGACTTGATCATGGAACATTATTACAAATATTAGAAGAGATCAAGAAATTAGGGTGTAAAAATCAAATTTGGCTTATAGATCATTCAGATACAGTACTGGATACAACAGATGAGCAATTGTTCTTTGGACCTGGTAGCGGAAAATATGGTGGACAAATTGTGAAAGAATCACCAAGACCAAAATCAATACTGTGCGATCTAAATAAAGAAGTACCAACAGAATATTATACATTCCAAGAATTATATTGCCGTAATATCCAAATGGTGGAGTTTCAGATTCCTAAAAATAGGCTTGTAACAGTTACAGGAGAATCTGGTTGTGGGAAATCTACTCTTGTCAATGAATGTTTAGCTACAGATTTCTTGAAACGATATCCAAAAGATAAACTAGTTATGGTAGGGCAAGATCGAAATCAATCCATTACAAGTCGATCAACTGTAGCAACTTTTCTAGATATTAAAAAGAAACTAACAAAGTATAGTGAAGAAATTGATAATATTTTTGAGCGTTCGATTGAAGATATTATTGGTGAACTTCCAAATGAAGATATTGCGTATAAACGCTTGAGTCTACTCATTAAATTAGGACTTGGTTATTTAACGTTAGAACGAAAAACACAAACATTATCAACAGGTGAGTTTCAATGTGTTCATTTAGTTTCGGAGTTATTTGCAAACACTAGAAATCCACACACATTATTTATTTTTGATGAGCCTTCAAAAGGTTTATCACAAAATATTTTAAATCAATTTATAGATAGTGTTAGAGGGATATTGCAAGATGAATCAGTCTCTATCATCATGATTGAACATAATAGTTACATGTTAGAAAGCTCTGATTATATTGTAGATTTTGGGAAAAGACAGCTTGAATCTATCAATCATCTTGATGTAGTAAGTCATGAAGATTATTATCGTCAAAAAAGCAGTGTGAATAATGCTGAACAAATACATATTTCTTCAGCCCTTAAGCAGAAGGAAGGCGTTCATTATTTAGAAGAAGATCATATTAACTATTTTAAAAATGCTGAAAACATTTATAAGGGTGGTATCTTAAAAAGCTTATCATCAATGGCGCGTTTAATTTATGGTGAATATGAATCTGATACAATTGCACCGGTTATTGCTATTGATTTTGAGAGGCATTTATATAGTCAATATAGTTTTTTATATGAGGTTGGTGGACTAATTAATCATATTGTAGCTGCTCATCCAACTAATAAAGATACGAGAAGTTTTGATTTCTATTCACAGGACAACCATTGTCCATCTTGCTCTGGACGTCTTCAAATTGAAGTTTTCGATAAAGATATTACAATTCAAAATAAAAACGTTCCATTTTGGGATGGTTTATTCGATCCGGAAATCATGAAAGTATTAAAATTTTATCAATATGAAAAAATAGAATTTCTATTTGATGAAATTAAACATGAGCTTGGTCAAGATTTGTCAAAGAGCTATAATGAAATGTCCGAAGAAGAAAAGCATACGTTTTGGTACGGGTATTTTGAAAAATCATTTTATGATAAAAAAGGAAAGACACGCAGAACATGGGTAGGTTTTAATACGATTATTGGTGGATATATTGTTATTTCAAAAGCACCTATTAAAGAAGAAATTAAGACTTCTAAAGAAATGGTGACATGTCCAATTTGTGAAGGGACGGTTTTAAATCATCATAAACCACTTAAATTTGGCAACTCAGATATTCGTGAAATTATCAATCAGCCAGTTGATGAAGTGTTGAAAATAGTCGGTGATTTACCTGCACTTCATAAATTGAAGGATATAGTTGGTGGCGATATGAGATTGACAGAAGATGTTTCTTTATTGCCAAGAAAAGTACAAGTTGCATTGAAAATGTTTGAATTAGAACAGGCAAGCTTTTCAAACTATGAAATAGTGTTACAAAATGTCTTACCATTCTGGGATAAAATAAAAGGAAATATCGAATTCATTAGTGGTAATAATCAAGTAACTGTTTGTGATTTCCCTAATGTTTATGAAACGAGAGAAAACATGATAGATAAGTATTTCACAAATGGTAAATATAAAAAACTTACGTATGTATACGAAGCATTTGGATATAAAAAGTTAGTTACCCAAATTAATAAAATTAAAAAAGGTTATCCATGTCCATTCTGTAAAGGAAAGAAAGTTATAACGGAAGATAATTTGCATGATGGTGTCTTTAAATTAACAATTCCATGTGTAACTTGTAATGCAAGTGGTATTAATGACGAAGGACTAAAAAAAGTTGTTGAGGGTGTGGATGTACAAACATGGTTAACTGGAAAAGTTAGTGATGTTGTGGATGAGAGCTTATTAACAGAGGCTGTTGAGCAAATACCAATTTTTAATCGTATTCGTGAATTGGATAAACGAGATATGATGGCGGTTTATGAATGTCTTGAGCGTAATCAGTAAAGTTTTATTAGCTTATGTGTTATTAACATAACTTATATAAAATGTATATTCTTTATAATATATATTAACACAGTATGATTAATACAAGGTAATGAAAGAAGATTCAATTTCTTAATGTTAAAATTAAGAAATTGGATCTTTTATTATTTTTATGTTCCGCATACAATGTTTTTTACTAAGAAAAGAATTATGGAAAGGGAAAGGAGGAGAGATGGAAAACTAAAAAGAATAAACAGGTGATATAATTATGTAATTATTATATTATAAAATCGATTAATAAGCATAAAAATAGTTCTTAGGTTATTGTTTTCTTTATCAACTTATCCGTAATTACAATTAACCAATCATACATAATTATCTCTCCTTCTATTATAGTTTTCGTATTGGACTATATAGTGCAATAAAAACTTCAACTAGCTTCGTGAAAGCAGCTAAAGCAAATACAAGTACTGGATTATAGGCTGAAATAATACCTCCTACTAATGCCCCGAGTGGCATAGCTAATCGTGTAAGTACACGTGAAAACCCTAAAACCCTTCCTTGCATATTTGATGGAACGGTTTCCTGGCGAACTGTGGCTACAATTGTATTCCATGCAATATTGCAAGTCATTGCAATACCGAAAGCAATTCCAGGAACGAACCAATATGTATTCCAAAGTGCAAAAGTTAAGCCAATTGCTCCAACAAATAGGAGTAAAGGAATTAGTATGCCGCGCTGCAACCTTTTTTCTAAAGGAACTGCAATAAAGCTTCCTAAAAGACCACCTATTCCAATTAATGAATAATTAACCCCACTTTGTTCTGGGGTAAGTTGTAATGTGGATAATAAATAATACATGAATATACCTAAAACTGCACTTGCTCCAAAGTTTCCTATCATAGCTTGAAAAGATAAAGCTAAATTTAAGTGGTCATTTTTGAGCCATTTAAATCCATTAACCAAATCAGATAGTATATTTTGAAGTGTATTTTTATCTTCACATTTTTTATTTGTGGTTTTCATAGACGGTAATAACATCACAGCAACTAATGTTGCAATAAATGAAAGAACATTAATCCAAAGCAACTGAAAGCCGCCAATAAAAGAAATGAAGACCCCAGCTATCATTGGACCAAATAAACTAGCCAATTGATTGATCATTTGATAGAAAGAATTGGCCTTCGTTAAGGATGCTCCAGCAATTTGCGGAATGACTGTAACAGTTGTTACATCAAAAAGCATGGACATAACTGCTAACATAAAAGTAATTATGTATAAATGCCAAATTTCTAATAGATGTAATGAATGTAGTATTGGAACAAGACTTACTAAAATAATATTGGTAATATCCGCTACCAAAAGTAACTTTTTTCGATCATAACGATCAATTATTACACCAACTAAAGGACCAAATAAAACGATTGGCAATACGTTAATAGCAAATAAAGAACTCATAATGACAGCTGAACCGGTTAATTGATAGGCAATCCAAGGTAACGCAAAAGTATACAATGAGTCCCCAATTCGTGAAATGAGTAAACCAAAAATAAAAATCTTATATTCTTTAGAAAAAGTTGTCTTTACGGTAAGGCTACGTCCTTGTATAGGTTTCACACTGTTTATACCACCTTTATGATAGAGGAATTTGAAAATCATCCGTCCAATACTTGTTATATATATAATTCTGTAATTTTTTGGTGAATCCTATTTTTTGCATGTATTTTAAGGAGGAAATAAAAATGAAGAATATAAAAGGAGTCTGTACTGTTTTATATAGTATGTATGGTTGGGAAGAGATGTAGATTATACATGTAAATAAACCATAAAAATGTTATGTAAACTATTTGTGCATATGAAATATATTTTCCTTATAATTTGTATTTTATAATATATAATAGAAAGTAAGAACATTTTGGTAGTTATTGAATGAAATTAAGAGCCTGTATTTGAAAGGAGTGATGTTTTATGAACAAACAGAAGAAAATCAAGCATGAGGTAAAAATAATTTGAGTATGCGTATCATACCTCTATAAACTACGTTCGCTCAAAGCTAGGAGCAGCGCATGATAAAAATTACAATAGGAAAAAATCAATACCCAATAACATTAGCTGAGGAACATAATTTTGATTGGTTAAAGGGGGTAGAAGTATTTACTGTTTTTGATCAGCAAGATTCAGGAAATATTAGCTTTGGTATTATTGAAAATGGACATCGTTACTTTTTGAAGTATGCCGGTGCACGTAATTTAGAGTACAAAGGTAATGTAGCGGATGCAATTCAACGATTAATGAAAGCAAAAGAAATATATGAACAAATTCAACATCCTTTACTAGTTCCATATATTAATTGTATTCAAATGCAAAATGGGTTTTGTTTAAAGTTTCATTGGATAGATGGGGAATGCATGCACAATCATTGGGACTTTACTCCGTTTGAAAAGCACCATTCACCAAATTCACCTTTTGTTAAGTTAAGACAATTATCCGTGATGGAGAGACTTAACATATTGACTCAGATTTTTGAGTTTGCAACCTATGTGGAGTCACTAGGCTATGTCATGGTTGATTTTTATGACGGTAGTATTTTATATAATTTCGAGCAATCAAAATTGATGATTTGTGATATTGATTTTTTTCAAAAAGCACCAGTGTTTAATGAAATTGGGGAGAATTTTTGGGGTACAGCTCGCTTTAAAGCACCAGAGGAATATGAACTGTATGCACAAATTACAAGCGAAACGAATGTGTATGTATTAGCTGGAATTGCTTTTTCCTTTATCGGTGGAAAAAATGATAAAAGCTATGAAAAATGGGAGAGCTCACAAGAATTATATAATATATGTAAAAAAGCGCTGCATAAAGAAAAAAGTAAAAGATACCGCACTATTCAAGCGTTTTATGAAGCTTGGCTTACAAATATAGAATAAATAATCAATATTCATTTTAATTTATATGTATCAACAAAGGGGAACACATAAAATGAACGAATTAGAGTACAAAAACTTTTATGATAAAGTAGGAAGATTAAATGGATGGGATTTTGGTAAGATAAAATGTGAAACTGCAGGAGATTCAGGGGACTTTTATAGAGAGGTAAAAGAAAGATGCAAACCATCACATATTTTACTTGATGTTGGTACAGGCGGAGGAGAAAATGTACTTAATATAGCATCATCAGCTAAATCTTTAATTGGAATAGATAATTCTAACGGAATGATTGAAAAAAGCACATTCCAATTTGAGAAAATCAGGTGTACAAAATGTTGAGTTTCTGCAAATGGATTCTGAAGCTTTAACGTTTCCACATGTTTATTTTGATATTGTTTCAAGTTGTCACGCACCATTTGCAGCATCCGAATTAGCAAAAGTAATGAAACAAGGTGCTTTTTTCTTAACACAACAAGTAAGCGAACATGATAAATTAAATCTTAAGGAAGCATTTGGGCGAGGACAATGCTTAGGTGAAAGAGATGGCACATTAAAAGAAAAGTATATGAGTGAACTTATTAGTGCAGGATTTGAACTCGTGCAAGTACGTGAATATGATGTGACTGATTATTACAGAACGCCTGAAGATCTTATTTTCTTATTAAAACATACGCCTATTATTCCTAATTTTGGAGAAGAGGCAGAAGATTTTACTATTTTACAAAGTTTCATTGATGTTAATAGTTTTGAAAAAGGGATTCGTACGAATTCAAAAAGATTTATGATTATTGCTGTAAAATCATGATGTATTTTATTGTAGAAGCTGCTTTTCGTTTGAGGAAAGGCAGCTTTTTTGTATGGAAACAATGCAGGATAAATTTAAATATTCATACTAAAGTTGTAGCTTTTATATGAAAAAATCCACCCTTCTGTTTGATTTTATCTATTTATAAATGTAATACAATACGAATAGATAATATGAAACAAGGGGGAATGTAACGTGATTACACATATATCAGATATAAAATTACAAACGGTTTCGATAGAAGGGGTAAAGCAAGTATATAAGGACATATTATCTTTTCCAATAAAAAAAGAAACGGCATCATTTATTCAATTTGAAGTAACACCTTATACAACCATTAGTTTTCAAGAAGTATACGAACCAATCGCACCTGCACATTTCGCTTTTGAGATTCCATATTCAAAATTTCATGAAACAGTAAGATGGTTAAAGGATTCTGGATTACTCATTGTGAAATGGCAAAATGGAAATGTAATTGGTGAAGAGAATGGTCTATTCAATGTATACTTTAAAGATGGGGATGGAAATCTACTCGAAATTATCGCACATAGTTATGTTAAGGAGAATGTATTAGTACCGCAGTCACCTTTAAACATTTTATATATAAGGGAAATTGGTCTTCCTGTTAAAAGTGTACCTATTTTTAGGGAATGGCTGAAATCAAATTTAAATATGAAAACGATGGAAGACGGGGATATTTTTAACTTTGTAGTTGGCGGCACTGCATATATCGTCGCAACTTGGTGGCAGCGACCTTGGATCCCAATTGCGATGAAAGCTTTACCACCGAAAGTACATGTTTCCTTCGGAACACCAGATCAAGCATTTTTACAACGCATACAAAATAACTTGAAGAAAAATAGTGTTCCATATGAATGTAAACATAATGAAGTATCATTTATTCAGCAAGGATATTCATTTACTATCTTGCATACACCAAATCTCCATGCTGATATTCCAAGTAAATTAAATTTACCGCTTTCTATTTAAGGATGGAAAGTGGTAGATTTTTTGTATCTTCGTAAAGAAGGTTTTTGTTATGTTTACAGTGAATGTAAAGAAAGGGAAAAGGCACTATTCAAATTTATTTTATGGAGGTAAACGAAATGAATCTAGATAATCTGATTGCAAAAGGAAATACAGCAGAAATTTATCTATATGACAATAAGATTGTAAAATTATTTAAAGATTACCTCCCAGATACAGAGTCTATGAATGAAGCGAAAAAACAAAAATATGCTTGTTCATGTGGACTACCAGTTCCAAACATATTTGAAGTGATAAAGATACAAAATAGACAGGCGATTATTATGGAATACATAAAAGGGGATAGTATTGGTAATCTCCTGCTCAATAATTTAAATAAAGCAGAGCATTACATAAATATTTGTGTTAATGAACAAAAAAAGATTCATTCTATTTGTGTGAACACAGATGAAATAGAATCAATGAGAGGAAGGTTAGAGCGACAAATAAAATCTGTACATAAATTAGATGAAAAGCAAAAGGAAAATATATTGAATAAGTTACATTCAATTAAATTTGAACCTAGATTATGTCATGGGGATTTCCATCCATTTAATCTAATTTTGAGTAAAAAGAATGTGAATATTATAGATTGGGTAGATGCTAGTTCAGGTGACATTCGTGCAGATGTGTTTCGAACATATTTATTATATGCGCAGTCTCATATAGAATTAGCGGAAATGTATTTGCAAATATATTGCAATAATACCGATCTAACAAGAGATGAAATCTTTCAATGGGCTCCTATTATTAGCGTAGCTAGATTTACCGAGAAAGTATCGCTGCAAAATGAAGTGTATTTGAGCAAACTTTTGAATCAGTATTTATAAGTTGTAAAAAAGGTTGTCTAGTAGATAATTAATAATTGCTGCTGTTTAACTACAAGGAAACTTAGTGAAACAACAGCATTTTTAAATTTTGATATACGTATATTTATTTTTAATCTTCATCCTATAGAGGTTCATTATCCGTACTTGTTCCTCAGTAAATTCTTCTTTAACCCAATACATATGCATTAAGCTATATTCAAAAATCTTTTTTAATTTAATAAACTATGGAAACTTCTCGATCATCTCTTTAGGTAGTTCATTTTCTTCTTGGTACCCTTCAAATAGTGCTTTTGTAATAGAATGCTCGTACTCAACGATATTCTCATTTCCAGCAAATGAATATTCTATTGCACTATAAATAGGAACAGCTAAATCGAATAGGTAAAAATGTTTTTCGCAATTTTGAAAATCAATCATTGTTATGGTTGAATTGTTTTCAACTAAAATATTTTCTAACCATAAATCTCCGTGAATTAAGCCGTAATTTGAAGTGGATTTTTGTAGCTCTTTCATTATAACTTCCTTTCAAAACTTTTATTTTTTAACTAGAGAATTAAAAGAATCTTATTTTACAAAATTCATATTTCATTTTTGAAATCCTTTAAAATGAAATATGATGTAAATTGATCTTTAATAATTAGTTAAGTCTTACCAGCATACGAATGAACACTAAATTGAAAAATGAATAGAAGGTATGTCAAAATAAGATAGGTAAAAAATATAAAATTAATACATATATATAGATTTTACAGAATGGCTCATGTTATAAAACACAAGAAATATCAAAAGAATGAAATGCACTTCTCTTATACTTTTATATAAGGAGTGAAGGAAATGAATGAACATATACAGCAGATGATTGATTGGATTGAGCGCAATTTGAAAAAGGGATTTTCATTAGATGAATTATCTCGTTACATGGGGTATTCTCCTTATTATTGCTCTTTTAAATTTCATCAAGTAACGGGTTTCAGTATGAGACGCTATATTCTTCTTAGAAGATTGTATTTATCTACAGAAGATTTAAAGAATGGTAGGAAAATAATTGAGATCACATTGGATTACGATTACTCTTCCCAAGAAGCTTATAGTAGAGCTTTCAAAAATGTTTTTGGAATGAATCCAAGAGAATACCAACTTAGCAAAATGACTATTCAATCATTTGTTAAACTAAATTTAAATAAAGAAGGGGCGTTTAATATGAATATTTCTAGAAAATTAGAGGTTGAACAGTTACGAAATAGGAAGAGTGAGCTATTTGATAAAGAAGTACTTAACATATTAAATGGTCAAGTTATGTATGAAGAATTTAAAAACGAAAAGTTAATGGGTGATTCTGATTATGCACCATTTAATGAGGCGATGTGTGTGAACCCCGCTACTACAAAAATTTTTGATGACGATTTTATTAAAACAAGAGCGGAAGGACACAACAGTTCCGTAGAAAGTTATACAAAAAAGGTTATAGATCCGCTAGAAAAACTTTTTACGAAAAAGTATAAATGTATTGTCTTATGGTTTGGTGAAGATATGTTTTGCCAAATGAATCTACTTACAATACTTTCATATCTTGAACAGTCTTATTATGAAGGGAAAGTATATTTAAATAGCTTCAGAGAGGATGAATTTAAAGTAAATCAAATTGAACTTGAATTAGGAAATTATTCTTCGGTATACAATGAAGTATTAGTAAATCATAAAAAGACTTTCTATAAGGTACCACCTGTAATGTATCAGACTATAGATCTATATTTAGAAATGCTAAAAGAAGACAATGCTGTAATGAAATTTATCTTTAAAAATAAAGACGTATCAACTCAAGAATTATTAACGAAGTTGTTTCATTTTTTTCCAACAATTGGATATGGAGATATTCAGTACATAGAACTGATTAATAAAATAAAGAAGAAAACTACACCTAAAATATAAGTGTAGTTTTCTTCTTATAATTGCTCAAGTAATTCTAATTCTTTTTCTACAAATGCCATTAATTCTTTAATTGTTTCGCCAGAAAAATCAAAACGAATTCCAGCTGCTTCATACACTTCTTTTATAGATTGCGAGCTTCCTAGTGATAATGCCTTTTTATAATTTTCTAGTGCTTGCTTTGGATCCTCTTTATATTGTTTATACATTTGTAATGCACCCAGTTGGGCGATCGCATATTCAATATAATAAAATGGTACTTCAAAAATATGGAGTACAGGTAACCAACTCGTTGCTATCCAGTTTTCGTAGCCATCAATATGTATGACGCTAGACTGATAATGTTTTTGAAGTTGTAAGTATTTTTCATTTCTTTCTTCAGAAGTATGACTTGGATTTTCATACAGCCAGTGTTGAAATTGATCGACAATAAGCATAATAGGTAAATATGAAATAACATCTTTAAAGAAGTTAATTTTTGCTTGTTTTAAATCTTTTTTGTCTGTATAGAAGGTATCCCAATAATTAAGCGAGAATAACTCCATTGTCATACTGGCTAGTTCAGCTGTTTCAGCTGGAATTTCTATATACTGTCGTATTTCTAATGGTTTTATGAGTTCGTTATGAATACTATGACCCATTTCATGTATAAAAGTGATAATATCATCTTGTGTATAATTTAAGTTCATAAAAATAAATGATAATTGTGAAGCTGGTAAGTACTCACAAAAGCCTCCAGATGCTTTTCCTTTGCGGCTTGTTAAATCAAGACAGTTATGTTTATACATTTGGTTTAAAAGTGCTGAAAATTCAACATCTAGTTTATTAAAGATATGAGTGCTCTTTTCCATTAAATCATTTTCATTTGCAATTGGTTTAAGTACTTTTTGATCTGGAGTTACAGCTGATACATCCCACGGGCGAAGCGTATCCACTTGCAGTTTCTCTTTTTTTTCTAGTAATATTTTATCTTTAAGAGGCACAACATACTTACGTATGGATTCAGCTAGTTCATAGCAATCTTTCGCTGAATAATCAAAACGCTCGTATTTTTTGAACATATAATCGCAATAATTCTCTATTTGAATATTTTTTGCTTTTTGATGACGAATTTCAATTAATTGATTTAATATGTTTTGAAGTTCTTTTTCAACAGATAAAAATTGTTCAGAAATAATGGTTTTTGCCTTTTTACGGGTGTCACGATTCGAATCTTGTAAATAGGATTGTAATTCTGTTATCGTTTTTTCTTCTCCGTCCCAAATTCCAATTAATCCTCCAGTAATTTCAAAGTACTCTGTGACTAATTTGTCTTCTTGTATTTCTAATTTGATATTTTCCTCACAAAATAACTTTTGAGCATTTTTTATTTTTGCATTCAATAAACCATATACGTTAGAATCTAATTCCATTCGAAATGGTGACTCTAAATATTTATTATCCAATAAATTTTGGTACCGCTTTAAAAGTGGCTTTACAAATTGTTGATCATGTTCAAAAGTATCTTTTATTTCTTCATCATCCGTATTACATTGAAAGGCGATATAATGTGATTTTAATTGTTCTTCGATTTCCCAAATCACTTTTGACTGCTCTTTTAACCAATTTTCAAGGTCTAGTTTTGAAGAAATCATTTTATTTAATAAAGTCGAAAGCGTTTTTTCCAATTGTAGTACATTACTAATATCAATTGTATTTACATGTTGCATTATATATCCCTCACTTTTTATTTATTCATGAAGATATTCTATTTATTAATTGTAATTTCCTTTTTAAGAGGAGAAAATGTGAAATAATGTTAAAATTTGAAATTATAGAAGGTATTTATATGTGAAAGTAAAAGTTTATCGTAAATGAAAATTTACGGAGGGAAGTGCAATGAAAAGAGGAAAGAAGTTGATTGTATTTTTATTTTCAATTGCTTTATTGTGTGCTTGTGAGTCTGAAATGGAAGAATCCAAAAGTGAAGATTCTATAGTTATGGATATTGCTACAGCGACAGTCAAGGAGGAATCTTTTTTTAGTGCTGCTATATGGGATGAAAAGGAAAGAATAGTAGATTTAGAGATTGCTGATAGCGAAGATGCTAACGAAATAAAAAAAGAAATTAATAAAAGATTGCAAATTCAAGGCATTATGTCTTATAAAGTAAATATATCTCAAAGAAACAAGGAGATTGTAAATGCAGAACATAGATGGGAGTTAGTTTTTGGACAGATATTTGATGACGTATTCAGAAAAAATGGATATGAAGGGTTTGGGATTCAGCAAATAAATTATAAAAAGAATCAACCTGTTGCTATTGATATAAAAACTAAGATTAGCAATGATGAAGTAAGAACGAGAGAACTTGGGCAGAAAATAGAAAAAGAGGTTGAAGGTGTACTTAAAACAGAAGCAGTAAAGAAATGGATTGAAAATGATTCATATGCTATTGGGATTTACGATATAGATAATCGAAAAATTAACTAATTGAGGAATGAATGCTATATGGATGAAAAATCGATGTAATTAAATATAAAATTGCTGAAGGAGGTGTAAAATGTATAAGTATTTACGTATTTTTAATGATATAGAAAACATGATTCAACATGGAGAAATAAAAGAAGGAAAGAAATTACCGTCTATACGATCGCTTGTTACGCAATATGAATGTAATAAGGCGACAGTTATACGTGCACTTCATGAATTAGAAAAGCGTCACATTATATATTCTATCCCTCAAAGTGGATACTACGTTGTTCAAAAGTCAGGGAGTTTTGTAGAAAATGACGGGATAATTGATTTTGCTTCCTCAGCACCAGATCCAGATGTTTTCCCATATTTAGATTTTCAGCATTGTATGAATAAGGCAATTGATACTTATAAAAATGATTTGTTCGTATACGGAACACCGAAAGGGTTACCATCTTTAATTCCAGTCATTCAAAAACAGTTGGCAAATTATCAAGTGTTCACGAAAGAAGACAATATTTTTATAACATCAGGTGTGCAGCAGGCACTTGCAATATTAACTTCTATACCATTTCCAAATGAAAATGAAACAATATTAGTTGAACAGCCAACGTATCATTTATATATAGAATATCTAAAAATAAATAAAGTCCCTGTAATCGGTATTCAACGTACGATTGAAGGTATTGATTTAAATGAATTGGAGCGTATTTTTCGAACTGGTAAAATAAAATTCTTTTATACAATACCAAGATATCATCATCTGCTTGGAACTTCTTATTCTAAAGGTGAGAAAGAAAAAATCGTGCTATTGGCTAAGAAATATAATGTATTTATAGTAGAAGATGATTATTTAGCAGATTTAGAAACAGATTCAAAAGCTGATCCGTTATATAGCTTGGATCATGGTAATCATGTTATATATTTAAAAAGTTATTCAAAAATTATTTTTCCAGGTTTACGAGTTGGTGTAGCAGTTATTCCAACGGCTATTTCGAGTGCTTTTCATACATATAAAAAGATTTTAGATATCGATAGTCCAATGATATCCCAAGCTGCTTTAGAAATTTATATAAAGAGTGGCATGTTCGAACGCCATAAAAATAAAATTAAATCTTCCTATAATAATAGATCTAAAAAACTAGCAGAAGCATTAGAAAGAATGTATAGTGAAAACCCGCTTTTATTCACATATAAAAAGCAAAATACAATTGGAATCCATACTTGTTTAGAAGTACATAAAACAAGTATTTCGGACATGTTGATACAAAGACTAAGTGAAATACAAATCAGGATTGATTCGATTGATAAAAATTATGTGAGAGGTTTTCCGAAACAAAGACTATTAAAGTTAAACGTATCGAATGTAAAGGAAGATAGGATTGAGGAAGGAATTCGTAAAGTAGTGGAGGAAATCAAACAAGTAGAACGTCTAAATTTTCAATTTAAAAAAGAATAAATTGAATTAGGAGGTTTATTGTGAGACGCAAAATAATTCTCTTGTTTGTGTGTATCGCTATTATAATTGGAGCTGTCGTTCTAATTAATTATTATAGAAAAGATGATCAATGTATCGCGATTGGTAAGTATTCAAGAGGCATTATCGTAGATCAAAATAACGAACCTATATCTAATGTAAAAATTTATGAAGATTCAATTGAAAGTAAGGAACGCAGTGTTTCAAATATAGAAGGTAAATTTGAAATACCACATGGTGTTTGTGGCGAGATTGTATTACAATTAGTTACTCCAAATGGAGAAATCTATACAAGGAAATATGATAGTAATCATATACCGGCAGTGATAGAACTGAGTTATAAAAAGTAAGAGAACTGTCATAAAATCATTACGGGGAAAATATGTTAAATTAATATTTTTTAGAGCACTCAATAGCTGAATGCTCTTTTTATTTTGGATATAAGTAATTTAAATGGAAATAAACTACCAATAAATGTTAACCTTAAAGTGTAGTGTTTATTTTGAATAGGAGGCTGATAGAGTCTATGGCAGTACGTATAATTGATGATTTACAACAATTATCATTGTTACTTATGTTTTTAAGTACATTTATATTTTACAGGTACTTAAAGAAGGTTAAACGAGAGAGGAAATTGACTGGTTTTGAATGGACAATGTATTTTGTCACTCAATTTGCGACATTAATTTGGGCAATGACTTATTTTATTAAACACTTAGCTGAATCGTAATTTCTATTCACTCAATCTAGTTTACTGTTATCTATTAGGGATATAAATATAGTCTGTATCTAAATCAATAACAACATCGCTCAAGAGGTCTTCTTGTAATAACTTTGGGATTCGTTCATAGTGGTACCGCATACAAAATAAAATTAGAAGCTCTTTATTAGATATTTCTTCATTTTTAACATTTAAATACATTATCATTAACTCTTTAAGAGAACAATTAAGGCCAAAAACATACTCATTAATTCCATATCCATCAAATTCAATTATCATATTATCACTGTTGGGTGCTAGCCAACGTTATAGCTTAAATTTTAGATGAATTTATTATACATTGTTTGAAATGTAGTGAGAATATATTTTTATAAAATGTGAGGGTTATAAATGGAACAAAATAAATTAGTTTTAGAAGGACCACACTTGAACAATGTTTTGAGGAATTAAGTCAAGGAATAATTACCTCTTTAAAAGTATTTGTCTCATATGAATAATGAACAAAATGACCAGGTACTTGTCACATAGCCCACATATGTTTAGACACTAATATGATAGCAGAGCGCGGAGTAACATGTACGGGGATTCTTTAATAGGTACAACGGGTTGTGAAAACAGAGAATGGTTTTTGCTCTTTCATTATGTACAAATAGTATATTATCTTTCTCAATGTACATATTAAGTAAAATGTTTCATATCATGTACATAAAAGGTGGGGTAATATGGATGAAAAAAAGGAAAATGAAGAATTGATTAAATTTAAGAAACAATGGTTTAATGAAGATAATCAACCAGTGGCTGGAATAGAGTTAGCTTTACCGCCTGATATAGGCAGCATGTTAGACTCCAAATCAGTTGATGATGAAAGTGAAGAAAGTAATAATGAATAAGTTTAATCTATATGCATCCATTCGGGTGCTTTTTCTTTTTTTGACAATGGAAGATGGACCATCAAATCCTTATTGAAAAAGGTTGGTCAAAATAAATTCTTTTTCAGTATATGTAAGTTTGATTTTTACAAAAAAGTTTAATTAAAATACATTTAGAATGCTATATGAAATGGGAATGCTAGTAACATTCACCATTAAAGGATTGGGCTATTATGAATATGATTTTTGAAAGCATTATTTTAATTCTGACTGGGATTATTGCATTAAAAATGACAGGTAGTAAATCTGTTAGCCAAATGACAAGAGCTGAAATTATTATAGTAGTATCAATTGCACGTATTATTGTGGAGCCTGTATTAAGTAGGAAAGTAGGCCCATCTATATTTGCAGCTGTAATATTTGCAGCCGTCCTTCTTATCATTCATTTCTTTGAATTGAAATCAAAGAAGATGGAACAATTCCTAAATGGCAGTAGCATTATAGTAGTAGAAAATGGAGAGATTGTAAAAGAGAATTTGATGAAGGCGAAAATGTCGGAACAACAACTATATATGCAATTAAGAGAAAAAGGAATTCATGATCTGAAGAGCTTACAGCAAGTTACAGCTGAGCCGAATGGGCGGATTGGTTACCAATTAATAGAGAAAGCTCAACCGATAACTTTAGAAATGTTAGAAAAAGTAATAGATCAGTACAATATAAAAAGATAATTTATCTTAAGAAAAACCAATACTACAACGGAAGTATTGGTTTTTCTATTTTTTTACATATTAATATAGGGGAAATAATAAGCCAATCTTAAAATTAGATATAGGCTTATTATTATGCTATATTCAATGAACCTATAGTGAATGTGGTAAAAAAATTAATTTGGCATAGGTAGCCACAGCACTAAAATTTATAAGTTTTTAATGTGATACTAAAAATAGGATTAGAACAAGGAGATAGAAACATAATGGAATTTTGGGAATCAAGTTTTATTGAGAAACAAACGATGTGGGGTTTTGAACCTACAGAATCTGCAATTTTGGCAAAAGATTTTTTTCTAGAAAAGAACGTTAAGGACATATTAGTTCCGGGTATTGGTTATGGAAGAAACGCGAAGGTATTTATCGAAAATAGTATAAATGTAACAGGTATTGAAATTTCGAAAACAGCGATCGATTTAGCAAGAGAAAACGGACTAGAAGATGTTAGTATCTATCACGGTTCGGTAAACGAAATGCCTTTTGATAATAAACTGTATGATGGGATATTTAGTCATGCACTTCTTCATTTGTTGAATGAACAGGAAAGAGAGAAATTTATTGAAGATTGTTATAATCAGTTAAAACCAGACGGATATATGGTTTTTACAACTGTTTCTAAAAAAGCTCCCATGTACGGAAAAGGAAAACAGTTGGATAAAGATTATTATGAGATAATGGAAGGCGTAAAAATGTTCTTCTATGATTCGGAATCTATAAAAAAAGATTTTAATCAATATGGATTAGTACAAGTTTCGGAAATTGATGAACCAAATAAGAACATGGCAAATAAACCTTCAATCAACTTTTTAACGATAAAATGTAAGAAAGAACTATAACTAAAAGTTATTAAGAATGATTAAATATGTTTATATATTAATTATGCACAAATAAAGAGGACAAGCATATAATAGAAATACCTTTTAACTTTAAGTAACCTTAACTTTCGTTAATAGGGTATCTCAAAATCCCCAAAAGAGCACTTGCGGAAACAAGTGCTCTTTTATTTTTTGTTTATTTAAGATGAATAAATTTCGTTAAATCAATATGGGGTTTTAAGCCATTATTTTATATAAAGTGGTAAAATAAATAGGGGGAATATTTAAGGGGGCGGAACATTTGAAACTAAAAGAGTTGGCGAATTTGTTATTGATTAAAGAAACTATTGGCAATATGGATGTAGAAATTACGGGGTTAGAAATGGATTCTAGAAAGATAACTGATGGAGATCTATTTATATGTGTATCAGGTATCGATGGTTTTCTTGAAGATCGACATCAATTTGTTGAAGATGCAGTGAAGAATGGTGCTGTAGCCCTAATTGTAGAAAGGGATGTAAATATTGAGATACCTAAAATAATTGTTAAAGATGCTAGATATGCTATGGCAGTTATTGCGTCACACTTCTATGGTTATCCATCTAATAAAATGAAGCTAATTGGAATTACAGGTACAAATGGGAAAACAACTACTTCCTATTTACTTGAAAAAATTTTAAGTGATTATGGATATCACACGGGGCTCATGGGGAATAACGGAGTAAAAGTTGATTCAAAATGGTATCCTACTGATATTAATACGCAAGAACCTCCAACACTTCAACGGAATTTGCAAATGATGAAAAATCAAAATGCAGATTATTGTGTTATGGAAGTTACGTCACAAGGTTTACATATGGAAAGAGTGAAAGGGTGTAACTTTAAAATAGCTGTTTTTACAAATTTAACGCAAGATCATTTGGATTATCATGGAACATTTCATGAATATAAGCATGTAAAAGGTCTTCTTTTTTCAAGATTAGGAAATGATTTATCTACTACGGATAAAAAAATAGCTGTTTTGAATGCAGACGATCCATCGGTAGAATACTTTAAAAAAATTACTTCAGCTGAGGTTATCACATATGGAATACATAATGGAGCAGATGTTCAAGCGAAGAACATAACTTTAAGCCCAAAAGGAATTCGTTTTTTAGTTTCGTCCTTTAATGGAGAAATAGAGGTTAGCCTTAATCTTGTAGGTCGTTTTAATGTTTATAATGCATTAGCAGCAATAACAGTTGCAATGGTTGAAGGTATTCCGCTTACAAACATTTGTGATAGTTTATCTAACTTAAAGAGTATTGAAGGTAGAATGGAAATCATAGATGAAAATCAAGATTTTCTTGTAATAGTGGACTATGCTCATACACCGGATGCGTTAGAAAATGTTCTCTCTACAATTAGCGAGTTTTCAAAAGGTAAAGTTATTACTGTTTTCGGTTGTGGTGGAGATAGAGACACAAAAAAACGATCTATAATGGGCGGAATTGCTGGAAGTTATAGTGATTTTGTTTTTATTACTTCTGACAATCCGCGTTCGGAAGATCCGCAGGCAATAATGAAAGATATTGAAAAAGGATTTTCGCAAAATAATAATTTGAATTATAAAGTAGAAGTAGATCGTGAACTTGCAATAACTCACGCAATAAACATGGCATCTTCTAATGATATCGTTTTGATTGCAGGGAAAGGGCATGAAACGTATCAAATTTTAAAAGATTCAACTATTCATTTTGATGATAAAGAAAAAGCTCGACAAGCAATTATTAACAAATGAATTTAATTAATAGCTTAATAGTATTTCTAATAAAAATAATGTTTTAGATAAAGCTAAAACTAATAACGAAGTAATTTTTTGAAGAATTGATCATTGAAAGGTAAGGGTGTTTCTCTAAATATATGAGGGGAAAACCTTACCTTTTATAGTTTTATTTCTGAAAAATAAATGTTATAGCATTTGTTTTTAATTGAATATGCCTTTCATCGCGAACAATATCATAGACTAATTCTTTTATTTCAACTTTAATTTCTTTCCATTCCTTATAAATACTTTTTAATAGATATATCATATCTTCAGTAGGAAGGTTAATTTCAATTAAAGCATCTAATTCTTCATTTGTATGTAAGTCAATTTCTTGTATGTTCGAGTTAATAATTAAACAATTAATACCGCCGTTTGTTGTACCTTTTTTCATAGAATGGAGCACGTGTTTTAAATCTTCTTCTGACTCAACATGCTCTAAACTGGATACTGCAACGATATAATCATAAGTATTAGGTTGAATGTAGTAGTTTTCAATTGCTGCTTGTTCTGTTTTAATATTATTAATTACACCATATTCTTTACTATAAGTTTGTAATTTTGTTAAAGCAGAATCAAGTAAATCCACACATGTAACAGTACCACTAGTATTTTGAATCTTTTGGGCAATTGGAATACTATTTCTTCCAACGCCAGAGCCGAGATCAAGTACTTGCAAGTTGTTTTTTCCTTCAAAATAATCCATCAAATCCATAACTGTTTTAACTGGTTTGTAAAGCCAAGAGCCAGTTTCAAATAGTTTGTATTGTTCATAGCAAAGGTCATGATATTTCTTTTCTTCTTGTCTTATGTAATCGAGACGATTCATATTGTTTCAGCTCCAATATTATTATTGCGAAATGAATGGGTAGGACAACCTTTTATATTTGTTTGAATTCGAAAAATACCACCAGCATGTGGATATTCTTTTAATTCGTTATTTGTCATTCTTGTTCTGGCTGTTGTAACATATAGGTCTGTTAAATTAGGTCCTCCAAATGTACACGAGGTTACATATAGCGCTGGAATTGGGATGCTTAATATTCGTTCTCCAGTTGAAGGATTCCATCTCGTAATCTTTGAACCTCCCCAATGAGCAATCCATAAACAACCTTCCTCGTCAATTGTCATACCATCAGGTAGACCGTCATTTTCGGGGAAAATGATTACATCATTTGGATTACGAATTTCTCCAGTACAAATATTATAATGAAAACGAACTACTTTTTTAGTAGGTGTATCAATATAGTAAAGGTATGTATAATCAGGTGACCAAGCGATGCCATTTGATGTATTTACATGTGAAACTTTTTTCTCTACCTTTAAACTATTATTTAAACAATACAAGGAACCTACAGCATTAATACCGTATGTATCTGTAGTACCTGCCCAAAAACGTCCTGCTGGATCGCATTTTCCATCGTTAAAACGATTATCAAATAAATGTGGTTCAGGGTCAAAAATATGTGTCAGTTTTTCTGTTTTTATATTAATAGAATAAAAGCCATTTTCCATAGCTAGGAGTAGTACGTCATCTAAATATGGAACAACACAGCCAATTTGTTGATTGAGAGCAATTACTCGGTTTGTATTAGCGGTAGGGCTAAATATGCATAATTGTTTCTCCACAATATCAACCCAGTATAAAAGCTGCTTTTTTTCATCCCAACATGGTCCTTCAGCTAAACTTGCTTTCGCATCTAAAATTAATTCTATATTACTGTCCAAGATGTCCACCTCGCTTTATAAGATATTTATATAATTCGATAAGAATAGAGGTAAACCTTTTAATCAGAAGATATTAAGATTTGTACTATGGAAAAGTAATTTTCTCGAGCGATTAAAAAATGTATAAACATGGAGAGGAAAATGCATATGATGTTTTATGAAATTATTTGCTTTTCTTGTAAAAATATATTTCGTGTGTATGAAGGTAGTGAAAAATATAAGCGATTTAAAGAGAAACCAAAAGGGTTATATTGTTGTGATGAGTGTAGCCACAAAATTCAATTAGAAGCGATAAAGAATTTTTTTAGATAATTATACTGTTTTATTTCGGAAAAGTTTGACAATAGAGTCGTTTTAAATTATCCTATGAAAAAACTAATATTTAAAATGGCATGGAAGAGAAGAGTAGTTAAGAAATAATACATACAGAGAGCTCTGGTAGCTGAGAAAGAGCGGTATACATCTTAACGAAAAAAGACTTGGAGCTGCGCAAGGAACTAATTTATTTAGGGATGGTGCGACGGGTTCTCCCGTTATAGAGATAGGGTATAAGCTATTTTGCCGTACCTGAAGAGGTTAGTATGGCGACATATTAACAAACTGAGGTGGTACCGCGAAGCTAATAACTCTCGTCCTCAAGATGAATAATCTTGGGGGTGGGAGTTTTTTTATTGCAAAAAAATGAAAATGTGAGAACAAAAATATAATTGAGGTGAGTAGTATATGCATTGGGCGTATGAAGTAGCAAATGAATTAATTAGAAAACATCCAAACAAAGAAACTTTTATTTGCGCATCTGGGATTAGTCCATCAGGTTCTGTTCATATTGGAAACTTTCGTGAAATCGTAACGACTTATTTTGTTGTAAGGGCACTTCAAGATTTAGGGAAAAAAGCGCGTTTTATATTTTCATGGGATGATTACGACAGGTTTAGAAAAGTTCCTAAAAATATTGATCCATCTTTTATAAAGTATATCGGTATGCCATACTGTAATATACCAGATCCGTATGGATGTCATAATTCATATGCTGATCATTTTGAAAAAGAGTTTGAGGAATCTCTTCAAGCATTTGGAATTGAAGTAGAATTTATTTATCAACATGATGAATACAGGAGCGGAAGGTATAACAAAAGCATATTAGAGGCTTTGTATAAAAGAAAAGAAATATATGGTATTTTAATGGATTATAAAACTGGGGAATGTAGTGAAGAAGAGCGAGAGAGCTTCTATCCAGTTACGTTATATTGCGAGAAATGCGGGAGAGATACAACAGCGATTACGCATTTTGATGAAGTATTAAAAACAGTTCGGTATGAATGTGAATGTGGAAATCAAAATGAATTATCTATACTAAATACAAATAATATGAAATTGAATTGGAAAATCGATTGGCCGATGAGATGGATGATAGAGGATGTTGTTTTTGAACCGGGCGGAAGAGATCATTCATCAGAAACGGGTAGTTATAATGTATCAAAAGAAATTGCGAGAAAAATATTCAATCGTGAAGCGCCCCATTACGTTGCTTACGATTTCATTGGTATTAAAGGGAATCATGAAAAAATGTCTAGTTCCTCAGGGAATAGTATTACACCTAGCGAGTTGCTAAAAGTGTATTTGCCCGAAGTGATTCTATTTATGTTTGCAAAATATAGGCCAGACGCAGCTTTTCATATCGGTCTTGATGAAGATGTGATTCGCAATTATACAGAGTATGAACGATCAAAAGATCGTTATAAAAATAAAACGCTCAAAAATGAAGATTTATTTGATGCAATTAAACTTTCTAGAGTAGATAGCGAATTGAAAGAATATCCGAAATTTAATCAAGTAGCAGGAACGTTACCGTTATTAAATTTTGATTCATCTATTTTACAAGGTATATTAGACAAAATAGATAGGAATTATGCATTAGAGGATATGGTAGCGATAAGTAAACGTGCAGAGTATTGGGTTAGAAACTTTCAATCTGAAAAATTAATGGCGGTAAATCAAGAGAGAAATATAGAGTTTTACAACACATTAGATGAAAGACAGAAAGAATGGTTAGTAGAAGTCTGCAACATACTTCGTTCTAACAAAGATTACTCTAACTTAATGGAACAATTGTACGCGCTTTGTCATCATGAAAATAAAAAAATAATGAAAGAAAATCAAAAACAATTATTTATTATTATATATAAGCTCATTATGAATCAGTCCAGTGGCCCTCGAATACCGTTATTAATACATGTTGTAGGAGTTGAAAAGTTCATCACATTATTAGATTTTTAAAAAGCTCAAAGAAATGCAAGTACTTAAAGGGCTAAGTACTTGCATTTCAAATTCTATTACCGTGAATACATTTTCGGACATTCGTCACCACTAGGTTCATAAAAACAATGACTTTTAAACTGTCCTACAAATGGCTGGTTATACCATTGGGGTGGACAAGATCCAACTGGACGGAAATACCAAAGAGCCCATCGTGCAGGCCAGCGCCATTCACCTTGTAAAACTTTTCGTGCGATTTCTTTTTCTGACTCACGAGCACGTTGATAAAAATATCCGTATTGCACTGCTTCGAATCCACCAGGGCTTTGATATACAGCGTCACGTACAGAACGAAGTTGTTTAAAATCTAAGCAATCACAAAATACACGATTTACTACTACACAGCCAACAAGTTGTTCACCTTGTCGACCGTCGCCTTCAGCTTCAGCACGCATTAAACGAGCTAGTAAATCAACATCGCTTTCGTTATATGGAATAAGGGGCATAGTGATACCACCTTTCTTTACCTGTTATAGTAAAGAGTGTATGTATGAAAATAAGCTAAGTGCTTTTCTATATGTAAATTCATTAATTATTAAAAGGAGCTTTTATGAAAAAAGCTAATTATTAATTGTAGACTAATATAAAGAGGAGAGATAATATGCATCGAATTCAGAAAGACCATATCATTTACGCAATGTCACCAGAAAATCAACCATGTATGGAAGTAGAAATTGGGAGTCGCCTTATATTTGAAACATATGATTGCTTTGAAAATCAAATTAATTCTGAAGATGTTGTGTTTCAAGAATTAGATTGGAACCGGATTAATCCAGCGACTGGTCCGGTATATATTAATGGTGCAGAACCTGGGGATATATTAGTTGTTACGATTGAAAAGATAAAAATTGCAGAGCAAGGTGTTTTAACTACAGGGGTGAATCTTGGCGTAATGGGTGAAGAGCTACATGAAAATACAGTGAAAATCGTCTCAATACATAATGAACATGTTCTGTTTTCAAATGAACTACAAATCCCGATTAATCCAATGATCGGTGTAATTGGAACAGCGCCGAAAGAAGCGAGCATTTCATGTGGCACACCACATGATCACGGCGGGAATATGGACTGTAAAGAGATAAAAGAAGGGACAACATTATTATTACCTGTAAATGTTCCTGGTGCTCTATTAGCATTAGGTGATTTACACGCAGCGATGGGTGATGGTGAAATTGGTGTTAGTGGAGTAGAGGTTGCTGGTGAGGTAACCGTAACAGTCCAAATTATAAGAGGGAAAAAATGGCCATTACCAATGGCTATTCAAAAAGAAAAAGTAATGACGATTGCTTCAGAAAAATTGCTAGATGATGCAGCGAATCGTGCTGTACGTAATATGGTGACATTTTTACATGAAGAATTAGAAATGTCTAAAGCTGATGCAATACTTTTATTATCAGCTGCCGGCAATTTAAAAGTTTGTCAAGTGGTTGACCCGTTGAAGACTGCTCGAATGGAATTAGGGATGAATTATGTGGAGAAATTGGGGTTTACTATGAATGAATTCCATATTAAATAAGAAATGATAGAAGAAGGATGATTTTGTATAAAAGTATCTTTTTTGATTTACGGATTATATAAAAAAAGGTAGTATTTATTTTATATAATTGAATATAAGATTGTGGGTCGAAAAAGGAGTAAACACATGGTTAAAATTATGATTGTAGAAGACGATATGAAAATTGCAGAACTATTATCAACACACGTTGCGAAATATGGGTATGAAGGAATTATTGTATCGGATTTTCATAATGTATTAAATATTTTTTTAGAAGAACAACCAGAGTTAGTTTTATTAGATATTAATTTACCGAGTTTTGATGGGTACTATTGGTGTCGTCAAATTCGCGGAGTTTCTACATGTCCGATATTATTTATTTCAGCTCGTGAAGGTACGATGGATCAAGTCATGGCGCTAGAAAACGGTGGCGATGATTTCATTTCAAAGCCATTCCATTACGAAGTTGTAATGGCTAAAATTCGAAGTCATTTAAGGCGTGCTTACGGAGATTATGCACCGAAAGTAGAAGAACGGATGGTTGAGCAACAGGGTCTTTGTTTATATCCTGAAAGGCTTGTATTGAAGCTTAAGAATCAAGAAATTGATATAACGAGAAATGAAGCTATTTTATTAGAAATGTTAATGAAAAATTATCCGCGTGTTGTGAGTAGAGAAGTGTTATTAAATAAATTATGGGATGGCGAATCCTATGTTGATGATAATACATTAAGTGTAAATACGACACGTGTTAGAAAAAAGTTAAAAACGTTACATATTGAGAATGCGATTGAAACAATTCGTAGTGTTGGATATAGATTGCATATTACTTGGGATACTGGTATGGAAAAATGATAAGGCTGTTTATACGTGATCATATACCACTTATTTGCTTTACAGCGATCCAACTACTAGCCATATTCCTCGTATATTGGTTTGATGGACATAACCGTATTGCGACGGCATTGTATGCAATGTTTTTAGGTGCCTTTTTTATGGTAGGCTATTTACTATTTCGTTACTATACACATCGTTCTTTTTATGAACGTTTAGCAAACCCGATGCAATCTTTAGATGAATCGGTTCAAAAATCTGATTTTGCAGCTATATCTGCTGCTCTTCAAGACTTGCTTGAAGTACAATATCGCCATTATCAAAATCAACTCCAGATACAAGAGAGAAAAAATAATGATCATTTAACTTTTATGAATCAGTGGATTCATCAAATGAAAACACCTTTATCTGTAATAGAATTAATTACACAGGATGAAGTGGATCCACGTTTTGAAAGTATAAATGAGGAAACAGATAGGCTGAAAAAGGGGCTAGAGATGGCACTGTATGTCGCACGTTTAGAAGCATTTACACAAGATTTTTATGTGGAAAGAGTACAATTACATAAAATAGTGAATGATTCTGTGCATGAACATAAACGCTTCTTTATCCGGAATTTTGTATATCCAGAGCTTAAAATTGATAAGGACATTACAGTAGAAAGTGATGCGAAATGGTTACAATTTTTAATTGGACAAATACTATCAAATGCGATTAAATATTCATCTGGTAGCCGAGAGAAGATTAAAGTGAAAGCTTGTAAGGAAGGTAATAATGTTATACTTAAAATTGCTGATAACGGTGTAGGCATACCGAAGCAAGATTTACCAAGAGTGTTTAAACCTTTCTTTACAGGAGAAAATGGTAGAGATTTTAAAGAATCAACTGGAATGGGGCTATATCTCGTATATGAAATTACGAAGCAATTAGGGCATAGTGTAGAAATCCATTCAGAAGTTGGTAAAGGTACGGTTGTACGAATTAAATTTTATAATGTATAAATAAGTGATCTAGGCTAAAGAACTTTGGAAATAAGTTTTTTAGCCTTATTTTATCTCGTTTTAATGGGGGGCGGATTGCTCATTAAAGTCCGATTGATGAGGGATAATAATTAGTGGGTGATAAAGAAAACCCCCACTGGTTAAAGTTTACCTTTACGGCGATTATATGGAATGGTAAAAGGTCATCTTAGTATACATAATGCCACGCTAATAAATACGATTGTTAAATTAGAAGTATTTAATAAAAGTTGATGAATAGTTTTTGTAAGAAAAAAGCTATCCCTTTGAAAGAGATAGCTTCATGAATCCAGCCTATGAATAAGTGTATCAACATTAATAAGTATAATGATCAAATTCGTGATATATTTTGTGGACTATAATAGAATTAGTCTTTTGTTTTTTCATGATACAGTATTGTAATTAAGTAAACAAACTTAATAATTTATATCCAATTAATCCTAAAATAGTGATAGGAACCATCATTAAGAAAGAAGAAATTCGATTAGCATTAGAGCGTTCTAATACAAGAATCAAGATAATCCCGACTATGACTTCGGTATATCCAACAGGTAACATGTGATTATAGTCTTCAAAATTTAAAAGAATGTGAAGTCCATCCGTTACAAAAACTCCACCAATAAGTGCACTTCCTAATTTATGAAGTGGATTTGTAGTATCTTTCCATAGAAAGCCTGCAATTCCAAAGATAGTTCCTCCAATGAATGCACATGTTATCCATACAGAAATAAAATAAATAGAATGAGATACATTTTTAAATATTATTGCATAACCATAGTAGCCTAGTACCATACCGAGTAGTGCAAGGATACCAGAAAGTATAGCTGTACGCTTAGAATAACTAAAGCTAGCCACAAAAAAGGATGGAACTAACCAAACGCTTCCTAGGTTAGCTAATGAATTCCAATGTCCTGGAAGTATACCTTGTCCCAATTTCGTTAGTATACCAACAAGTATCCCTACTATAATCGGGAGGATAAAAATCCTTACAAACATATTTAACTTTGTGATTTCTAATGTCCTGTCCATAAATTCAATCCTTACATTAATATTTTCTGTAAAGATATAATAGCTTATCGCAAGGGAATAATCAATAAAAATTTATCGAAAAACAATAAGTGGTTATTGGATAACAAATAAGATTTTGTTTTTATATAAAATTTATTACTGTGGAAACCTAAAGGGCGTATTACAATCAATGTAATTTGTGCTTATTCAACATGAAGTTAAGGAATAATAAATAAATCTAAAAGAAAGCAATCTTTTTAACAGCACATATAATTACATTTACTCATACAGTACTAGTATGGTACAATATGGTTATTAACGACGGAAAGGAATGATGGGTGGACGATGATTAACTAATCTTATTTTTAAATGTTGAAATTCAATATATTTCAATTTCTAAAAAATAGGATTAGTCTGCCCAATTTCCATACAACGGTATTGCTATTTATGTTGCGCAATAGCTTATTTGGGTATAAATATTTTAACGACTAATCCTGCCAAATTTATTTGGGAGGATTTTTTTATTCTCCCTTAATGAAAGGGATCGGTATTATGAAAGAACTATTAAAATTAAATGATGTTTATGTTGAAATAAAGGAAAATACTTTGTTAGAGAAAATGAATGTGACAGTAAGACAAGGGGATGTTATCGGATTAATCGGCAAAAATGGGGCTGGTAAATCAACGTTACTTCAATTAATAAATGGGAAGATTGAACCATCAAAAGGTACTGTTGAATGGATTCAAATGAATATGACAACAGCATATGTTGAACAAGAAAAAGAATCTTTCGTTAGTAAGGATATAATTGCAAAAGAAGCAGAACTTCTTGCGAAATGGGGCGTGCCAACGAATGATTTTTTTACTTTAAGTGGTGGTGAAAAGCTAAAAGTTCGATTAGCAAAAGGATTTGCTGAAAATCCTAATGTCTTAATATTAGACGAACCGACAAATCATCTAGATGAGATGAGTACAGAATTTCTCATTAAGCAAATTAAAAATATGAAAGGTACAGTTATCGTCGTATCACATGATCGATATTTTTTAGATGTTGTCGCGACTAGAATATGGTCAATTGAGGATAAGAAATTAATTGATCATAGCGGGAATTATACGAGTTATATGAAAGCACGTGAGCATAAAAGAATGACGCAGCAGCGTGAATATGAAAAACACCAAAAGAAGATAGAACAAGTAGAAACTCATATAAAAGAATTAAGCTCATGGTCACAAAAGGCACATGCGCAGTCCACAAAACAAGAAGGTGTGAAAGAGTTTTATCGTGTAAAGGCGAAGCGAATGGATGCGCAAGTAAAATCGAAACGAAAACGTCTTGAAAAAGAGCTTGAGAAAACGAAAGTTGAACGTGTGAAAGAAGATTATTCGGTTGAATTTTCTATTCAAGCGAATAAAAAAGTAGGGAAACGTTTTTTAGAAGTAAAACAATTACGGAAAGAATTTAATAATCGGCTATTATTTGAAAACGTTAATTTTACAATTCAGCACGGTGAGAAGATTGCGATTGTTGGCCCAAACGGTAGCGGGAAAACAACATTACTAAAGATGATTATGGGAGCGGAAACTGCTCAAGGCGAAATATGGATTTCACCATCAGCAAACATCGGTTATTTAACACAAGAAGTATTTGATTTACCACTTGATAAAACACCAGAAGATTTATTTTATAAAGATACATTTGAAGAAAGAGGAAAAGTCCAAAATTTAATGAAACATTTAGGATTTGAATCTTCTCAATGGATAGAGCCGATACGATATATGAGTATGGGAGAACGAGTAAAATGTAAGCTAATGGCTTATATTTTAGATGAAAAAGATGTACTTATTTTAGATGAACCAACGAATCATCTGGATTTGCCTTCACGTGAACAGCTCGAAAATACATTAGCTGAGTATAACGGAACACTCGTTATTGTTTCTCATGATCGATATTTTCTGGAGAAAACAACAAACACAAAACTTGTGTTTGTAAACAATACGATACAAAAGCAACTTGAAGAACCTACGAAAACAAGAGATGAAATTGAAGAGCTACGTTTAACGTTAGAAACAGAAAGACAAGAAGTATTAGGGAAATTAAGCTTTTTAACTTCTAAAGACAAAGAATATAAAGCACTGGATGAACGATTTAAGGAACTTACGAAGCAGATTAAGGAACTTTAATGTAAGTAAGGGGGATTAACATGGGAGAAGAGAGTTTGACTAAGTTATTTAGAATAGATTGTGGAGATCTATACCTACAAGAGTTTACGGTCAATGATGCAGAGAGTATTTATCAAATACATTTCAATTAAAGGCGTAAGTTAAAAATATAACTTTGGGAATGAAAAGATCGATAAAGTAATCGGTCTTTTCTTTTTCGTATAATAAAGATAGGATATTGTATTTCCTACCACTATACAATTATTATAAGATAGTTATGCGTTAATTTTAATTTGTAAATAGTATTATTATCAGTTTTTTTAGAAATCTTACAAGCGTGTAAGATAAATGAAAGATGAATCAATATGAGCTATAAGAGAATTCATTTACACTCTATTGTGAGAAGTGCAAATGAAGGGAGAATAGAAATGGGAATTTTACATGCGAAAAATATTAGTAAAGTATATAAAGGGAAAATACCTTTTAAAGCATTAGTAGATATTGATTTATCAATTCAAGAAGGTGAATTTATAGGGATCATGGGGCCATCTGGTAGCGGGAAAACAACGTTATTAAATATGGTATCTACTATCGACTCTCCAACATCGGGAGAAATAGTAATAAATGGTACGAATCCTTTCCAGTTATCATCTGAAGATTTGGCTTTATTCCGTAGAAAACAATTAGGATTTGTATTCCAATCATTTAATTTACTTAGTACGCTTACAGTGAAGGAAAATATCGTATTGCCGATGACATTAGATGGTGTTTCTGTGCAAGAAATGAATAAACGAGTAGAAGAAATTGCAGAGAAATTAAATATTACAGATATATTGAATAAAAGAACGTTTGAAATTTCAGGGGGACAAGCTCAAAGAACAGCAATTGCTCGTGCAATTGTTCATAAGCCGCAATTATTACTTGCTGATGAACCGACCGGGAATTTAGACTCTAAATCTTCAAATGATGTAATGGAGATGCTGGATACGCTTAATAAGGAAGAAAAGGCAACGATGATGTTAGTTACACATGATCCGTATGCAGCTAGTTTTTGTAGCCGAGTAATCTTCATAAAAGATGGTCAACTGTATAACGAAATTTATCGTGGTGAAAGTCGGCAAACCTTTTATCAAAAGATTATGGATGTCCTTTCTTTGTTAGGAGGGAAAAGGCATGACTTTTCGTCAGTTCGCATTTAATAATATTTTTCGAAATAAGCGTACATATGCTGCCCATTTTTTAAGTAGTGCATTTTCGATTATGATTTTCTTTACATATGCCCTTTTATTATTCCATCCTGATTTACAGGGGGAGTTGAAATCGACAAGTAAAACAATAAGTACATTTGGTACATTAGGATTTCAAATATCCCAAGGTTTGATTTTTGTCTTTTCATTTTTCTTTATTTTATATTCAGTGAGCTCGTTTTTAAAAACGCGTAAGAAAGAATTTGGTATTTTAATGATGCAAGGTATGTCAATGAGACAGCTTAAGCAGTTATTGTTAATTGAAAATATGTTAATCGGACTTGGTTCGATTTGTATTGGTATCCTCATTGGCCTCATATTTTCTAAACTAGTTTTACTAATCAGTGCCAGTGTATTAATGATTAGTAATGGTTTACCTTTTTATATACCAGTGCAGGCTGTATTATTAACAGTTTTCACGTTTCTTGTCTTATTTTTAATCGTTTCGTTAGTTACATTTAAAACGGTTAAAGTAACCGAACTTGTGGAACTTATTCAAGCTGGAGAAAAGCCAAAGCCTGAACCGAAAGCTTCAATAATATTATCGTTACTTTCTTTAATTAGTATAGGGTATGGATATATTTCAGTATTTCGCTTTATTCAAAATCATAGTTTTATCATGCTCGTAATGGGTGTGCTCTTAGTAATTATAGGAACGTACTTTTTATATACACAATGTAGCGTTTATATATTGCATCTTGCGAAAAGGAGTGAATTTTTCTTTTTAAAGAGAACAAATATATTAACGTTTTCAGAATTAATTTACCGTATGAAAGATAATGCAACTATGTTTTTTATAGTGTCTATTATTTCAGCAGTTGCTTTTACAGCAATTGGAACTACAGCTGCTATTGGGAATAAAGAATTGGTAAGAATGACAAACCCATATACGTTTCTTTATATAGGTCCTGAAAAAGACAAAGTGGTGGATAAACATCTATCTATTATAAAAAAACATCTTGCTGATGCGAATATTCCATATCGAACAGCTTCATCTTCTTATAAATATACAGAAAGTAATGTATATGTAATGAAGTTAAGTGAATATAACGAACTTGCGAGAGCGCTAGGATATCAACAAGAAACAATTGAAAAAGAAGATGAAATATTACTAATCCCTGGAATGGTATCACAAAAACAAGAATTTAAAAATGGTGATTATAAAAAGAATATTGAAGTCATTGAAGGAGATTGGATAAAGACATTTCGTGTGAAAAAAGCTGTAGAAAATTTAGTTTTACCACATGATACTAGCGGTATTTTTATCGCGGTTCAAGATCGTGTATATGATGGTATTCCTTTTAATATCAATCAAGATGATGTAGTTATTCAACATCGTACATACGGATTTGTTGTAGATGACTGGATAAAGACGAAAGAAATTTCAAATCAATTAAATAGTATATTCAATGCAGATGCAAGAGAAGATAATTTCCATTTTCAAGCTTTGACTTTAAGTTTGTTAGAGGCAAAACAAACGAATGGATTATTACTTATGGCCAGTGTTTTAGTTGGAATCGTCTTCTTCACATTTGCCGCTAGTTTTATTTACTTCCGGTTATATACTGATTTGGATCGCGATCAACAACAATATAAAATGATTTCGAAAATGGGATTAAGTAAGCGAGAGTTGAAAAAAGTTGTAACGAGACAGTTATTATTAATGTTCTTTTTACCGATTACCATTGCAGTAATACACACAGTGGTTGCTTATATGGCATTACAACAATTAGTCGATTTTTCTATTTTAAATAGTTCTATTGTAATTTTAATTTCATTTATCTGTATACAAGTTTTATATTTCTATATAACTCGTTGGCGTTATTTACAAAAGCTTTATAAAACTATGGAACAGTAGGGAATATGAGTAAGTAAGACTGCATAAAAGCATGTAAAAACAATTTGAGTTATGAAAGGAACTGTGATGAAGAAAATATTATCTATTTTCATTTTAAGTATATTAATGTTAATAAGTTTAAGTGCATGCTCTAAAAATGAAAACAGATTTCCAGCTAACGGTGTATTAATCATTGGAGATGAAAATAATACTTTATCAATTATGAATCGTTATCAGGAAATTACGAAAGAAAATGAAGTGTTTTCTGTGAAAACGGGTACATTTGGAAATGGACAAGTTTTAATTTTAAATGAATCTACAGCACAAGCGTTGATTAAAACAAAGATTTTTCGTGAAAGAGAGAATGGATCCAAATTTAGACCTATAGATACGTTACCTAAGTTACCAAAAGAAGGCTCGATTTTGTTGGCACAAGAAGATGAAAAAAATTTAAAAAGTATTGAATTAGAAGGAAAGGAGTTTGCTGTTAAATACGGTAGTGATGCTTGGATAGGTAACACTCGTAAATATCCAACACAAGCGTATGTAATTGTAGCAAAAGATAGTGTGTATAAAGAATTAAAAGCAAATGAAACGAAAATGCATCTTCTCCACCTGAACAAGTCTTTAGGTGATGAAAAACCTAAAATGTCGACAGATAATACATTAATAAATGAAAAAGTAAAAGTAGAAAAGTTAATTAAAGATCATCAAGGGGAAGTATCATTTCAGTTTGTAACGATTGGAGAAAAATCTTAAAAAAGAGTTCGAGGTTGATAGAAATTTTATCAATCTCGAACTCTTTTTACTTTAGAGCATTCATATAACATAGATTACATTACTTCATTTAATCGAGTCTCACTCGTTTCTTCAATCGCAGTTGAATTTTGAACTGAATTATTTTGTGTTTCTTTTTCTTTACGAGCCTTTTGTAGCATTTCAAGTATAATCCATAAAGGAACACCTTTATCTTTTAGCATCTTCCATAAATCTAATTCATTAAATTTATGCTCAGGTTGTTTCATCTCTTTTTCAGATGAACGAATATCAAATTTGATGGGATCATTTGATTTTTTATTTTCAAGTTTAGTAGAAGAGATAGTATTATGCTCAAGATTAGACGGAGTTATTTTAGTAGGTTGAGATAATGTATGAATATTTGATTTGATTTGCATGCTTTTTCCTCCTTTTCAAGCAATGAGATTAGTTTTCTTATGGTTTTTAAATCTTTTTAACATGAGGAAACTATATCTAATTATAAATTCAAATAAACAGATTTACAAGATGTATTGTAAAAAGTAAAAATTCACTTGAATTAATATTTATCAACATTTGTATATGTTTTCTATATATACAACGTATATATAATACTTTACATTATGTTTAAGTTATGAATGCATGATGTAAATTAAAAAATATAAACGTTTTACTAGGGGGAGTATGGGGTAGAGAAGAAATGCTTGGCGTAAAATATTGGGGTGGTGTTCATGATATACAGGAAGATTACATTTGCCTCATTTCACGATGAATAAAGTGTTAATAGGGAACTTAAGTTCCTATGCAAGATATGAAGGAAATCATCCATTAATTGATACTGTTTGGTGGCAAAAAGACGGTGTAGTAAATACAAATTCTATGATTGTATCTTCTACTAATACTGCTGTAAATAATTATGAGCCTTTACAGGTTGGAAGATGGAATCATATCGAAACGAAAGCAAATTAGGACAATCTCGACATGGTAGGATGAAGTGTTTCAGACACATTAGGTTTTTCTAGTATTCAAGAGTTTTATAGAACAATCGCTGAAAAGCTATTACGTTTACCGAAATAGGTAATAATAAAGCGCTCTCGATGGAATTCGAGGGCGCTTTATTATATATTATATTGAAAGAGGGATTGGATAGAAAAATATGGGGGGATATTATGAAAATTAAAGTTGTACTCTCAGGATATGGAACAGTAGGAAAAGAGTTTATAAAATTACTACATGAAAAATGTTCATATATATATGAAACTTATGGTATAGAGTTAGTTGTAAGTGGCGTATTAGGCAGAAATGTTGCAATACATAATAAAGATGGATTATCTATTCATAACTTATTAATGTATGGTAGCAGTAGTGCTGCAATTGAAAAGTATATAGAATATCATCCGGAGGAACGTGCAACAGATAACATAAGTGGTACAGTGCTGGTAGAATCAACAGTTACAAACCTTAAAGATGGAAATCCAGGGAAACAATATATAAAACAAGCGATTGAGAAACAAATGGATATAGTAGCAATTTCAAAAGGTGCGCTTGTTACAAACTGGAGAGAAATAAATGAAGCAGCAAAAATCGCAAATGTACGAATTCGATATAGTGGTGCAACTGCTGCGGCATTACCGACACTTGATATTGGTCAATTTAGTTTAGCTGGTTGCCATATTGAAAAAATAGAAGGAATATTAAACGGGACTACAAATTATATTCTTTCGAAAATGAATGAGGAAGATATTATGTTTGAAGAAGCACTGAAAGAAGCGCAACGTAAAGGAATTGCTGAGACGAATCCAATATTGGATGTAAGCGGATCTGATAGTGCTTGTAAATTGTTACTTTTGACAAACAGTTTAATGGGAACAGAGCATATGCTTACAGATATACATATAAAAGGAATTGAACATGTTACAAAACAACAAATTCGAAATGCTAAGGAACAAAATAAATTTGTTAAATTAATAGCTTCAGCGTATAAGGAGCAGGATGGTAAAGTGACTCTTAAAGTAGAACCGTACGAAATAGATAAGAATCATCCGCTAGCAAATGTAAATGGGACAGAAAAAGGGATTACGTTCTTTACAGATACGATGGGGCAAGTTACTACAATTGGTGGTGCATCAAATCCACGCGGAGCCGCAGCAGCAGCTTTAAAAGATATAATTAACTTATACCGTAAAGATTTATCCCTTAGTAACAGGTAGTAAAACGCCTGGTTCGTGAGGGCTAATAATCAGTGAGCTTAATAAACAATCCCATTGATTAAAGTTCCACTTTATAAGACCGTACCGCCCTTTATAAAAAATACATATGTAGTGGACCTTTTGAGAATGAAATAATTATGCAAAAATGATTGCAGGGGGTAAGGAATTGTTTAAAGATTTTAAAGTTGTCAAAGAGCGTCCCGTTTATATTCAATTGAAAGATTATTTAAAAAAGATGATTATGAAAGGGCATTTGCTCGGGGATCAAAAAATTCCTTCGACGAGGGAACTTAGCGAATTATTAAGTGTGAGCAGAAATACTGTGCTAGCTGCTTATGCGGATTTAGAGCAAGAAGGACTTATATATGCAGTAAAAGGAAAAGGGAATTTTGTTGCGAAGGTTGATATTTCAAACACTTCGTCTGTTGAAATAGATTGGAAAAATAAACTTAATACAGTTACTTTATTAGCGGATGAATTAGATTTAATGAAACATGGTGTTCGCTGGGAAAAAGGAATGATTGTTTTTAACAGTATCGCTCCGGACGAAAAGCTATTTGATGTGGAAAATTTCAAAAGAGCTTTTCTTACTCGTATGTCCATTGAAGGTGATGTCGTATTAAATTACGGATACGCAAAAGGCTATAGACCGTTAATGAAATATCTACTTCATTATATGGAAATGAAAGGTGTAGATATTTCGAATAAAGACATTTTAATTACAAATGGATTTACAGAAGGGTTAGACATTGTTCTATCCTCGTTATCAAAGAAATCAGGGCGGGTTATTTGCGAGAATCCGACTCATCATGCTGCACTCAAGCTTTTCCGCCTACATGGTCTTGAAGTGCATGGAATAAATATGAATGAAGATGGCATTGATACGAACGAAGTGGAAAAAAGCTTGCGTGAAAAAGAGTTTGATTTTGCGTATTTAATTCCTTCCTATCATAATCCAACCGGTATTGTTACGAGTTCAGAGAAAAGAACGGAACTGATGAGATTATTTTCAAAATATAAGGTTCCTATTATAGAAGATGGATTTAATGAGGAACTACGTTATTCAGGTTCACATTTAGCCCCACTATTAACTTTTGCTGGTGCTGGTAATAATGTGATTTATATTAGTAGCTTTTCGAAGGTACTTTTCCCTGGTTTACGTGTTGGATGGATCATTGCAGATAAAGAGCTGATTCATTATTTAGAAAGTGTAAAAAGAGCAAGAACAATTCACACATCTACTTTAGATCAAGCTGTTCTTTTTCAATATTTACATGAAGGATATTTTGAAAAATATTTAAAAAAGGCAAGGTCTGTTTATAAGAAAAAATATGAGTTAGCTGTTGGGGCGTGTAACGAGTACATTCCGTTTCAAAGAATGACCGGTGATGGTGGACTTCATTTATTTATAGAGTTAGAAGAAAAAATTCATGCCCGCACACTTTTGCAAAAGTGTTATGAGCAAGGGGTTACTTTTTCTCCTGGAGATGTGTTTTATTCTGATGGAGAAGGAGCGACCACTTTTCGATTAGGATTTTCACGTCTGAAAGAAGAAGAAATAGTTCGTGGCATTAAAATAATCGGTGATACAATAAAAAACGAAATTTGGAGTTGAGGAAATGAGAATTGGCGTTATTATGGGAGGAGTATCCTCTGAAAAACAAGTATCCATTATGACTGGAAATGAAATGATTGCAAATTTAGATAAAAATAAATATGAAATTGTACCAATTACATTAAATGAAAAAATGGATTTAATCGAAAAAGCGAAAGACATTGATTTTGCATTGCTCGCATTACACGGAAAATACGGAGAAGATGGAACTGTTCAAGGAACGCTTGAAAGTTTAGGTATTCCTTATAGCGGAAGCAATATGTTATCTAGCGGTATATGTATGGACAAAAATATTTCGAAAAAGATTTTACGTTATGAAGGAATAGAAACACCAGATTGGATTGAACTTACAAAAATGGAGGATCTAAATGTTGATGAATTAGATAAATTAGGATTTCCGTTAGTGGTAAAACCAAACTCTGGTGGCTCGAGTGTGGGGGTAAAGATTGTCTATGATAAAGATGAATTAATTTCAATGCTGGAAACGGTGTTCGAATGGGATTCAGAAGTAGTAATAGAGAAATATATAAAAGGTGACGAGATTACATGTTCCATTTTTGATGGAAAACAATTACCTATTATTTCAATTCGACATGCGGCGGAGTTCTTTGATTACAATGCGAAATATGATGATATTAGTACAATTGAAGAAGTTATTGAACTTCCAGCTGAACTTAAGGAACGTGTAAACAAAGCGTCACTGGCTTGCTATAAAGCATTAAAATGCAGCGTTTATGCAAGGGTGGATATGATGGTGAAGGATGGTATTCCATATGTAATGGAGATTAATACATTACCAGGGATGACGCAAGCGAGTTTACTACCAAAAAGTGCAGCTGCAGCGGGAATTGAATATAGTAAACTATTAGATATGATTATTGAAACTTCATTAAGAGTAAGAAAAGACGAAGGATTTTAAGTAGTGGTATCATGAATAACTTTTGACAGTTACATGAAGTATGTTATGATGAATACAATACGAAAATTAAATATTTTATCCACTAGGGGGGCCTATTATAGGCTGAGATCAAATTGGAATTTGAGACTCTTAGTACCTGATCTGGTTAATACCAGCGTAGGGAAGTGGGAAAGACATTGCTATTTAATAAATAAAAACTGTCAATTTCACTTTCTTTACGCCTGTAAAGAAAGTTTTTTTGTTTTACAGATTTAATAATGGTGGGTAAATACTTAAATTTTATACATAATTGGAGGGACTTAAATGACTTTTTCACAATCATTACGTAAAGAAGTAGATTCAATTTGGGAAGCTAGTTTTCATCATCCTTTTGTAAAAAAACTTGGTGAAGGAACGTTAGATTTAGCTAATTTTCGCTATTACGTGCTTCAAGATTCATATTATTTAAGTCATTTTGCTAGAGTACAAACTTTAGGAGCTGCAAAAGCACTAGAATTAGAAACGACAGCTCGTATGGCACACCATGCTCAAAATACATATGAGGCGGAATTATCTTTACATGAGAATTTTGCGAAGAAATTAGGGATAACACAAGAAGAAAAAGATACTTTTATCCCTGCTCCAACTGCATACGCATATACTTCACATATGTATCGTGCTGCGTATGAAGGGCATTTAGGTGATATCATTGCAGCAATTTTACCTTGCTATTGGCTGTATTATGAAATTGGTGAGCGTTTAAAAGAGTGTCAGCCAGAAGAGCCGATTTATAACGAATGGATTTCTGCTTATGGATCTGATTGGTTCCGAACATTGGTGGAAGAGCAAATCACACGATTAGATGCAATAGCTGAAAAAGTAACAGAGGCAGACCGAAATCGAATGAAACAACATTTTATTATTAGCAGCCAATATGAATATTCATTTTGGGAAATGGCTTATACATTAGAAAAGTGGCCGATAAGTACAGAAGAGAAAAACGTAATCGGATAAAGAGAAGAGGTATTGCTATTCACAGGTATGAATCATACTTATGTATATAATTTAACAAAAGAAGTATCGCAAAAAGGCGCATCAATCTAAATGCGTCTTTTTTCAATTTATTGTAAAGTTATTGTAAATGATAAATACATTACATTATTTATATTGTATAATTTGAATGTATTAAAAAATAGTTTTTAAGGGGGCTGTATATGATAATTACTTTTCATTTTTAAATGAGCTGTTTCAATAATATATGGTTCAGAGAAATGTTTTTTTACTTTTCTTTTAAATACTTGATGTAAATGGATTAGAGTAAGTGCTATTTTTCTAGTTTTTTGACAATCAAGACAAATAAAGAAAGGAAGTAATCATTTTATGGGAAAATTAAAGTTGTTAACATTTGAAAATATAATAGAACCTCTTTTAAACGAAAGCGTATCATTTATATATTTTCCTATTGAATGGCTCGATATTGTAGAGATACATTATAAGACATTTTTATTAACGAGTAAGTTGAAACGATTGAATGAAAGATTATATGATATGTTTTCTGATATATTATTTATTCAGCATAATCCATATGTATTAAATGAAAATACACCATGGATTGTATGTAAAGAACCTATTAGAAAAGAACAACTTGATTATATTTTTCAAAGTTGGTATGAGATTATTCATGATTGGAAACCTAATAAATTAATAGAATCGCCAAAATATGAATGGCATTACGATTTAATTTCTAATTTAACAGTACTACATGATAAGGAAGTATATTCTAAATGGGTGCCCGCTTTAATTTCACATATTTTTTGTGAACGTCCTGTACAATTAGAAAATATAAATGAAGAAGATATATATTTTTCTCCTCTTAGATCACAAAATATTTGTGAGGCGATGTCAGAGCCTATTAAAGATGAAAAAACACAAGACTATTTCGCCTATGTATTTCGGTTCGAATATATAACGCGCGGAGGAGAGAACATTCCATTATTAAATGTTTCAATAGGAATTCGGAGGTTTTATCAAGAATATAACCATCCAGACATTCCTTTGCTATTAAGACGAAAACGGGGCATGATATTAATTTCTACTCCAGAATTTGCATCGAATAATAAGAAATTACGATTTGTAAAACTAAAAGTTCAGCAGGCTACAAACGGCATCAAATGGATTAAGATATTTAGAAATTTAAAAGATGATTTTCGTATAGGTGGAGAAGTTGAATTAGAGCATATTCTTCAATATCCGAAAGATTATATGCTAGGAGCAAATCTTAGGGTACTTCTTCCATACAATGAGAGGATATATAAAGTTCAAGGTACTAAAATAAAATCTGGTATAAAAGCAAAAGAAAGAGAGTATCTATTTAAAGGGTTTCAACAAAAATTTTCTTATTTCACATTACTACCAGAATGCAAAAAGATGGAAACAGATAATAGGAAAGAATTATTCCCTTTAATTGCACCAAAAGGATTAGAGACTATAACGCTAGAAATATGGTCTGAAAAAATATCGCTGGAAGTAGAACAAGCATTATTTGAAAGTGAAATTGTGTTAGCTCAAATTAGTGAGTCATCATATATATTAAATGCAGATTCGCCAGTGTTGTTAAAAATAGTAAGATGTAATATTGAAAAGGTATTGCAAAATCCATATAAAATGCAATATTGCCAGAAGTATAAAACGAATTTAGTAGAGGATGTTATGAAAGCGGTTTATGCTACTGCAGGTGAGCGTAATGATGCGACATTGGCGTTAATTGCAATGAAAAATTGTGATGGACGTGAAAAAATTGATCCAAAGCAAATTGTTAGAGAAGGATTTGCACGAACAAACCGTATTTCAGCATTTATTAATTTATTTATAGGTCAAAGTGTATCTCGTAAAACGATTATAAATGGTATTTTGAGTTTATTAGAACAAAAAGGATTTTTAAAACGTAGTTGGAATAAGATAAATTTACCTTGTACATATGTTAATTTATCAATTGAACGAATCTCGAAATTTGATTTCTTACCCATTTTTTCAAAAATAAAAGGAAAAGAAATTTCATATAAATTATATGGGAATACAGAGTGGCAAACGATTGATCGTTTATTATTAAATGTAGATAAACATAACACCTTTTTGCCGCAGCCTTCAAAAAGAAATGATATGGGCATTCAATTTAAACAATTTGTTTCTGAAACATTAGCGGAAATTTTACAACCTGCAAAAGAGCAAAATGAGCAAGTATACTTTATTATAGATGCGAATGTAAGAAAACATTGGATAAAAGAGGTTCAAAATGAAAAAATTGATATAGATACTTTCCCTGACATTGTTCCAGATGTGCTAAAGGTTCCAAACTTAAATGCTGTAAGAATAAATACATCTTTTGATGTACCAAAATACGGTGTGATAGAATGTGATGACGTACTAGATAGTACGAGTTTATATATAGATCAAAAAGGAATGTATTATAGCACTGGTGAGTATCTGTGTAATGATAGTGAAACATTGCATCGATATATACTTGAAATATTACCTCTAGGTGTAAAAGCTGTTGAAAGGAACTATATTGCCAAAATGGTACATTACATGTGCTGTAATTCAAGTATGCTTTTGGAAAAGAATATACACATGCCATATTCTATGCATATGGCGAAAGTAATAAAGAGCTATATGACGGATATAGATGCAAGAGAGTTTAAAGAGTTTGATGATGAATTGGATGTAGATATTATAAAAATAGAAAAGAAAGATTCAATTATTCTACTGTAAATAATAATAAACAAATCCTGCTCATTATATCGATCAGGATTTGTCATTTTTTCATGTAAATAAGGATATCTTTTGTCATGTATCCTCTCTTTTATATATTTACTTTATTTCCATACAGGATTAAGATGTTTTTTAGAAATAAAAAACTATATCATTTGGAAAAGCAATAGGAATGAATTCAAAAGAAATTGGAAAGGAATGAGGAATTGTGAAGAAATTAGATGTGCTATTCATGCTATTGAGCGGCCTCTTTCCAGTTGCAGGAATTATGAAGCAAATCCCACTAGAACAATCTTTATATATTGGAGGCCTTTTATTTTTCACCAGTTTCGGTAGTTATTTTGCGAAAAAAATATATTCACGTATATGTAGCTGGATAGCATATGCGCCATTTATTACACTATTGTTAGTTATTTGGCATCAAGATATTTCAACAAGTTCAATCATAGCGAATGCGAAAATCGCTGCTTGTGTCGCTTTAATCCCATGTTTATTCCGTTTTCGTACATATGGGCTTACTTTCGGTTTATTCGCATTATGGGCTGCTTTACTATGGGATATTAAAGAAGTGCAGTCGTTAGTCATACTTGAACGTATGTCGAGTTTAATGACAAGTAATTTCAAATATCTTATGCTTTTAGTTGGTGGACTTATATTAGGTGGATTAATTGCTATGTTATTACACCGTAAAGAAGAGGATTATAAAGAAAATATAACTTTATTTCAACAAAAAAAGAAACGTAAAAAGCAATCATTTAAGATTCCGATCCCAAGATTACCGAAATTTAAGTTAAAATTATTTAAGTTTGGTGGGAAAGTATCGAAACAAAAAACGCCTGAAGAAATACGTGAGCATAATTACGAAGAACCAACTGCAGTTGCAACATATGAAATGGCAGAGCAAATACCTCAATATAAAGAAGAGACTGCTCAAGGACAAACGAGGATGGAACGTCGTAGAAATCGGTATAATGCATAATGAAGTTAAAAGCCCCTTAATGATTAATCCTACTAATATATCTTCTGTAGTTGAAAAAATTGGTGTACCGGCTAAGTTTATGGAAGCTTAAAAATCGGTACATAAAAAAACATCCACGGGGGATGTTTTTTTATGTATAAATATGTTAATTGTACAATGAATTTATGAGGAGAATTTATAGTGATACTTCGTACATGCACAAAAAATAAGTACAAGCATATATTAGATAGTGGGACAAGACCTTCGTGTCCTACTTAATACTCAGAAAAACCTCTATCACATGAGAGCATCTGATTGCAGGGTGCTCTTTTTTTATCCCACTTTATCCGGATCTTTAACTTTTAATTTTAAACATATCTTTGATGCTCATAAATATTAAAAATAAAATAATAGCAAAAATTAAGTTAGATAAATAGAAATCTTGATGAAATATTAATTCAAAGATGACATCAAAAACATATAAAAAGGCGATAGTAGGTAATATACAAATAAATATAAATCTCCAATTTTTTAGATAATGTTTATAATTAGGAAATACTTTCTCCATAAACATAGCTCCTATATTTTTTATTTTCCATATAATTATACATTTAAATAAAATGATTTACAAAAGGTTATTTAGCAATCTTTCTAATACATGATTTGACTAAAAAACTTTTAAAGAGTAACACTTAAATGATACACTATAATCTACGTTATTTTTGAAATGAATAGAGGGGTTTACATGATAGATAAAATTAAAAATGCTGTAGAAGATATGCACGAAGATGAAGCAAAACATTTACTTCAAAGTATTCTAATCCAATTAAATTTATTAAAAGAAAATTATAGTGAAGATACTATTAAAAATTTGATGGATATTCCTAAGCAACTAACGAGTAATACATCTTATAAAAGAAATGTAAAAGAAGTCTCACACGTACATATTGCATTTGATGATTCAACAGCTGGATGTTTAAAGCATATGCTTGGTCAAGAAGAACGATTGGAAGAGATGGTTGTTGCTTTTTCTGAATTCTTTTCAATTGGGCCGATAAATAAGTTACATATGAATGAAGGGCAACTAGCAAGAAAAGAGTGGTTAGTAAATAACTTAACTTCTTATGATTGTTATTTTGAAGAAGAGTATTTACCAAGATTTAAGGAAACTTTAGAAGTTTTACATTCAATTCCGAATGAAACACCAATTACCATTTGGAAGGCAGATAACGCACATGAACATGTAGGTCTATGTTTTGTAATGGCGCAATTAAAAGATAAGAAAAATATTCGCGTTATGAATACATCTGAAGCAAGTAAAGAAATATTAAAACTAGAGTATGTTATTCGTGGAACAGGAGAGTTACCACCTGAAAGTTTAGCTCTAATTCAAAAAAGTTTTGTAAAATTGCCGTATTTAACTGTAGAGAATCGTATGCAGTTTGAACATGAGTGGGATAGTCTATCGAAAAGTACGGAATTTTTAAGAATTTGGACAGACAATGAAGTGCGTTCTGTACAAGAAAATTATTTTGATCAATTTATTATTGAATGTGCGAAAAGTATAGGTGCTGATCAAGAATTCCGAAAAGCTCCTAGAGTAATTGGTGAAGCACTTGGTCTTGTAGAGCAATCAGTTGGCGATACGTTTTTAGAATATCGCTTAAAGGAATTAATTAAACAAGAAGTATTTGAATTTGAAGGTTCATTAGATGAAATGCGTTTCTATAGTGTGAAATTAAGAAAATAATACATCTATTCCGTTTATGAAGAAGCTCGTATTTTTAAAATACGAGCTTTATTTTTTGTTGAATTTAGGCTATACATAAGCTTCCCAGAGATGGCATATCACATATGAATGGTAAAGGAAATGAATGAAAAGAAGGTGATTTATTAATATGTATAACCAACAAAATTATCCATATGATCAAGCGATGTATTATAATCCAGAAAACTACGGGTATGAACCTACAAATGAAGTGAGAGATATTGAACAAGAAGATTACAGACCAGATGATGCGGAAGATGCTCCAACGTCACCACCTCCGTCACAAGCGCCGTCGTTACCGTCTACATTTGCTTCTCCTGCACAACCAGGTAATATGAAATCCTGGATGTGTAACTGTCTAGGAAGATGGGGCTATTTACGCTTACATCGTCCTGGTCCTTTCGGAAGGGATTTATGGTTCTTCCCGACTGAAGTGAGAAGAAATGGAGTATCAGGTTACACGTGGCAAGGTGGTCGTCGTCGTAAAGTAAGTTATCGCTATCAACAAATTAGTAATTTTATGTGCTTCGCATAAAGAGAAGTGAGGGAGTGAAACGATTTTACTTTCTCACTTTTTATTTTTCAATATACGAAGTGAGATTTTGATTAAAAATTTACAATTTTCGCGTTTTTATTAGAGTATAATGCATATGTTGGGTTGGTTTTCAACAACAAATGAGAGTGAGGGAATGCAATGTCAATGAAAAATAAAGTTGGGTTAAGCATAGAGGATGGCATTAATTTAGCTTCAGCTCAGTTTAAAGAAGATGCGTATGAAATTTATAAAGAATCGAGAAAAAAACAACCAATATTATTTGTAAACCAAGTTGAAATCGGTAAAGAATGGCTCATTACTAGATATGAAGATGCTCTGCCACTTTTAAAAGATAATCGTTTAAAAAAAGATTGGACAAATGTGTTTTCTCAAGATACAAAGAACATGTATCTTTCCGTTGATAATAGTGATCACTTGACAACACATATGCTAAATTCAGATGCACCTAACCACAGTCGTTTACGATCTTTAGTTCAAAAAGCTTTTACACCGAAGATGATTGCACAATTAGACGGAAGAATTCAGAGAATAGCAGATGATTTGATAAGTGATATAGAGCGAAAAGGTACATTAAATCTTGTGGATGATTATTCATTTCCATTACCAATTATTGTGATAAGTGAGATGCTCGGTATTCCAAAAGAAGATCAAGCGAAATTTAGAATTTGGTCTCATGCTGTTATTGCATCACCAGAAACACCTGAAGAAATAAAAGAAACTGAAAAACAACTATCTGAGTTTATTACATATCTTCAATATTTAGTTGATGTGAAACGAAAAGAGCCAAAAGAAGACTTGGTGAGTGCTTTAATACTTGCAGAGAGTGAAGGGCATAAACTTAGCGCCCGAGAACTATATTCGATGATCATGTTACTAATTGTAGCGGGACACGAAACAACGGTAAATTTAATAACAAATACAGTATTAGCACTTCTTGAAAATCCAAATCAATTACAGTTATTAAAAGATAATCCAAAACTAATTGATTCGGCTATTGAGGAAGGATTGCGTTATTATTCTCCAGTTGAGGTTACAACTGCAAGATGGGCAGCAGAACCTTTTCAAATTCACCATCAAACAATACAGAAAGGAGATATGGTTATTATCGCATTGGCTTCAGCGAACCGTGATGAAACAGTATTTGAAAATCCAGAAATATTTGATATTACACGGGAGAACAACCGTCACATTGCCTTTGGCCATGGTAGTCATTTCTGCTTAGGAGCTCCACTTGCGAGGTTAGAAGCAAAGATCGCTATTACTACTTTGTTCAAACGAATGCCTGAACTACAAATAAAAGGCGATCGTAAAGACATTAAATGGCAAGGTAACTATTTAATGCGTTCTTTAGAGGAATTGCCTTTAACTTTCTAGAATAGTTAAAGGGAGACATGCATACATTGAAAATGTTTTACATAGAGTATGTATGTGTTATTTAAATTCGAAACGGAAGGGTGAAAACATCCCAATGATCAACTAATTCTATTTATAAGAGATCTTCGTTAAAAAACGAAATATTCTTCTGAATAGGATTAGTCTGTACATTTATAGAAAAGGGATGTATTTCGCTCTGCGAATATATAGTCTTTTTATATGATTTGTGCTGCTTCCTGTTCAGAACATGAAATAGGAGGCTTTTTTATGTCGACAAATGTAGTAACGAAACAAAACAATGGGGTATCACAAGTATTAAAAAATCGGTTTGTTCAAGTGATTTTAGCATCAGCATTATTTTTACAAATTGGAATATGGGTTCGGAACTTTGCGGTATTACTTTACGTAATGGAAATGACAAAAGGTGATGCTTTTGCTATTTCGATGATTTCAGTGGCGGAGTTTGCTCCAATTTTCATCTTTTCTTTTATTGGCGGTACTTTTGCTGATAGGTGGAAGCCGAAGAGGACTATGATATGGTGTGAGACTTTAAGTTCTTTATCAGTATTTGCAGTATTAATTACTCTAATGTTTGGAACGTGGAAAATCGTATTTTTTGTCACACTTATTTCTGCAATTCTTTCACAGTTTTCTCAACCATCTGGCATGAAATTATTTAAACAGCATTTATCGGCAGAACAAATTCAATTAGCAATGTCTATTTATCAAACAATATTTGCGATATTTATGGTATTAGGACCGATTCTTGGAACATTTATTTTTCATAGTTTTGGAATTTATATTTCAATCATTATTACAGGTATTGCTTTTTTACTTGCAGCAGCTGTGTTGTTATTTCTTCCGAAAGATCTTGAGAATGATAATGAGAAGAAAGAAATCACTCTGTTACAGGAAATGCTTGATGGTATTAAATATGTGAAAAAGAAAAAAGCATTAACTTTGCTAGGGCTTTGTTTTATGGCAGCAGGACTAGGAATTGGTTTAATTCAGCCGTTAGGGATTTTTATTGTAACTGAGCAGTTAGGATTATCAAAAGAGAGTTTACAATGGTTACTAACAGTAAATGGTGCAGGAATGATTGTTGGAGGTGCTTTAGCGATGGTGTTTGCAAAAAACGTTGCGCCGCAAAAGATGTTAATTATCGGTATGCTTGGTCAGGCAATCGGCATCGGTATTATAGGTTATTCCACCAATTTATGGATAACACTCACAGCACAACTTTTTAGCGGTTTAGCTCTTCCTTGTATTCAAATAGGTATTAATACGCTCATTATTCAAAATAGTGATACTGATTTTATTGGTCGTGTAAATGGCATTTTAAGTCCGCTATTCACCGGTTCAATGGTAGTAACAATGAGTATTGCTGGTTCATTAAAAGAAATGTTCTCATTAAGTACGATGTACGAAGGCACAGCTTTACTATTTATAATTGGATTATTATTTATTTTACCTATATACAATTTAAAGCCAGTAATAGCAGTAGAAAGTGAAATAAACGGTAAAGGAAGTGCTGTGCAACATGAATCCTAATCCAAATGTTAAATATCCTATTGAAGGAAATAAAAATGTTCACTTTATAAAAAATACAATAACGAAAGCTAATATACGCGCCGGAGACTATTCATATTATGATGCGAAAGATGGAGAAACATTTGAAGATCGAGTATTACATCATTATGAATTTCTTGGTGATCACCTTATCATTGGAAAATTTTGTTGTATTGCAAATGGAGTTACCTTTATTATGAACGGAGCGAATCATCGGATGGATGGATTTTCGGCATATCCATTTAATATATTTGGAAATGGGTGGGAGAAGCATACACCTAGTTTGTCTGATCTACCTTACAAAGGGGATACAGTCATAGGTAATGATGTTTGGATTGGTATGGATGCAACCATTATGCCTGGAATCAAAATAGGAGATGGTGCAATCATTGCAGCTAAATCTGTTGTGACTAGAGACGTTGCACCATATACAATTGTTGGTGGAAACCCCGCAAATAAAATAAAGGAACGATTTACAAATACAATAATAGAGGAATTACTGCAAATTCAATGGTGGCATTTTGATATTGAAAAAATAACTGAAAATATAGATGCTATTGTACAAGGGGATATAGAGCCATTAAGAAAGCTAAAAATGGAATAAAAAATGCATAACAAAGAGTATCATACCTCCGAATTTTGTTAATGATAATAGAACGAGGAGGTGTGATACTATGGCACAAGACGTTTTATGTGAAGTAAACAATTGTAAATTTTGGGCTAACGGTAATAAATGTAGCGCAGACGCAATTTATGTAGTAAGTCATAAAGGAAAACAAGCATCGACTACAGAAGAAACAGATTGCAAAACTTTCGATCCGGAAGTATAAATTTTTAAGGGTAACCAAATCGTGGTTGCCCTTTTATTAATTATAGTATTGATAATAAATCTCATTTTCATTCATTGTTTTTAACTTTTCTTGTTATTTTTCATATTTTCTTCATAAGTGATGTAATCCAGAGCAATTCATGCTCAATACGCGATTTACTAAATTCAATGACTTCTGTAATAAAAGATGAACTAGCATCTAAAGATTGAATAGCAGTAAGCTGTTTATTTAGTACGTTTTGGCGTATTGTTAAAATTTCTTTTCTAGCTTTATAATCAAGTTTTTCAAATAGCGCGATACGAACAAGAAATTCTGCATTATTTGTCGCGAGTTTTTCGGGAAACTCGCGTAACATTTCAGAAAAAATTTCTTCTCCTGTTTCAGTAATGTCATACATATTTCGGTTTGGTTTTCCGACTTGTGTATGTACCTTTTTCGTTATAGCCCCCATATTCTCAAAACGTCGAAGAGAAGGATAAAGCATATTATGATTTAATTCAAAATTCTCTCCTAACCGATTTTGAATATTTTTCTTTATTTCATACCCATATTTTGGCCCTGACGTCAATTCTGCGAGCAATAAAATATCAACATACATAAAAATCCCCCTTATTTATTTCTCAAGTTCTCCTACGAAAAATCCCCTTTAGTATATGTTAAAATAACATATGTTAGATTATACAACTTTGAATTACCGACCTATCACTTTTATTGTAAAAGAAAAGGGAGGAAAGGACTATGGCTTCGCCTGAAAATGTGATTTTAGTTCATGAAATTTCAAAGCTGAAAACGAAAGAGGAATTGTGGAATCCGTATGAGTGGTATCAATTTATGAGGGATAATCACCCCGTACATTATGATGAAGAGCAAGATGTTTGGAATGTATTTTTGTATGAGGACGTAAATCGTGTTTTATCAGACTATCGCCTGTTTTCAAGTAGAAGGGAGCGAAGACAATTCTCAATCCCTCCTTTAGAAACTCGAATCAATATTAATTCTACTGATCCACCAGAACATCGCAATGTACGTTCTATCGTTTCTAAAGCATTTACTCCAAGGAGTTTAGAACAATGGAAACCTCGAATACAGGCTATTGCAAATGAACTTGTACAACATATTGGAAAATATAGTGAAGTTAATATCGTTGAAGAGTTTGCTGCTCCTTTACCTGTTACTGTTATATCCGATTTGTTAGGAGTGCCAACAACTGACCGCAAAAAAATTAAAGCATGGTCTGATATTTTATTTATGCCGTATAGTAAAGAAAAGTTTAATGATCTGGATGTAGAAAAGGGGATAGCACTAAATGAATTTAAAGCATATCTTCTACCAATCGTTCAGGAAAAGAGATACCATTTAATGGATGATATTATCTCAGATTTAATACGAGCTGAATATGAAGGCGAAAGATTAACTGATGAAGAAATTGTTACTTTTTCATTGGGTTTATTAGCGGCTGGCAATGAAACAACTACAAATTTAATTATTAATAGTTTTTACTGTTTCTTAGTGGATTCACCAGGAACATATAAAAAATTAAGAGAAGAACCTACATTAATTTCAAAAGCAATTGAGGAAGTATTACGCTATCGCTTTCCCATTACATTAGCTAGGAGAATTACAGAGGATACAAATATATTTGGCCCTTTAATGAAAAAGGATCAAATGGTGGTTGCGTGGGTAAGTGCAGCAAATTTAGATGAGAAAAAGTTTTCACAAGCCTCTAAATTTAATATACACCGAATAGGAAATGAAAAGCATTTAACATTTGGTAAAGGTCCTCACTTTTGCTTAGGGGCACCACTTGCACGTTTAGAAGCTGAGATTGCATTAACTACCTTTATAAATGCTTTTGAAAAGATAGCATTATCCCCATCGTTCAATTTAGAACAATGTATATTGGAAAATGAACAAACTTTGAAATTCTTACCTATCTGCTTAAAAACTCAATAAACTGTTCAGCAAGGTACAAATTTACTGTACCTTGTTCTTTTATTTCTCAATTGTGAAATTTTAGTTGGTTATTTAGTATGGAAGTGTGTGAATAAGAGTAGAGGAGGATGCTTATGTTAACGTGTAATGGAAGTAAGACGTTCCAAACATTTATTAAAGCTGTAACGGATTTAATAAATAGTAATTTGTTAGAAGATCAAATGGTTTGTGGGATTGAAAAATTATTAGAAGAACTTTTAGAAAAGAAAACATGGCTTCCGTTAGAAAAACAGAAGGCGAATTCGGCTCAATATGCACGACACTTATTATATGAAGATCCTTTAAATCGTTTTGAAGTATTAGCTCTTGTATGGAAAGATGGACAATCGACTCCTTTGCATGATCATGATGGCACATGGGGAGTAGAAGGTGTATTTACAGGGAGAATAATGGTGCAGAACTTTATACAAACTAAGCAGCTTGAAAATTCACTTGTTTATTTAACTCATACAGGAAATCTTTATTTGGGAGAAGGAGAAACAGATAAAGTCATTCCACCAGCTGATTGTCACATTCTTGAAATAGATGGCAATGAAAGCGTTGTCACAATTCATGTTTACGGAAAACGTTTAGAAAAGTTTAAAGTATACGTTCCAACTAAAGAAAAGAATGTATACACATGTGAGACAAAATATATTCATTATAATTCATAGTTTAAAGTCCAAAGCCCTTGCTTTGGATTTTATTTATAATTATTTCTTGACCTGAAACGCTTTTCATAAATTATAAATAAAGAGTGCTTTACGAGAGCGGTATGAAAACGATACCTTTCATTTAATATGAGCTCGTGTATATATAGAAAGTGGTGAAGAAATAATGAAATTAATCGCAATTGATTTAGATGGAACTCTTCTTTCGGGGAACAAAATGATTAGTAACGAGAATGCAGAAGCAATTCGAAAATGTCAGGAAGCTGGTCATGTTGTAGCAATTTGTACAGGTCGTTCTATCGTCGATATTGAACGATTGTTGTTAGAAGTTAATTTGGAGTGTCCAATTATTGCCGAAAATGGTGCGCTTATATATAATGATAAAAAAATGATGAAGAGATATCCAATTCAAAATATGCAGGCACTCGAGATTGTGAATTATCTTGAAGAAAATGGATTATATTATCAGCTTTATACTAATAAAGGTGTGTACGTACCGGAATATGGAGTAGAGAGTGTACGCAATGAAATCGATTATGTGAAACATTCAAATGAAAATATCGATTTGAAAGAGTTGGAAACGATCGCAGCATTATACCTTGAACATACAGCATTTCTTAGTGCAGAAAGTTGTAAACCAATTGTAGAAACAGATATACATGTGCATAAGCTTTTACCATTTTCTTATGACATGGAAAAGTTAAAAAAGTTAAAAGAAACGTTTCTGCATAATACTGATTTAGCAATTACATCTTCATATTGGCATAATTTAGAGATTAATCATCGAGACGCTCAAAAAGGAAATGGACTATATACTTTAGCGGAACATTTAAATATTCCAGTTGAAAATACTGTAGCGATAGGTGATGGGCTAAACGATGTATCCATGATGGAAAAAGCAAACCTATCAATTGCAATGGGGAACGCAGTCGAAGAAATAAAAGCGATGTGTCAATATGAAACTTTGACTAATGAAGAACATGGTGTTGCACATGCTTTATATAAATATGTAATGTAATATAAAAAGAAAAAAAGAATCTAAATAGATTCTTTTTTTCTTTTTATTAGGGGTAAGGTATTCTATGAGATTCATAGAAGCCTTATTACATTTTATTATATAGAATATATTGGAATAAATGTTTATATTTTTCATAGTAATTGTGAAAATTTTATGAACTTTATATTTAATGCATTTTTATAATACAACTAATGCGTATGAATTCATGTCAAAACTTAACAAATGTAAGGAGCTAAGGAGAGTTTGTGCAACATAAAAGATCATGATTGGCACAGCTAATAATTAATCGGTGATGAAAAAACTTACTAATTAGAGTTTCAATTTGCACGGATATATTTTTTGTTTTTAATTGAAAAATAAAATTTGTTCGAATAATTATTCTTCAGCTATATACCTACAGGCACATTCTTCGTATAATGGAGAAGTATGAATTTTAAATTTGTATGAATTTTACATATTGAGGTGAAAAAGGAATGAATGCGCGGCTAATGGAACTTATTGATGTGAGTACAATAGAAACCATGGCAGAACAATTTTATCAATTAACCAACATATCACATCAACTTCTTGATGCTGAAAAAGAATGTATATTTTCATTTGGAATAAATGAAAAGAAAATATGTAAACTTCCCAAACTTGAAATCCCCATTTTTTTATACAATCAATATTTAGGATCTTTTGTTGTATGGTCTCAGAAAAGCGAAATTTTCAATTGCCAAAAATACTTTGAAATGCTTTCAAATTTAATTATAGATGGAGTAATGAAAGGATTTCAAAATAAAAATACAACGTTACTTACTCGAAAAGAGGAGGAACTACATACAATCTTACAAAACATGCCTGTTATGGTTGATGCACTTGATTATAATGGAGATTTTGTTTTGTGGAATCGCGAATGTGAAATTGTGACAGGCTATACTGCGGAAGAGGTAATTGGAAATCCAAACGCACTTCGATTACTGTATCCGGATCATGATTATCGTCACGAGATACAAAAGAAATTTTTGACTCGTGGAAAGAACTTTAGAGACTGGGAAATGCGTTTAACTTGTAAAAATGGTGAAATTAAAACGATAATGTGGTCCAATATATCAGAACAGTTTCCTGTAAGTGGATTTAGTTATTGGGCTGTTGGTGTGGATATTACACATTTAAAAGCAATAGAAGAGAAATTAAAACAACAAACGTCTGAATTAGAAGTAATTTTTCAGGCTTTACCAGATTTATGTTTCTTAACGGAAGATGATGGAACAATTATTGATTATAAAGCAGGATCCCCTACAAAATTTTACGTACCCGCAGAAGCTTTTATGGGAAAAAAGTTTTACGAAGTATTACCATCTACAGTAGCAAAAAAATTTCAAGAAGCAATTTGTCAAGTGAAAGAAAAAGGGACAAATGTAATTGTGGAATATCCACTTACAATTAATGAAAGTATCGATTTCTTCGAAGCTAGATGTTTACCGTTATTGCATGATAAAATTATGATTATTGTACGTGATATTACAGAGCGGAAAAAGACAGAAGAATTGCTAAATAAATCAGATACACTTGCAGCAATCGGTCAATTAGCAGCTGGTGTTGCTCATGAAGTTAGGAATCCATTAACAGTCATTAAAGGCTTTATACAGCTATTTCAAATTAATAAAGAAGATCAAGAAAAATATTTTGATCTAATGCTTTCTGAAATTGAAAGAATAGAAGCGATTCTTCAAGAATTTTTATCGATTGCTAAAACAGATGAACTAAGCACGGAAAAGAAAAATCTTTATCAAATATTTAAAAATGTCGTTTCGTTAATAAATACAAAAGCAATTATGACAAATATTCAAGTTGAATTATATGCAGATTCCAAAGATATAATCATTGAATGCTCAGAAAATCAACTGAAACAAGTATTTATTAACATTTTGCAAAATTCAATCGAAGCTATGCCAGATGGTGGGAGAATTTCAATTCACATAAAAGAAATAGGCAAAGATGGTATCATTATTAATGTAATTGATAAAGGAATAGGAATACCTGAAGAACGAATTAAAAGATTAGGTGAACCTTTTTATAGTACGAAAGAAAAAGGTACCGGTATTGGATTGATGTTAAGTTATAAAATTATTGAAAGTCATCAAGGGAATATAAGTATTATGAGTGAGGTTGGCTTCGGAACAACAGTAACGATTTACTTGCCAAAATTTCAGAGTAAAAAGCCTTTATCAAATTATGATGATAGATTTGAATCGATACGTCCAATTATTAACTCTTAAATTTATTAAATACCCAATAACCAAAAGCTAAGCTTTTGGTTATTGGGTATTTTTGTATTTAATTTAGAAAACTTTACCTTTTCTTTAGATTTGCTTTAATTTCTATTAAGTTTTTATCAATATATTAGTATTTGTGCAAAGTAATGTATAGAAAATGTGCATTACTTTTAATATATAGATTCAATTATTAATAGAAATACAGTAAGGAGGAGATTATGACAAGGTGAAAAAACAAGAGAAAAAAAGCGGTAGAGCAGTACCGATGCGGTTAAACATTTTATTCTTATGTGTATTTATATTGTTTTCTGCCATGATTATACAATTAGGTAAAGTACAAATTATCGATGGTGAGACGTATAAAAATGAAGTGGAGAAGAGAGAAAATGCAACCGTAAGCCTTTCTGTGCCGCGGGGAAAAATATTTGACCGAGAAGGGAATCCAGTAGTTGATAATAAGTCTTTACGTACAATTACATATACAAAGATGAAAGGTGTAAAATCAGAAGAAATATTAAAAACAGCAAGACAACTTGCAGACATAATTGAAATACCACAAGAAGATATAGACAAGCTAACTGAGACGGATAAGAAAGATTTTTGGATGCAATTAAATCCGAAACTAACTGAAAAATTAGTATCTAAAAAAGAAATAAATAAGTTCAGAGATAAAGATATTACCGGAAAAAATTTAGATAAAAAAATTGAAGAGTTAAAAAGAAAACGAGTTACAGATAAAAATCTTCAAGGTTTAACAGATAAAGATATTAAAGTGTTAGCTATTAAAAGTAAGATGACTTCTGGTTATCAAATGGCTCCTCAAATTATTAAAAAAGATGTTAGTGAAAAGGAATTTACTATAATTAGTGAAGGTTTAGCAAATCTCCCAGGTGTAGATGTGTCGGTTGATTGGGAGAGAGTGTATGTAAATGATGGATTATTCCGATCTGTTCTTGGAAATGTTTCTAATTCCGATGAAGGATTACCAGGTGAGCGATTAGATTACTACTTAGTACGTGATTATAGCCGAAATGATAGAGTTGGAAAAAGTTATATTGAGCAGCAATATGAAGAGGTACTTCATGGTACAAAAAAAGAAGTAAGAAGCGTTGCAGATAAACAAGGTACTGCAATTAGAACGGAAACAATTTCTGAGGGAAAGAGCGGTAAGAACTTAACTTTAACGATAGATATGGAATTACAGAAAAAAGTAGAAGAAAGTATAGAAAAAATATTAAAGGCATATAAAGGATCTGAATCTATGTTGGACCGTGCTTTCGTTGTAATGATGAATCCGAAAAACGGACAAGTATTATCAATGGCTGGGAAAAGACTTGTAGAAAAAGACGGGAAAACAGAAGTTGAAGACTATGCATTAGGCACAATGACTAGTTCATATGAGCTGGGATCAACAGTTAAAGGTGCGACAGTTTTAACTGGATTTGAAACGAAAGCTATAACACCAGGTACTTATTTTTATGATGCACCTATGAAGTTTAAAGGTACTAGGGAGAAGAAGTCTTGGAAAGAGTTTGGAAACATTGATGATTTAAGAGCGTTACAAGTCTCTTCAAACGTTTATATGTTTCATACAGCATTAAAAATTGCAGGTGTGGATTATGTGAAAAATAGTTCATTAAATATTAAACAGGAACACTTTGATAAAATGAGGTACTATTTCAGACAATTCGGATTAGGTGTTCCAACGGGCATCGATTTACCGAATGAAACAGCTGGACAAATTGGTAAAAAAGATAATCAGCCGGGTTTCTTATTAGATTACTCAATTGGCCAGTATGACACGTATACACCACTTCAGCTCGTACAGTATATTTCAACAATTGCAAACGGTGGATATCGAATGAAGCCACAAATTGTACAAGAGGTAAGAGAGCAAACGTCGCAAAAAGATGAGATTGGTAAAGTGGTGCATGCAGTAGAACCAATTGTTTTAAATAAAATTGATATGAAAGAGGAATATATAAATCAAGTAAAAGAAGGATTTAGAAAGGTATTCCAAGAGGGTGATGGAACAGGAGTAAGGGCGTTCCAAAAAGCATCTTATAAACCAGCAGGTAAAACAGGAACAGCACAGACGGTATACGGTGGAGAAAGTGATATTGGAAGAAATGAAAAAGGCGAGAGAAGAGAATGTTATAACTTAACGTTAGCAGGATATGCGCCATATGATAATCCAGAAGTAGCGTTTTCCGTAGTTGTGCCGTGGGTTATGAATGATAAATCTGGTATTAATTCTGATATTGGAAAAGAAGTTTTAGATGCGTATTTTGAATTGAAAAATAAGCGATTGACTGGAGAAACTGTAAAAATAGATAGCTCTAAAGAAGATTAAAACATATGAAATGTTATAAAAATAGAGTTGTCTTATTTAGGAATTAATTCAAAATGGGTGAGAAAGAAGAATAAAATTATTCTATCAATTATTCACATTTTATAAAATAAAACATATATTGATAGCATAGGACAAGCTGAAAAGCTTATTCTAACCTCACAGAACACTCCTTATCACGGTTTGGCATCTACTTATGTAGATGCTTTTTTTAATTAAATAACTGATAATTATTTATCAATCTAAAGTAGCAAGTATATTAGGACTATTAGGGGAAGTTTGACGGTAATAATTACAGTATGCTTAATAAGTGAATTGAAATGTAAGGAGTGAGAAATAAGTGCTAAATATTTTAGTGGTTAATTTTCCAGCAGAGGGACATGTAAATCCTACATTAAGTTTAGTTAAAGCCTATACTGAACGGGGGGATCACGTACATTATATTACGACAGAACAATTTAAAGACAGAATTGAAGATTTGGGAGCTATTGTATATACACATCCAGATTTATTAAAGGAGATTTCTATTGATTCTGAAACTCTAGATGGGGTCCCGTCAGGAAAATGCGGATGTACAACGCTAAGCCTATTTTCCTGACGATTCCCCCATTTTTACAACGTTAAGAAAGTTTTAATGGTCTTAAAGAATCTAACGAGACCACTTTCTCCGAATTAAAATGATATTCTCCTAGTAGATTAATATGTTCCCAACCTAGAGGCGACATATGGTGTAATAATTCTTCATTAAAACTACCAGACTGTTTTTGATATTCAACTGCTTTAGTTAGATGTAAGGTATTCCAAATACTAATAGCATTGATGATTATGTTTAAAGCACTGGCTCTTTGCAATTGATGTTGTATAGTCCGTTCCCTAAGCTCACCTTGTTTTCCGAAGAAAAT